>NZ_JBICVM010000045.1:0-1050 GCF_043199095.1 Streptomyces sp. NPDC048650 | reverse complement strand
CTAGGTGTATTGACCCGGAGGGTTGTTCACGCGGGTGATGGGTGGTTGGCCGTTGAGTGCGGTGTGGCAGCGGTGGTGGTTGTAGGTGTGGAGGAAGTCTGGCAGGGCGGCTGTGCGTTCGTCGTTGCTGGTGTAGGGCCGGAGGTAGGCCCATTCCTCGGCCAGGGTGCGGTGGAAGCGTTCGACTTTGCCGTTGGTCTGGGGCCGGTAGGAGCGGGTGAGTTTGCCGGTTGCGCCGAGGTCGGCCAGGGCCTGCTTCCAGGCCAGGCCTTTGCGGTAGGACCAGGCGTTGTCGGTCAGGACGCGTTCGATGCGGGTGATGCCGTGGGCGTGGAAGAACGTGGCGGCGCGGGTGAGGAAGTCCGCGCAGGTGGCGACCTTCTCGTCGGGGTGGATCTCGGTGTAGGCGAGGCGGGAGTGGTCGTCGACGGCGGAGTGCAGGTAGTCGAAGCCCATGCCGCGGATGGGCCGGTCTGCGGCGCGGCCGTGGACTTTGTGGCCGCCGCCGTCGGGGATCCGGCCGAGTTTCTTTACGTCGACGTGGACCAGTTCCCCTGGGCGTTGGCGTTCGTAGCGGCGGATGATCTGGCCGGTGGGGCGGTCGATGAAGGCCAGTCGGTTCAGGCCGTGGCGGGTAAGGATCCGGTGGACGGTCGAGGTGGGCAGGCCCAGGATCGGGCCGATGCGGGCCGGGCCGAGCTTGCGGTCCTGGCGCAGGCGGCACACCTGTGACTCGGCGCGGGCCGCAGTGCGGTGCGGTGTGGTTCTCGGCCGGCTGGAGCGGTCGTGCAGGCCCGCTTCGCCTTCGGTCCGCCAGCGGCGGACCCATTTGTGGGCCGTGATACGGGAGACGCCCATCTCGGCGGCCACGTGGGCGACGGGGCGTCCGGAGTGGACACGTTCGACCAGCAGCAGCCTGCCGAAGACGGTCAGTCGGGCATTACGGTGGGACACGAAGGCCTCCGTGCGGTGAAGATTCGACACCTCCACCACACACGGAGGCCTTCGCCGTGATCAAGACCCAACCGTTAACAACGCTCGTGATCAATA
>NZ_JBICVM010000044.1:0-1127 GCF_043199095.1 Streptomyces sp. NPDC048650 | reverse complement strand
CGGCAGACGGTGGACTTTCATGGGGCGACTCGGGCTCTGCTTGCGGACGGGTTTGATGTGTTCGTTGAGTCGAGTGCGCATCCGGTGTTGACGGCCTCGGTGGAGGAGAGTGTCGAGGAAGCGGGCGCTGATGCGGTGGTGCTGGGCACGCTTCGCCGCGGTGAGGAGGAGCAGCGGCGTTTCATGCTCGCTCTGGGGGAGGCGTTCGTAGCGGGGTTGGCGGTGCAGTGGCCCGTCTCTGGGCAGAGGCCGGACTTCTTGGAACTGCCGACGTATGCCTTTCAGCGTGAGCGGTATTGGTTGGAGCCGGTGCGGGTCGGTGTCGGTGATGCGGCCGGGTTGGGTCTGGAGGGGCTTGGGCATGGGCTGTTGGGTGCTTTGGTGCCGGTGCCGGATTCCGATGGGCTGGTGTTGACGGGGTCGGTGTCGCTGCGGTCGCAGCCCTGGCTTGCCGAGCATGCCGTGTTCGGTACGGTCCTCCTTCCCGGCACGGCCTTCGTCGAGATGGCCCTGCGTGCCGGAGCCGAGGTCGGTGCTGGTGCCGTGGAGGAGCTGGTGCTGGAAGCGCCGCTGCTGCTGGCGGAAGAGGAGGACGTCCGCCTGCACGTGAGCGTGGCAGGCGCGGACGAGCGTGGGCGTCGTGCGGTGATCGTCCGCTCCTGTTCCGACGAGGAGTGGAGCGTCCACGCGCGCGGAGTCGTGGCACCCCCCGTCGAAAAAGACGAGTCGGCTGCCCCGGCGGACGTCTGGCCGCCGTTGGGGGCGGAGAGGGTGGATGTGTCGGCGTTGTATGACGAGTTCGGTGCTGCTGGTTATGACTATGGGCCCTTGTTCCAGGGGGTTCGGGCGGTGTGGCGTCGGTCGGGGGAGGTCTTCGCGGAGGTTGAACTGCCGCACGGCGGTGGTGGTGGTGAGGGGTTCCTGGTGCATCCGGCGTTGTTGGATGCTGTGTTGCACTCGCTGGTGCTGGTCGATCCCGATGTGGAGGGGGTCGGCGAGCCGCGGTTGCCGTTCTCGTGGACGGGTGTGTCTCTGGCGTCCGGCGGTGGCGCCTCTGGGTCCTCGGTATCTGATGGTGTTTCGGCGTTGCGGGTGCGGTTGGTCGGGGTGGGTGAGGACGCGGTGTC
>NZ_JBICVM010000043.1:0-1187 GCF_043199095.1 Streptomyces sp. NPDC048650 | reverse complement strand
CAGATCGCGCTGGTCCTGGGCCACGCGAGCCCGGAGACGGTCGACCCGGACCGGGCCTTCCAGGACCTCGGCTTCGACTCCCTGACCGCGATCGAACTCCGCAACCTGCTCGGCAGGGCCACCGGGCTGCGGCTCCCGGCGACGACCGTGTTCGACTACCCGACGGCCGACGCCCTGGCGGGCCACCTCCTGGACGAGCTGTTCGGCGCGGAGACGGAGACAACGGCGCCCCTCCCGGTGTCCGCCCTCCCGTCCCTGACGGACGACCCGGTCGTGATCGTCGGCATGGGCTGCCGCTTCCCGGGCGGCGTCGCCTCACCCGAGGATCTGTGGCACCTGGTGTCCGAGGGCGTGGACGCCGTCTCGGACTTCCCGGCCGACCGCGGCTGGGAGATCGACGACACCTACGACCCCGACCGCGAGGGCGCCATCGCCACCCGCTCCGGCGGATTCCTCCATGACGCGGCGGACTTCGACCCCGAGTTCTTCGGGATGAGCCCCCGGGAGGCCCTGACCACCGACGCCCAGCAGCGGCTGCTGCTGGAGACGACCTGGGAGGCGCTGGAGCGCGCCGGTATGGACCCGGCCACCCTGCGGGGCAGCCGGACAGGCGTCTTCGCCGGCGTGATGTACCACGACTACTCGACGCTGCTCTCCGGGCGCGAGTTCGAGGGCTACCAGGGCAGCGGCAGTGCGGGCAGTGTCGCCTCGGGTCGGGTGTCGTACACGTTCGGCTTCGAGGGTCCGGCGGTCACGGTGGACACGGCGTGTTCGTCGTCGCTGGTGGCTCTGCACCTTGCGGTGCAGTCGCTGCGCTCGGGTGAGTGCTCGCTGGCGCTCGCGGGCGGTGTGACGGTGATGTCGACACCGCTGACCTTCGTGGAGTTCTCCCGCCAGGGCGGGCTCTCCCAGGACGGGCGCTGCAAGGCGTTCGCCGATGCCGCGGACGGCGTCGGCTGGGCCGAAGGCGCCGGAATCCTGGTGCTGGAGCGTCTGTCGGATGCGCGTCGCCATGGGCATCGGGTGTTGGCGGTGGTGCGGGGCAGTGCGGTGAACCAGGATGGTGCGTCGAATGGTTTGACGGCGCCGAATGGTCCGGCGCAGCAGCGGGTGATCCGGCAGGCGTTGGCGAGTGCGGGTGTGTCGGCGGCCGATGTGGACGCGGTGGAGGCGCACGGTACGGGGAC
>NZ_JBICVM010000042.1:0-1392 GCF_043199095.1 Streptomyces sp. NPDC048650 | reverse complement strand
CATCACCCCCGGAAACCACCAGCCGCCACAGATCCTCCGGCGAGCTCACCCCACCCGGGAACCGGCACCCCATGCCCACAATCGCCACCGGCTCGTGGGCATCGTCCTGCATTTTGCGCAGGCGCTCACGGGTGTCGTGCAGATCGGCGGCAGCCTGCTTGAGGTACGAGCGCAGCTTGTCCTCGGTGTTCACTCTCTCCCCCTTGCTGAGTCATGAAAGTCCGTCGCCTCGCCCCGCTGTCAGATGCCTTTGTCGAGGAAGCCGAAGAGTTCGTCGTCGCTGGCCGAGTCGAAGAGGTCCGCACCCGACGGTTCGTCGGCACCCGCCGGGCCGGCACCGAGGTGCTTGGCGACAAGTTGCTGCATCCGGCCGAAGACGCGGTCGCGGGCCTGCTCGTCGGGGGCCAGGGTGGCGAGCGCGGCCTCCAGCTCGTCGAGGTCGCTCAGTACCCGGTCGGCCAACGTCTCTTCCTCCGGTCGCAGTTCGTCCCACAGGCGGTCGGCGAGTGCGGTCGGCGTCGGGTAGTCGAAGGCCAGCGTGGCGGGGAGACGCAGGCCGGTGGCCCGCATCAGACGGTTGCGCAGCTCCACCGCGCCCAGGGAGTCGAAACCGAGCTCCTTGAACGTCTGGTGCGGCTGCACGGCGGTCGCTGACGCATGTCCGAGAACTCCGGCGGCCTGGGCACAGACCAGGCCACGAAGTTGCTCAGTCCGCTCCGCCTCGGGGGCCGCCGCCAGACGCTCGGCCAGGGAGGCGGCTGCCGTGACCGGGCCGTCGTCCACCGTGGCCGTGGTCCGCCGTGCGGGCCTGCGAAACAGTTCCCGCAGGATGGCCGGCAGGGTGCCCGCGGCGGCCTGCTCCCGCAGACTCACCTCGTTGAGAACGGCGGGCAGGACGAACGTCTGACCCGCGCGCACCGCCGCGTCGAACAGCTCCAGTCCCTGCCCCGACGTCATCTCCGCGAGGCCGATCCCGGAGATGCGCCGCATGGCCACCGCGTCGAGGTGTTCCGTCATCTCGCTGCGCTCGGCCCAGAAGCCCCAGCCCAAGGCGGTTCCGGTCAGCCCGGCCGCGGCGCGGTGAGCGGCGAGCGCCTCCAGGAACACGTTGGCCGCCGCGTAGTGCGCCTGGCCGGCACTTCCGAAGGTGGCCGCCGCTCCCGAGAAGAGGATGAACGCCTTGAGGGGGTGGTGGTGGGTGAGCTGGTGGAGGTTGAGTGCGGCGTCGATCTTCGGGCGCAGTACGCGCTCCAGCTGCTCGGAGGTCAGCGCGGTGACCACGGCATCGTCGAGCACGCCCGCCGCGTGGATCACAGCGGTCAACGACCGCTCCTGCGGAATCGCCGCCAACACACCGGCCAACGCCTCACGGTCCGCCGCATCACACGCGAC
>NZ_JBICVM010000041.1:0-1544 GCF_043199095.1 Streptomyces sp. NPDC048650 | reverse complement strand
ACGTCGATGGCGTGGGGTCCTTGGTCCCAGGTCAGCGGCATGACCGGCACCCTCACCGACGCCGACCTCCAGCGGATCGCCCGCTCGGGCATGCCCGAGCTCACCCCGGCGGAGGGCGTCGCGCTCTTCGACGCCGCACTGGCCGCCGACAACGCGCTCGTCCTTCCCGTGCGTCTCGACCTGGCCGTACTGCGGGACCAGGGAGACGTACCTCCGCTACTGCGCGGGCTGATCCGGGTCCGCACCCGGCGCTCTGCGGTCGCCGACTCGGCCGCCGTCGCCGGCATTGTGCGGCGTCTGTCCGGCCTGTCGGCGGCGGAGCGTCGTGAGGCGCTGCTGGACTTGGTGCGCGCCCAGATCGCGCTGGTCCTGGGCCACGCGAGCCCGGAGACGGTCGACCCGGACCGGGCCTTCCAGGACCTCGGCTTCGACTCCCTGACCGCGATCGAGCTGCGCAACCGGCTCAGCAAGGCGATAGGCATGCGCCTTTCAGCCACCGCCGTCTTCGACTACCCCACGGCGGGCACGCTGGTCGACTTCCTGCTGGGCGAGCTGTTCAGTGCGCAGACGGCGGAAGAGGAGCTGCCGACGCCGATGCCGCCGGCCGCGGCCGACGATCCGGTGGTGATTGTCGGGATGAGCTGCCGCTATCCCGGTGGGGTCGCCTCGCCCGAGGAGCTGTGGCGGTTGGTGTCGGACGGTGCGGACGCCATTTCGGACTTCCCGGCCGACCGCGGTTGGGACGTGGAGTCGCTCTACAACTCCGACCCCGAAGCACTCGGCACCTCGTACACCCGCTCCGGTGGGTTCCTGCACGAGGCGGCGGACTTCGACCCCGAGTTCTTCGGGATGAGCCCCCGGGAGGCTCTGGCGACGGACTCGCAGCAGCGGCTGCTGCTGGAGACGACCTGGGAGGCCATCGAACGGGCGGGCATCGACCCGACCACGCTGCGGGGCAGCCGGACAGGCGTCTTCGCGGGCGTGATGTACACCGACTACAGCGAGATCATGGTCGGCGACCAGTACGAGGGCTATCGAGGCAATGGCAGCGCGGCCAGCATCGCCTCGGGTCGGGTGTCGTACACGTTCGGCTTCGAGGGTCCGGCGGTCACGGTGGACACGGCGTGTTCGTCGTCGCTGGTGGCTCTGCACCTTGCTGCGCAGGCGCTGCGCTCGGGCGAGTGCTCGCTGGCCATGGCGGGTGGTGTGACGGTGATGTCGACCCCGACGACGTTCGTGGACTTCTCACGTCAGCGGGGTCTGTCGGCGGACGGGCGCTGCAAGGCCTTTGCCGATGCCGCGGACGGCGTCGGCTGGGGTGAGGGCGTCGGCATGCTCGTGCTGGAGCGTCTGTCGGATGCGCGTCGGCATGGGCATCGGGTGTTGGCGGTGGTGCGGGGCAGTGCGGTGAACCAGGATGGTGCGTCGAATGGTCTGACGGCGCCGAACGGTCCGGCGCAGCAGCGGGTGATCCGGCAGGCGTTGGCGAGTGCGGGTGTGTCGGCGGCCGATGTGGACGCGGTGGAGGCGCACGGTACGGGGAC
>NZ_JBICVM010000040.1:0-1997 GCF_043199095.1 Streptomyces sp. NPDC048650 | reverse complement strand
TCGGGGCGTTGGTTGATGGTGCTTCCGGAGGGTGGGGAAGCGGTTCCGGCGGACGACATTGCTGCTGTGTTGACACACCACGGCGCCACCGTCGACGGCGTCACCGTGCCGTTGGGGGCCGACCGTGCTCAGTTCGTGGAGCTGCTCAGGGCACACCGCACGGATGAGGGCGGACAGGCCATACGGGGAGTGGTGTCACTGCTCGGACTCTGGGGCGCGCCTTCTTCCGTGCCGACGTCTGTCTCCCTCGTCCAGGCGGCGAACGACGTGGGGCTGGGTGCCCCGGTATGGACGGTCACCCGGGGTGCCGTGGCTGCCCTGCCCGGCGAGGTTTCCGACGGCACGGGGGCTCGCCTCTGGGCCTTCGGGCGGGTTGCCGCCCTTGAACTCCCCGAGATCTGGGGCGGATTGATTGATCTACCGCCGTCGTCGTCGATGTCGCCGGACCGGCGCATGCTGGACCGTATGGCCGCGGTTCTGGGCAGGGCCGGGACCGCCGACGGCACCGAGGACGAGGTGGCGATCCGGAGCGCCGGGGTGTACGGGCGTCGCATCGTGCGCGCTGCCAGCTCGGCCCGTACCCATTGGCAACCGCGGGGGACGGTGCTGGTGACCGGGGGTACTGGTGCGTTGGGTGGTCATGTGGCGCGGTGGTTGGCCGGGAACGGTGCGGAGCATGTGGTGCTCACGAGTCGTCGTGGGCAGGAGGCGCCCGGTGCGGCGGAGTTGGTGGCGGAGCTGAGTGCTCTGGGGGCGCGAGTCACCGTGGCGGCGTGTGATGTTGCCGATCGTGAGGCGCTCGCCGCGTTGCTGGACGCGCACCCGCCCACCGCGGTCTTCCACACCGCGGGCGTACTCGAGGACGGAGTGATCGACGGCCTGTCGGTCGAAAGCCTTGCTGCCGTGAGCCGCCCCAAGGCTGATGCCGCCGAGTTGCTCCACGAGCTGACCGCGGAGCGGGACGTGGACGCGTTCGTGCTCTTCTCCTCCCTCACCGGCGTGTGGGGCAACGGCGGCCAGGCCGCCTATGCCGCAGCCAACGCCGCCCTGGATGCCCTGGCCGAGCGCCGCCGTGCCGACGGACTGCCGGCCACCTCGATCGCCTGGGGCCTGTGGGCCGGCGGTGGAATGGCGGAAGGCGCCGGCGAGGAGAGCCTCGTTCGACGCGGTGTCGAGGCCATGGACCCGGTGCAAGCCATCGAAGCCCTGCAGCAAGCCTTGGATCGGCACGACACCTGCGTGACCGTCGCGGCCGTCGACTGGGGGCGGTTCGCCCCGAACACCGACGCGGTACGGACGACGCCCCTCTTCTCGACCGTGCCGGAGGCACGCCAGGCGCTGGACGCGGCACGTCGACAGCGCGGGGCCGCACCCGGCGCCACCGAACTGGCAGAACTCCTGGACGGCCGTACCGAAGCCGAGCGGCTGCACCGGCTCGTCGAACTGATCCGCGGCGAGGCCGCTGCGGTATTGCGGCACCGCACCACGGACGCGATCGAGCCGGAGAGGGCCTTCAAGGAGGTCGGCTTCGACTCGCTCACCGCGCTGGAGCTGCGGAACCGCGTCAACGCCACCACCGGGTTGTCGCTCCCCACGACCATCGCCTTCGCCTACCCGAATCCCACGGCCCTCGCCGGTTACATCCTCTCCACGTGGGCGGACGACCGGGAAACGGATCCGACCCGACACCTTCCCGAGCCGACGAAGGCCGCTACGGACGACGATCTGATCGCGATCGTCGGCATGGCCTGCCGGTTCCCGGGCGATGTCGACAGCCCCGAAGCGCTGTGGGACCTCGTGCTGGGGGAGCGGGACGTCATCGGAGCCCCTCCCACGGACCGTGGCTGGGACTTCGACGCGATCTACTCCCCGGTTCCCGGCACCCCTGGGAAGACCTACGCGCGTGAGGGTGGTTTTCTGCATGGTGCGGGGGATTTTGATGCGGGGTTCTTCGGTATTTCGCCGCGTGAGGCGGTGGCGATGGATCCGCAGCAGCG
>NZ_JBICVM010000039.1:0-2741 GCF_043199095.1 Streptomyces sp. NPDC048650 | reverse complement strand
GACCGCGCCGACCGCACCAGACCCCACACCGCCGCACCCGCGAGATCCCTCCCATCCACCGCACCACGCGTCACGAACACCAACCGCGAATCCACAAACCGCTCATCCGCCAACCAGGACTGCGCCATCTCCAACGCCCAGGCAGTCGCGGTGTGTACGGACTCCACCGTTCCCACGGTGCCGGCGGGCGGCGCAACCAGGACCGTCCCGGGCACGGCCGTCCCCGTCAGGGACTCCAGATCCGCGAGGGTCCGCAGCGGCTCGCCCCCCGGACCGGTGCCGAGCTCGACGCGCTCGTCGGTGAGCGGGACGGGGACCCAGTCGGCCGTGAAGAGAGCGTCGCGGTCGGCGGTCTGCAACTGCCCGGCCGAGAGCGGGCGTACCACCAGCGACTCCACGGAGACGACCGGCGCACCGGACGTGTCCGCGATCGCGACCGCCATGGCGCCGCCCGCGTCGCGGATACGGACGCGGAGGTGCGAGGCGCCGGAGGCGTGCAGGGACACTCCGGTCCACGAGAACGGGACTCCGCCCACTTCCGCGCCACCCAACGCCGCCGCGTGCAGCGCGGCATCGAAGAGGGCGGGGTGCAGGCCGTAGGCGTCGCCCTCGACGCCCTCGGGGAGCGTCACCTCGGCGTAGACGTCCTCGCCGAGCCTCCAGGCCGCCCGCAGGCCCTGGAAGGCCGGGCCGTACATGAGCCCGGCATCGGCGAGGTCGTCATAGCAGCCCGCCACTTCCACAGGCTCCGCGCCCTTCGGAGGCCATGCGGCGGCATCGAAGGAGGCCGCTGCAGCCCCCGTGGCCACCGCGCCGTCGGCATGCAGCGTCCACGGCTCCTCGCCCTCACGCGCATGCACCGATACCGGCCGGCGACCCGAACCATCCGGCTCCCCCAGCCACACCTGCACCTGCACGCCGCTGCCCGACGCGGGCAGCACCAGCGGCGCGGTGAGCGTCAGCTCCTCCACCAGGTCACAGCCGACCTCGTCGGCCGCCCGCAGTACCAGTTCCAGCAGTGCCGTGCCGGGCACCAGCACCGACCCCAGCACCACATGATCCGCCAGCCACGGGTGCGAGGACACCGACAACCGGCCCGTGAACAACAGACCACCCGAGCCGGCAAGTTCCACCGCCGCACCCAGCAGCGGATGCCCCGCCAGACCCAGACCCGCGGACCGCACATCACCGGAGCGCGCCACACCGCCCGACGGCCAGAACCGCTCGTGCTGGAACGCGTACGTCGGCAGATCCACCCACCGCGCACCCGTACCGGCGAACAGCGCCGTCCAGTCCACGCTCGCGCCCCGGACGTACAGCTGCGCCAGGGCGCCCAGCAGCGTCGTCTCCTCGGGCCGGTCCTTGCGCAGTACGGGAGCGAGGACGGCCTCGTCGGGTGCCGATTCCCGGGCCAGCGCCGACAGCACACCGTCCGGACCGAGTTCGAGGTACCGCGTCGTCCCTTCCGCCCGCACAGCCCGTACCACGTCCGCGAAGCGCACTGCCTCGCGGGCGTGCCGGACCCAGTAGTCGGCGTGGGCGAGCTGTTCGGGCTCGGCGAGCCGGCCCGTCAGGCCCGATGCGACGGGGATCGTCGGCGTGCCGAAGGACAGCTGTGCCACCACCGCGTGGAAGTCGGCCAGCATCGGTTCCATGAGCGGTGAGTGGAAGGCGTGTGAGACCCGCAGCCTGCTGGTCTTGCGTCCCTCCCCCTCGAAGTGCGCCGCAAGGGCCAGCACCGCCTCCTCGACACCCGAGATCACGACCGACGACGGACCGTTGACCGCCGCGATCGAGACGCCTTCCACCAGGCGCGGAAGGACCTCGTCCTCCGTCGCCCGGATCGCCACCATCGCCCCACCGACCGGAAGTTGCTGCATCAGCCGACCCCGGGCCGCCACCAACGCACAGGCATCCTGGAGGGAGAAGACACCCGCCACATGCGCCGCGGCGACTTCACCGATCGAATGTCCCGCCACGAAATCCGCGCGCACACCCCACGACTCCGCCAGCCGGAACAGCGCCACCTCGATCGCGAACAATCCGGCCTGGGCGTACACGGTCTGATTCAGCAGCTCCGCATCCTCACCCCAGACGACATCCCGCAGGGGGCGGTCCAGATGCCCGTCCAAGCCGGCACACACCGCGTCGAACGCCTCCGCGAACACCGGATAACGCCCGTACAACTCCCGCCCCATACCCAGACGTTGCGAACCCTGGCCCGAGAACAGGAAGGCCAGCTTGCCCGCGCCGGCCGAGCCCTCCGTGAGACCGGGGTCGGCCTCGCCCACCGCGAGTGCGGACAGGGCACGCACCAGTGCGTCGCGGTCCTGGCCCCGCACCACCGCACGGTGGGTGAAGCTCGACCGACCCGTCACCAGCGAGTGGCCGACGTCCCGCGCGGACAGCGCGTCACACGCTGCGACCAGGGGCAGCAGGCGTGCCGCCTGGCCGCGCAGTGCGGCCTCGTTCCTGCCGGAGAGGACCCACGCCAGCGCGCCGGGCTCGGTCTCCGGGGTGTCCGGTTCGGCGTCGGCCGGGACCGGCTCGGGCTGCTCCAGGATCACATGCGCGTTCGTCCCACTGACGCCGAAGGAAGAGACGCCCGCACGGCGCGGCCCCTCCCCCTGCGGCCACTCGACCTCGGAGGTCAACAGCTCGACGGCGCCGGCACCCCAGTCCACATGCCTCGACGGCTCATCGACGTGCAAGGTGCGCGGCAGCACACCATGGCGCATCGC
>NZ_JBICVM010000038.1:0-2888 GCF_043199095.1 Streptomyces sp. NPDC048650 | reverse complement strand
GCGATGCGCCATGGTGTGCTGCCGCGCACCTTGCACGTCGATGAGCCGTCGAGGCATGTGGACTGGGGTGCCGGCGCCGTCGAGCTGTTGACCTCTGAGGTCGAGTGGCCGCAGGGGGAGGGGCCGCGCCGTGCGGGCGTCTCTTCCTTCGGTATCAGTGGGACGAACGCGCATGTGATCCTGGAGCAGCCCGAGCCGGTCCCGGCCGACGCCGAACCGGACGCCGTCGAGGACGACACCACCGGGTCCTGGGCGCCGGTGCCGGTGCTGCTCTCGGGCAGGAGCGAGGCGGCGCTGCGGGCCCAGGCGGCACGGCTGCTGCCCCGTCTGAACGGTGAGTCGGGGCCGCGGGCCATCGACGTCGCCTACTCGCTGGCGACGGGCCGCTCGGCGTTCCAGCACCGCGCGGTGATCCTGGCAGCGAACCGGGCGGACCTGCTGAGCTCGTTGTCCGCCGTGGCCGAGGGCCGCACCGAGGCGGCCGTCGTGGCACAGGACCGGGCCCGCTCGGGCAAGCTGGCCTTCCTGTTCTCGGGCCAGGGTTCGCAACGTCTGGGTATGGGGCGGGAGTTGTACGGGCGTTATCCGGTGTTCGCGGAGGCGTTCGACGCGGTGTGTGCCGGCTTGGACGGGCATCTGGACCGCCCCCTGCGGGACGTCGTCTGGGGTGAGGATGCGGAGCTGCTGAATCAGACCGTGTATGCCCAGGCCGGATTGTTCGCGATCGAGGTGGCACTGTTCCGCCTGCTGGAGTCGTGGGGTGTGCGCCCGGACCAGCTGCTGGGGCACTCCGTCGGTGAAGTCGCCGCGGCGCATGTGGCGGGTGTCTTCTCCCTCCAGGATGCCTGTGCGTTGGTGGCGGCCCGGGGTCGGCTGATGCAGCAACTTCCGGTCGGTGGGGCGATGGTGGCGATCCGGGCGACGGAGGACGAGGTCCTTCCGCGCCTGGTGGAAGGCGTCTCGATCGCGGCGGTCAACGGTCCGTCGTCGGTCGTGATCTCGGGTGTCGAGGACGCGGTGCTGGCCCTTGCGGCGCACTTCGAGGGGGAGGGACGCAAGACCAGCAGGCTGCGGGTCTCACACGCCTTCCACTCACCGCTCATGGAACCGATGCTGGCCGACTTCCGCGCCGTCGCCGACGGCATGACATACGGCGCGCCGCACATCCCCGTGGTCTCGAACGTCACCGGCGAGCCCGCCACCACGGAACTGCTGTGCTCCGCGGAGTACTGGGTCGACCACGTCCGCGAGGCCGTGCGGTTCGCCGACGGGGTCGGCGCGCTGAGCGTGCAGGGCGTCGTGGCCTTCCTGGAGCTCGGCCCCGATGGCGCCCTCTCCGCGCTCGCCGCGGAGTCCGCCGCGGACGAATCGGTACTGGCCCCCGTACTGCGCAAGGACCGGCCAGAGGCATCGGCACTGCTCACGGCCCTGGCACGACTGCACGCCCACGGCGTGCCGGTCGACTGGTCCGCCGCCTTCGCCGGTACGGGTGCGCGGTGGGTGGATCTGCCGACGTACGCGTTCCAGCACGAGCGGTTCTGGCCGTCGGGCGGTGCGGTGCGCGCAGGTGATGTGCGGTCCGCGGGTCTGGGTCTGGCGGGGCATCCGCTGCTGGGTGCGGCGGTGGAACTTGCCGGCTCGGGCGGTTTGTTGTTCACGGGCCGGTTGTCGGTGTCCTCGCACCCGTGGCTGGCGGATCATGTGGTGCTGGGGTCCGTACTGGTGCCCGGCACGGCGCTGCTGGAACTGGTACTGCGGGCGGCCGACGAGGTGGACTGTGGTGCGGTGGAGGAACTCACGATGGCCGCGCCGCTGGTGCTGCCCGCCTCGGGCGCCGCGATCCAGGTGCAGGTGTGGGTGGGCGAGCCCGATGACGGGGGTCGCCGGCCGGTGTCGGTGCATGCGCGTGAGGGAGAGGGGCCGTGGACGCTGCATGCCGACGGTGCTCTGGCCCCGGCCGCCGAGGCGGAGTCGTTCGAAGCCGCGGTGTGGCCCCCGCAGGGCGCCGAGCCGCTTGACACCACGGGCAGCTATGAGCGGTTCGCGGACGCCGGGTTCGCCTACGGCCCGACCTTCCAGGGCCTGCGGGCGGCCTGGAGGCTCGGCGAGGACGTCTACGCCGAGGTGACGCTCCCCGAGGGCGTCGAGGGCGACGCCTACGGCCTGCACCCCGCCCTCTTCGACGCGGCGCTGCATGCGGGGCTGCTGGGTGGCGGGGGAGCGGACGAGGCGGCTGTCCCCTTCTCCTGGAACGGAGTGACACTCCACGCCACCGGCGCTTCCCAGGTGAGGGTCCGCATCCGTCCCACCGAAGGCGGCACGTCGATCGCCATCGCGGACACAGCCGGTGCGGCGGTCGCCTCGGTGCGGTCCCTGACCGCGCGTCCGATCACCGCCGGGCAGTTGCAGACCGGCGACCGCGATGCCCTCTTCAAGGTCGACTGGACCGGTATCCACCTCACGGGCGAGCCCGCGGATGCCCTCGCCATGCTCGGCAAGGACTCCGCAGGCATCCTCAACGGACTCTCGCTCCAGCCCTACGCGGATCTCCGCGACCTGGCGGAGGCCGGCGGCCACGACACTGTGCTCGTCCCGCCGACGGCCGCGACCGCCGGAACGGTGGAGTCCGTGCACGCCGCGACGGCAGGGGCGCTGGACGTGATCCAGTCATGGCTGGCCGATGAGCGGTTCGCGGATTCACGGTTGGTGTTCGTGACGCGTGGTGCGGTGGACGGGACGGATCTCGCGGGTGCGGCGGTGTGGGGTCTGGTGCGGTCGGCGCGGTCGGAGAATCCGGGCCGCTTCGGTCTGGTGGAACTCGGTGACGACGCCGATGTGACGGTGTTGCCGCAGGGACTCGCGACCGACGAGCCCGAACTGTTGGTGCG
>NZ_JBICVM010000037.1:0-3745 GCF_043199095.1 Streptomyces sp. NPDC048650 | reverse complement strand
GCGAACCCTGACCAGGGAAAACAAACACCACACGACGACCGGCCACACCCACACCGGACACCACACCCGACGCCACACCACCCGACGCCAACACCCCAAGACCAGCCAACACCCCAGCCCGATCCCCAGCCACCACCACACCACGATGCTCAAACACCGACCGCGACGACACCAACCCAGCCGCCACACCCCCCAAATCCACACCCCGACGCCCAACCACAAACGCACGCAAAGCCTCCGCCTGCGCCCGCAACGCCCCCTCCGACCGACCACAAACCACCCACGGCACCACACCGGGTGCACTGTCCTTCGGCGTCGAGCCGTCGTGCTCGACCACGGGCGGCTGCTCGATCACGACATGCGCGTTGGTTCCGCCCACGCCGAACGCGGATATGCCGGCCCGGCGCGGCCGGTCGGCATCGGGCCAGTCCCGCTGCTCGGTCAGCAGCTCCACCGACCCCGCCGACCAGTCCACATGCGACGACGGCACATCCACATGCAACGTCTTCGGCAACACACCATGCCGCAGAGCCATCACCATCTTGATGACCCCACCCACACCCGCAGCCGCCTGCGCATGCCCAATATTCGACTTCAACGACCCCAAAAACAGGGGCCGTTCAACGGGCCGCTCCTGACCATAGGTCGCAAGCAACGCCTGCGCCTCGATCGGATCACCCAACCGCGTACCCGTCCCATGCGCCTCCACCACATCGACATCCCCCGGGCTCAACCGCGCATCGGCCAGCGCCTGCCGAATCACCCGCTGCTGGGAAGGCCCACTCGGCGCCGTCAACCCATTACTCGCACCGTCCTGATTGACCGCACTCCCCCGCACCACAGCCAACACCCGATGCCCCAACCGCAGAGCATCCGACAATCGCTCCACCACCAGAACACCCACACCCTCAGACCAGCCGGTACCGTCCGCACCCTCCGCGAACGCCTTGCACCGGCCATCCACCGCCAGCCCCCGCTGCCGGCTGAACTCGATGAAGGGGCCAGGAGTCGGCATGACCGTCACGCCGCCGGCCAGGGCGAGGGAACACTCACCGCTGCGCAGCGCCCGTACCGCGAGGTGCAGGGTCACCAGGGAGGAGGAGCATCCCGTGTCGACGGTGACGGCCGGGCCCTCCAAGCCGAAGGTGTAGGACAGTCGGCCCGAGACCACGCTTCCCGTGGTGCCGGTCAGGATGTGGCCCTCCGTCTCGGCCGTGCCCTGGTGCAGGCGGTGGCCGTAGTCCTGGACCATGGCGCCGACGTAGACGCCGGTACGGCTGCCACGCAGCGAGTCCGGGTCGATACCCGCACGCTCGAACGCCTCCCACGACGTCTCCAACAACAACCGCTGCTGCGGATCCATCGCCAACGCCTCACGCGGCGAAATCCCGAAGAACCCCGCATCGAACTCGGCGGCGTCGTAGAGGAAACCGCCCGACCGCGAGTACGACTTCCCCACCGCATCCGGGTCCGGGTCATACAGGCCGTCCAGATCCCAGCCACGATCCGCCGGGAACCCCGACACCGCGTCCGCCCCCGCGACGACCAGTCGCCACAGGTCCTCCGGCGAGCTCACCCCACCCGGGAACCGGCACCCCATGCCCACAATCGCCACCGGCTCGGCGTCCGCCTCACCCGCCACCACCAGGGACGCAGGCTCCGGCTCTCCGGTCTCGTCCTCGGAGAGCCCGAGCAGCTCGGCGCGCACGAAGCGCGCGAGTGCCGCGGCCGAAGGACGGTCGAAGACGACCGTGCTGGGCAACCGCAACCCCGTCACCGCGTTCAGCCGGTTCCGCAGCTGTACGGCCATCATCGAGTCGACGCCCAGCTCACGGAAGGCACGGTCGGGGGCGACCGAGTCCGGTGTGCTGTGGCCGAGGGCCGCGGCGGCCTGCGCGCGGACCAGGTCCAGCACGGCCAGGTACTGCTCCGCCTCGGTCAGCCCGTCGAGCAGCGCCGAGGAGGCGTTGCCGGCGGCCGATCCCTGTGCCGTGCCGTCCGTCTCCGCCAGCGCTGCCTGCACCTCGGGGAGGTCCGAGAGCAGTGGGGAACGCCGTACCGCGGTGAACTGGGGGGCGAAGATCTCCCAGTCGATGTCGGCGACGACCCTGGTCGGCTCGGTGGCCGCCGTTGCGGGCGCGAGCGCGGCGACCGCCTGGTCCGGGTCCATGACCCGCACGCCCCGGCTGCGGATCCGGTCCCCGACCTCGCCGTCGGCCATTCCGCCGCCGCCCCACAGGCCCCATGCCACGGACAGCGTGGCCTGCCCTCGCGCACAGCGCTGCTGGGCGAGCGCGTCGAGGTACGCGTTGGCCGCGGCATACGCGCCCTGGCCGCCGCCGCCCCAGATGCCGGCGCCGGAGGAGAAGAGGATGAAGGCGTCAAGGTCGGTGTCCTGGAAAACGCCGTCCAAATGGTGCGCGCCGAGCACCTTGGCGGAGGTGAGCTGGGCCAGCAGGTCCAGGTCTGTCTCGGCCAGCGGCGCGGTGTCGGTCGTACCGGCCGCGTGGATGACCGCGCGCACGGGTTCGCCGTCGGCGGCGAGGCGGGCGACGAGTTCGGCGAGCGCGTCCCGGTCCGCGACGTCGCACGCCGCGACGGTGACCCGTACGCCGAGAGCCAACAACTCGGACTCCAGCTCCTCGGCTCCGGGCGCGGAAGGGCCCTGGCGGCTGGTGAGTACCAGGTGCTCGGCTCCGTTGGCCGCGAGCCACCGGGCGAACCGGCGGCCGACACCGCCGGTGCCGCCGGTGATCAGAACCGTGCCGCGAGGCTGCCATGCTGGGCGGTCGTGCAGGGCCTTGCGGGTGACCCGCACCAGGCGCCGGGCGAAGACACCGGAGGAGCGCAGGGCGAGCTGGTCCTCACCCTGCTTGCCGGCGAGCACACCGCACAGCCTGCGCAGCACCTGCGGATCGGGGGCCTCCGGCAGGTCGACCAGACCGCCCCACCGGTCGGAGTGCTCCAGCCCGGCCGCCAGACCGAGCCCCCACACCTGCGCCTGCGCGGGCCGCATCACCGTCTCCGCACCGGGAACCTGAACGGCTCCGCGCGTGGCGCACCACAGGGGTGCGTGGCAAGCGGCATCGCCGAGCGCCTGGATCATCAGGAGTGTTCCGGCCGGTCCGGCCGTCAGCATCCGGTGCTCCGGGTGCGACGCGTCGTCCAGTTCCGGCAGGGACAGCACGCCGGCCGGTTCCGCACCGTCGAGCCCGTCGACCGCCTCGGCGACGCGCCGGGCCAACTGCTCCCGGTCGCAGTCCGCTGCCACGGTCAGTCGTACGACCCGAGCGCCGGCGGACGACAGGGCGTCCTCGACCGCCTCCGCCCACGGGTGGGCCGAGTCCCCCTCCGGAACAGCGAGCAGCCAGGCACCGCTGAGCGACACCGCCTGCGCTTCGGACACCGGCCGCCAGTCGACGCGGTAGTGCCAGGCATCCGTCGCGGAGCGCTCACGGTGGTCCCGGCGCCAGGGGCCGAGCAGTCCGATGACGTCCTCCAGCCGGGCCACGTCGTCCACGCCGAGCAGCTCGGCGAGTCCCGAGCGGTCCGCGCTGTCGACGGCCGCCCAGAACCGGTTCTCCTCAGGGTCGGCGGCGTCCGCAGGTGCCACGCCGGCTGTTCCGTCGAGCCAGTACCGCTCGCGTTGGAAGGCATACGTCGGCAGTTCCAAGAAGTCCGGCCTCTGCCCAGAGACGGGCCACTGCACCGCCAACCCCGCTACGAACGCCTCCCCCAGAGCGAG
>NZ_JBICVM010000036.1:0-5246 GCF_043199095.1 Streptomyces sp. NPDC048650 | reverse complement strand
TCGTCGCATGTGGATTGGTCGTCCGGTGCGGTGGAGCTGCTGACGGAGTCCCGGGAGTGGCCGAAGGCCGACCGGCCGTGGCGGGCGGGTGTGTCGTCGTTCGGCATCAGCGGCACCAACGCCCACGTCATCGTGGAACAGGCGCATCCGGCCGAAGAGCCCCCGATCGGACCGGAGCCGGCGCCCACCGTGGTGCCGTGGCCGGTGTCGGGCAGGTCCGAGGAGGGGCTGGCGGCGCAGATCGAGCGGATCTCGGCGCTGAGGGGCTCGTCGCCACCAGTGGATGTGGGGTTCTCACTCGCCTCGGGCCGTTCGGTCTTCGAGCACCGGGCGGTGCTGCTGGCGCAGTGCCCGGACGGCGAGCTGTCCGAGGCGACCCGGGGCCGCGCCGAGACGGGCCGCAAGCTCGCGGTGTTGTTCTCGGGTCAGGGTGCGCAGCGGGCGGGGATGGGTCGGGAGCTGTACGGCCGGTTCCCGGTGTTCGCCGAGGCGCTGGACGAGGTGCTGGCACAGTTCGATGGTGAGCTGCGGGATCTGCGTGCGGTGATGTTCGGCGACGCGAACGGCCTGGACGAGACCGGGTTCACCCAGCCGGCGCTGTTCGCCGTCGAGGTGGCGCTGTTCCGGCTGGTGGAGTCCCTGGGTGTGCGGCCGGACTTCGTGGCCGGGCATTCGATCGGCGAGATCGCGGCGGCGCAGGTGGCCGGGGTGTTCTCGCTGGCGGATGCATGTGCGCTGGTGGCGGCTCGGGCGCGGCTGATGCAGGCCCTCCCGGCCGGTGGCGCGATGGTGGCGGTCCAGGCCGCCGAGGATGAGGTTCGGCCGCGTCTGGTGGACGGGGTGTCGATCGCTGCGGTCAACGGTCCGGAGTCGGTGGTGATCGCGGGGGAGGAGCCCCATGTTCTGCGGGTCGCCGGGCAGTTGGCGGAGGAGGGGCGCAAGACCCAGCGCCTGTCGGTGAGTCATGCCTTCCACTCGCCGTTGATGGAGCCGATGCTGGAGGAGTTCCGGCGGGTGGTGGAGGGGTTGGAGTTCAGGGCTCCGCGGATTCCCCTTGTGTCGAATGTGACCGGGGAACTCGCCGCCGAGGAGCTGGTGTGCTCGCCCGGCTACTGGGTGCGGCATGTGCGGGAGACCGTGCGGTTCGCCGATGGCGTGCGGACGCTGGAGGCCGAAGGCGCCTCGGTGTTCCTGGAGTTGGGCCCGGACGGTGTGCTGACGGCGATGGCCCAGCACACCTTGGACGGCACCGCGACCGCTGTCCCCGCTCTCCGCAAGGGCCGGCCGGAGGAGACCGCGCTCGTCACCGCCCTGGCGCAGCTGCACGTGGCCGGAGCCGGGATCGACTGGAGCGCATGGTTCGCCGGCACCGAGGCGCGCCGCGTGGACCTGCCCACCTACCCCTTCCAGCACGAGCGGTACTGGCCCAGGCCCGCCGCGTCGGCGGGTGGGGTGACCGCCGCCGGAGTCCTGCCCGCCGAGCACCCCCTGCTGGGTGCGACGCTGACGCCGGCGGGCTCGGGCGGGCTGCTGTTCACGAGCCGGCTGTCGACGCGGACCCACCCCTGGCTGCGGGATCATGTGGTGGACGGGGCGTACGTCTTCCCCGCCGCCGGGTTCCTCGAACTGGCCGTCCACGCGGGCGACCAGGTCGGCTGCGACCGCGTCGGCACACTCGCCCTCACCGAGCCGCTCGTACTGGCCGAGGACGACGCCGTACTCCTCCAGGTATGGGCCGGGGCCCCCGACGCGGCAGGCGTGCGCGAGGTACGCGTCTCCTCGCAGGCCGCGGACGGAGCCGACCGGTCGTGGACGGACCATGCCACCGGCACGCTGACGTCCGAAGAACGCACAGGAGAACGCACAGGAGAATGCACAGGAGAACACCCAGCGCGCGGAGCGACCGAGTTCGATGCCTCGGTGTGGCCGCCGAGCGGTGCCGAAGCGGCGGACCCGGCGGACGTCGCCGAGGACGTCGAGCACGGCCCGGTGTTCCGGACCGTACGCGCCCTGTGGAACCGCGGCGACGAGACCTTTGTCGAGGCAGTGCTCCCCGGCCAGGTGGCGGACGCCGCCGAATTCGGCCTGCACCCGGCGCTGCTGGAAGCGGTGACACAGGCGATCGGAGGCGACGGTGACCGCGTGCCCGCGGCCTGGAACGGGGTCGTGCTGCACGCCAGTGGGGCTTCGGAGGTGCGGATACGCATCGTGAGGACCGGCCAGGACGCGTTCTCCGTCGCCGTGGCGGACACCGCGGGCGCGCCCGTCCTGTCGGCGGACTCACTGGTCATGGATGCCAGGAAGCCCCTCCGGCAGCCGACCCGCCGCACGAGCGCGGAGCAGGGTGCGCTGCTGCGGCTGGACTGGGTGGCGGCCGCGGAGGCGCCGGTCGGTGGCGAGGTGCGGAGCGTGACGCTCGACGCCGGCGGACTGACGTCGCTGGCGGACGTTCCCGAGCTGGTCGTGGTCCCGGTCTCCGGAACGGGCGCCGAGGCCCCGGGAGCGGTGCACGAACTGACGTCGCAAGTCCTGGAGTTGATGCAGGAGTGGCTCGCGGAGGAGCGGTTCGCCGCGTCCCGGCTGGTCTTCGTGACCTGCGGCGCGGTGTCCGGCGACGACCTGGCCGCGGCGGCGGTGTGGGGACTGGTGGGGTCGGCGCAGTCGGAGAACCCGGACCGGTTCGTCCTGGTGGACGCCGCGGATGCGGATCTCCCGGCCCTGCTGCCGCGCCTACCGGGCCTGCTCGCCGCCGGTGACGCACAGTTCGTCGTACGCGACGGCACGGTGCAGGTGGCCAGGCTGGCCCGGCAGGCCGCACCGGACGGCAGCACGCCCCGCCTCCCCGCCTGGGACCCGGACGGCACGACGCTGATCACCGGCGGTACGGGTGGTCTGGGCGGCCTCCTGGCCCGGCATCTGGTGGCCGAGCGCGGCGCCAAG
This sequence comes from Streptomyces sp. NPDC048650, assembly GCF_043199095.1. Classification (NCBI taxonomy): domain Bacteria; kingdom Bacillati; phylum Actinomycetota; class Actinomycetes; order Kitasatosporales; family Streptomycetaceae; genus Streptomyces; species Streptomyces sp. NPDC048650. The sequence continues at coordinate 2,306 of NZ_JBICVM010000036.1, read as the reverse complement.
CACCTCGTCCTGGTGAGCCGCAGGGGCGAGGCCGCACCGGGAGCCGGGGAACTGCGTGCGGAGCTGACCGCGCTCGGCGCCGACGTGACGATCGCGGCCTGCGACACCGCCGACCGGGCCGCTCTCGGGCGGGTGCTGGACTCCCTCGCGCATCCGCTGACCGCGGTGGTCCACGCGGCCGGTGTGCTGGACGACGGCGTGGTCACGTCGCTGACCGCCGAGCGACTGTCGGGCGTGCTGCGCCCGAAGGTGGACACGGCCTGGCATCTGCACGAACTCACCCGGGAGACGAACCTCGGCGCGTTCGTCGTCTTCTCGTCGGTCTCCGGAGTCATCGGCGGCGCCGGCCAGGGCAACTACGCCGCGGGCAACGTCTTCCTCGATGCCCTGGCCAGGCACCGTGCCGCCCAGGGCCTGCCCGCCCAGTCCCTCGCGTGGGGTGCATGGGCACAGGCGAGCGGAATGACCGGAACACTGTCCGAGGCGGACATGCAGCGGATCGCGGCGACCGGTGTGCCGCCGCTCTCCGCCGAGCAGGGCCTGGCACTGTTCGACACCGCCACTGCGGTGGACGAGCCCTACCTCGTCCCCGTCGGCCCGGTCGCCACGGGCACCCGGAGCCGCGGCACCGTACCGCCGGTGCTCCGGGGCCTGATCAAGGGCGCCCGGCGTACGGCCGCCGGTTCCACGGCCGGCGCCGAAGCCGCCGCCACGCTCGGTCGCCGACTGGCGGAGGCGGGGGCGGAGGAGCGCACACGCCTGATGACCGGCCTCGTGAGGACCGAGGCCGCCGCCGTGCTCGGGCACGCGGCGGCCAAGGCGATCGACGCCCGGCGGGAGTTCCAGGACCTGGGCTTCGACTCGCTGACCGCCGTCGAACTGCGCAACCGGCTCTCCACCGCCACGGGCCTCAGGCTGACCGCCACCCTCGTCTTCGACCACCCCAGCCCCCTCGCACTCGCCGAACACCTCGTCTCCCAGCTCGTGGAGGAAGCCCAGGCCACCACGGGCCCGGCGCTCCTCGCGGAGCTCGCACGGCTCGACTGCGCGCTCGCGGCCGGTGCGCCCGACGCCCGCACCAAAGCCGCCGTCGCCCACCGCCTGTCGCAGATCCTGGACACCTGGCGTGGGACCGAGGCGGAGGAGAACGGCGCCGAAGTCGCCGAGCGGATCGAAGCCGCCAGCACCGATGAAATCTTCGCCTTCATCGACAACGAACTCGGGCGTCACAGCGATCGCTGAGTCCGGACCCTATTGCACGGAAGGTTCCTCGTCATGCCGAACGACAACGAGCTCGTTGACTACCTGAAGTGGGTCACGAACGACTTGCACCAGACCCGCCAACGGCTTCGGGAGGCCGAGTCCACCAAGCAGGAGCCCATAGCCATCGTCGGGATGTCCTGCCGATTGCCGGGCGGAGTGCGATCGCCGGAAGAGCTCTGGCAGTTGCTGAGCGACGGCCGCGACGGCATCTCGGATTTCCCCACGGACCGCGGATGGAACCTGGGCCTTCTCACCGGTGACGGAAGCGGCAGCAGCACGACGGCCCAAGGCGGCTTCGTGGACGCCGCCGACTTCGACGCCTCCTTCTTCGGCATCTCGCCCCGCGAGGCCGTGGCCATGGACCCGCAGCAGCGCATCCTGCTGGAGACCTCATGGGAAGCACTGGAGCGCGCCGGGATCGACGCCGTGTCCCTGCGCGGCACCGAGACCGGTGTCTTCGTCGGCACGAACGGCGTCGACTACACCAACGTCGTACTGAACTCCCGCGAGGACATCGAGGGTCACGGCAGCACCGGCCTCGCCGGCAGCGTCCTGTCCGGCCGGCTCTCGTACAGCTTCGGGCTGGAGGGCCCGGCGGTCACCGTCGACACGGCCTGCTCCTCCTCGCTGGTCTCCCTGCACCTGGCGGCCCACGCGCTGCGCTCCGGCGAGTGCTCGCTCGCCCTGGCCGGAGGCGTGACGGTGCTGTCGTCGCCGATGAGCTTCGCCGGATTCAGCCGGCAGGGCGGCCTCGCGGCGGACGGGCGGTGCAAGGCGTTCGCCGACGCGGCCGACGGCACCGGCTGGTCCGAGGGCGCGGGTGTCCTGGTGCTGGAGCGCCTGTCCGACGCCCGCCGCAACGGGCACGAGATCCTCGCCGTCGTCCGGGGCTCCGCCGTCAACCAGGACGGTGCCTCCAACGGCCTGACGGCACCCAACGGCCCCGCCCAGCAGCGGGTGATCCGGCAGGCCCTGGCCGGCGCCGGGCTGTCGGCCGGTGATGTGGACGTGGTGGAGGCGCACGGTACGGGTACGTCGCTCGG
>NZ_JBICVM010000035.1:3515-5374 GCF_043199095.1 Streptomyces sp. NPDC048650 | reverse complement strand
ACACAGTGGACGCGAGCAACTGAGGACAAGCCCTCGGCCTATTAGTACCAGTCAACTCCACCCGTTACCAGGCTTCCATATCTGGCCTATCAACCCAGTCGTCTACTGGGAGCCTTAACCCCTCAAAGGGGGTGGGAGTACTCATCTCGAAGCAGGCTTCCCGCTTAGATGCTTTCAGCGGTTATCCTTTCCGAACGTAGCCAACCAGCCATGCCCTTGGCAGGACAACTGGCACACCAGAGGTTCGTCCGTCCCGGTCCTCTCGTACTAGGGACAGCCCTTCTCAATACTCCTACGCGCACAGCGGATAGGGACCGAACTGTCTCACGACGTTCTAAACCCAGCTCGCGTACCGCTTTAATGGGCGAACAGCCCAACCCTTGGGACCGACTCCAGCCCCAGGATGCGACGAGCCGACATCGAGGTGCCAAACCATCCCGTCGATATGGACTCTTGGGGAAGATCAGCCTGTTATCCCCGGGGTACCTTTTATCCGTTGAGCGACGGCGCTTCCACAAGCCACCGCCGGATCACTAGTCCCTACTTTCGTACCTGCTCGACCCGTCAGTCTCACAGTCAAGCTCCCTTGTGCACTTACACTCAACACCTGATTGCCAACCAGGCTGAGGGAACCTTTGGGCGCCTCCGTTACTCTTTAGGAGGCAACCGCCCCAGTTAAACTACCCACCAGACACTGTCCCTGATCCGGATCACGGACCCAGGTTAGACATCCAGCACGACCAGAGTGGTATTTCAACAATGACTCCCCTTGAACTGGCGTCCAAGGTTCACAGTCTCCCACCTATCCTACACAAGCCGAACCGAACACCAATATCAAGCTATAGTAAAGGTCCCGGGGTCTTTCCGTCCTGCTGCGCGAAACGAGCATCTTTACTCGTAATGCAATTTCACCGGGCCTATGGTTGAGACAGTCGAGAAGTCGTTACGCCATTCGTGCAGGTCGGAACTTACCCGACAAGGAATTTCGCTACCTTAGGATGGTTATAGTTACCACCGCCGTTTACTGGCGCTTAAGTTCTCAGCTTCGCCACACCGAAATGTGACTAACCGGTCCCCTTAACGTTCCAGCACCGGGCAGGCGTCAGTCCGTATACATCGCCTTACGGCTTCGCACGGACCTGTGTTTTTAGTAAACAGTCGCTTCTCGCTGGTCTCTGCGGCCACCACCAGCTCAAGGAGTAAATCCCATCACCAGCAATGGCCCCCCTTCTCCCGAAGTTACGGGGGCATTTTGCCGAGTTCCTTAACCATAGTTCACCCGAACGCCTCGGTATTCTCTACCTGACCACCTGAGTCGGTTTAGGGTACGGGCCGCCATGAAACTCGCTAGAGGCTTTTCTCGACAGCATAGGATCATCCACTTCACCACAATCGGCTCGGCATCAGGTCTCAGCCTTAACGTGTGACGGATTTACCTACCACACGGCCTACACCCTTACCCCGGGACAACCACCGCCCGGGCTGGACTACCTTCCTGCGTCACCCCATCGCTTACCTACTACCACCTTGGATCGGCGGCTCCACCACGTCCCTTTGTCCGAAGACTCCAGGCCGGCTTCACGGCCTTAGCATTAATGGATTCGATACTGGGCGTTTCAAAGCGGGTACCGGAATATCAACCGGTTGTCCATCGACTACGCCTGTCGGCCTCGCCTTAGGTCCCGACTTACCCTGGGCAGATCAGCTTGACCCAGGAACCCTTAGTCAATCGGCGCACACGTTTCCCACGTGTGTATCGCTACTCATGCCTGCATTCTCACTCGTGAACCGTCCACAACTCGTTTCCACGGCTGCTTCACCCGGCACACGACGCTCCCCTACCCATCACAACGGACGTT
>NZ_JBICVM010000035.1:1895-3428 GCF_043199095.1 Streptomyces sp. NPDC048650 | reverse complement strand
ATGTTGCAATGACACGACTTCGGCGGTGTGCTTGAGCCCCGCTACATTGTCGGCGCGGAATCACTTGACCAGTGAGCTATTACGCACTCTTTCAAGGATGGCTGCTTCTAAGCCAACCTCCTGGTTGTCTCTGCGACTCCACATCCTTTCCCACTTAGCACACGCTTAGGGGCCTTAGTCGATGCTCTGGGCTGTTTCCCTCTCGACCATGGAGCTTATCCCCCACAGTCTCACTGCCGCGCTCTCACTTACCGGCATTCGGAGTTTGGCTAAGGTCAGTAACCCGGTAGGGCCCATCGCCTATCCAGTGCTCTACCTCCGGCAAGAAACACACGACGCTGCACCTAAATGCATTTCGGGGAGAACCAGCTATCACGGAGTTTGATTGGCCTTTCACCCCTAACCACAGGTCATCCCCCAGGTTTTCAACCCTGGTGGGTTCGGTCCTCCACGAAGTCTTACCTCCGCTTCAACCTGCCCATGGCTAGATCACTCCGCTTCGGGTCTTGGGCACGCTACTCAACGCCCTATTCGGACTCGCTTTCGCTACGGCTTCCCCACACGGGTTAACCTCGCAACATACCGCAAACTCGCAGGCTCATTCTTCAAAAGGCACGCAGTCACGACTGCATGTGCAAGCACACACAGCGACGCTCCCACGGCTTGTAGGCACACGGTTTCAGGTACTATTTCACTCCGCTCCCGCGGTACTTTTCACCATTCCCTCACGGTACTATCCGCTATCGGTCACCAGGGAATATTTAGGCTTAACGGGTGGTCCCGCCAGATTCACACGGGATTTCTCGGGCCCCGTGCTACTTGGGTGGTTCTCAAACGAGCCGCTAATGTTTCAGCTACGGGGGTCTTACCCTCTACGCCGGACCTTTCGCATGTCCTTCGCCTACATCAACGGTTTCTGACTCGTCTCACAGCCGGCAGACTGCAAAAGAGAACTCCCACAACCCCAACCACGCAACCCCTGCCGGGTATCACACGTGACTGGTTTGGCCTCATCCGGTTTCGCTCGCCACTACTCCCGGAATCACGGTTGTTTTCTCTTCCTGCGGGTACTGAGATGTTTCACTTCCCCGCGTTCCCTCCACACTGCCTATGTGTTCAGCAGCGGGTGACAGCCCATGACGACTGCCGGGTTTCCCCATTCGGAAACCCCCGGATCAAAGCCTGGTTGACGGCTCCCCGGGGACTATCGTGGCCTCCCACGTCCTTCATCGGTTCCTGGTGCCAAGGCATCCACCGTGCGCCCTTAAAAACTTGGCCACAGATGCTCGCGTCCACTGTGCAGTTCTCAAGCAACGACCAGCCACCCACCACCCCAACCCGAAGGCTGAGTTCACTGGGGCCGGCATCGCGAAGGTCCAGACTCACAGTCCGTACCCTCAGATACCCAACAACGTGCCCGACCCACCCGATCCATCCCCACGTTCCACGCCGAAGCAGTACTAGTGACAACCAACCGAATGTGCCGAATAGTCAACGTTCCACCCATGAGCAACCAGCATCAGACATTCGCTG
>NZ_JBICVM010000034.1:0-6127 GCF_043199095.1 Streptomyces sp. NPDC048650 | reverse complement strand
CCGACGGCGGACCTGTCGACCGCCTGGTGCTCGACGAGCCGGAGACCGCCGCCCTGATGGCGGGCTACCCGGCGGTCGACCCGATGGTGGCCGTCGATCCGAGCCACCCCGTCTACGTCATCTACACCTCGGGTTCCACCGGCAAACCCAAGGGAGTCCTGGCGACACACAGCGGCCTGGTCAACCTCCTCACCGACCACCGACTGGTGCAGTTCGCACCGCTGTTGAAGGACCGGCAGCGGCTGCGGGTAGCGCTGACCACCTCGGTGTCGTTCGACGCCTCCTGGAATCAACTGATGGCCCCCTTCGCGGGCCACGAGCTGCACGTCCTTGACCATGCGACCTGGACCGACCCGGAGGCCTTCGTCGACTACACGGCCCGCCGCGGGCTGGACTACGTCGAGGCCACCCCTTCCTACCTCCAAGTCCTCGTCTCCCAAGGGCTGCTGGACGATCCGCAGCACCGTCCCACGCTGGTCGCGGCCGGCGGCGAGCCGGTCCCGGAGCCGTTGTGGGAGCGGCTGCGGGCCGCCGACGGGACGTCCTGCCTCAACTTGTACGGACCCTCCGAATGCACCGTCAACTCGGTGGCCGCGCCCGTGGGACCGAGTCCGCGCCCGATCATCGGCCGACCCGTCACCAACGCCCGGCTGCATGTGCTCGACGGCGCCCTGCGACCGCTGCCGGCCGGTGTGCCGGGTGAGCTGTACATCGCCGGTGCGGGGCTGGCGCGCGGCTACCTGAACCGGCCGGGCCTGACCGCGGGGCGGTTCGTGGCGGACCCGTTCGGTCCGAGCGGCTCGCGGATGTACCGCACGGGTGACCTGGTGCGATGGAACCCGGACGGAAACCTGGAATTCCTCGGCCGCACCGACGACCAGGTCAAGGTCCGCGGCTTCCGGATCGAACTCGGCGAAATCGAGGCCGTCCTCACCGAGCACCCGAGGATCGCGCGGGCCGCCGTCACGGTGCGCACCGACGAGGAACCCCGGCTGGTCGCCTACGTCGTCCCCGCCGCGGGGCAGGCGGTCCAAACGGACGCACTGCGGGCCCGGCTGCGGGAGCGGTTGCCCGAGTACATGGTGCCATCAGCGCTCGTGGTGCTGGACGCGCTGCCGCTGACCCCGAACGGCAAGCTGGACCGGCGCGCCCTCCCGGCGCCCGAGCGGCAGCCCGCCGCACCGGGCCGCGCTCCGCGCACCGCGGTCGAGCACCTGCTCTCCGGGCTGTTCGCCGAGGTGCTGGGCCTGCCGCAGGTCGGTGTCGACGACGACTTCTTCGATCTCGGCGGGCACTCCCTGCTGGCCACCCGGCTGATCGCCCGGGCGCGGTCCGTGCTGGGCGTGGAGCTGAGGCTGCGCGACCTGTTCGACGCGCCGACGGTGGCGGAGCTGGCTGCCGCGGTGGACGTCGCGGGCCGGGCGCGGCCGGCGCTGGGGCGGTGCGAGCGGCCCGAGGTGGTGCCGCTGTCCTTCGCACAGCGCCGGTTGTGGTTCCTGCACCGGATGGAAGGCCCGAGTGCCACTTACAACATCCCGCTGACACTGCGGCTGTCCGGAAGCCTGGACCAGCGCGCTCTGGAAACCGCCCTGGCGGATGTGGTCGAGCGGCACGAGAGCCTGCGTACCGTCTTCCCGGTGGTCGACGGCGTGCCGTGCCAGCGGGTGCGGGACCTCGACGAGGCCCGGCCGCGACTGCGGATGACCGAGGTCGGCGAGCGCGACCTGCCGGGCCGACTGGCGAAGGCGGCGCGGTACGGCTTCGACCTCTCCGAGGAATCGCCGCTGCGCGCCGAACTGTTCCGGCTCGGCGCCGAGGAGCACGTGCTGCTGCTGGTGGTGCACCACATCGCCGGTGACGGCTGGTCGACGGGCCCGCTCTCGCGGGATCTGGCGACCGCCTACGCGGCCCGCAGCGAGGGGGCGAAGCCGGAGTGGGCGCCGCTGCCGGTCCAGTACGCCGACTACACCCTCTGGCAGCAGGAGCTGCTGGGTGACGGCGCCGACCCGGACAGTCTGCTCAACGGCCAACTCGCGTACTGGCGGGAGCGGCTGGCGGCCCTGCCCGACCAGGTCGAGCTGCCCTTCGACCGGCCCCGGCCGGCGGCGATGTCCTACCGGGGCGCCCACCTTCCGGTGCGCATCGACGCCGAGCTGCACCAAGGCCTGCGCGAACTCGCCCGCGACGGCGGAGCCAGCCTCTTCATGGTGCTCCAGGCCGGGCTGGCCGCTCTGCTGGGCAAGCTCGGCGCGGGCACCGACGTCCCGATCGGCACGCCGATCGCCGGACGCACCGACGAGGCCCTGGACGACCTGGTCGGCTTCTTCGTCAACACCCTGGTGCTGCGCACCGACCTCTCCGGCGACCCGTCGTTCACCGAACTGCTGGGCCGGGTGCGCTCCGACGCGCTGGCCGCGTACGCGCACCAGGAGGTGCCGTTCGAGCACCTCGTAGAGGCACTGAACCCGACCCGGACGCTTGCGCACCATCCGCTGTTCCAGACCATGCTCACCCTGCAGAACGCGCCGTCCGGCACCTTCGGCCTGCCGCGGCTGCGGGTGACGACCGACCTGGTCCACACCGGGACGGCCAAGTGCGACCTGACCTTCGTCCTGGCCGAACAGCCCAGCACGGACGGGCTGTCGGGCGTGGTGGAGTACAGCACCGACCTGTTCGACGCGGCCACCGTCACCGGGATCGTCGAGCGGTGGCTGCGGCTGCTGCGCGCCGTCGTCGCCGACCCCGGCCGACGGATCGGCCAGGTGGACGTGCTGTCCGCCGACGAGCTCCGGGCACTGCTGCCGGCCGGCGCCGACCAGGGCGGGGCGCTGCCGGAGAGCAGCCTGCCCGCACTGTTCGAGCGGCGGGTGCGGGCAGACCCGGACGCGCCCGCCCTCACGGACGGTGCAGCCACTCTGACGTACGGCCAGGTGAACGCCCGCGCCAACCGTCTTGCGCACGTCCTGATCGACCGCGGGGTGGGGCCGGAGCAGTTGGTGGCACTGGCCCTGCCGCGCTCGGCGGAGCTGGTCGTGGCGGTGCTCGCGGTGCTCAAGGCCGGCGCCGCGTACGTACCGGTGGACCCGGAGTACCCGGCCGCCCGGATCACCTACCTGCTCCAGGACACCCGGCCCGCGCTGCTCGTGACGACGAGCCGGACCGGAGAGCTGCCGGGAGCGGACCACGTGGACCGGCTGCTGCTGGACACCGCCGATCTGGACGGGCTGCCCAACACGGACCCGGGGGTCGCCGTCGATCCGGGCCACGCCGCCTACGTGATCCACACCTCCGGTTCCACCGGCAACCCCAAGGGCGTGGTGATCCCGCACCGCAACGTGGTGCGCCTGTTCGACACCACGCGGGAGCTGTTCCGCTTCTCCGCCGAGGACGTGTGGACCCTCTTCCACTCCTACGCCTTCGACTTCTCGGTGTGGGAGCTGTGGGGCCCGCTGCTGCACGGCGGTCGCCTGGTGGTCGTGGACCACGACACCAGCCGCTCGCCCGGCCGGTTCCTGGAACTGCTCGCCCGTGAGCGGGTGACGGTGCTCAACCAGACGCCGTCCGCCTTCTACCAGCTGATGCAGGCGGACGAGGAGGCCCCGGAGACCGGCCGCCGACTCGCCCTGCGCACGGTGGTGTTCGGCGGTGAGGCGTTGGAGCACGCCCGGCTGGCAAGCTGGTACGACAGACACCCGGGAGACGCGCCGCGGCTGGTCAACATGTACGGCATCACCGAGACCACGGTGCACGTCACGTACGCGGCGCTCGACGGCTCCGGCACCGCCGCAGGTCAGGTCGGCTCCGCCCTCCCGGACCTGCGGGCGTACGTGCTCGACGACGGCCTGCGGCCGGTGGCCCCAGGCGTGCCCGGCGAGCTGTACGTCGCGGGCGCGGGCCTCGCGCGCGGCTACCTGAACCGGCCCGGCCTGACTGCCGGGCGGTTCGTGGCGGACCCGTTCGGACCGCCGGGATCGCGGATGTACCGCAGCGGTGACGTGGTGCGCCGCACGGCGGACGGCAGCCTGCGCTACGTCGGCCGGGCCGACCAGCAGGTGAAGGTGCGCGGCTTCCGGATCGAACTCGGCGAGATCGAGGCGGCGTTGGTCGCGTACCCCGGTATCGCCCAGGTCGCCGTCCTGGCCCGGCAGGACCGGTCCGACGACACCCGGCTGGTCGCGTACCTGGTGCCGGCCGCGGGCGCCTCGCCGCGCTCCGACGACCTGCGGGGGCACCTGCGCGAGCGGTTGCCGGAGTACATGGTGCCGTCGGCGTTCATCGTGCTGGACGCACTGCCGCTGACCGTCAACGGCAAGCTGGACCATCGGGCCCTGCCCGCCCCCGACCTCACCCCGGCGGCCACCTGCCGTGCGCCGCGCACCCCGCAGGAGCAGATCCTCTGCCAGCTGTTCGCAGAGGTCCTGGGTGTGGCGTCGGCCGGTGTCGAGGACGACTTCTTCGATCTGGGCGGGCACTCGCTACTCGCCACCCGCCTGGCCGCCCGGATCCGCGCGACGCTCGGCATGGAAATGCAGCTGCGCACGCTGTTCGAGGCACCGACACCGGCAGCGCTGGCTGCCGCCCTGGTGGCGGCCGGGCCGGCGCAGGCCGCCCTGGCGCGGCGCGAACGCCCCAAGGCGATCCCGCTGTCGTTCGCGCAGCGGCGGCTGTGGTTCCTGCACCAGCTGGAGGGCGCCGACGCGAATTACCACATCTCCCTGGCCTGGCGACTGTCCGGGAATCTGGACCGGCGGGCCCTGGAGGCCGCCGTGGCGGACGTGGTGGTCCGACACGAGAGCCTGCGCACCGTGTTCCCGGCGGTGGACGGAGTGCCGCACCAGCAGGTGCTGGACGTGGAGGCAGCCCGCCCGCGGCTGCTCGTGAGCCGGACCACCGAGGCAGAGCTGCCCGCTCTGATGACGGCGGCCAAGGGCCGCCGGTTCGACCTGGCGGTCGATGTGCCGCTGCGGGCCGGGTTGTTCGAGCTGGCGCCGGACGAGCACGTCTTCCAGCTGGTGCTCCACCACATCGCGGGCGACGGCTGGTCGCTGGGCCCGCTTGCGCAGGGCCTGACCGCCGCGTACACGGCCCGCCGCCGCGGCCAGGAGCCGCAGTGGGCGCCACTGCCCGTCCAGTACGCCGACTACACACTGTGGCAGCACGAACTGCTCGGCGACGCCACCGACCGGGACAGCCTGTTCGCCGGCCAGGCGGACTACTGGACCCAGCAGCTGGCCGGCCTCCCGGAGCGGATCCACCTGCCCACCGACCGGCCCCGCCCGGCGGTCGCCTCGCACCGGGGCGGTTCTGTGCGGACCGGGCTGGACGCCGAGCTGCACCGCGGTCTTCGCGAGCTCGCCCGCGCGCACGGGACCAGTCTGTTCATGGTGCTCCAGGCAGGACTGGCGGCGTTGCTGAGCAAGCTCGGCGCGGGCGACGACATTCCGGTCGGCAGCCCGGTCGCCGGCCGGACCGACCAGGCGCAGGACGAGCTGGTCGGCTACTTCGTCAACACCCTGGTGTTCCGTACCGACACCTCCGGCGATCCTACGTTCGCCGAGCTGCTGGACCGGGTCCGGGACACCGCGCTGGCCGGGTACGCCCACCAGGACCTGCCGTTCGAATACCTGGTCGGGGTCCTGAACCCGTCCCGGTCGCTGGCGCACCACCCCCTGTTCCAGGTCATGCTGGTGCTGCAGAACGTACCCCGGGCCGACTTCGCGCCGCCCGGGCTGCGCGTCGGCGAGATGCCGTTGACGTCGACCACCGCCAAGCTCGACCTGATCTTCACCATGTCCGAGCGGCACGCGGAGGACGGTGCCCCGGACGGGATCGACGGGTCCGTCGAGTACGCCGACGATCTGTACGACCCGGCCGCCGTCGAGACGATGATGGGGCGGTGGGAGCGGCTGCTCCGCCTCGCGGTCGCCGACCCGCGGCGGCGGCTCAGCCGGCTCGACCTGCTCACCGCCGAGGAGCGCGGTGAGCTGGCGGCGCTGGGCACCGGGCCGACGGCCCAGGCCCACACCGCGAGTCTGCCGGAGCTGTTCCGGGAGCACGTCCGGGCGACTCCGGACCTCGTCGCGCTGGTGTGCGGCGACGTGTCGCTGACCTACGCGGAGTTGGACGC
>NZ_JBICVM010000033.1:0-9522 GCF_043199095.1 Streptomyces sp. NPDC048650 | reverse complement strand
GACGAGGCCGTTGATGCGTTGTTGGGTGATGGCTTTGGTGTGTTTGTGGAGGCCAGTGCGCATCCGGTGTTGACGATCGGGGTGGAGGAGCTCGCGGCTCGTGCGGGGCGGGATGATGTGGTGGCGGTGGGCACGTTGCGGCGTGGTGAGGGTGGCCTGCACCGGTTGTGGACGTCGATGGCGGAGGCGTTCGTCCGCGGTGTGTCTGTTGACTGGAAGGCGGCATACACCGGGCACGGGATCGCAGCCGACCGCATCGACCTGCCGACTTATCCCTTCCAACGCCAGCACTACTGGGCCGAGACCTCTCCCGCAGGAGTCGGCGATCTCGCAGCCGCCCGTTTCGGCATGGCGTGGCAGGAGCATCCGCTCGTCGGTGGTGCGCTGCGGCTGGCCGACTCGGGGGACGTGCTGCTTGCAGGGCGGTTCTCGCTCGCCTCGCACGCCTGGATGTCCGACCACGCAGTGTCGGGCACCGTGCTGCTGCCCGGCACCGCCTTCGTCGAACTCGCCCTGCACGCCGCCTCGGTCACCGACTGTTCCGCGGTCGAGGAGCTCGAGGTGCGGGCGCCGTTGGTCCTCCCGGAGCGCGGCGGAGTGCAGGTCCAGGTGCGCGTCGGGGGTGACGACGGCTCGGGCAGGCGCCACTTGTCCGTGCACGCGCGGCCGGACCAGCAGGCGTCCATCAATGGTGACGAGCTCGCTACGGGGACGGACGAGCTTTCCTGGACGCTGCACGCGGTCGGCGTGCTGAGCTCGGCGAGCCTGCCGCAGCCGGAGCCCGGTGCCCTGGCATGGGGCGGCGCGGCGTGGCCGCCCACGGGTGCCGTGTCGGTGGAGCCGGCGGAGCTGTACGACCGGTTCTCGGCGCTCGGATACGAGTACGGCGAGGTGTTCGCCGGCATGCGGTCGGTGTGGCGCCGCGACCGGGAGGTCTTCGCGGAGGTGCGGCTCCCCGACCGGGTGGTGGCCGACGCCGTGCACTACGGCGTGCACCCCGCGCTTCTGGATGCGGCGTTCCAGCCGTGGATCGCGGGCGGGCTGTTCGACGTACCCGCGGGCGGCCTGCTGCTGCCGTTCGCCTGGCGTGGCATGGCCGTGTACGCCTCGGGCGCAGACACGGTGCGTGTCCGGCTGGCGCTGGACTCCGACGGAGCGCTGTCGTGCCAGGCGGTGGACCTGTCCGGGGCTCCGGTGTTCTCCCTCGACGCGCTGGCCATGCGCCCAATGGAACGTGAACGGTTCGCTGCCGCTGTCGGCGCCTCCGCGGTGACGTCTCCTCTGTATGAAGTGGCGTGGCACGAGCTTGGCGCGCGGCCCGTCGGAGCCCCGGGGCGGTGGGCACTGGTCGGCGGTGACCAGCTCGGAGGCGACCTGCGCGGCAGCGACCTGTCCGACGATGCCCAACTCCGTTCGGCGGTCGAGTACTTCGCGCCGACGAGCGCCGGGTTCACCGCACACCCGAGCCTGGACGCCCTGCGCCGGGAGCTGGACGCCGGAGGAGTGGCGCCGGAGACGGTCGCGGTCGTCTTCGGCGAGGGCTCCCTGCCGGGTCGACCCGTCACCGAGCGGCTGCGGGCGGGGCTGTACGAGGGGTTGGCCCTTGTGCAGGAGTGGTTGGCCGACGAGCGGCTGGCCGACACCCGGCTCGTCGTCCTGACCCGGTGTGCGGTCGCGGCGGGCGCGGGCGAGGACGTGACGGATCTGGCGCACTCGGGCCTGTGGGGACTGCTGCGGTCGGCGCAGTCCGAGCATCCCGGACGCTTCGGACTCCTCGACGTGGACGCGCACGACGAGTCGATGGCGGCGATCCCGGCCGCCCTGCGCGCGATCGCCGAGGGGACGCCCCAGCTGGCGGTGCGCAAGGGCATCGTGTACGCGCCGTCACTCGTCCGTACGGAGGCGCCGGCCGTTGAGGTCGGTCCGGCGGTAGGAGCATGCGACGCGACGGCAGGCGGTCCTCGTCTCGACGGCGGCACCGTGGTGGTCACCGGGGCCACCGGCACGCTGGGCAGGCTGTTCGCCCGGAACCTGGCGGAGCGCCACGGCGTACGACACCTCCTCCTGCTGAGCCGCAGCGGTCCCGACGCCCCGGGGGCGCACGAGCTGGTGGCGGAGTTGCGCGAGCGTGGCGCCGAAGCGGAGCTCGTCGCCTGCGACGCGGCGGATCGGGACGCGCTGCAGGCGGTGCTCTCGGACATCCCGGGTACGCGTCCGCTCACCGGTGTGGTGCACGCGGCCGGAGCCCTCGACGACGGCGCCGTCACGACGCTCGACCCGCGCCGTATCGATTCCGTACTGCGCGCCAAGGCCGACGCCGCGTTCCATCTGCACGAACTGACCGCGGATCGGCCGTTGGCGGCGTTCGTGCTGTTCTCGGGGGCCGCGGGGCTCCTCGGCCGGCCCGGACAGGGCAACTACGCCGCCGCGAACACGTTCGTCGATGCCTTGGCGCACCATCGCCGCGCCCTCGGACTGCCCGCGCTGTCCCTTGCCTGGGGACTGTGGGGCGAGGCCAGCGGGATGACGGAGCACCTCATGGAGCGGGACCTGCGGCGCATGAGGCGCTCGGGCGTCGCCCCGATGCCGAACGTGCAGGGGCTTGCGCTCTTCGACCGCGCCCTCGCCCTGGCGCCGGACCGCGCCCTGCTCGTACCGATGCGGCTGGACACGGCGGCCCTGGGCAGGGAGCGGGCCGTGAGCGGACCCGACGCCGTGCCCGTACTGCTGCGGGCGCTCGTTCCGGCGGCCACGGCGCAGCGGACGGCGGCGCCGCACGAGATGCCCGCCACCGAGGGCGGCGACGCACCGTCGGCCGGCGCGCCCCAGGAACTGGCCGAACGGCTCGCGCCCCTGGACGAGCCCGCCCGCGGCCGTGAGCTGCTCAAGCTGGTGCGGAGCCGGGTTGCGAAGGTCCTCGGCTACCCCGGCCCCGACGCGGTGGATCCGGGGCAGCCGTTCCGCGACAGCGGGTTCGACTCGCTGATGTCCGTGGAGCTGCGCAACCAGCTCAACGCCGCCACCGGAATGCGGTTCCCCGCGACCGTCGTGTTCGATCACCCGACCCCGCGGGCCGTGGCGGAGCACATCGCTGCCCAGTTCGGCCCGGCCGCCGGAGGCGAGGACGCGGGAGCCGCGGCCCTGTCGAGCCTGGAGGCCCTGCTGACCGCCGTGGCGGGGATGGAAGCGGACGACATCCGCCGCGGGGTGCTCCGCGGGCAACTGGAGGCGGCGCTCGTGGCGGTCGGCCCCGCCGGCTCGGCCCCGGCTGCGCCCGCCGTCCCGTCCGGCGCACACCCCACCGATACGCGGACGGCGGTCGAGGAACGGCTCGATTCCGCGAGCGACGACGACCTCTACGCCTTCATAGAGGAGCAACTGTGAGCAAGAGCAGCCGCCCCGCCGACTCCCGGAACGCCGACGGCCGGACCTCGAACGCCCGGAACGACGGGACTCGGAACGACGGGACTCGGGACGACGGGACTCGGGACGACGGGACTCGGGACGACGGAACTCGGGGCGACAAGGCACGGGAGTACCTCAAGCGGCTCACCGCCGAGCTGCTCAGCACCAGGGAGCGGCTCAAGGAGCTCCAGGACACGGCCCGTGAGCCGATCGCGATCGTCTCGATGAGCTGCCGACTCCCCGGTGGCGTGACGACGCCCGAGGACCTGTGGCGGCTGCTCGAAGCGGGCACCGACGCCGTCTCCGGCCTGCCCGAGGACCGCGGCTGGGACCTGGAGGCGCTCTACGATCCCGACCCCGGCTCCACGGGTACCAGCTATGCGCGCGAAGGAGGGTTCCTCGACGACTGCGCCGGTTTCGACCCGGAGTTCTTCGGTATCTCGCCGCGCGAGGCGCTGGCGATGGACCCGCAGCAGCGCCTGCTGCTGGAGACGTCGTGGGAGGCCCTGGAACGGGCCGGGATCGACCCGACGACCGTACGGGGCAGCCGCACCGGCGTGTACGCGGGCGTGATGTACGACGACTACGGCGCCCGCCTGCTCCACCCACCTCGGTCCGGCGCCCCGGCCGACCTGGAGGGCTACCTCGTCAACGGCAGTGCGGGAAGCGTCGCGTCGGGCCGCGTCTCGTACGCCCTCGGGCTACGGGGCCCGGCCGTGACGATCGACACCGCCTGCTCCTCATCGCTGGTCGCCCTGCACCTGGCCGCGCAGGCGCTGCGGCTCGGGGAGTGCGACCTCGCGCTGGCGGGCGGGGCAACCGTCCTGTCGACGCCGACGATGTTCGTCGACTTCTCCCGGCAGCGCGGGCTGGCCCCGGACGGACGGTGCAAGGCGTTCGCCGATGCCGCCGACGGCACGGGATTCGGTGAAGGCGCCGGCATGGTGCTGCTGCAGCGCCTGTCCGACGCCCGGCGCGAGGGCCGTCCCGTACTGGCCGTCATCCCGGGTTCGGCGGTCAACCAGGACGGCGCGGGCAACGGCCTGACCGCGCCGAACGGCCTGGCACAGCAGCAGGTCGTCCGGGCCGCGCTCGACAACGCCGGCCTCGGGCCCGACCAGATCGACGTGGTCGAGGCGCACGGCACGGGAACCCGGCTGGGTGACCCGATCGAGGCGCAGGCCCTGCTCGCCGCGTACGGCCGTGGACGGCCCGCCGACCGGCCCCTGTGGCTCGGTTCGCTGAAGTCCAACATCGGACACACCCAGGCGGCGGCCGGGGTGGCGGGCGTCATCAAGACGGTCCTCGCCATGCGCCACGGTGTGCTGCCGCGGACGCTGCACGTGGACGCGCCGTCGTCGCACGTGGACTGGTCGTCGGGTGCCGTGGAACTGCTGACCCGCCCGAAGCCCTGGCACCCGCGGGCCGAGGACGAGCCGTTGCGAGCCGGTGTGTCGTCCTTCGGAGCGAGCGGCACCAACGCGCACCTCATCCTTGCAAGCGCCCCGGAGCCGCCCGCGGTACCGGCACCACCCGATGCCTCCCGCGGCACGACCCCCGTGATGTGGACGTTCTCGGCCCGGGACCGCGATGCGCTACGGGACCAGGCGGTCCGCCTGCACACCCACCTCGACCGTCTGGACGCCGCTCCGACCGCCGTGGCGAGCGCCCTGGCCCACCGCCGCACCGCATTCCGCCACCGGGCCGTCGTGCTCGCCGAGGACCGCGAGAGCCTGCTGGGCGGACTGCGGACGCTCGCCGACGGACGGGAGGGCACCAGCGCTCCGGCCGTGCTGGGCGTGCCAGGAGGCCAGGGTGATCCGGGAGGTCCGGGCGCCCGTCTCGTCACCGGGGCGGCGACCGAGGAGCGCCGGACGGCGTTCCTCTTCTCCGGCCAGGGCAGCCAGCGCCCGGGCGCGGGGCGCGAGCTCTACGCCCGCTTCCCGACCTTCGCCCGTGCCATGGACGCTGTCTGGGCCGAGATGGACCGTCACCTCGAACGGCCCTTGCGAGCCGTCATGTTCGGGGGGACCGAGCACGACTCGTCAGGGGCATCCGCTCTGCTCGACCGTACGGAATACACCCAACCCGCGCTGTTCGCGCTGGAGGTGGGCCTCTTCCGGCTGCTGACCGAGGAATGGGGCATACGGCCGGACGCCGTCATGGGACATTCCGTCGGCGAGATCGTCGCCGCCCATGTCGCCGGAGTCCTCGACCTCGCCGACGCCTGCGCCCTGGTCGCGGCGCGCGGTCGCCTGATGCAGGGGATGCCGCACGGCGGCGCGATGGCCGCCATCGCGGCGAGCGAGGAGGAAATGGTGCCCTGCCTGGCGGGCCGGGAGAGGGAAGTCGCGCTCGCAGCCGTCAACGGCCCCGCCTCGGTGGTCGTTTCGGGCGATGAGTGGGCCGTGCGGGAACTGGTCGAGCTGTGGCGCTCGCGCGGCCGGGACACCAAACGGCTCACCGTCAGTCACGCCTTCCACTCGCCGCACATGGACGGCATGCTGACACAGTTCGCACAAACTGCTCGCGCACTGCACCACCGACGACCGACGCTTCCTGTCATGTCGAACCTGTCCATGGAGAACGGCACCGCCTCCGACCTGCGCAGCCCGGACCACTGGGTCCGTCATGTGCGCGAGCCGGTGCGGTTTCTCGATGGTATGCGCGCTCTGCGGGCCGACGGCATCGACACCTTCCTGGAGGTCGGTCCCGACGCGGTGCTCACTGCGATGGCGCGCTCCTGCCTGGACGACGACGCCACCCAGGACACGACGGTCGCCCCTCTCACCCTGCCGGTCGTGCGACGGGGCCAGGGTGAGACGGAGGCTCTGACCCAGGCGGTGGCCGAGGCGTACGTACACGGCGTGCCCATCACGCCGGCGCCCTCGCCCGACCCCGGAAGCGCCGCCGCCCAGGTGGCCGCCGGCCTGCCCACCTACCCGTTCCAACGGCGCCGTTACTGGCTGGACTCCCCGGCGACCTCCGACCCGACGGCCATGGGGCTCGACGAGAGCCCTCATCCGCTGCTGTCCGCCGCCGTGGTCCTGCCCGAGGGGCAGGGCACGGTGTGGACCGGGCGCCTCTCCACCCGCAGCCACCCGTGGCTCGCCGAGCACACGGTGCGCGGCCAGGTGGTCGTACCCGGAACCGCCCTCCTGGAGCTCGCCCAGTACGCCGCCGACGCTTCGCCCGCGCCCGCGCTCGGGTCCGCGCCCGTTTCGGCACCGGTATCCGGACCCACCCCTGCCCTCAGCACCGTCGCCGAACTGACCCTGGAGACCCCGCTGGTGCTTCCGCCGGACGCTGCGGTGCGCCTGCGCGTCGTACTGGGCGCTTCGGACGAGCAGGGCAATCGCCTCCTGCAGATCCACTCCGACGCATCGCAGGAGAGCAAGTGGGTCCGCCATGCCTCCGGCACCGTTGGTGCGTCCGAACCGCCGGCCGATCGGCCCCGGCTCGGCACGGTCTGGCCGCCGGAAGACGCCGAGCCTGTCGACGTCACGACCGAGTACGAGCGTTTCGCCGACGCGGGGATCGGTTACGGACCCGCCTTCCGCGGCCTGTCCGCCGCCTGGCGACGCGGCACCGAAGTGTTCGCCGAAGTACGGCTGCCCCGCGCGTACGCCGACGAAGCCGGCCGCTACGCCGTCCACCCGGCGCTCCTGGACGCCGCACTCCACGCCACCGCGCCGGGCCTCGGCGCGGAGCACGGACTGGTGCCCTTCTCCTGGAACGGCGCCTGCCTGCACGCCACGGACGCCGACACCCTGCGCGTACGCATCGCCCCCGCGCCCGGCTCCGCGGGACCCGAAACCGTCACGATCACGGCCGTCGACCCGCACGGGCGCCTCGTCCTCACGGTCGACGCGCTCGCCCTGCGCCGTACCGACGCCGACCGGCTCGCCGCCGCGGGAGCCGCACACCTGCCGCTCTACCTGCCGCGCTGGACCGCACTCCCGGACCAGCCCGCCACGCCTCCGGCCGGAGACGAGGACACCCGTGTCCGCTGGGCCGACCCCACCGACGAGGACCTCCTCGTCAAGGCGGCCGAGGAGAGCAGCCGGGACCGGCTCCCCCTCCTCGTTGACCTGAGCGGCACCCCGGGCCCCGAACCGCGTGCGGCGCGCGAGACGGTCCTGCGGACGCTCACCCTCGTCCAGCGGTGGGTCGCCGACGAACGCCACGGCGCCATGCGGCTCGGTTTCGTCACCCGCCGAGCCGTGGACACCGGGGACGGCCGCATCGATCCCGCCGCCGCTGCCGCGTGGGGACTGCTGAGCTCCGCGCGGGCCGAACACCCGGACCGGATCGCCCTGGTGGACACCGACGAAGCACCCGCCTCCCGGCTCGTCCTGGCCGACGCCGCGGCCGTCGGCGGGCAACTGGCCCTCCGGGACGGCGTTCTGCTGCGCCCCGCCCTCGTGCGCGCCGCCCCCGCCACCACCGCGCCGGCCTGGCCCACCGACGGGGGCACCGTCCTCATCACCGGCGGCACCGGAAGCCTGGGCGCCATGGCGGCGCAGCACCTCGCCGCTGTCCACGGCGTACGCAACCTGCTCCTGCTCAGCAGGCGCGGCGCCGCCGCACCCGGAGCCGACCGGCTCGTCGCCGAACTGGCGGCACAGGGCGCCCGCGCCGACGTCGTGGCCTGCGACGCGGCGGACCGCGACGCGCTGCGCGCCGTACTCGAAAACATCCCCGCCGACCGGCCCCTGACGGCCGTCGTCCACACCGCCGGAGTCCTGGACGACGGCATCGTCACCGCGCAGCACGCCGAGCGCCTGGACGGTGTGCTGCGCCCCAAGGCCGACGCGGCGTGGAACCTCCACGAGCTGACCCGGGGCCTGCCCCTGTCCGCCTTCGTGATCTACTCCTCCGCCGCCGCGACCCTCGGCAGCGCCGGCCAGTCCGGATACGCGGCGGCCAACGCCTACCTCGACGCGCTCGCCGTATTGCGCCGGTCCGAGGGGCTGCCGGCGGTGTCGGTCGCCTGGGGGCCGTGGGAGGGCGGAATGGCCGGCACACTCACCGACGTGGACACCGCCCGCCTGCGGCGTACCGGGCTCGTCCCGCTCCACCGCGCCGAGGGCCTGGCCGCACTCGACGTGGCGGCCGGCGCACCGGGTGACGCGGTGATCCTTCCCCTACGGGTCGACCCGGCCGCCCTGCGCGACCACGACGACCTCGAGCGGATACCCGAGGCACTGCGCTCGCTGGCCGCATCCGCCCGCACCTCGGCCGCGACCGACGAGCCCGGCACCGACCGGCAGGCCACCCCCACACTCGCCGAACGCCTGACCGGCGCACCCCGCTCCGAACGGGCCGCCGTACTGACCGAGGCGATACGCGCCGACATCGCCGCCGTACTGGGACACGGCGACGCCACGGCCATCGCCCCCGACCGGAGCTTCCGGGAGCTCGGACTGGACTCGCTCACGGCGATCGAGCTGCGCAACCGGCTCGCCACCGCCACCGGACTGCGCCTTCCCGCCACCCTGGTCTTCGGCCATCCGACCACAAGGGCACTCGCCGCCTTCCTGGACCGCGAACTGCCCGGCCCGGAGACCGCCGTACTCGACACCATCGACCGACTCGACGCCCTACTCCGGGCAGTTGTCAACGACGACGACGGCACGCGGGCGCGTATCACCGGACGACTGGAAGCGCTGCTTGCGGCACTGACCGCAGCAGGGCAACCCACCCCCGCCGACGGTGGTGACGCCGCCGGCATCGGCGGCACGGACGACTCGGTGGGGGAACGCCTGCGGACGGCCTCCGACGACGAGCTGTTCGCCCTGTTCGACAAGGACCTCCGGCAGTGACCCTCAGGCCGATGTTCTCGGCCTGAGGCGACCACCGCACTACGACACCTTCTCAGGAGAGCTGTGTCCACGAACGACTCCGACTCCGCGAACGGTTCCACCGCCACCGAGGCGAAGCTGCGCGACTACCTGCGCCGCGCCATGGTGGAACTCCACGAGACCCAGGAGAAGCTGCGCGAGGCCGAAGAGCGGGCGCACGAGCCGATTGCGATCGTGGGGATGGGGTGCCGGTTCCCGGGTGGGGTGGGGTCGGCGGAGGATTTGTGGGATCTGGTGGAGTCGGGGACGGATG
>NZ_JBICVM010000032.1:0-9859 GCF_043199095.1 Streptomyces sp. NPDC048650 | reverse complement strand
CGGCAGCGGGTGTGTTTCGACGAGGCCGTTGATGCGTTGTTGGGTGATGGCTTTGGTGTGTTTGTGGAGGCCAGTGCGCATCCGGTGTTGACGATTGGGGTGGAGGAGCTCGCGGCTCGTGCGGGGCGGGATGATGTGGTGGCGGTGGGCACGTTGCGGCGTGGTGAGGGTGGCCTGCGTCGGTTGTGGACGTCGATGGCGGAGGCATTCGTCCGCGGTGTGTCTGTTGACTGGAAGGCGGCATACACCGGGCACGGGATCGCAGCCGACCGCATCGATCTGCCGACTTACCCCTTCCAACGCCAGCACTACTGGCTCGAATCGGCCGAACGCGTCAGCACTGACGACCTCACCTACCGCGTGTCATGGAAGGCGCTGCGTGACGACGAGAGCGGGGCGCGGCTCTCGGGGCGTTGGCTGCTGCTCCTGCCGGAGTTGCCTCAGGAGTCTCCGTTCGTGACGCAGACGGCGGACGGCATGGCCCGCGCTCTGGCCGGGCGAGGTGCCGAGGTCATGACGCTGGCCATGGATCCGGCCGCCGACCGTTCCCGCATGGGTGCGCTGCTTGTGGAGGCGGCCGAGGCGCCGACCGGTGCTCCGCTTCAGGGCGTCGTTTCGCTCCTCGCGTTGTCCGAGGGGACACACCCCGACCCAACCGGTCTCTCGTTCGGCGTGGCCGCGACATTCACGTTGATCCAGGCGGTGAACGACGCCGACCTCGGTGTCCGCCTCTGGACCCTCACCCGGAACGCGGTGAGCGCGCTGCCCAGGGAGGAACCGTCCGCCGAGCAGGCGCAGATCTGGGGCCTCGGCCGGGTGGCGGCTCTGGAGTCCCCCCACACCTGGGGCGGACTGCTCGACTTCCGCGCCGACGACGACCGCTCCGACCACGACGACCGCTCCGCGGCCGGTCCGGACGCACGGTCCTTCCTGCGTGCGGCCGCTGTTCTGGCGTGCCCCGGCAGCGAGGACCAGCTGGCGATTCGCGGCTCGGGCGTTTACGGCCGCAGGCTCGTGCGTGCCACGGCTGATCCGGCTGCGCGTGACTGGCAGCCCCGCGGCACGGTACTGGTGGTCGGGGAGGTCGCTCAGGCGGCGGAGCCGCTGGCCCGGGGCCTGCTCGCCGGCGGCGCCGAGCACGTCGTCATCGCCGGTCCGGCTGCTTCCCTCCCGAGTGGGATCCCCGACGAAGGTGCCGACGGGATTCATGGGGAAGCGCGCGTCAGCGTGGTGCCCTGCGATGTGGCGGACGACGCCGCTCTGCGCGCGCTGATTGCCGGCCAGGCGCCGGTCGCAGTGCTGGCCGTTCCGCCGGCGGTACCGCTGAGCGCGCTGTCCGAGACCACCCCGGAAGCGTTCGCCCGAGCGGTGCGCACCAAGACGGACCTGGTGGACCGGCTGGACGCCCTGCTGGAGGGCACGGAACTCGACGCGTTCGTCGTCTCCTCCTCCGTAGCCGGTGTGTGGGGCGGTCCTGGGCAGTGCGGCTACGCGGCCGGTACGGCCCATCTGGACGCGTTCGCCGAACAGCGGCGGGTCCGGGGTCTGCCGGTCACCTCGCTCGCCTGGACACCGTGGCATGAGGCTCCCGAAGCGGCCGGTGGGTCTTCGGCCGCGCCGTCGACGGTGGTCGCCGAGATGTACCGGGCCGGACTCACCCCGCTCGACCCCCGGCGCGCCGTGGAGGCGCTCGTCCGTGCCGTGGGACGAGGCGCGAGCGGTGCGGCCGTCGCCGAGGTGGACTGGGAGCGGTTCGCCGCTGCTCGTGAGGCCGTACGGCCGTCCGCGCTCTTCGACGAGCTTCTCGGCACCCGCGGACTCCGGGCCGCCGCGGACAGCGGCACCGGGCCGGACACGGGCGCTGCTGCGACGCACGGCATCGACGGCTCCGACGGTCCTGACGCCCCCGAGGTGGTTCGGCTGCTCGCGGGCAAGTCCGAAGAGGAGCAACTCAGGGGCCTGCTGCGGCTGGTACGCACCCAGGCGGCGATCGTGCTTGGCCAACCCTCGCTCGAAGCGGTCGACGCCAGGAAGCCGTTCAAGGACCTGGGCTTCAACTCCCTGACCGCCGTCGAACTGCGCAACCGACTCAGGACGGCCACCGGCCTGACGCTCTCCGCATCCCTCATTTTCGACCACCCCGACCCGGCCGCCCTCGCGCGCCATCTGCGGGAGCATGCGCTGGGAGACGCCGCCGTCGGCGGCGCCGTCGTGCCGGTCGCCGAGCCCGCCGCCCGGCGCGTCCACGACTCCGAGCCCATTGCCATCGTGGCGATGGCGTGCCGCTTCCCCGGCGGTGTGTCCACCCCCGAGGAGCTGTGGCGACTGCTGCGGGACGGGGGCGACGCGATCGGCGGATTCCCCGACGACCGGGGCTGGAACCTGGGGGAGCTGTACGACACCGACCCGGAGGCGGGTGGGCGCACCTATGTCCAGGAAGGCGGGTTCCTGCACGGGGCACCGGACTTCGACCCGGCCTTCTTCGGTATCTCGCCGCGTGAGGCGCTGGCGATGGACCCGCAGCAGCGGCTGATGCTGGAAACCTCGTGGGAGGCGTTCGAGCGGGCCGGGATCTCCCCGTCCGAGCTGCGCGGCAGCCGCACCGGCGTGTTCGTCGGCACCAACGGCCAGCACTACCTGGGCCTCCTCCAGAACGGCGAGGAAAGCTTCGACGGTTACCTGGGCACCGGCAACTCGGCGAGCGTGATGTCCGGCCGGATCTCGTACGTCTTCGGCCTCGAAGGCCCGGCCATGACCGTGGACACGGCCTGCTCGGCCTCGTTGGTCGCGCTGCACCTGGCCGTGCAGGCCCTGCGCCGTGGTGAGTGCGCGATGGCTTTGGCGGGCGGTGCGACGGTGATGTCCACGCCCGAGATGCTGGTGGAGTTCTCGCGCCAGAGAGTGCTGTCGCCCGGCGGCCGGTCGCGCGCCTTTGCCGGTGCTGCGGACGGCGTTGTCCTCGGTGAGGGTGCGGGGGTGCTGCTCCTGGAGCGGCTGTCCGACGCGGAGCGGCTCGATCATCCCGTGCTGGCCGTCGTCCGGGGGGCGGCCGTCAACCAGGACGGTGCCAGCAACGGCCTCACCGCGCCCAACGGCCCCTCTCAGCAGCGGGTCATCCGCGACGCGCTCGCCGACGCCGGACTGCGCGCCGAGGACGTCGACGTCGTGGAGGGCCACGGCACCGGAACCCCGCTCGGCGACCCCATCGAGGCCCAGGCCCTCCAGGCGACGTACGGCGCGTCCCGGATGCCCGACAGGCCGCTGTGGCTCGGCTCGGTGAAGTCCAACATCGGGCACGCGCAGGCCGCGGCCGGTGTCGCCGGGGTGATGAAGACGGTTCTCGCCCTGCGCAACGGCACCCTGCCGCGGACTCTGCACGTCGACGAGCCGAGCCCGCGCATCGACTGGTCGCCCGGTACGGTCGCGCTCCTCACCGAGCCGGTGGCGTGGCCCGAGGGCGACACACCGCGCCGCGGCGGGGTGTCGGCCTTCGGCATCAGCGGCACCAATGCGCACGTCCTCATCGAGGAGGCCCCGCGCCCGCTCGACCGTGCCCAGACGCAGACGCAGACGCAGACGCAGACGCAGACGCAGACGGAGCCGCGAGGTGAGCCGCGGGCCGAGTCGCAGCCACGATCGGAACCGGACGGCGTCGCACCGCTGGTGCTCTCCGCCCGTTCGGAGGCCGCCCTGCACGCGCAGGCGGACCGGCTGCGCGCCGCGCTCCTCGACAACCCCGGCATCCGCCCCGAGGACATCGGCCTGACCCTGCTCACGGCCCGGTCCCGGTTCGAGCGCCGGGCCGTGGTCGGCGGGGCGGACCGTGACACGCTGCTCCAGGCCCTGCACGCCCTCGCCCGCGGGCAGGAGCACCCGTCCGTGGCGTACTTCCACGCCGGTCCAGGGGATGGCACGGTATTCGTCTTCCCCGGTCAGGGCTCCCAGTGGCCCGCCATGGCCGAAGGGCTGCTCGACCGTTCGCCCGCCTTCCGCGAGTCCGCCGAAGCGTGCGACGCCGCACTGAGCGCGTTCCTCGACTGGTCGGTCCTGGACGTGCTCCGGCAGGTGCCGGGCGCGCCGTCGCTCAGCCGGGTCGACGTCGTCCAGCCCGTGCTCTTCACCATGATGGTGTCGCTGGCAGCCTGCTGGCGCGCCGCGGGAGTACGGCCCTCGGCCGTCATTGGCCATTCCCAGGGTGAGATCGCCGCCGCCTGTGTCGCGGGTGGGCTCTCCGTGGAGGACGCCGCGAGGATCGTGGCGCTGCGCAGCCAGGCGTGGCTGACCCTCGCGGGCAAGGGCGGCATGATCGCCGTATCACTGCCCGCCGACCAGGTACGCGCCCGGCTGGCGCGGTTCGGCGACCGGCTGTCGGTCGCGGCCGTCAACAGCCCGGGTACGGCGGCCGTGGCGGGCGACCCCGAGTCGCTGCGGGACCTGCTGGCGGAGCTGGAGGCCGACGGCGTGCACGCGCGGGCGATCCCCGGCGTGGACACGGCCGGCCACTCCGCACAGGTGGACGCCCTGCACGAGCGGCTGATGCGGGAACTGGCCCCGGTCGCCCCTCGGTCCGGCGACGTCCCCTTCTACTCGACCGTCACCGGCGGTCTGCTCGACACCGCCGAGCTGGACGCCGCGTACTGGTACCGCAACATGCGTGAGCCGGTGGAGTTCGAGCGGGCCACCCGTGCGCTGCTCGCCGACGGCCATGACGCGTTCCTGGAAACCAGCCCGCACCCGATGCTGGCCGTGTCGCTGGAGCAGACCGTCGCCGCTGTCGGCTCCTCGGCCCCGGTCCTGCACACCCTGCGCCGGGACAAGGGCGGGACGCAGCACTTCGCCCTCGCGCTCGCCTCCGCGTGCGCCCAGGGTGTCGACATCGACGCCGAGGCGCTGTACGGCCCGCAGGCGCGGCGGGTCGACCTGCCCACGTACCCCTTCCAGCGGCAGCGCTACTGGTACCACGCGCCCGCCCGGCGCGGTGACCCGGCTTCCGTCGGGCTGGCAGACGCCGGCCACGCCCTGCTCGGCGCGGGCGTCGAACTCCCCGACTCCGCAGGCCACGTCTACACGGCCCGGCTGGGCACGGACACCCGGTCCTGGCTGGCCGAGCACGCCCTGCTCGGCACGGTCCTGCTGCCCGCCACCGGCTTCGTCGACCTGGTCCTGTGGGCCGGCGGCCAGTCCGGGTGCGGACAGATCGGCGAACTCGCCCTGCAGACACCGTTGGTGCTTCCCGGCGCCGGCACGGACGGCGTGGACCTGCGCGTCCAGGTCGGCCCCGCCGACGAGGAGGGCCACCGCACGGTCACTGTCCACTCCCGGGATACGGGCGTCCCACCGCGGTCGCCCTGGACCCTGCACGCCCAGGCCACCGTCATCCCGGCCGCCACCCGGACCACCGACGCTCCGGGCGCCGACGGACCGGACACCTGGCCGGCGCCTGGTGCCGTATGGCCACCGGCCGGGGCGAAGGCGGTCGGCGTCCCGGACCCCGCCGCCTTCTACGCGGCCTTCGCGGAGCGCGGCTACGACTACGGCACCGCCTTCCAGGGCTTCCGCACCGGTTGGCGCGACGGCGACACTGTGTACGCGGAGGTCGCACTGCCAGGACCGGTCGCCGGCGAAGCGCGTGCCCACGACATCCACCCGGCCCTGCTGGACGCCGCCCTCCAGGCCATGAGCCTGGGCGGGTTCTTCCCCGACGACGGCCAGGCGCGGATGCCGTTCGTCGTGCGCGGAGTACGCCTGTACGCCCCCGGCGCGGACCGCCTGCGCGTCACCGTCTCGCCCGTCGGTGCGGAGGCCGTGCGCCTGGTCTGCGCCGACGGAGAAGGAAGGCCCGTGCTGGCCGTCGACGAGCTCGTCGTGCGTCCGGTACCCGCCGAGCAGCTGGCCGAGCGGGCCGGCGCGCACGGCCCCGGCAGGCGCGGTGACAAGGCGAGCGGTTCCCTGTACCGGGTCGTGTGGGAGAGGCAGACCGAGCCGAGCTCCGCGCCCCTCCAGCACTGGGCCGTTGTCGGGTACGACCACAGCGCACTGACCGGCGCACTGACCAGCGCACTGACCGGCGCCGGGATCGCGTGCGAGGCGTACCGCGACCTGGAAGCACTGTTCGAGGCCTGCTCCACGGGCGGTGCCGCCCCGGACGCCGTCGCCCTCCCGCTCCCGCATCTCCCGGGAGCCCCGGACCCGCGCACCGTGCGCACGATCCTGCGCGCCACCCTGGAGGCGGCCCAGACCTGGCTGAAGGACGCCGGCCGGCTGCCCTCGAAGCTGGTCTTCGTCACCCGCGGTGCCGTCGCCGTCGACCCCGGCGAGACGGTGCGGGACACTGCGGCCGCCGCCGCCTGGGGGCTGGTGCGTTCCGCCCAGTCCGAGGAGCCCGACCGGATGGTGCTGCTCGACCTGGGCGCGGACGACGACACCGTCGACGGCAGCGCGCTGGCCGCGGCACTCGCCTGCGGAGAGCCGCAGATCGCGGTCCGCGGCGCGCACGTCCACACGCCCCGCCTGACGGAGATGGGCCCGGCCACGTCCGACACCCTCCAACTGCCCGACGCCGTCACTGATGCAGACGCCGTCACTGACGCAGACGCAGACGCGGACGCGGACGCCGCCACGGCGTCCGCGAGCGCCGCCGCTTGGCGGCTCGGCACCCGCGGCGACGGCATCCTGGAAGGGCTGCGCCTCGAACCGGCACCCGACACCCTCGCGCCGCTGCTGCCCGGCCAGATACGCGTCTCCGTACGGGCAGCCGGCCTCAACTTCCGCGACACGCTCATCGCGCTCGGCATGTACCCGGGCGACGGCGTCATGGGTGCCGAAGGCGCCGGCGTGGTGACCGAGACCGGTCCCGACGTCACCGGCTTCGCCCCGGGAGACCGGGTGTTGGGCATGTGGACCGGCGGCCTCGGCACCTACGCCGTCGCCGACCACCACATGGTGGCCCGCATCCCGGACGGCTGGTCGTACGCACAGGCCGCTTCCGTCCCGGCCGTCTTCCTCACCGCCCACTACGCCCTCAACCGGCTCGCCCAGGCCCGGCCCGGCCAGTCCCTGCTGATCCACGCGGCCACGGGAGGCGTCGGCATGGCGGCGCTCCAGCTCGCCCGGCACCTCGGCCTGACGGTGTACACCACGGCGAGCAGCCCGAAGTGGGACACCCTGCGCGGCCTCGGCCTGCCTGACCGGCACATTGCGAACTCCCGCACCCTGGACTTCGCCGACCGGTTCCTGGAGGCGACCGGCGGCGAAGGAGTCGACATCGTCCTCAACTCCCTCGCCGGGGACTTCGTCGACGCCTCGCTGCGCCTGCTGCCCCGAGGCGGCCACTTCCTGGAGCTGGGCAAGGCGGACGTTCGGGACCCCCGTGCCATCGCCGAGAGCCACCCCGGCACCCTCTACCGGCCGTTCGACCTCGTCGAGGCGGGCCCGGAGACCGTCGGCGACATGCTGACCGAACTGCTGGAACTGTTCGAGTCCGGGGTCCTGCAACCGCTGCCCCTCACCGTCCACGACATACGCCAGGCCCGGCGCGCCTTCCGCACGCTCAGCCAGGGCAAGCACACCGGCAAGCTGGTCCTCACCCTGCCGGCCGCCCTCGACGCCCACGGCACCGTGCTCCTCACCGGCGGCACGGGAACGCTCGGCAGCGCCGTCGCCCGTCACCTGGTCGGCGAACACGGCGTACGCCACCTCGTCATCGCCGGGCGCCAGGGCCGGCAAGCCGAGGGCGCGGACGAGCTGGTGCAGGAACTCACCGCACTCGGCGCGGAGGTGACCGTACGGGCCTGTGACACGGCCGACCGCGACCAGCTCGCCGTCCTGATCGACACGATCCCGGCCGCGCACCCGCTGTGCGCCGTCGTGCACACCGCCGGCGTCCTGGACGACGGAACGCTGCTCTCGCTCACCCCGGAGCGCCTGGACACCGTCCTCCGGCCCAAGGTCGACGCGGTCCTCAACCTCCACGAGCTGACCCGGGACCTCGACCTGTCCGCCTTCGTCCTGTACTCGTCCTCCTCCGCGCTGTTCGGCAGCCCCGGACAGGGCAGCTACGCCGCGGCGAACGCCTTCGTCGACGCCTTCGCGCAGTACCGGCGCGGGGCGGGGCTTCCCGCCCTGTCCCTCGCCTGGGGCCTGTGGGCCCGCAACAGCCGCATGGCGGGACACCTGGACCAGGGGGACATGCGCCGACGGCTCGCCCGCGGCGGCATCCTGCCCCTGACCGACGCCGAAGGCGTGGCCCTGTTCGACGAGGCGCAGCGCTGGGACGAAGCCCTCCAGGTCCCCATCCGCGTCAACCGGGACGCGCTGCACCAGGGCAAGGTGCCGCCCTTCCTGAGCGGTCTGGTACGGAACGCGCGGCGCGGCTCCCTCCCGGCCTCGGCGACGGCACAGCCGGACACGGCGACGGGGACGGCGGACACGACACTCGGCGACCGGATCGCGCAGCTTCCCCCGGCGGAACAGCGGGCGACCGTCCTGGACGCCGTACGCGCCCATGCGGCCGCCGTGCTCGGCTACGGGGAGGACGGCGAGCTCGCCGCCGACCGCAACTTCCGCGAGCTGGGCTTCGACTCCCTCACGGCGGTCGAACTGCGCAACCGCCTCACCGCCGTCACGGGGCTCCGGCTCAACGCCACCCTGGTGTTCGACCACCCCACCCCCGCCGCCCTCGCCGAGCACCTGCACACCCATCTCGCCCCGGACACTCCCGCGGAGAGCGGGGACGTCTCCCTCACCACCGAACTGGACCGCCTGGAAAAGCTGTTCACCCGCCTCACGGAACCGGGCGGGCTGGACACCGCCCTCCCTGACGGCACGGCACGGCACGAGATCACCAATCGGCTCGCCACCCTGACCGGACTGTGGGACCGGCTCAACGGCACGACGGGCGACCCTGCAGACCCGGAGGCCGACGAGGTGAGCGACACACTCGACGCCGCCGACGACCAAGAGCTCTTCGCGTTCATCGACGAGCGGTTCTGAACCGCCCCCACCGACACCGACCATCCGAAACACCACGGGGTGACGAAAGCATGGCTGACGAGCAGGAGCTCCGCGCCTACCTGAAGCGGACCACCACGGAACTCCACCGCGCCACCACGCGGTGGAAGAAGGCAGAGCAGCGGGCGCACGAGCCGATTGCGATCGTGGGGATGGGGTGCCGGTTCCCGGGTGGGGTGGAGTCGGCGGAGGACCTGTGGGATCTGGTGGAGTCGGGGACGGACGCGGTGTCGCCCTTCCCGGAGAACCGCGGCTGGGACGTCGCGGGCCTCTACGACCCCGACCCCGGCGCCGTGGGCCGTACCTACTGCCGTGAGGGTGGTTTTCTGCATGGTGCGGGGGATTTTGATGCGGGGTTCTTCGGTATTTCGCCGCGTGAGGCGGTGGCGATGGATCCGCAGCAGCGGTTGTTGCTGGAGACGTCGTGGGAGGCGTTGGAGGGGGCGGGCATCGACCCGCGCAGCCTGCGCGGCAGCCGCACCGGCGTCTATGTCGGCGCCTGGGACGGCGGCTACACCCGGGACGTCGACGTCTCCTCGGCCGAACTGGAAGGTGACCTCCTGACCGGCGGGGTCGTGAGCTTCAGCTCGGGTCGGGTGTCGTATGCGTTGGGGCTTGAGGGTCCTGCGGTGTCGGTGGATACGGCGTGTTCGTCGTCGTTGGTGGCGTTGCATTTGGCGGTGCAGGCGCTGCGGCGGGGCGAGTGCGACCTGGCTCTGGCCGGCGGCGTCACCGTCATGGCAGCGCCTGGGCTCTTCGTGGAGTTTTCGCGGCAGCGGGGGTTGTCGGTTGATGGGCGGTGCAAGGCGTTCTCGGATGCGGCTGATGGGACTGGGTGGGCCGAGGGTGC
>NZ_JBICVM010000031.1:0-11795 GCF_043199095.1 Streptomyces sp. NPDC048650 | reverse complement strand
CGGCAGCGGGTGTGTTTCGACGAGGCCGTTGATGCGTTGTTGGGTGATGGCTTTGGTGTGTTTGTGGAGGCCAGTGCGCATCCGGTGTTGACGATCGGGGTGGAGGAGCTCGCCGCTCGTGCGGGGCGGGATGATGTGGTGGCGGTGGGCACGTTGCGGCGTGGTGAGGGTGGCCTGCGTCGGTTGTGGACGTCGATGGCGGAGGCGTTCGTCCGCGGTGTGTCTGTTGACTGGAAGGCGGCATACACCGGGCACGGGATCTCAGCCGACCGCATCGATCTGCCGACTTACCCCTTCCAACGCGAGCACTACTGGCTCGAGTCGGCTCCTCGGAGTCTTGATCGTTCCCGTGATGCGGAGCCGTCCGGCATAGACGTCTGGCGGTATCGGGTGGCGTGGAAGGGGCTGTCGGGGGGTGAGGCGTCCGGGTTGTCGGGGCGTTGGTTGATGGTGCTTCCGGAGGGTGGGGAAGCGGTTCCGGCGGACGACATTGCTGCTGTGTTGACACACCACGGCGCCACCGTCGAGCGGATGGTGGTCGATCCCGTGGCACTGGGGCGTGACGGCCTTGCCGAGCGGCTTTCCGGTTCCTGGGACGGCATTCTCTCCCTGCTCTCGATGGACGAGCGGCCGCACCCGGAGCACCCCGCTCTCGACCGGGCCACCGTCGGCACGGTGCTCTTGGCGCAGGCGGCGTCCGACGCCGGTACGCGTGCGCGGCTGTGGGCCGTCACACGGCAGGCCGTCGCGGTTTCGGCGGCGGAACGGCCCTCCATGGCCGGTGCGCAGGTGTGGGGTGTAGGCCGTGGCATCGCTCTCGAACTTCCTTCTCTCTGGGGCGGGTTGGTGGACCTTCCCGGTACACCGGACGCCAGGTGCCTGCGCCGGCTGGTATGGGTGCTGGCCGGGAACGGCGCCGAGGACCAAGTGGCCGTACGCGCCTCCGGTGCCTATGGGCGCAGGCTCACGCCTGCCGGAGGAGCGCCCGGTGTCGGCCGGGCGTACACACCGCGGGGGACGGTGCTGGTGACCGGGGGTACTGGTGCGTTGGGTGGTCATGTGGCGCGGTGGTTGGCCGGGAACGGTGCGGAGCATGTGGTGCTCACGAGTCGTCGTGGGCAGGAGGCGCCCGGTGCGGCGGAGTTGGTGGCGGAGCTGGGTGCTCTGGGGGCTCGGGTCACTGTGGCGGCGTGTGATGTTGCCGATCGTGAGGCGCTCGCCGCGTTGCTGGACGCGCACCCGCCCACCGCGGTCTTCCACACCGCGGGTGTGCCGCACTCGGGGGAGTTCCTGGGGCTGTCGGTCGACGGCATGACCGACGTGTACGGCGGCAAGGTCGCCGGGGCGTACCACCTGGACCGGCTCACCCGCGGCCGGGACCTCGACGCGTTCGTGCTGTACACGTCGGGCGCCGGTGTCTGGGGCAGCGGCGGGCAGACCGCGTACGGCGCGGCGAACGCGACGCTCGACGCTCTGGCGGAGCGGCGGCGCGCGGACGGCCTGCCGGCCACCGCGATCGCCTGGGGCCTGTGGGGCGGCGGAGGCATGGGCGACGGCGCGGGCGAGGAGTTCCTCCGGGAACGCGGCCTGCGTGTCATGGCGCCCGAACGCGCCGTGGAAGCTCTCGGTACGGCCCTGGAGCGCCGCGACACCTGCGTCGCCGTGGCCGATCTCGACCTGCCCCGCTTCGCCCGGTCGTTCACCGCGTTCCGGCCCAGTCCGCTGATCGGCGACCTGCAGGGCGTGGAAGCGGCGGCGTCGCGGAGCGCGGATGGGGCCGGTAGGGACGACGAGCGGGGGCTCCTGGCGCGGTTCACCGCGGCCGGCCCGGTCGAGCGACAGGAGCTGCTGCTCGACCTGGTCCGCCGCCAGGCGGCCCTCGTGCTGGGGCACGCCGCGGCAGAGGGCGTACCGGCCGACCGGGCTTTCCGGGACCTCGGGTTCAGCTCGCTCACGGCCGTCGAGGTGGCCAACCGCCTGGGCCGGGCGGTGGGGGTCAAGCTCCCGCCGACCCTGGTGTTCGACCATCCGACGGCGGAGGCGGTGGGCGCCCATCTGGCCGGGCTGCTGGAAGCCCGCAGCCGAGACGAGGAGTCGCGGGGCGAGGAGCAGCGGGTGCGGGCGGCGCTGGCGTCGCTGCCCCTGGACGCGTTGCGGGGCGCGGGGCTGCTCGACGGCCTGCTCGCCCTCGCCGCGGTACATGAGGAGGGGACCGACCGGCAGGCATCGGCGCCGTCCCCGGCCGCCGGCACCGACGATCCCCCGCACTCGCTCGACGCCATCGACGAGCTGGACGACGACGCGCTGATCGCGTTCGCCCTCGGCGAATCCCGCTCCTGACCCGCACCCGCACCCGCACCCCGCCCCACCGCGCCGTCCGCACGGACCGCACCGCCCGAGAGGAACGTTCGCTCATGTCGCTGTCCTCCGCCCAGACCTCCGCCGAGAAGCTGGTGGAGGCCCTGCGCACCTCCGTGAAGGAGGCCGAGAAGCTCCGGCGTCGCAACCGCGAACTTGAGGACGCTGCCCACGAGCCCATCGCCATCGTCGGGATGGCCTGCCGCTACCCCGGTGGCGTCGACTCGCCCGAGGCGCTGTGGGACCTGGTCGCCACCGAGAGGGACGCGGTCGGGCCGTTTCCCACGGACCGGGGATGGGACGTCGACGGCGTGTACGACCCCGACCCGGACGCCCAGGGGACCACTTACTGCCGCGAGGGCGGGTTCCTGACCGGTGCCGCGGAGTTCGACGCGCCCTTCTTCGGCATCTCGCCGAGGGAGGCCGTGGTGATGGATCCGCAGCAACGCCTGCTCCTGGAGGTCTGCTGGGAGGCGTTCGAACGGGCCGAGCTCGATCCCCACACGCTGCGCGGCAGCCGCACCGGGGTGTACGTCGGAGCGGCGCACTCGGACTATGTCACCGACTCCGGCCGGGTCCCGGAAGGGTCGGAGGGCCACTTGCTGACGGGCAGCGCGGACGCGGTGCTGTCGGGGCGCGTGTCGTACGCCCTCGGGTTGGAAGGCCCGTCGATGACCATCGAGACGGCGTGTTCGTCCTCGCTGGTGGCGTTGCATGTGGCGGTCTCCGCGCTGCGGCGTCGGGAGTGCGAGTTGGCGCTGGGGGCGGGTGTGGCGGTGATGCCGGACCCGGCCGCGTTCGTCGAGTTCTCCCGTCAGAAGGGGCTGGCTGTCGACGGCCGGTGCAAGGCGTTCTCGGCGGACGCGGACGGTACCGGGTGGGCGGAGGGCGTCGGCGTGCTGGTGCTGCAGCGGTTGAGCGATGCGGAGCGC
Organism: Streptomyces sp. NPDC048650; assembly: GCF_043199095.1. NCBI lineage: Bacteria > Bacillati > Actinomycetota > Actinomycetes > Kitasatosporales > Streptomycetaceae > Streptomyces > Streptomyces sp. NPDC048650. The sequence goes on along the minus strand of NZ_JBICVM010000031.1, from coordinate 8,505 downwards.
GAAGGCCGCCGGGTGCTGGGCCTCGTGCGGGGCTCGGCCGTGAACCAGGACGGCGCCAGCAACGGCCTGACCGCCCCCAGCGGTCCCTCCCAGCAGCGGGTCATGCGTCAGGCGCTCACCGACGCCCGCCTGACGTCGAGTCAGGTCGATGTGGTGGAGGCGCACGGCACGGGGACCCGGTTGGGTGATCCGATCGAGGCGGGTGCGCTGATCGACACCTACGGCCAGGGGCGGCCGCAGGGTCGGCCCTTGTGGCTGGGGTCGCTGAAATCCAACATCGGGCACGCCCAGGCGGCCGCGGGCGTCGGTGGTGTCATCAAGATGGTGCAGGCCATGCGACACGGGCTGTTGCCGCGGACGTTGCACGCCGACACCCCGACCCCGCACGTGGACTGGTCGGCTGGCGCCGTACGGCTGCTGACGGAGGCCGCACCGTGGGAACGGGCGGGCGGTCCCAGGCGAGCCGGGGTCTCGGCCTTCGGCGTCGGCGGGACCAACGCGCACCTCATCCTGGAGGAGGCCCCGTCCCACGCCTCCGCTCCTCGACCCGCCCCTGCGCCGGAGCCCACCGCCGCACCCCAACCCGCCGCCGGACCCCAACCCACCACCGCTCGCGCCGTGTCGCCGGACGCCGCGGTCCCCGTGGCCTGGGTCGTATCGGGCCGAGGGGAGGCCGCCCTGCGCGACCAGGCGGACCGACTCCACCGGCACCTGCGCCAGGCGCGGGGCTCCGGTCCGCTCGACATCGGCTACTCGCTTGCGGTCACCCGCAGCGCGTTCGAGCACCGTGCCGTCCTCCTCGGCTCTTCCCGTAGCGAACTGGCGGACGCCCTGCGCGCGCTCGCGGACGGCCGTCGCGCCCCGACGGTGATCGATGGGGTACGCCGACGCGACGGGAAGGTCGCGTTCATGTTCACCGGGCAGGGCAGCCAGCGCACCGGGATGACCGGTGACCTGCGCGCCGCCTTTCCGGTTTTCGCCGACGCGCTGGACGAGGTGGCCCAGCGGCTCGACCCCGAGCTGGACCGGCCACTGTCGGCTGTGCTGGAAGCCGGGCCCGGCAGCGCCGACGCGGAGCTGCTGCACCGCACGCACTACGCCCAGGCCGCGCTCTTCGCCGTTGAGGTGGCACTGTTCCGGCTGGTGGAGAGCTGGGGCATGCGGCCGGACCGGCTTCTCGGACACTCCGTCGGGGAGATCGCCGCCGCCCACGCCGCGGGGATATTCGACCTCGACGACGCCTGCACCCTGGTCGCCGCGCGCGGCCGGCTGATGGAACGCCTACCGGGCCGCGGGGCCATGGTGTCTGTGCGGGCGTCGGAGGCACAGGTCGTCGACCTGTTGGCGGACAGCACGGAACCCGTGGGCATCGCGGCCGTCAACGGCCCCGAATCCGTGGTGATATCAGGCGCGGAGGAGGCCGTGACGGCACTGGCGGCGCGGTTCGCCGCCCTGGGGTACGCCACCAAGCGGCTCCGGGTGAGCCACGCCTTCCACTCGCCCCTCATGGAGGGGATGCTGGCCGACTTCCGGCAGGTCGCCGACGGGCTCCGCTACCACCCGCCGCGCATCCCGATGATCGCCCACGTGACCGCCGGGCGGGCCGCCTCGCTCGACGAGCTGTGCTGCGCCGACCACTGGGTCGAGCACGTCCGGCGAACCGTCCGATTCCATGACGGCGTACGGACGGCACGCGCGCAAGGCGTCACCACGTTCGTGGAGCTCGGTCCGGACGGGACGCTGAGCGCGATGGCCGAGGAGTGCCTCGCAGGCGACCCCGAGGTGACACCGGTGCCCGTGCTGCGCCGCCCTCCGTCGGGCAGCGACACGTCGGCGTCGGCGCCGCCCTCCGGGGTCACCACCCTGCTCCGGGCGGTGGCCACCGCATACACCAAGGGCGCCGCCGTCGACTGGCCCGCTCTGTTCGCGGGCTCCGACGCCCGGCGCGTCCCGCTGCCGGTGTACGCCTTCCAGCACCGCCGGTACTGGATCGAACCCGCCGCGTCCGGCGGGCGCGCGCTGCCCGACTGGTGCTACCGCACCGTCTGGCGCCCACTCCCCGCGGCCCCGGACCGGGACACGACCGACGGGGACGTGGCAACGGCCCGCTCGGCCACCCCTCGGCACTGGCTCCTGGTCCACCCCGACCGGGGCCGCGGCGCCGAGCTCGCGCGGGCTGCCGAGCACGCTGTGGCCGGCACGGGCGCCGTCGTCACCCGGCTGCCGGTCGACGTGGCGTCCGCAGACCGGATCTCGCTCGCCGCCGCTCTCGCCCGGACCCGGCTCGGTCCGTCGCGAGGTGACACAGTCGCTCCCGCCCCGGGCGTGCTGTCGCTGCTCGGCGCCGATGATCGGGAGCACCCCCAGCACGGTCCGGTGGCCGCCGGAGTGCTGGCGACCCTGTTCCTGGCCCAGGCGATGGAGGATGAGGCGGTGTCCGCTCGCCTGTGGTGCGTGACACAGGACGCGGTGGCCGTGGACCGCGAGGAGCGGCCCACCGCCGCCGGCTCCCAGCTGTGGGGACTCGGTCGGACGGCCGCACTGGAAATGCCCGCACGCTGGGGAGGGTTGGTCGACCTGCCCGGCAGCGCGCAGGACAGCCACTGGGCCGCGGCGGTCCGGCTGCTCGACGGCCCCGAGGACCAGATCGCGGTCCGTGACTCCGGCGGTTACGGCCGCCGGCTGGTCCGCGCCGCGGTGGACCCGGGCGGCCCCCGCTACCGGCCGCGTGGCACGGTCCTGGTCACCGGCGGCACCGGCGCTCTCGGCGGGCATCTCGCCCGCTGGCTGGCCCGCAACGGCGCGGAGCACCTGTTGCTGGTGAGCCGGCGCGGCGGCGGAGGGACCACGGCCGCCGCGCTTGAGGCGGAGCTGCTGGGGCTGGGTGTCAAGGTCACCCTCGCCGCGTGCGACGTCGCGGACCGGGACGCACTGGCCGGGGTGCTGGCCGCCGTACCAGCGGACACCCCACTCACCGCCGTCTTCCACGCCGCGGGCGTGCCGCAGGTCAGTTCCCTGGCCGAGACCGGCGCCGGCCTCTTCGCCGAGGTCTGCTCCGGCAAGGTCGCCGGCGCCCGGAACCTCGACGAGCTGACGCGTTCCCACGACCTGGACGCGTTCGTGCTGTACGCGTCCGGCGCCGGGGTGTGGGGCAGCGCCGGACAGGGCGCGTACGCCGCCGCCAACGCCGAACTGGACGCTCTGGCCCAGCGCCGGCGCGCCGACGGCCTCCCCGCCACGTCCGTCGCGTGGGGCGTCTGGGCGGGCGAGGGCATGGGGGACGGCGCCGGCGCCGAGTACCTCCGCCGCCGGGGTGTACGGACCATGGCACCGGCCGAGGCGCTCGGCATCCTCGCCCGCTCCGTCGGAGGCGAGACACCCTGCCTCACCGTCACGGACATGGACTGGCCCCGGTTCGCCCACGGCTTCACCGCCTTCCGGCCCAGCCCGCTGATCTCCGAGCTGCCGGAGACCCGTGCCGCCCACGAACTCCCGGGCGCACCCCCGGCGATGACCGGGCACGGGGACGCCGACCCCGCCGCCCGGTCACGCATCGAACGGCTGGGCCCCGACGACCGCCCGGCCGCCCTGCTCACCCTGGTCCGGAACGAGGCCGCCGACCTCCTGGGCCACCCCGGCGCCGAGGACGTCGCCCCCGACGAGCGGTTCCTCCTGCTCGGCTTCGACTCCCTGGCCACGGTGCAGCTGCGCCGGCGCCTCGCCGCGGCCCTGGACATCGAACTGTCCGCCACCGTGCTCTTCGACCACGACACGCCCCGCGCGCTCGCCGACCATCTGGCGGGCCTGCTCGCCGGCGCCACGGACCGGGCCCCTGCGGACCCGGGCAGCGGTGGTGCGCAGCCGCCGGTACGGAGCAGCTTCACCGCCCTGTACCAGGAGGCCGTCCGCACCCACCGGATCGGCGAGGCCGTCGACGTCCTCGCCGCGGCCGCGGCCTTCCGCCCCGCCTTCCGGACCGTCGACGAGCGGCTTCTGACCCCCGTCGTCCTGAGCGGTGCACAGGCCGCCGACGGAACGGACCGACCGCTGATCATCGGCTGCGCCGGCACTTCCGTCGCGTCGGGCCCGCACGAGTTCCTGCCCCTTGCCAGGGTGCTCGACGGCCAATGCCACCTCGCCGCACTGCCCCAACCCGGCTTCGAGACGGGCGAGAAGCTGCCCGGCTCACTCGACGTGCTCCTGGGGACGCAGGCCGCCGCGCTCGCCCGCCACGCCGCCGGCCGCCCGTTCGTGCTGCTGGGGCACTCCGCGGGCGGCAACCTGGCGCACGCCCTCACCCGGTATCTCGAAGCCCGCGGCACCGGCCCGGTCGCGCTCGTCCTCATCGACGTCTACACGCCCCGCGACCCCGGCGCGATGGGCGTATGGCGCCACGAGATGCTCGATTGGGTGGGGCGGCACTCCGCCGTCCCACTCGACGACGCCCGCCTGACCGCCATGGGCGCCTACCACCGGATGCTCCTCGACTGGTCGCCGCGGCCCACGAGGGCACCCGTCCTGCACCTTCGGGCCTCCGAGCCCCTCGGCGCGTGGACCGGTGAACCGGACGGCTGGCAGTCGCGCTGGGAGCACGCCCACACCGCCGCCGCACTGCCCGGCACGCACCTCACGCTGATGGGCGAGCACGCCCCCGCCACTGCACGGGCCGTGCTCGGCTGGATCGACGGACTGCGCTCCACGGCCGCGGACGGCCGGACGGCTACCGATACCGCCGACGACGAGAGGGAGCAGTGAGCCCCGCACCGATCACCAAGGACCCGGCCGCCGCCGGCCGCCGCCTGCAACTGACCCGCGCCGCCCACTGGTTCGCCGGCACCCAGGGCGATCCCTATGCGCTCGTCCTGCGCGCCGAGGCCCACGACCCCAGCCCCTACGAGGAACGCATACGGGCCCACGGACCGCTCTTCCACAGCGAACTCCTGGACACCTGGGTGACGGCGAGCCGTACCGTCGCCGACGAAGTGATCGCCTCGGCGGCGTTCGACGGGCTCACCGGCGACGGCCGGCGCCCCGGAGAGCGGGAGCTGCCGTTGTCCGGCACCGCGCTCGACGCGGACCGTGCCGCCTACCACCGGCTGGGCGCCCTCACCGCCTGGGGCGGGACGCTGATGCCGGCGCCGCACGAGCGCGCCCTGCGGGAGTCGGCCGAGCGGCACGCCCAAGCGCTCCTCGACGGGCTGGCGGACTCCGCCACCGCCTTCGACCTCGCAGAGGCGTACGCCCGCAGGCTGCCCGCGCTGGTCATCCGCGAACAGCTCGGTGTGCCGCAGGAGTCGGCGGCCGCCTTCGACGACGCGCTGGCCGGCTGCCGCCGCACCCTTGACGGTGTGCTGTGCCCGCAGCTCCTCCCGGACGCCGTCGCCCGGGCCCGGGCGGAAGCGGAACTGGCCGCCGTACTGAGGGAGTCACCGTTCGGCCACGACGCCGATGCGGTGGCCGCCGCCCGCGCCCTCGCCCTCGGTGCCGCCGAGCCCACCGCCACCCTCGTCGGCAACGCCGTACAGGCGCTGCTGGAGCGGCCCGGACAGTGGGCCGCGCTCGCACAGGAACCCGGCCTGGCCGCCGCCGCGGTGACGGAGACCCTGCGTGTCGCCCCACCCGTCCGCCTGGAGTGGCGGGTCGCGCGGGAGGACACCGACGTCGCGGGGGAGCACATCCCCGCCGGAGGCCGGGTCGTGATCCTCGTAGCCGCCGTCAACCGCCCCGCCGACGCCCACACCGCCGACGCTGCCCCCTTCGACCTCGTTCGGCCCGAGCCCGGGCCGTTCGGGCTCCCCGGCGACCTGCACTTCCGTCTCGGCGGCCCGCTGGTCAGGACGGTCGCCGAAGCAGCGCTCGGTGCGCTCGGCGCACGGCTCCCGGGCCTGCACACCGCCGGCCGGGCCGTCCGGCGCCGCCGCTCGCCCGTCCTCCACGGGCACGCCCGCCTCCCCGTAGCCGCCGCCCGGACGACCCTCGACCTGCCCGCCACCGCCCCATAGCACCTGAGGAGGGAGTGCCCCCGCATGCGTATTCTGCTGACCTCTTTCGCGCACAACACGCACTACTACAACCTGGTCCCCCTCGGCTGGGCGCTGTGCGCCGCCGGGCACGAGGTACGGGTCGCCGGCCAGCCCTCGCTGACCGACACCATCACCGGCTCCGGACTGACCGCCGTACCCGTGGGCGACGACCGGACCATCATCGATCTCATCACCGAGGTCGGTGACGACCTCGTCCTGTACCAGCAGGGCATGGACTTCCTCGATACCCGCGACGAGCCGCTGTCATGGGAACACGCCCTCGGACAGCAGACGATCATGTCGGCCATGTGCCTCGCGCCGCTCAACGGTGACAGCACCATCGACGACATGGTGGCGCTGGCACGCTCGTGGCGACCGGACCTCGTCCTGTGGGAACCGTTCACCCACGCCGGCCCCATCGCCGCACACGCCTGCGGCGCCGCCCACGCCCGGCTGCTGTGGGGCCCCGACGTCGTCCTCAACGCACGGCAGCAGTTCACCCGGCTGCTCGGCGAGCGCCCCGCCGAGCAGCGGGAGGACCCCATCGGCGAATGGCTGACGTGGACACTCGAGCGGCACGGCATGGCCGCCGACAAGGACACGATCGAGGAGCTGTTCGCCGGGCAGTGGACGATCGACCCCAGTGCCGAGAGCCTGCGGCTGCCCGTGCGCGCCGAGGTCGTGCCCATGCGGTACGTGCCGTACAACGGTGCGTCGGTCCTCCCCGGCTGGCTGATCGAGCCGCCCACGCGGCCCCGGGTCTGCATCACGCTCGGAGTCTCCACCCGGGAGACGTACGGCGGTGACGGCGTCCCCTTCCACGAGCTGCTCGCCGGGCTGGCCGATGTGGACGCCGAGATTGTCGCCACCTTGGACGCCGCGCAGCTCCCGGACGCCGCGGGCCTTCCCGGCAACGTGCGCGTCGTCGACTTCGTCCCCCTGGACGCGCTGCTGCCGAGCTGCGCCGCGATCGTCCACCACGGAGGTGCGGGCACCTGCTTCACGGCCACCCTGCACGGCGTCCCGCAGATCGTCGTCGCCTCGCTGTGGGACGCCCCGATGAAGGCGCGACAGGTGGCCGACGCGGGCGCCGGCATCGCCCTGACGCCCGAGAAGCTCGACGCGGACACGCTGCGCAGCGCCGTCGTCCACGCCCTGGAGAGTCGCGAAATGGCCGCGGCCGCACGGCGCCTCGGCGACGAGATGCTCGCCGCGCCCACCCCGGCCGCGCTCGTCCCCCGGCTCGAACGCCTCACCGCCGCGCACCGCCGCGCCTGATCCCCCAAGGAGCCCCAGATGAATCTCGAATACAGCGGCGACGTCGCCCGGTTGTACGACCTGGTCCACCAGGGCAAAGGCAAGGACTACCGGGCGGAGGCCAAAGAGCTGGCCGCCCTCGTCACCCAGCGGCTCCCGCAGGCCGGCTCCCTGCTGGACGTGGCCTGCGGCACCGGGATGCACTTGCGGTACCTCGGCGAGATCTTCGACGAGGTCGAGGGCGTGGAGTTGTCCCCCGACATGCTGGCCGTCGCCGAGCGGCGCAATCCGGAGGCGCACCTCCACCGGGGGGACATGCGGGACTTTGCCCTCGATCGCCGATTCGACGCTGTGATCTGTATGTTCAGCTCCATTGGCCACATGGGGGACCAGGAGGAGCTGGACGCGGCGATCGGCCGGTTCGCCGCGCACCTCACGCACGGCGGGGTCGTGATCGTCGATCCCTGGTGGTTCCCGGAGACCTTCACTCCGGGGTACGTCGGCGCGAGCCTCGTCGAGGCCGAGGGCCGCACGATCGCACGCTTCTCCCACTCCGCGCTCGAGGACGGCGCGACCCGGATCGACGTGGACTACCTCGTCGGCGTACCGGGGGAGGGCGTGGAGCACCTGCGGGAGACACACCGCATCACGCTCTTCGAACAGGCACAGTACGAGGCGGCCTTCGCGCAGGCAGGGCTGTCCGTGGAGTACCTCCCGCAGGCCGCCACCGACCGCGGCCTCTTCATCGGCGTCCGGATCTGAGAGGGACACGGCATGGGAAACGATATGCGGCACATCCTCGATGCGATCCGGTCGCTCACCTCGTCGGAAGACTCGGCGTCGGCAGTCCCCGCCGACTTCGCGGCCCTCGCACTGCCCGAGTCGTACCGGGCGGTGGTCCTCCGCAAGGAAGAGACGGAGATGTTCGCCGGGATGGCGAGCGCCGACAAGGACCCGCGCAAGTCATTGCACGTCGAGGACGTACCGGTGCCCGAACTCGGTCCGGGCGAGGCCCTGGTGGCCGTCATGGCGTCCTCGGTCAACTACAACACGGTGTGGTCCTCGATCTTCGAGCCGCTGTCGACGTTCGGGTTCCTGGAGCGTTACGGCAGGCTCTCGCCGCTCACCAGGCGTCATGATCTGCCGTACCACGTCATCGGCTCCGACCTGGCCGGCGTGGTGCTGCGCACGGGTCCGGGTGTCAATGCCTGGGGCCCGGGCGACG
>NZ_JBICVM010000030.1:0-16410 GCF_043199095.1 Streptomyces sp. NPDC048650 | reverse complement strand
TCGTCGCATGTGGATTGGTCGTCCGGTGCGGTGGAGCTGCTGACGGAGTCCCGGGAGTGGCCGAAGGCCGACCGGCCGTGGCGGGCGGGTGTGTCATCGTTCGGCATCAGCGGCACCAACGCCCACGTCATCATCGAGCAGGCACCGGCCGCCGACGAGTCCGACGACGAGGACGGTGAAGGGCCCGAGACCGCATTGCCGGTCGTGCCGTCGACCGTGCCGTGGCCGGTCTCCGCGCGCTCCGAGGACGCGCTGGCCGCGCAGCTCGCGCAGATCACCGCGCTGACCGACCACTCGCCGGTCGACCTGGGCTTCTCGCTGGCGACCTCCCGCGCACACCTGGAGCGCCGCGCGGTGATCCTGGCCGAGGGCGACGGGACAGTGGAGGTCGCGCGCGGCCTCGCCGGGGACACGGCCGGCAAGTTCGCGGTGCTGTTCTCGGGTCAGGGTGCGCAGCGGGCGGGGATGGGTCGGGAGCTGTACGGCCGGTTCCCGGTGTTCGCCGAGGCGTTGGACGAGGTGCTGGCGCAGTTCGATGGTGAGCTGCGGGATCTGCGTGCGGTGATGTTCGGCGACGCGAACGGCCTGGACGAGACCGGGTTCACCCAGCCGGCGCTGTTCGCCGTCGAGGTGGCGCTGTTCCGGCTGGTGGAGTCCTGGGGGATCCGCCCGGACTTCGTGGCCGGGCATTCGATCGGTGAGATCGCGGCGGCGCAGGTGGCCGGGGTGTTCTCGCTGGCGGACGCGTGTGCGCTGGTGGCGGCGCGGGCGCGGCTGATGCAGGCCCTTCCTGCCGATGGCGCGATGGTTGCTGTCCGGGCGGCGGAGGCCGAGGTGGCGGGGCGGCTGGTCGACGGGGTGTCGATCGCGGCGGTCAACGGCCCCGAGGCGGTCGTCCTCGCCGGAAATGAGGCCGAAGTGCTCCGTATCGCAGCGGAGTTGGCGGCCGAGGGGCGCAAGACCCAGCGGCTGTCGGTGAGCCACGCCTTCCATTCGGCGCTGATGGAGCCGATGCTGGAGGACTTCCGGCAGGTCGTGGAGGGGCTGTCGTTCAAGGCACCGCAGATCCCCATAGTGTCCAACGTGACCGGGCAACTCGCCGCCGAGGAGCTGGTGTGCTCGCCCGGCTACTGGGTGCGGCATGTGCGGGAGACGGTGCGCTTCGCGGACGGCGTGCGGGCGCTCGAGGCCGAAGGCGCTTCGGTCTTCCTGGAGTTGGGCCCGGACGGTGTCCTCACGGCGATGGCGCAGCACACCCTGGACGGCACCGCGACCGCCGTTCCGGCCCTGCGCAAGGACCGGCCCGAGGAGACGGCCCTGCTGACCGCGCTCGCGCGGCTGCACGTCACGGGCGTGGCGGTGGACTGGGCCGCGTGGTTCGCCGGTACCGGCGCGCGCCGCGTCGACCTGCCCACCTACCCCTTCCAGCACGAGCGGTACTGGCCCAGGCCCGCCGCGCCGGCGGGTGAGGTGACCGCCGCCGGACTCGTGCCCGCCGAGCACCCCCTGCTGGGCGCGACGCTGACGCTCGCGGACTCCGACGAGGTGCTGTTCACCGGCAGTCTGTCGCTGCAGACATACCCGTGGCTGACCGACCACGCCATAGGCGACAACATCCTCTTCCCGGGTGCCGGCTTCCTGGAACTGGCCATGCGCGCCGGCGACCAGGTCGGCTGCGACCGGGTCGAGGAGTTCGTCCTGCTCGCCCCGCTGGTGCTCACGGAGGAGAGTGCCGCACAGGTCCAGGTGCTGGTCGGCGCCCCCGACGCGACGGGTGCCCGTACGATCTCGGTGCACTCGCGCTCGGACATCGCCCCCGACCAGCGGTGGATCCAGCACGCCAACGGCACCCTGACCACCGGCGAGCGGATCGCGGACTTCGGCTCCCGTGCCTGGCCGCCGCAGGACGCGGTGGCCGTCGACCTGGCGGGCTTCTACGACGGGACCGGGTACGGCCCGGCCTTCCAGGGCCTGCGCTCGGTGTGGCGGCGCGAGGACGAGGCATTCGTCGAGGTCGCCCTGCCGAACCAGGTCGCGGAGGAGGCGGAGTCCTTCGGGATCCACCCCGCGCTGCTGGACTCGGTGCTGCAGACCCACCGGATGGCCGGCGTCGGCGGCGACGACGACCGGCTCATACCGTTCGTCTGGCAAGGTGTGTCGCTGCACGCCGCCGGCGCCTCGATCCTGCGGGCCCGCGTCGTGAAGACCGGTGACGACTCGGTGTCCATCGCGGCGGTCGACGTCGAAGGCGCACCCGTACTCTCCGCCGAGGCACTGGTACTGCGCGGTCAACTGGCCGGCACGGCAGCACCGGCGGGCATGCGGCGCAGCGCTGAGCACGACGCGCTGCTGTCGCTGGACTGGGTGGCCGCCCCCGAGGCGCAGCCCGCCGACATCCCCTGTGTGTCCCTGGGCACCGACGAACTCGGCGTGGGCGCGTCGGTCGCCTCCCTGGCGGACCTCACCGGCGATGAGGGCCTCGTGGTGGTCCCCGTCTCCGGTACGGGCGACGACCTGCCCGCAGCCGCGCACGAGCTCACCGCCCGGGTCCTGGGCCTGCTGCACGAGTGGGAGGAGCGGCAGCAATCCGGCACCGCGCGCCTGGTGTTCGTCACCCGTGGCGCCGTCTCCGCCGAAGAGGGCGAAGCCGTGCGGGACCTGGCCGCGGCCGCGGTGTGGGGCCTGGTGCGCTCGGCGCAGTCGGAGAATCCGGGACGGATCGCGCTCCTGGACCTCGAGGACGGCGACGGGGGCCTCGCCGCGGTGCGTGCGCACCTGCCGGGCCTGCTGGCCACCGAGGACGCCCAGTTCGTCGTACGCGACGGTGCCGTCCGGGTGGGCCGGCTGGCTCTCCTGGGCAGCGGCGCGGGACTGCTGCCGCCCGTCGAGGTGCCGTGGCGGCTGGACAGCGCGGCCAGGGGCAGCCTCGACACGCTGATGCTCGCACCCTGCCCGGAGACCCTGGAGCCGCTCGCACCGGGGCAGGTCCGGCTGGAGGTCCAAGCCGCCGGGGTGAACGTCCGCGACGTCCGGGACGCCCTGGGCGAGGACCCGGGCGAGGCCCTGCCGATGGGTTCCGAGATCGCCGGCGTGGTGACCGAGACCGGACCCGAGGTGCGCCGACTGGTCCCGGGTGACCGTGTGATGGGCATGGTGTCCGGCGGCTTCGGCCCGGTTGCCGTCGCCGACGAGCGGCTCCTGACCCGTATCCCCGACGGCTGGTCGCCCGAACGGGCCGCCGCCGTACCGCTGGCCTTCCTGACCGCCCTCTACGCCCTGAAGGACCTCGCCGACCTGCGGCCGGGCCAGTCGATCCTCGTGCATGCCGATGCCGGAGGCGTCGGCATGGCGGCGATCCAGCTGGCACAGCACCTCGGCGCCGAGGTGTTCGCCACGGCCGGCGAGGACCAGTGGGACACCTTGCGAGAGGGGGGCGTCGCGCACGACCACGTCGCCTCGTCCCGCACCACCGACTTCGAGCAGCGCTTCCTCGAGGTCACCGAGGGCCGCGGCGTGGACGTGGTGCTCAACACCTTCGCGGGCGAATTCGCCGACGCCTCCCTGCGGTTGACCGCCCCAGGCGGCCACTTCCTGGAGATGGGCAGGACCGGTCTCCGCGATCCCGAGTCCGCCGACCCGGTGCGCCACCGCGCCTTCGACCTCGCCGAAGCGGGCCCGGACCGGACCCAGGAAATGCTCGGCGAACTGCAGGAGCTGTTCGCCCGGGGCGCGCTGCGCCCGCTGCCCGTCGCCACCTGGGACGTACGACGGGCCCCCGAGGCGTTCGGCCACATCAGCCGCACCGGGCACATCGGCAAGACCGTGCTGACCATGCCGCGCGCCTGGGCCCCGGACGGCACCGTACTGATCACCGGCGGCACCGGCGGACTGGGCCGCGAACTCGCCCGGCACCTGGTGACCGAGCGCGGCGTACGCCACCTGCTGCTGGTCAGCCGCAGCGGCCCCGACGCGCCCGGAGCAGGTGAACTGCGGGACGAACTGGCCACCCACGGCGCCGAGGTCACCGTCCTCGCCTGCGACGTGGCCGACCGCCGAGCGGTCGCCGCGGCCGTGGCATCGGTGCCTGCCGCGCACCCGCTGACCGCCGTGATCCACACCGCCGGCGTCCTCGACGACGGCGTGGTGACCTCGTTGACCCCCGAGCGACTGTCGACCGTGTTGCGCCCGAAGGTGGATGCCGCCTGGCATCTGCACGAGGCCACCAAGGACCTCGACCTGGCCGCGTTCGTGCTGTACTCCTCCATCTCGGGCGTGACCGGAGCCCCCGGCCAGGGCAACTACGCCGCGGGCAACGTCTTCCTCGACGCGCTCGCCCGGCACCGCACGGCGCACGGCCTGCCCGCGCAGTCCCTCGCGTGGGGCGCGTGGGCCCAGGGCGGCGGCATGACCGCCGCCCTGTCCGACGCCGACATACAGCGGATCGCCGCGTACGGCGCCACCCCGCTGACCGTCGAGCAGGGGCTGGCGCTGTTCGACGCGGCCGGGACCTGCGACGCGGCCCATCTCGTCGCGCTCGGCCGGACTTCGGGCCCGCTACGCGTCGAGGGCCCCGTACCGCCCGTACTCCGCGGCCTGGTCACGTCCCGGCGCCGCGCCGCCGGAGCCACCGGCGCCGACCCGGCCGGCCGGCTCACCGACCGGCTCGCGGAACTGGACGAGGACGAGCAGACCGCCTACCTGGTCGACCTCGTACGGACCGAGGCCGCCGCCGTGCTCGGGCACGCCTCGGCCCAGGGCGTCGAGACCCATCGGGAGTTCCTCGAGCTGGGCTTCGACTCACTGACCTCGGTCGAGCTCCGCAACCGGCTCGCCGCGGCCACCGGGCTGCAACTGCCCGCGACGGTGGTCTTCGAGAACAAGAGCCCCGAAAAGCTGGCCACTTGGCTGCGCGGCGAACTCGTGGCACGGCCCGGCCAGGGCGGCTCCTCGTCCGGTGGCGGCCTCGTCGGCGCGGCCGCCGGGGAGCAGGTCGACTGGCTCGAGCAGCGCTTCCTCACCTCCATCAGGGAGGACAGGATCGCGGAAGCCATGCGGCTGGTGTCGGCCATGGGCGGCGTCGGCGGCCCGAACTTCGAGAACACGGCCGAGCTGGAGGACCTGCCGCTGCCGACCACGCTCGCCGAGGGCCCCGCCTCGCCGATGCTGATCTGCATCAGCACGCCCACCGCCAACGGCGGCGTCCAGGAGTACGCCAGGTTCGCCGCCCGCTTCCGGGGAAAGCGAAAGGTCATCGCCCTGCCGCTGGTCGGGTTCGCCCCGGGCGACCCGCAGCCGGCCACGGCCGAGTGCGCGGCCCGGTCGATCGCGGAGAGCGCGCTGCGTGCGAGTGACGGCGAGCCCTTCATCCTGGTCGGACACTCCTCCGCCGGGTCGTACTCCTACGCGGCCGCGGGTCTGCTGGAGAGCACCTGGGGCATCAAGCCCGCGGGCCTGGTGCTGCTGGACACCCTCAGCATCCGGCACGAGTCGCACGAGGAGATCGACTACGGCGGCCTGCTGCGGGCGAACTTCCTCGCCGCGGAGGCGTCCCAGGTGCGGATCACCAACGCCAAGATGTCCGCGATGGGGCGGTGGATGCGCCTGCTGAACAGCATCGACGTACAGCAGATGACCGCCCCTGTGCTGAGCATTCAGGCGACGCGGCTGTACCCCGGCATCCAGGCCGACGGCGACGGACTGAGCAAGAAGATCCCGACGGCCGAGATCATCAAGCTGGACGCGGACCACCTCTCCATCGTCCGGACCGACGCCCCGGCGGCCGCGGAGATCGCGGACAACTGGCTCGAATCCGTCTTCGGAGCGTGACAGCGGCCCCGTGACACACGCCACGGCGGGCGGCCCCTGGGGGCCGCCCGCCGTGATGTTTCTCTGCTACCAGGTCACCGGCAGCTCGGCGAGGCCGCCGGACAGCCGGCCGCCCCGCTCGCGCAGCTCGTCCACCGCGATGGCCAGGCGCAGACCGGGCAGGCGGGTGAACAGCTGGGTGAACACCGTCTTCAGCTCGATGCGGGCCAGGGGCGCGCCGATGCAGTGCCAGATGCCGTGGGCGAAGGACAGGTGCGGGTTGGGGGTCCGGGTGATGTCGAACCGCCCCGGTTCGTCGAAGGCCCGCTCGTCGAAGTTGGGGAGGCTGAAGTCGAACATGACCAGGTCCCCGGACCGTATCGTCACTCCGCCGAACACGATGTCCTCGGAGGCATAGCGCGGCAGGATCGACCCGCCGGCCCTGGCCGCACGCAGCACTTCCTCCACGGCGTGCGTCATCAGGTCGGGGTCCGCCAGTGCCGCCGCGCACTGCTCGGGGTGGGCGGCCAGGAGCACCACACCGTGGTCCATGATGGTGATGACGCTGTCCAGCCCGGCGAACAGCAGGCCCACTGCCAGCGTTGCCACGCGCTCGTCGGACAGCCCACCCTCGGCCAGCCGGGTGATGATGTCGTCGCCGGGCTCGGCCCGCTTCTGCTCGACCAGCCCCGCGACGAACGCGGAGAGACCCCGCTGTCCGTGCTCCACGCTCTCCCGGTCGTCCAGCAGGGCCATCTGGGCCAGCAGCGTCGCCAGCTGTTCCCGGCTCTGCGGGGGCACACCGATGATGTCGCAGAGCACGGACAGCGCAACCGGCGCGGAGAGGCCGCCATGCAGATCGGCGGGCGGCCCCTGGGCGATGAACCCGTCGAGTACGGCGTCCACGACCGCCGCCACCTTCGGCTCCATCTCGCGCACCCGCCGGGCGGAGAACATCGGCGTGAGCAGGCGGCGGGTCTCGGCGTGCGTCCGGCGGCCGGCCTCGGCGTCGGTGTCGGTGATCATCAGGTCCAGAAACGGACTCCTGACGTACTGTGCCGCGTTCGCCGGGTCGGGGTGCGAGTGGCCGAGCCTCTCGTCGTGCAGCAGCTGCTTGAGCTCGGCGTGGCGGGTCACCAGCCACCCCTCGTCTCCGGCGGGGGTGCGCACCCGGCAGATGGGCCCCTGCTCCTGCAGTGCGCGCAGCAGCGGGCTCACCTCCAATAAGTCCGGCGGTTCAAGGCCGAGGGAAGGCAGCTCGTGGGGGGAGGCCATGACAGGTCCTTTCGCATGGGCTTCGAGGCGGTGCGCTCTGGGCGCACACACGGGGGAAGTGGTGGACGCTAGCGTCGCCGGGAAGCGAAAACCCTTAGTCCTGAACGTCGTTGACGTCGGCACACGTACGTCCGTCGAGGAACCGAGTACTAGGGAAACCCGCAGTCCGCCTCGGATGAGGATGGCCCGTGAAAGTGGGTCAGACGTGAGTGTTGGCGTTCTGTGCCCCAGAACCGGCATTTCACGAGGGGTTGGCGTCCTGATGTCGAACGAGGCGAAGCTGCGCGAGTACCTCAAGCGCGCGATCGCAGACCTCCACGAGACTCGCCAGCAGTTGGACGAGACCGAGCACAAGCAGCGTGAGCCGATCGCGATCGTGTCCATGGCCTGCCGCTTCCCCGGTGGAGTCCGCTCGCCGGAAGAGCTGTGGGAACTGCTCCGGGGCGGCGTCGACGCGATGTCCGCCTTCCCCGGCAACCGCGGCTGGGACCTCGACGGGCTCTACGACCCCGACCCGGCACACCAGGGCACCACCTACACCCGCGAGGGCGGATTCCTCTACGACGCGGGCGAGTTCGACCCCGGCTTCTTCGGGATCTCCCCTCGCGAGGCGCTCGCCATGGACCCGCAGCAGCGGCTGCTGCTGGAGACCGCGTGGGAAGCCGTCGAACGGGCCGGCATCGACCCGGAGTCCCTCGCGGGCAGCTCCACCGGCACGTTCGTCGGCACCACTCACGGCGGGTACGACGCGGACGGCGCAGGGCGGACCGAGGAGACCGGCGGGCACCTGCTGACCGGCAACCTCATCAGCATCGCCTCCGGCCGGATCTCCTACGTCCTCGGCCTCGAAGGCCCCGCCCTGACTGTGGACACGGCCTGCTCGTCGTCGCTGGTCGCCCTGCACCTGGCGGCGCAGGCGCTGCGGCGCGGCGAGTGCGACCTCGCCCTGGTGGGCGGCGCGACCGTGATGTCCACCCCGCAGATGTTCGTGGACTTCGCCCGCCAGCGCGGACTGGCACCCGACAGCCGCTGCAAGCCGTTCGCGGCGGGCGCCGACGGCACCGCCTGGGGCGAAGGCGTCGGACTGCTGATGGTCGAGCGGCTCTCCGACGCGGTGCGCAACGGCCACCCGGTGCTCGCGGTGCTGAAGGGCTCGGCCGTCAACCAGGACGGCGCATCCAACGGGCTGACCGCCCCCAACGGCCCCTCCCAGCAGCGCGTCATCCGCCAGGCGCTGGCCGACGCCGCTCTCGGCACCGCCGACGTCGACGCCGTGGAGGCCCACGGCACCGGCACCAGGCTCGGCGACCCCATCGAGGCCCAGGCCCTGCTCGCCACGTACGGACAGCAGCGCCCCACGGACCGGCCGGTGCTGATCGGTTCCATGAAGTCCAACATCGGGCACACTCAGGCCGCCGCCGGCATCGCCGGCGTCATGAAGATGGTCCTGGCGATGCGGCACGGCGAGCTGCCCCGGACCCTGCACCTGGACGAGCCCACCCCGCACGCCGACTGGAGCGAGGGCGACGCCAGGCTCCTCGCGCAGGACGAGCCCTGGCCCACGGCGGACCGCCCGCGCCGCGCCGCTGTCTCCTCCTTCGGTATCAGCGGCACCAATGCCCACGTCGTCCTGGAACAGGCACCCTCGCACGAGGCCGAGCCGCGGCCCGCGCCGGTCGCCCGGCCCGGCGTGCTGCCCTGGATCCTGTCCGCGCGGACCGGCGAGGCCCTGCGGGCCCAGGCCGCGCTGCTCGGCCGCCACGTCCGTGCCCGTGCCGACCTCGAACCGGCCGACGTCGCCCACTCCCTGGTGGCCACCAGGGCCCTCATGGAGCACCGCGGCGCCGTCGTCGCGGGCGACCGGGACGCCTTCCTGCGCGGTCTGGACGCCCTCGCCGAAGGCCGGACCGCGGCCGGCCTGGTGACCGGCGTCGCCGCCAAGGCGTCCACCGCGTTCCTCTTCACCGGGCAGGGGCCCCAGCGCCTGGGCATGGGACGCGAACTGCACGCCGCCTACCCCGAGTTCGCCAGGGCCTTCGACGCGGCGTGCGCCGAGTGCGACCCGTACCTGGACAAGCCGCTCCGCGACATCGTCTTCGCCGAGGAGGGCACGGACGAAGCCGCCCTGCTCGACCGGACCGACTACACCCAGCCCGCGCTCTTCGCCTTCGCGACCGCCCTGTTCCGGCTCGTCGAGTCCTGGGGCGTGACACCGCAGTACGTCGCAGGCCACTCCGTCGGCGAGATCACCGCCGCCCACGTGGCCGGCATCCTCTCCCTCCAGGACGCCGCACGCCTGGTCGCGGCCCGCGGCAACCTCATGCACGCGCTGCCCCAAGGCGGGGCCATGGTGGCGATCCAGGCCACCGAGGACGAGATCCGCGCCTCCCTCGCCGGACACGAGGACCGCGCCACCCTCGCCGCGGTCAACGGGCCCGAGGCCCAGGTCATCTCCGGCGACGAGGAGATCGTCTCCCAGGTCGCCGCCCACTGGGAGGCCCAGGGGCGCCGCGTCAAGCGGCTGCGGGTGAGCATCGCCTCCCACTGCCCGCGCATGGACGGCATGCTGGAGGACTTCCGGCGCGTCGCCGAGGGCCTGGAGTTCCACGTCCCCCGCATCCCCGTGGTGTCCACGCTCACCGGGGAGCTCGCCACCGGCGACGATCTGCGCACCCCCGATTACTGGGTCCGGGAGATCCGTGAGGGCGTCCGCTTCTGCAGCGCCGTGCGCACCCTCGAAGCCGAGGGCGTCACCGCATTCGTGGAGCTCGCCCCCGGCAGCGTGCTCATCCCGAGCGTCCAGGACTCGGTGACCACCCTCGAACAGCCCCTCCTCCTGTCCCTCCTGCGCACCGGCCACCCCGAAGCCCAGGCCCTCGCCGAAGGCGTCGCCACCGCGTCCGCACACGGCGTCCCCGTCGACTGGACCGCCTGCCTCGGCGCGCTCGGCGCCGCCCGCGTCGACCTGCCGACCTACGCCTTCCAGCGCCGGCAGTACTGGCTGGACGCGACCGGGACCACCGGCGCACCGGCCGCCACCGAGGCCGGCGAAGCCGGATTCTGGGAAGCCGTCGAACGCGAGGACCTCGAAGGGCTGTCGGCCGTCCTGGCCATCGACGGCAGCGAGGCCGATTCGCTCGGCAGCCTCCTGCCCACCCTCTCCTCATGGCGCAAGCAGCGCAGGGCCCAGGCGGCGGCGGACAACTGGACCTACCGGGCGCACTGGACCCCTCTCACCGCCCCCACCGGCTTCGCCGCCACCGGGACCTGGCTCGTCGCGCTGCCCGAAAGCTCCGCCGACGACCCGTGGACCACCCGGCTCCTCGACGCCCTGCGCGAGCAGGGTCTGCGCACCGAACTGCACGTAGTGCCCGACGCCGGCGACCCGGCCGAGACCATCACCTGGCCCGACACCCCCGTCGACGGGGTGCTCTCGCTGCTGGCCCTCGACGAACGACCGCACCCCCACCTGACCTCCCTACCGCGCGGCCTGGCCGCCACCACCGCCCTGCTGCGCGCCCTGGAGACCTCCGGCCGGCAGATCCCGCTGTGGTGCGTGACCCGCGGCGCCGTCGCCGTCGACGACCGGGACGCGCTCACCCACCCGGTGCAGGCACAGGCGTGGGGCCTCGGACGCGTGACCGCCCTGGAGTACCCGAAGATCTGGGGCGGGCTCGTCGACCTCCCCGAGATCCCGGACACACGGGCCGTCTCCGCTCTCCTCGGCGTACTCGCCGCACGCGAGGACCAGGTCGCGATCCGACCCGCCGGGACCTTCGCCCGCCGCCTGGCACGGATCGCGCCCGGCGGCGACACCGGCGCCGAGTGGACCGCGCACGGCACGGTCCTGATCACCGGCGGCACCGGCGCGCTCGGCGCACAGCTCGCGCACTGGCTCGCCGACGCCGGCGCGGAGCACCTCGTGCTCACCAGCCGCCGGGGCCTGGAGGCCCCGGGCGCACCGGAGCTCGCGGCCGAACTCACCGAACGGGGAACCCGGGTCACCGTCGCCGCCTGCGACGCCGCCGATCGCGACGCCCTGGCGGCCGTCCTCGCGGACATTCCCGCCGAGACGCCCCTGACCGGCGTCGTGCACGCCGCCGGCGTCATGGACGCCGGCATGCTGGACGTGCTCACCCCCGAACGCTTCGAGACCGTACTGCGCCCGAAGGCCACCGCCGCCCTGAACCTGCACGAACTCACCCGGGACCTCGACCTGGAGATGTTCGTCCTGTTCTCCTCGATCGCCGGCGTCCTGGGCAACGCCGGTCAGGCCAACTACGCCGCCGCCAACACATTCCTCGACGCCCTCGCCGAACACCGGCGCACGCAAGGGCTGCCGGCCACCTCGGCGGCCTGGGGCCCCTGGGCGGACCTCGGCATGGCGACGGACAGCGGCGTGGCCGGCCGGGTCAGCCGCGACGGACTGATCCCGATGGCCCCGGCCTCCGCACTCGCCGCCCTCCGCCAGGCCCTGGCCCAGGGCGCGGCGAACGTGACCGTGGCCGACGTGGACTGGACGGCGTACGCCCCCGCCCTGACCGCCGTCCGCCCCAGCCCCCTCCTCGCCGACCTGCCCGAGGCGCGCCACGCACTCGCCACCGACGACGCCGCGCCCGAGGAGCGCGCCCCCCTGGGCGGCAGGATCGGCGCACTGCCCGCCGCCGAGCAGGAGCGGGTGCTGCTGCGCACGGTCCAGGAAGAGGCCGCGAAGACCCTCGGACACGACTCACCGGACACCATCGAGGCCCGACGGGCCTTCACCGACGTGGGCTTCGACTCGCTGATGTCCGTCGAACTGCGCAACCGCCTGTCCGCCGCGACGGGCCTGCGACTGCCCGCCACCCTGCTGTTCGACCACCCCACGCCCACCGCGGTCACCGAGTACCTGCGCTCCGAGATCCTGGGCACGGCCGGCACCGCGGCCGTCGTGGAACGGACCGCCGCCGTCCTCGACGAACCCGTGGCGATCGTGGGCATGGCCTGCCGCTTCCCCGGCGGGGCGAGCTCGCCGGAGGCCCTGTGGCAGCTGCTGGCCGAGGGCGGGGACGCCATCTCCCCCCTCCCCGACGACCGGGGCTGGGACCTCGGCCGGCTCTACCACCCCGACCCCGACCACCCGGGCACGAGCTACGCACGCGGGGGCGGCTTCCTCGACGACGCGGCGGGCTTCGACGCGGACTTCTTCGGCATCTCGCCCCGCGAGGCCCTCGCCATGGACCCGCAGCAGCGGCTACTGCTGGAGACCTCCTGGGAGCTCCTCGAACGGGCCGGCATCGACCCGGAGTCACTGCGCGGCAGCAGCACCGGCGTCTTCGCGGGCAGCAGCCCGCAGGACTACCGCGCGGTCCTGGGTGCGGGTCAGGACCAGGCCACCGGCCACTCGCTCACCGGCAACTCGATGAGCGTGGTCTCCGGCCGGCTGTCGTACACCTACGGCTTCGAGGGCCCGGCGGTCACGATCGACACGGCGTGCTCGTCGTCGCTGGTGGCCCTGCACATGGCGGTGCAGTCGCTGCGCCAGGGCGAGTGCTCGCTGGCGCTGGCCGGCGGTGTGACGGTGATGTCGAGGCCGACGACGTTCGTGGAGTTCTCGCGGCAGCGGGGACTGTCCGAGGACGGCCGCTGCAAGCCGTTCGCGGCGGCGGCCGACGGCACCAGCTGGAGCGAGGGCGCCGGACTGCTGCTCGTGGAGCGGCTCTCGGACGCCCGGCGCAACGGACACC
Organism: Streptomyces sp. NPDC048650; assembly: GCF_043199095.1. Taxonomy (NCBI): domain Bacteria; kingdom Bacillati; phylum Actinomycetota; class Actinomycetes; order Kitasatosporales; family Streptomycetaceae; genus Streptomyces; species Streptomyces sp. NPDC048650. Next base: position 3,604 of record NZ_JBICVM010000030.1, on the reverse strand, counting down.
AGGTGCTCGCCGTCGTGCGCGGCTCGGCGGTCAACCAGGACGGCGCGTCCAACGGCCTGAGCGCGCCCAACGGCCCCTCGCAGCAGCGCGTCATCCGCCAGGCCCTCACCAACGCCGGTGTGGCCGCGTCCGACGTCGACGCCGTCGAGGCGCACGGTACGGGCACGACCCTCGGCGACCCCATCGAAGCCCAGGCGCTGCTCGCCACCTACGGACAGGAGCGGCCGCAGGAGCGGCCGCTGCTGCTGGGAACGCTGAAGTCCAACCTCGGGCACACCCAGGCCGCCGCGGGCGTCGCCGGCGTGATCAAGATGGTCCTGGCCATGCGGCACGGTGTGCTGCCGCGCACCCTGCACATCGACGAGCCCACCCCGCACGTCGACTGGACCGCCGGCGCGGTCGAGCTGCTCACCGAGTCGGCGAACTGGCCGGAGACGGACCGCCCGCGGCGGGCCGCCGTCTCCGCGTTCGGTGTCAGCGGCACCAACGCACACGTGATCCTGGAGCAGGCCGAGCCCGCCGAACCCGAGGCGCCGTCCGCCGCCCCCGAGACGGTGCCCCTGCTGCTGTCCGGCAGGAACGACAGCGCCTTGACGGCCCAGGCGGCCCGGCTGCTGTCCCATCTCGAGCGCCCGGGCGAACCGCGGCTCGCGGACGTCGCGCACACACTGGCGACGCGCACGGCCTTCAGCCACCGCGCGGCCATCGCGGCCGACAGCCACGACACCGCGGTACGCGCCCTGGCCGCCCTGGCCGCGGGCGACGCCGACACCGCCCTGATCACGGGCGTGGCACACGACGGCAAGGACGCCGTCCTCTTCTCCGGCCAGGGCTCGCAACGGCTCGGCATGGGCCGAGAACTGCACACCCGACACCCCGTGTTCGCGGCGGCCTTCGACGCGGTGTGCGCCGGACTGGACGCGCACCTGGACCGCCCGCTGCGCGATGTCGTCTGGGGCGAGGACGCGGAACTGCTGAACCGGACCGCCTACGCCCAGGCCGCGCTGTTCGCCGTCGAGGTCGCCCTGTTCCGGCTGGTGGAGTCCTGGGGCGTGCGGCCGGAGTACGTGGCCGGGCACTCGGTCGGCGAGATCGCCGCCGCGCACGTGGCCGGCGTGTTCTCCCTGGCCGACGCCTGCGCCCTGGTGGCGGCACGCGGACGCCTCATGCAGGCCCTGCCCGCCGGCGGCGGGATGGCGGCGATCCGGGCCACCGAGGACGAGGTCCTCCCGCAGCTGACCGAGCACGTCGCGATCGCGGCCGTCAACGGCCCGTCGTCCGTGGTGGTTTCGGGCGCCGAGGCCGCCGTCGAAAAGATTCGGGCGCACTTCGAGGGGGAGGGACGCAAGACCGGCAGACTGCGAGTCTCGCACGCCTTCCACTCGCCGCTCATGGACCCGATGCTCGCCGACTTCCGCACCGTCGCCGAGAGCCTGACGTACGGCGAGCCGGAGCTCACCGTCGTCTCGAACGTGACCGGTGGCCCGGCCGCACAGGACCAGCTGCGCACCGCCGACTACTGGGTCACCCACGTCCGCGAGGCCGTACGGTTCGCCGACGGGATCCGCGCCCTGCACACCGAGGGCGTGACGCGTTTCCTGGAGCTGGGCCCCGACGGCACCCTCTCGGCCATGGCCCGCGAGTCGCTGCCGGAGGAGACCGTAGCCGTCCCCGCCCTGCGCAAGGACCGCCCGGAGGAGACGACGCTCCTCGCGGCCCTGTCACAACTGCATGCGCAGGGCTCCGCGATCGACTGGGCCGCGTTCCTCACCGGCGCTCCCGCGCACGTCGTCGACCTGCCGACGTACGCCTTCCAGCACCGGCGCTACTGGCCCGCCCCCGATCTCACCGGCGCCGTGGACATCAGCGCAGCGGGCCTCGAAGCGGCCGGGCACCCGCTGCTGAGCGCCGCCGTGGAGCTTTCCGACAGCGACGGCCTGTTGTTCACCTCACGCCTGTCGCTCCTCTCACACCCATGGCTGGCCGACCACAGGGTGATGGGCTCGGTGCTGCTGCCGGGAACGGCCTTCGTCGAACTCGCCGTCCGGGCCGCCGACGAAGCGGGCTGCGACCGGATCGACGAACTGACCCTGGCCGCCCCGCTCGTCCTGCCCGAGCACGGCGGCGTACAGCTGCAACTGCACGTCGGCCCCGCCGACGAGGCCGGCAGCCGGGCCCTCAGCGTCCGCTCCCGTCCGGAAGGCGACGGCGACCGGCCGTGGGTCCAGCACGCCACCGGCGTCCTCGTGACCGGTGAGCGGACGGTCGACCCCGGCCATGACTTCCACGCGGAGTCCTGGCCGCCCGCCGACGCCGAGGCCGTCGACCTGACCGACCTCTACCCGGACCTGGCCGCGAACGGATTCGACTACGGACCGCACTTCCAGGGCCTGCGGGCCGCATGGCGCCGAGGCGACGAAGTGTTCGCCGAGGTCGCCCTGCCCGACGTCGCCGAAGGCGAAGCACCCGCCTACGGCCTGCACCCGGCCCTGCTCGACGCCGCCCTGCACGCGTGCGCCTTCGACGGACTGGAGCGGGGGGTCCTTCCCTTCTCCTGGGAGAGCGTCTCGCTCCACGCCTCCGGCGCCTCGGCCGTACGGGCCCGGATCGTCCAGCACAGCGGCGACACCCTGTCCGTCGATGTCGCCGACACCGCGGGTGAGCCGGTCGCCTCCATCGGGACCCTGGTCCTGCGGGCGGTCACCGCCGATCAACTGGAGGGCAGCGCGCACCCGGTCGGGCGCGACGCGCTCTTCCACATGCAGTGGTCCCCCGTACGCCTGCCCTCGGCCGGGGCCGCAGGGTCCGTGGCGACGCTCGGCTCCCTCACCGGCGCACCGTTCGACAGCCACCCGGACCTCGCGGCCCTGGCCCAGTCCGGCCGTGTGCCGGGCGTGGTGCTGGTACCGGTGGAGGCCGGTTCCGGCGGCGTGGTGGAGTCGGCGCACGCCACGGCCGCATGGGCGCTGGAGATGGCGCAGTCCTGGCTGGCCGATGAGCGGTTCGTGGATTCGCGGTTGGTGTTCGTGACGCGTGGTGCGGTGGATGGGAGGGATCTCGCGGGTGCGGCGGTGTGGGGTCTGGTGCGGTCGGCGCGGTCGGAGAACCCGGGCCGCTTCGGTCTGGTGGAACTCGGTGACGACGCCGATGTGACGGTGTTGCCGCAGGGACTCGCGACCGACGAGCCCGAACTGTTGGTGCGTGGTGGTGAGGTGTTGGCGGCGCGGTTGGCTCGGGCGCGGTCCGAGCACGCGGTGACGTGGGATTCCTCCGGCACGGTTGTGGTCACCGGTGGTACGGGTGGTCTGGGCCGTACTGTGGCTCGGCATTTGGTGGCGGAGCATGGGGTGCGGAGTGTGCTGTTGGTCAGTCGGAGTGGTCCGGCTGCCGAGGGTGTTGAGGAACTGGTGGCGGAGCTTGGGCAGAGTGGTGCCGAAGTTGTTGTCGAGGCGTGTGATGTCACCGACGCGGCCGCTGTGGTGGAGTTGGTTTCCCGGTACTCGATCAGTGCCGTGGTGCATACGGCGGGTGTGCTGGATGACGGTGTGGTGGAGTCGCTGACTGCGGAGCGGTTGGCGGCGGTGTTGCGGCCGAAGGTGGATGC
>NZ_JBICVM010000029.1:0-27978 GCF_043199095.1 Streptomyces sp. NPDC048650 | reverse complement strand
GGAAGCTAAGCCTTTCAGCGCCGATGGTACTGCAGGGGGGACCCTGTGGGAGAGTAGGACGCCGCCGAACAATCATTGTGGGAAAGCCCCGCACCATATGGTGCGGGGCTTTTTCGCGTTTTCGGACGCGGATAGATCGGCCTGGGTGGTGCTCTCTACCGCAGCTACGACCGAAGCGGGTCAAGCACGGGCACTCAGCTTGCGGGTAAGAAGCCTGCGCAGACGAGCGGAAGCCCCAGGAAGAGTTCCGAGCCGGCGTACTTCGTCGGCTTCGAGCTCTGGTCGCCCTGCCAGAGCCAGCACCGCGGCATAGGGGCGCTCACCCTGCGCGAGTTTGGCGGCTGTGGCGTGGAGGGTGGCCCGCAGTACCACGTGATCCGCGCGGGGATGTTCGGCCAGCAAGCGGAGGAGTCTGTTGTCGTTCCACGAGCTGTCGCGGGCGGTGGTCAGCTCCAGAAGGGTCCGGGGCGGGGTGTGGGGATTGGCGGCCAGTGCCTGCCAGACGAAGCAATAGGGGCATCCTGCGAGGCGATGCAGGATGGCGGCGTCGCTTTGCGTGCGCGCCAGGGCCAGGTAGTCGGCCGGTGTGGGCATGTGTGGTCCGTCCGTCGTATTGGCCTGTCGCAGAGGCGGTAGCTGTCAGAGGCGGCCGGCGGACTTCAGGGTGAGGTAGGCGTCTGCCAGGTCCGGGGCCAGATGGTCAGGCGTGGAGTCGACGACCGTGATGCCGTGGTGGCGGAGGCGGTCGGCGATGCGATGGCGGGCGGCGCGGGACTGTTCTGCGGCTGCCGCCGCGTAGATGGCCTGAGGGGTGTGGCGGGCGGCGGCCATCTCCTCGATGCGCGGGTCGGCGACGGCCGCGACGATGACTTCGTTGCGCTGAGTGAGGCTGGGGAGGACCGGGAGCAGGGCCTCCTCCACGGGGGCCGGGTCCAGGCCGGTGAAGAGAACGACGAGGGACCGGTGGGGTGTGCGGCGGTGGATGGTGGCCGCCAGGCCGCGGGCGTCCGCCTCGACAAGTTCGGGTTCGAGGGGAGCCAGGGCGTTCGTCAGGGCCGGGAGCAGGTCGAGGGCGGTTCGGCCCTGGACGGAGGCTCGTACGCGGCGGTCGTAGGCGAGGAGGTCGACGCGGTCGCCGGCACGAGTGGCGAGGGCGGCCAGGAGGAGCGCGGCGTCCATGGCGGCGTCGAGGCGGGGAATGTCGCCGACGCGTCCGGCCGAAGTGCGGCCGGTTTCCAGGACGAGGAGGATTCGGCGGTCGCGTTCGGGGCGCCAGGTGCGGACGGCGAGGGTCTGCTGACGGGCGCTGGCGCGCCAGTCGATGGAACGGGTGTCGTCGCCGGGAGCGTAGTCGCGGAGGCTGTCGAATTCGGTTCCCTCACCGCGGGTCAGGATGCTGGTGCGGCCGTCGAGTTCGCGGAGCCGGGCGAGCTTGCCGGGGAGATGCCTGCGACTGGTGAAGGGCGGCAGGACGCGCAGGGTCCAGGGGACCTGGTGACTGCCCTGCCGGGCGGCCAGACCGAGTGGACCGTGGGAGCGGACCGTGACGCGGACTGCGTGATGGTCGCCGCGTCGGGTGGGGCGGAGAGTGGTGGTGAGGCGCCTGCGCTCGGAGCCGGGGATGTCGACGCTGTGGCGGGACGCGGGGATGTCCGAGCCTGGGGCGAAGGAGCTCGGGGGCCAGGCGTCGCGGATCTGGGCGCGAAGGGTACGGCGGTCGAGGTTGGTGATGGTGAGGTGCGTGTGGGCTTCGCCTGTTAGTCGAACTGTTGTGTCACCTGTGCGGGTGAAATGGAGCTTTCGCACTGGCGCGGCGAGCGCGAGGTCGCACAGGATTGCTATCAGCAGGACGAGTTGGACGGTGAGTACACCGAGCCAGCTGGGGAGCACGAAACCGACGAGAACGGAGCCGGCTGCGGCGATGAGGGCGGTGCGTCCGGTGAGGGCCACGGCGTCGTCTCAGCGGGGGACGGGGAGGTGGGCGAGCACGGCGTCGATCACGGAGTCGGCGGTAACGCCCTCCATCTCCGCTTCAGGGCGGAGCTGGATGCGGTGGCGGAGTGTGGGGAGCGCAAGGGCCTTGACGTCGTCGGGGGTGACGTAGTCACGGCCGGTGAGCCAGGCCCAGGCTCGGGATGTGGAGAGCAGGGCGGTGGCGCCTCGGGGGGATACGCCGAGGGAGAGCGAGGGGGATTCACGGGTGGCACGGCAGATATCGACGATATAGCCGGTGACTTCGGCGGAGACGGTGGTCTTGGCGACCGCGGCTCGTGCTGCTTCGAGGTCGGCGGCGGAGGCCACGGGACGTAGGCCTGCGGCCTTGAGGTCGCGGGGGCTGAAGCCGTCCGCATGGCGGGTGAGGATGTCTATCTCGTCCTGGCGGGCCGGGAGAGGGACCGTCAGTTTCAGCAGAAACCGATCCAGTTGGGCCTCGGGGAGAGGGTAGGTGCCCTCGTACTCCACGGGGTTCTGGGTGGCGGCCACAAGGAAGGGCTCGGGGAGTGGCCGAGGGGTGCCGTCGACGGTCACCTGGCGCTCCTCCATTGCCTCGAGGAGGGATGCCTGGGTCTTGGGAGGCGTGCGGTTGATCTCGTCAGCGAGAAGGAGGTTGGTGAAGACGGGGCCGGGCTGGAAAGAGAACTCGGCGCTGCGGGCGTCGTAGACCAAGGAGCCGGTGACGTCGCTCGGCATCAGGTCGGGGGTGAACTGGACGCGTTTGGTCTCGAGTTCGAGGGTCGCCGACAGGGCTCGTACGAGCAGGGTCTTGGCGACCCCGGGGACGCCTTCGAGGAGCACATGGCCACGGCAGAGCAGCGCGACGACCAGGCCGGTGACGGCGGAGTCCTGGCCGACCACAGCCTTTGCTATCTCGGTGCGGAGCGCTTCGAGGGACGCTCGGGCGTTGTCAGCGGTCGGGGTGCTCACGGGGGGCGTGCCTCTCTTCGGTGACGATCGCGGTTTCGAGTTCGTCTAGTTGGTCGGCCAGGTGGACCAGGGCCTTGTCGTCCACAGGCGTCGCGCCGAAGAGCAGGGAGTGCAGGCTCGGTTCGGGCTCGGGTGCGGAGATCAGACGGGCATGGACGGCCGGGAGAAGGATGTCGGGGGTGTGGGCGTGTGTGGGGGCCACGCCGATGAGGGGGGCGAGCCGTGTGCGAGTGGCGGCGCGCAGGACAGCTGAAGCGCGGTCTCGGGCGTTGGCCTGTTCGTAGAGCCGGGCGTGACCTTCGGTCGTCTCGGCGGCCGGGACTGTGACGGGGAGCCGTTCGGGCACCAGGGGGCCGAGCCGGCGGGCGCGCCAGAAGGCTGCGAAGACGGCGGCGATGGCGAGTTGCAGCAGTGCCCAGCTCCACCCGGAGGGGATGAGGTCGAGGAAGTCGTGCTGGTCGTCCTGGGCGGACGACGGGTCACTCACGGAGGGGAGGTACCAGACCAGATGCTTGTGGGCACCGAGGAGTTGCAGGGCCAGCGAGGCATTGCCGTGTTCGCCGAGGCGCTGGTTGTACAGGAAGTCGGAGGAACCGAGGAACACGGTGTCGCGGCCGCCGGCGGCACCCGGCCGGCGCAAGAGCGTGGGCCGGCCGGCGCTGAGGTAGCAGCGATCGGCCGTGCCGTCGGTGAGGGTGTAGCGCAGACCGCCCAGGAAGGCGGCGCCCGCGCGGCGGGCGGCCGGCAGCGAACAGGAGGGCCGGCGTGCCGAGTTGCCGACCTCGGATCCCGTGGTGACGGCCGTGTCGAAGGTGGTGAGGGTAGCCGGGCCCGGGGCCAGCAGGACGATACGGCCGGGGGTGTGCGCGGTAGCGGTACGCAGGCCGGTCAGCTGCCGGGGGGTGAGCACGTCGGGATCGGTGACGAGCAGGGTGGTACCGGGGCCGGCTGCGGCGGCGGCCTGCTCGGAGGTGGTGACGACCTGGGTGGTGACGCCCCGGGCGGCCAGCAGTTGGGCCAGGGCCCGGCTCCCGGTGCGGTCCGCGGAGCGGGGGTCGAGCCTGCCGTGCTGTTCGCCGGACTGAAGGGCCGCGAGGGCCACACCGGTGACGGTGAGCAGGATGAGCGCGAGCAGCAGCCCTCGGGAGCGCTTCCACAGGTGTCGGGCGGTCGGGGAGAGCGCCTTTGTGGGGGGCGGTGTGGTGGTCATCCGCGGCCCCGGGTCGCCGCGGCGGCGAGGTGGGGCTTTGCGTGTTGCAGGTCGGTGTCGAGTGCGGTCAGGAGGGCGTACTCCCGTTCGGTGCCGGGGCGGCCGCCGTATACGACGTCGTCGAAGGTACGGGCGGCGGCACTCAACCGGCCGGCGTGCGTGGGGAATGCCCGGCCCGCCGCGGCGGCGGCCTCGTCCGCGGTGCGGCCCGGGCCGGGGGTGAGCAGGGCGCGCTCCTCGAGGGCGAGGACGATCGCGCGCATGCGCTCCTGGACTGCCTGGTTCCACTGGCCCCCGGCGGCGAGCCGGTCGGCGGCCGAGCGGTGCTCCATGGCGGTCCGGGGGACGTCGGTGAAGAGTGTGCCGCCGGTGGACGGGGTGCGGCGCAGCGCGCCGAGCCTCAGGCGCAGCGCGCCGATCAGCAGCACCACCACGGCCACGACGGCGAGCAGCCCGATCCAGCCGCCCGGGGTGGCGTCGGCGGCCGCCGTGAACAGGCCGTCCACACGGTCCCAGAACCAATTCAGCGCCTGCTGGACCGGGTTGGGGTCGTGTTGGTGGTACCGCGGGTCGGACAGCTCGCGCTCCGCCGCCTCGCGGGCGGGGAGGCGCGGGACCCGCACCGGTATGTCATCGTCGCCGTCCGCCATGAGCCGTCCGAGTGCGGCCGAGTTCCCCCCTGTGGTCACCGCATCAGCTTCCCGAAGTGGGGTCGGCGGAGGCGCTCGGGGAAGTGCCCGGGCCGGCGTCCGCGGCGTCCGTGCCGTAGCCGGGGAGGCCGGCGGCCCGGGCGAGTTCGAGGTCGAGGGCCTCGCGACGGATGCGCTGGTCCATGTAGAGGAGGGCGGTCACACCCGCGCTGATCGGAAAGCTGAGCGCCGAGCTGATGACGGCTCCGACGCCCATCACGGTCAGGAAGGTCCAACCGGTGGTGTCGCTGGTGCCGTTCACCCAGGCCATCAGGTCCTCGCCGCTGATGAGGAAGGCGATCAGGGTGGCCGGAATCTGGATGATGAACTCCACCAGGGCGACCAGGAGGTAGGCGAGGATCTGGATGCCCAGCACCCGCCACCAGGAGCCGCGTACGAGCTTGGCGGAGCGACGCATGGAGGCGATGACTCCCTGCCGCTCCAGCATCAGTGCAGGGGAGGCGAGGCTGTAGCGGACCGCCAGCCAGACGGTCACGATGGTCGCGGCCAGTCCGCCGACGATGGTGAGCAGCAGGCCCATCTCCAGCGTACCCGTGGAGACGAGCACGAGACCGGGCGCCAGCCCGACCGCGGCGATGGCCAGGAGGATCGCGGGAAGCAGGAGCAGCAGGCCGAGCAGACGCAGGAGTTGGCCGCGGGCGTCTTGCCATGCCTGGGCTGCGGTCACCGAACGGCCGAGCACGGCGCGGCTGGTGACCATGGTCAGCAGGCCGGTGGCGACGAGGGTGGCGAGGAGCCCGATCAGCGAGGTGACGCCGCTCGCGGTGAGCGAGTTGCCCATGGCGCGGATGGCCTCGCCCAGCGCCGGGCCGGAGCTTTCGTCGGGGGACGGCGGGCGGCTGGGGCCCTGGAGCCAGAGTCCGGAGACGACCGTGATGAGGGTCTGCGAGACGACGGCGACGATCAGGGATATGCCGAGCACGGTGCGCCAGTGGGCGCGCATCGTGGAGACCGCGCCGTCGAGTATCTCGCCGACGCCGAGCGGGCGCAGGGGGATGACGCCGGGCTTGGCGGCCGGCGGGGCCGGGGCCCAGCCGCCGCCCCATCCGGGCCCGCCGCCCCACGGGGGCGGGCTGCCCGCCTGCTGTCCGTGCCGGCCGATCTGGCCCGGGATGGCGGAGCCGGCACGCGCACGGGCTCCGTCCTGCGGGTTCTGGTCGGCCGGGCCGGCCTGGCCGGGGATTCCGGTGGGGGCGGACCACTGGCCGGCGGGCGGCTGCTCCTTGGACCAGTTCGGCGGGGACGGCTGCTTGCCGGCGGGGGGCTCGTCCGAGGCCGGCTGCTCCTGGGTGCCGCGGTCCGGCTCGTCGGAGGGGACGGATCCGGGCGAGGCCCAGCCCGGAGAGTCGTTCATCTTCGCTCCTTCTTGCTGCCCGTCCGTCGCGGCGGGCGAGGTCCGGGGTCCGCGGTGCGAGTCATCGTGTCATGGCGGGTGGTTCTGTGTACCCGAGGCCTGAGCAGTGATGGACCTTCTGTTCGGAGTGCTGTCGGCGGCAGACTGAACCAATGGCCGATCAGTACGAGGTATCCGAGGCGGGCGCACAGACGCTCGCGATCCCGTCGTTGCGTTGGGAGGAGCTACCAGAGGGACCCGTCGTGGTCCTCCTCGACCAGACCCGGCTGCCGGCGGAGGAGGCCGAGCTGGTCTGTACGGACGTACCGGCGCTGGTCCAGGCGATCCGGACGCTGGCGGTACGCGGCGCGCCGCTGCTGGGCATCGCGGGTGCGTACGGTGTCGCGCTGGCCGCGGCGCGCGGATTCGAGGTGGACGATGCGGCGGAAGCGCTGGCACATGCCCGACCGACCGCGGTCAATCTCGGGTACGGCGTGCGGCGGGCGGTCGCCGCGTACCGCGAAGCGGCCGGTCGCGGGGCGGGCGCCGATGCTGCCGCGGCGGCGGCGCTGGCCGAGGCGCGGGCCGTGCACCACGAGGACATCGAGGCCAGCGTGCGGATGGCGGAGCACGGTCTGGCGCTGCTGGGAGAGCTGCTGCCGGGCGGCGGTCACCGGATTCTCACGCACTGCAACACGGGCGCGCTGGTGTCCGGGGGCGAGGGGACCGCCCTGGCGGTGGTGAAGGCGGCGCACCGGACCGGCGAGCTGCGCCGGCTGTGGGTGGACGAGACGCGGCCGCTGCTGCAGGGGGCGCGGCTGACGGCGTACGAGGCGGCACGCGCCGGTATGGCGTACAGCGTGCTGGCGGACGGGGCGGCGGGATCGCTGTTCGCCGCGGGTGAGGTGGACGCGGTGCTGATAGGCGCGGACCGCATCGCGGCGGACGGGTCGGTCGCCAACAAGGTCGGCAGCTATCCGCTCGCGGTGCTGGCCCGCTACCACCATGTGCCGTTCGTGGTGGTGGCGCCGACCAGCACGGTGGATCTGGCGACGGAGCAGGGGGCGGACATCGAGGTGGAGCAGCGGCCGGGAAGCGAGGTGACGGAGCTCTCGTTGCCGTACGGGCAGGGTGCCGGGGGAGGATCCGGCGCCATGACGGCGGTGGCGCCATTGGGCGCGCAGGCCTACAACCCGGCCTTCGACGTGACTCCGGCCGCGCTGGTGACGGCGATCGTCACGGAGGCCGGAGTGGTCTCGCCGGTCACGCGGGAGGGGCTTGCCCGGGTGTGTTCCACGTCACGATGGAGTAAGTCACGATCAGGTAATGGGATGATGGCCGAATGAAGGGACGCGTCCTGGTCGTCGACGACGACACCGCACTGGCAGAGATGCTTGGCATCGTGCTGCGTGGCGAAGGCTTTGAACCGTCGTTCGTGTCGGACGGGGACAAGGCCCTTGCCGCCTTCCGGGAGACCAAGCCCGATCTTGTGCTGCTCGACCTGATGCTTCCCGGACGGGACGGCATCGAGGTGTGCCGGCTGATCCGGGCCGAGTCCGGGGTGCCGATCGTGATGCTGACGGCCAAGAGCGACACCGTGGATGTGGTGGTCGGGCTCGAGTCGGGTGCGGACGACTACATCGTCAAGCCGTTCAAGCCCAAGGAGCTGGTGGCCCGGATCCGGGCCCGGCTGCGGCGCTCGGAGGAGCCGGCGCCCGAGCAGCTGGCGATCGGTGACCTGGTCATCGACGTCGCGGGCCACTCGGTGAAGCGGGACGGCCAGTCGATCGCGCTGACCCCGCTGGAGTTCGATCTGCTGGTGGCGCTGGCGCGCAAGCCGTGGCAGGTGTTCACCCGTGAGGTGCTGCTGGAGCAGGTCTGGGGCTATCGGCACGCCGCCGACACCCGGCTGGTCAATGTCCATGTTCAGCGACTGCGTTCCAAGGTCGAGCGGGATCCGGAGCGTCCGGAGATCGTGGTGACCGTGCGCGGGGTCGGCTACAAGGCCGGGCCGAGCTGAGATGACCCGGGACGGCGCGGCCCCGGAGGTGAAGCGGGGGCGTTCCGTCGACCCGGCGAGTGAAATGCCCTTTTCGGGAAAGTTGTCCGCTTGGTTGCTGCGCGGCGGGCAGCTGCTGCCCGACGGCGCGGTGAGCGGCCCGGTCCACCCGCTGCTGCGGCTCTTCAGCCGCTGGGTGCGGCGGCCGCTGCTGCCCGCGCTACGGCTGTGGCGGCGCAACATTCAGCTGCGCGTCGTCGCGACCACCTTGCTGATGTCGCTCGCGGTGGTGCTGCTGCTCGGCGTCGTGGTCGTCGGCCAGGTCCGCAACGGCCTGCTGACCGCCAAGGCCCAGGCCGCGCAGAGCCAGGCCGTGGGCGGCTTCGGCGTCGCGCAGAAGATGGCCGACGGCGCCGACGACACCCGGTCCGAGGACGCCGCCCGGACCGGAAACCGCGGCACACAGGACTCCGCGACCTGGCTGACCGGCCTGGTGGAGCAGCTCGCCAGCGGCGGGCAGGGCGTTTTCTCCGTGGTGGCGCTCAGCTCCGACTCCGACGAGCCGTTCGGCGACTCCAGCCCCGGCACCCGCGGCCCGCGCGCCTCCGGAGACGTCGATCCCGAGCGCAGCGTGCCCGCCGAGCTGCGGCGGAAGCTGGAGACCAAGGCCGGGACGTTCCGCCAGTACACGCAGATCAAGCGCATCGGGTCGGACGACGGGGTGCCGGCGCTGATCATCGGCAAGCGCCTCAACGACGTCAACAGCAACCAGTACCAGCTCTACTACCTCTTCCCGTTCAGCCAGGAAGCGGAGTCCCTGAAGCTGGTGACCGGGACGCTCGCGACGGCCGGGGTGTTCGTCGTGATCCTGCTCGGAGCCATCGCCTGGCTCGTGGTGCGGCAGGTCGTCACCCCCGTACGGATGGCCGCCGGGATCTCCGAGCGGCTGGCCGCGGGCCTCCTCCAGGAGCGGATGAAGGTCACCGGCGAGGACGACATCGCACGGCTCGGCGAGTCCTTCAACAAGATGGCGCAGAACCTCCAGATCAAGATCCAGCAGCTCGAGGAGCTGTCCAGGATGCAGCGCCGGTTCGTCTCCGACGTCTCGCACGAGCTGCGCACACCGCTGACCACCGTCCGGATGGCGGCCGACGTCATCCACGAGGTGCGCGACGAGTTCGACCCCGCCACCGCACGCTCCGCCGAGCTGCTCCGCGGCCAGCTGGACCGCTTCGAGTCGCTGCTCGCGGAGCTGCTGGAGATCAGCCGGTTCGACGCCGGCGCGGCCGCGCTGGAGGCCGAGCCGATAGACCTGCGCGATGTCGTCAACCGCGTCATCGAGGGCGCCGAGCCGCTGGCCGAGGCCAAGGGGACGTCGATCGTGGTGCGCGGCGCCGAGCGCCCCGTGATCGCGGAGGCCGACACCCGCCGGGTGGAGCGGGTGCTGCGCAACCTCGTGATCAACGCCGTCGAGCACGGCGAGGGCCGGGATGTCGTGGTGCGGCTGGCCTCCGGGGGCGGCCCTTCCGGCGGCGCGGTGGCCGTCGCGGTACGCGACTACGGCGTCGGCCTCAAGCCCGGCGAGGCGACCCGGGTCTTCAACCGCTTCTGGCGCGCGGACCCGGCGCGGGCGCGTACCACCGGCGGTACGGGCCTGGGCCTGTCCATCGCCGTCGAGGATGCCCGGCTGCACGGCGGCTGGCTGCAGGCGTGGGGTGAGCCGGGCGGTGGCTCGCAGTTCCGGCTGACGCTGCCGCGTACGGCCGGTGAGACGCTGCGCGGCTCCCCGATCCCCCTGGAGCCGGAGGACTCGCGGCGTCACCGCGGCTCGGCCGAGGCGGGACAGCCGGGTGGCGCGGCGGGCCGCGTGGCGGCCGCGATCCCCGCCCAGCCGCGCACCGCGGGCCGGCTGGCAGCCGGTCCGGCGTCCCTGCCCGGCAGTGGCGGTGCCCGTGTGGTGGCGCAGACCGGGGGCGTACGGAGCGACGGGATGGTGCGCGGCCAGGACGCACGCCCCGATGGATCGGGCCGGGCAGGCGAAACCGCCCACGGGCCGGCACGGGAAGCCGCAGACGGCACGGAGCGGGAAGCCGGACAGAGCACGGAGCGGGAAGGCGGACTGCGTGGAGACTGAGCGGTCGGGTGAGGGCCGGGCCTGGCGCACAGTCCCTCGCCGTGCCCCCAGAGGTGCCGGGCGGGCGCGCAGGCTCGCCCTGCTCGGCTGTGCCGGCGTACTGCTGGCCGGGTGCGCCTCGATGCCGGACAGCGGCGACGTCAAAGGGGTCGACCAGTCCCCGCGGGCCGACGGCGACTCGCAGGTGCGGGTCTACGGCGTGCCCCCGCAGGACGGCGCACAGCCGACGAACATCGTCCGCAGCTTCCTGGACGCGACGACCAGCGACGAGGCGGACTTCCGTACGGCCGGCCAGTATCTGGCGAAGTCGGCCAGGCGTACCTGGCAGCCGTTCCGGGTCACCAATGTGCTCCAGGAGCGCCCCAAGCCCGAGCCGCAGGCGCAGCCCAGCCGCGAGGACGGGTCGGGCTACACCGTCACGCTGTCCGGCAGCCAGGTGGCCCAGGTGGACGCCAACCACGCCTATACGCCGGAGGAGAAGAAGTACCGCCGGACGATCCACCTCATCAAGGAGAACGGGCAGTGGCGCATCGACCGGCTGCCCGACGGCCTGGTGCTCGGGCAGTCCGACTTCCAGCGGATCTACCGCTCCGTCAACAAGTACTACTTCGCGTCCTACAAGTCGGAGTCCTCGGAGCCGAAGGCGAGTCGTAACGTCCTCGTCGCCGACCCGGTGTATCTGCGCCAGCGGATAGAGCCGATCACGGCGAGTGTGGAGGCGCTGCTGTCCGGGCCCACCGACTGGTTGAGCCAGGTGACGTCGTCGGAGTTCCCGGCCGGCACCCGGCTCGCCGCGCGTGACCTGTCGCTGGACGACTCCAATGCCCTGCGGGTGAGGCTCAACAAGCAGGCGGCCGGCACCAGCACCGGCCAGTGCAAGCGGATGGCAGCCCAACTCTTCTTCACCGTGCAGGACATGACACGGGCCTCGAAGGTCAGTGAGGTGGACCTGGAGAACGCCGACGGCGACTCGCTGTGTGCGCTGACCCAGGGGCAGGCCGAACGCGAGTACTCACCGGTCCAGGACGCCGGCCACCCCGCCCAGGAGTACTTCATCGACGCCGACCACAAGGTGGTCGCCATGTCCGACTACGCCACCGAACCGACGCCGGTGCGCGGACCGTTCGGCACCGGCCGGACGCAGCTGCGCTCGGTCGCCATCTCGCGCGGCGAGAGCACGGCGGCCGGGGTGTCGAGCGACGGCCGGTCGTTGTACGTGGCCGGGCTGGAGGACGGCATCGGGCGCGGTGCCCCGCTGCTGACCAGCACCGGATCCGCCAAGAACCCGGACGAGGGGCTGACCGCGCCGAGCTGGGACGGTCTGGGCGATCTGTGGGTCGCGGACCGTGGCGCGCACGGCTCGCGGCTGCTGCGGATGCGCGAGGGGAAGGGCGACCCCGAAGAGGTCGCGGTGCCCGGCCTCGGGCACCGGCGGATCAAGGCGATCCGGGTGGCGGCGGACGGAATCCGGATCGCGATGCTGGTGGAGGACAAGGGCCGGACGACGCTCCAGCTGGGCCGGGTCGAGCGCGCGGGGACCCGGGCGCACCCGGTGCTCTCGGTGGAGGAACTGCGCCCGATCGCGCCGCAGTTGGAGGACGTGGTGGCCGCTTCCTGGGCGGGGGGCAGTCGGCTGGTGGTCGTCGGGCGGGAGTCCGGCGGGGTGCAGCAGATGCAGTTCATGGAGACCGACGGCTCGGCGTCCAACGCGCAGACCCTGCCGGGTGTCAACGGCGTCAAGGCGGTGGCGGCCTCGGAGGACGAGACCAGACCGCTGATCGCCGACGCCGCCGAGGGCATCGTGCGGCTGCCTCCGGACGCGAACTGGAAAACGGTCGCCCAGGAGGGGACGGCGCCGGTCTATCCCGGGTGACGGCCCAGGTCGGGGCGCGGCGGTGCCCGGGTTTTCCACAGGGGTGGTGGACGGGCGCAGTCGGCGGGACCCTGGAGTCATGCAGGGGGTGTGGCGGGAACTCGCCGGTCTGGTGCTGCCGGTCGACTGCGCAGGGTGCGGCCGACCGAGGACGGAGCTGTGCCCCTGGTGCCGCCGGGCGCTGGCGCGCGACGGGCACGGCCCGCGACGGGTGACGCCGCGGCCGACGCCCGCCGGGCTGCCCCGGGTGTGGGCGGGTGCGGCGTATGGCGACGAGGTACGGGCCGTGCTGCTGGCACACAAGGAGCGCGGCGCGCTGCGGCTGGCGGAGCCACTGGGGGCGGCGCTGGCCGGAGCGGTGCGGCGGGTGCGGGTCGAGGGGACGCCGGTGCTCGTGCCGGTGCCGTCGGCCCGGCGGGCGGTGGCCGGGCGCGGCCATGACCCGGTACGCAGAATCGCCCTGTCGGCCGCTGCCGACCTGCGGCGGAGCGGCGCCGGGGCGCGAGTGCTCGCGGCGTTGCGGCAGCGCCGCGCGGTGGTGGACCAGGCGGGGCTGAGCGCCCCGCAGCGGCTGGCGAATCTGGCCGGTGCGCTGGAGGTGCCGGGCGCGGCCGCGAGGCTGCTCACGGACGCGCCAGTGGTGCTGGTGGACGATCTGGTGACCACGGGAGCCACCCTCGCCGAGGCCGCACGGGCGGTTGCCGCGGCGGGCGGCCGGGTGGCCGGGGCGGCGACGGTCGCGGCAACCCGGAGCGCTTTCGCGCACAACTGGAACTGACCGAGGAATTTCATCGTTGCAGGTAATGAGGAGCAAATTTCACCCAAACGGAGTCGGTGGTCGTAAGGGGGTGCCGACATCCATCCCGGAGAGCTATGTTCGGTTGTGAGGACTTGGCGGACGCTTTGCCGCGGATGTCGCGATGGGTGCGTATGGGGTCATTTGCAGTCACCCTGAAAACGTGGGAGTGGAGCTCGTGTCCTCGGGGGAGGAGGAGGTGAAAGTCGCCAAGTCCGAGGCTCCGGCATCTACCGGGGCCTGGTGCAAGAAGGCATTGCTCCGCCTGCGTAGCGGAGCGATCCGGGAACGGAGTTCTGCGTGGACATCGTCGTCAAGGGCCGCAAGACCGAGGTGCCCGAGCGGTTCCGCAAGCACGTGGCCGAGAAGCTGAAGCTGGACAAAGTCCAGAAGCTCGACGGCAAGGTGATCAGCCTGGACGTCGAGGTGTCCAAGGAGCCCAACCCGCGGCAGGCCGACCGTTCCGACCGAGTGGAGATCACGCTCCGCTCCCGTGGCCCGGTGGTCCGGGCCGAGGCGGCCGCAGCCGACCCGTACGCCGCGCTGGATCTCGCCACCGCCAAGCTGGAGGCGCGACTGCGCAAGCAGCACGACAAGCGCCACTCACGTCGCGGCAACGGCCGCATCCCGGCGAGTGATGTCGCTGTCAGCGTCCCCGACGCCGCGCTCCTGAACACCAACGGCGAGCTCGCCGCCGCGAGCGAGGCCGAACCCACGGTGCCGACAACGAAGATGGGCTCGCTCGACGTGCTGGGTGAAGGACCCCTGATCGTCCGTGAGAAGACCCACTCGGCGGCGCCGATGACGCTCACCCAGGCGCTCTACGAGATGGAACTGGTCGGTCACGACTTCTATCTCTTCGTCGACGCCGAGAACAAGCAGCCGAGCGTCGTCTACCGCCGGCACGCGTACGACTACGGCGTCATCCACCTGAACCCCGACTCGTTCGGGGAGGAAGAGCCGGGCGGCGCGGGCGGCGCGCTCGGCGGCTGACGCCCACCCTCAGAGTGCCCCCGGCGTACGCCGGGGGCACCATCGTGCCTGAAGAGAGCAGGAGTTGAAGCCGTATAGTGTCTGTGCCAGCCAGGGAGTATGTGGACACGAATCGGCTACTCGCCGGAGGTCGACGTATGACATTGATCGGGCCGGCCGCACGGGGCTGTTGTCAACCAGCCTTATTTCCAAGCTCTGGCCCTTCGGCCGAGTAGTTGACGGGGAGGAACAATGGGGGACAGTTTCGGGCCCGTGAGCGGCGGCGAGGGAAGCGGCATCGGGGACGGCGGGGCGGCAGGTATTGCCGAGAGCGCGTCGCGCAAGGAGCCGATCCGGGTCCTGGTCGTGGATGATCACGCGCTTTTCCGGCGGGGTCTGGAGATCGTTCTGGCCCAGGAGGAGGACATCCAGGTCGTCGGCGAGGCCGGGGACGGTGCGGAGGCGGTCGACAAGGCCGCGGATCTGCTTCCCGACATCGTGCTGATGGACGTCCGGATGCCCAAACGGGGCGGTATCGAGGCCTGTACCTCCATCAAGGAGGTGGCCCCCAGCGCGAAGATCATCATGCTGACGATCAGCGATGAAGAGGCGGATCTCTACGACGCGATCAAGGCCGGCGCCACGGGATATCTCCTCAAGGAGATCTCCACCGACGAGGTGGCCACCGCAATCCGTGCCGTCGCGGACGGTCAGTCGCAGATCAGCCCGTCGATGGCGTCCAAGCTCCTGACGGAGTTCAAGTCGATGATCCAGCGCACGGACGAGCGCCGGCTGGTGCCGGCCCCCCGGCTCACCGACCGGGAGTTGGAGGTGCTCAAGCTCGTCGCCACCGGCATGAACAATCGCGATATCGCCAAAGAGCTCTTTATTTCCGAAAACACCGTGAAAAACCATGTGCGCAACATCCTGGAGAAACTGCAGCTGCACTCCCGGATGGAAGCCGTGGTGTATGCGATGCGGGAGAAGATTCTGGAGATCCGCTGAGCCCGTGACCGGGTAGCCGCGAGTCCGGCCCGGGGGCCCGGTCGGCCTCCGGGAGAGTCGGGAGATCTACTCCGGCTCGTCACTCATGTGAGTGAGTTCCGCGCGGAGGGCATCGGCGAGTGCGGGGTCGTCGCAGCGCTCCAGGCGTACGGAGTCGCAGCCGACCCAGGCGGCGGCTTCGTGGAGGGCCTGAGCCATGGGCCGGGCGGCCTTGGGGCCCTGCATCGAGACCTGGCGGGCAACGAGGGTGCTGCCCTCGCGGGCCGGATCGACACGGCCCATCAGGCGGCCGCCGGCCAGCAGCGGCATCGCGAAATAGCCGTGAACCCGCTTGGGGCGCGGGACGTAGGCCTCCAGGCGGTGGGTGAAGCCGAAGATCCGCTCCGTACGCGGCCGGTCCCAGATGAGCGAGTCGAACGGGGAGAGCAGGGTCGTACGGTGCCGTCCGCGGGGCCCGGTCGCCAAGGCGGCGGGATCGGCCCAGGCGGGTTTGCCCCACCCCTCCACCTCGACGGGCACCAGTCCGGAGCCTTCGATCACGGCATCCACCTGCTCGGCCTTGACGCGGTGGTAGTCGGCGAGGTCGGCGCGGGTGGCCACGCCCATCGCGACGCCCGCCTGGGCGATCAGCCGGCGCAGGCACTCGGCGTCGTCCAGATCGTCGTGCAGCAGGTTGTCCGGGACGGCGCGCTCGGCGAGGTCGTACACCCGCTTCCAGCCGCGGCGCTCGGTGCAGACCACCTGGCCGGTGTCCAGCAGCCACTCCACCGCGATCTTGGTCTCGGACCAGTCCCACCACTCCCCGCCGTTGCGGCCGCCGCCCAGCTCGGTGGTGGTCAGCGGGCCGTCGGCCGTGAGGCGGTCGAGGACGGCGGCACAGGAGCGCTCGGAGTTCTCCATGATGTGCCAGCGGTGCCCTTTGGCGCGGTACGCCCGGCGGCGGAAGGCGAAGTGCGGCCACTCCTCGATGGGCAGGATGCAGGCGGCGTGCGACCAGTATTCGAAGCTGTGGGTGCCGGTCCAGTAGGCGGTGTCGACGGTGGTGCGGCCGACCGCGCCGAGGCGTGCGTACGGGACGAGCTCGTGGGAGCGGGCCAGCACCGAGATCGTGTCCAGCTGCACGGCGCCCAGTTGCCGCAGCACCCCGCGCACCCCGGCCCGCCGGTCCGGGGCGCCCAGCAGGCCCTGGGCGCGCAGCGCTGCACGCCGGGCGTCGTCCTGGGAGAGTGTGGTCACCGGTGGCGGCAGGGGCTTGGTGCGCGGCGCTGCAGTCATGCGGAAAGGGTAGGTGCGGGCACTGACAACGGCCCCGCCCCCTCGGCCGGACGACGCCCCGGGGTCAGCCCGGGTACGGGAGGTAGGGGGTGTGCTCGTGCGCGGGGCTGCCGGCGGAGCCGTCCGGTGCGGGCGCCGGGGGCAGATCGGACGGGAGCAGGGACCCGATCCACACATCCCGCCGGGTGCCCTCCGCGACCAGCTTCGCGCGCAGGGTGCCCTCCATCTGGAAGCCGACCCTGCGGGCCACCGCCCGGGAGCCTTCGTTTCCCGCCTCCGCGAGCCACTCCATCCGCTCCACTCCAAGGTCTGCGAACGCCCAGCGCACCACCGCCCGGGCCGCCTCCACGGTGTAGCCCTTGCCGCGCTGCTCCTTGGCCGTCCAGTAGCCGAGTTCCGCCTGCCGCTCCGGGGTGTGCAGCTGGTCGAGCCGCACCAGGACCATGGAGCCGACCAGCGAGCCGTCGGTCCGGGAGAGCACGGCGAAGGTGTAGCTGGTGTCGGTGCGCCAGCCCTCCGGGACGGTCGTGCCGGTGAACAGCTCCGCGTCCTGGAGGTGGTACGGCGAGGGCACGCTCGTCCAGCGCGGGATGTCGGGTTCCTGACAGGCGAGGTGGACGGCGGCGGCGTCCGACGCCGCGAACGGGCGCAGCGAAAGGCGCTCGGTGGTGAGGGTGACAGGCTCCATACGGTGAGTGTGCGCGGCGTCGGCGGGCGGCCGCGAGGGATTTCGCGGTGATTCCCGGCACCTTCTCGCGGACTCGAGCGTTCATGTGGGGAGGGGCATACCTGCCGTGGCTGCCGCCAACCTCCCGGGCCGAGAGCGTCCTCCCTTACGATGGCCGTTGCGGCGGGGCCTGCCCCCTTGGAAAGATGCCGCGCCCGCGCACTCGACCGTGCAGGCCCGACCGGCAAGGAGACCAGCCCAAGTGTCCGTCTTCAACAAGCTCATGCGTGCAGGCGAAGGAAAGATCCTGCGCAAACTGCACCGCATCGCGGGCCAGGTCAACTCCATCGAAGAGGACTTCGCGGCCCTCTCCGACGCCGAGCTGCGGGCGCTCACCGATGAGTACAAAGAGCGGTACGCGGACGGGGAGACCCTGGACGACCTGCTGCCCGAGGCGTTCGCCACGGTCCGTGAGGCCTCCCGGCGGGTGCTCGGTCAGCGCCCCTACGACGTCCAGCTGATGGGCGGCGCGGCGCTTCACCTCGGATACGTCGCCGAGATGAAGACCGGTGAGGGCAAGACCCTCGTCGGTACCCTCCCGACGTACCTCAACGCGCTGTCCGGCAAGGGCGTCCACCTGATCACGGTGAACGACTACCTGGCCGAGCGTGACTCCGAGATGATGGGCCGGATCCACAAGTTCCTGGGCCTGACGGTCGGTTGCATTCTCGCCGACATGACGCCGGCCCAGCGCCGCGAGCAGTACAACTGCGACATCACCTACGGCACGAACAACGAGTTCGGCTTCGACTATCTGCGCGACAACATGGCCTGGTCGCAGGACGAACTCGTCCAGCGGGGCCACAACTTCGCCGTCGTGGACGAGGTCGACTCGATCCTCGTCGACGAGGCCCGTACGCCGTTGATCATCTCCGGCCCCGCGGACTCGGCGACCAAGTGGTACGGCGACTTCGCGAAACTGGTGCAGCGTCTGAAGAGGGGCGAGGCCGCCAACCCGCAGCGCGGTGTCGAGGAGACCGGCGACTACGACGTCGACGAGAAGAAGCGCACCGTCGGCATCCACGAGTCCGGTGTCGGCAAGGTCGAGGACTGGCTGGGCATCGACAACCTCTACGAGTCGGTGAACACCCCGCTCGTCGGGTACCTCAACAACGCGATCAAGGCCAAGGAGCTGTTCAAGAACGACAAGGACTACGTCGTCATCGACGGCGAAGTCATGATCGTCGACGAGCACACCGGCCGTATCCTCGCCGGCCGCCGCTACAACGAGGGCATGCACCAGGCCATCGAGGCGAAGGAAGGGGTGGAGATCAAGGACGAGAACCAGACCCTCGCCACGATCACCCTGCAGAACTTCTTCCGCCTCTACGACAAGCTCTCCGGCATGACCGGTACGGCGATGACCGAGGCCGCCGAGTTCCACCAGATCTACAAGCTCGGCGTCGTCCCGATCCCGACGAACCGCCCGATGGTCCGGATGGACCAGGCCGACCTGATCTACCGCACCGAGCCGGCGAAGTTCGACGCGGTCGTCGAGGACATCGTCGAGAAGCACGGGAAGGGCCAGCCGATCCTGGTCGGCACCACCTCGGTCGAGAAGTCCGAGTACCTCTCGCAGCAGCTCAACAAGCGCGGCGTCGCCCACGAGGTGCTCAACGCCAAGCAGCACGACCGCGAGGCGCCGATCATCGCCCAGGCCGGCCGCAAGGGCGCCGTCACGGTCGCCACGAACATGGCCGGCCGCGGTACGGACATCAAGCTCGGCGGCAACCCCGACGACCTCGCCGAGGCGGAGCTGCGTCAGCGCGGCCTGGACCCGGTCGAGCACGTCGAGGAGTGGGCGGCCGCGCTGCCCGCCGCCCTGGAGCGCGCCGAGGCCGCGGTCAAGGCCGAGTTCGAAGAGGTCAAGGACCTCGGCGGGCTCTACGTCCTGGGCACCGAGCGGCACGAGTCGCGCCGCATCGACAACCAGCTGCGCGGTCGTTCCGGCCGTCAGGGCGACCCCGGCGAGTCGCGGTTCTACCTCTCCCTCGGTGACGACCTGATGCGGCTGTTCAAGGCCCAGATGGTCGAGCGGGTCATGGCGATGGCCAACGTCCCCGACGACGTCCCGATCGAGAACAAGATGGTGACCCGGGCGATCGCCTCCGCCCAGTCGCAGGTCGAGCAGCAGAACTTCGAGACGCGGAAGAACGTCCTCAAGTACGACGAGGTCCTCAACCGCCAGCGCGAGGTCATTTACGGCGAGCGCCGCCGCGTCCTGGAGGGTGAGGATCTGCAGGAGCAGATCAAGCACTTCATGGACGACACCATCGACGCCTACATCCAGGCGGAGACGGTCGAGGGCTTTGCCGAGGAGTGGGACCTGGACCGGCTGTGGGGTGCGTTCAAGCAGCTCTACCCGGTCAAGGTGACCGTCGACGAGCTGGAGGACGAGGCCGGCGACCGCGCGGGCATCACCGCCGAGTTCATCGCCGACGCCATCAAGGACGACATCTACGAGCAGTACGCCGCCCGCGAGGAGCAGCTCAGCTCGGACGTCATGCGGGAGCTGGAGCGCCGCGTCGTGCTGTCCGTGCTGGACCGCAAGTGGCGTGAGCACCTCTACGAGATGGACTACCTCCAGGAGGGCATCGGCCTGCGGGCGATGGCCCAGAAGGACCCGCTGGTCGAGTACCAGCGCGAGGGCTTCGACATGTTCACCGCCATGATGGAGGGCATCAAGGAGGAGTCCGTCGGCTATCTGTTCAACCTGGAGGTCCAGGTGGAGCAGCAGGTCGAGGAGGTTCCGGTCCAGGCGCAGCCCTCCCTCGAGAAGGAGGCGCCGGAGGTCGTCCCGGCCGGCGCCGGGCGCCCCGAGATCCACGCCAAGGGCCTGGAGGCCCCGCAGCGGCCGGACCGGCTGCACTTCTCCGCACCCAAGGTGGACGGTGACGGCAGCGTCATCGAGGGCGACTTCGTCAGCGACGAGGACGGTGAGAGCCCGGCCCGCTCGGAGTCCGACGGCCTGACGCGCGCGGAGCGACGCAAGGCGCAGAAGAGCGGCGGGCGTCGCCGCAAGAAGTAGCGACGAGGAACGCCGACGCGGCTCCGGCACCCGTGCCGGGCCGCGTCGGCGGACAGGAGCGCCCCGGCCGTCACGGCCGGGGCGCTCCTGCGTGCCGGGCACCCGCTAAGAGCGGGGCGCCGGGATCCGGGGTTCCGGCGTCGGGCCGATGTCGACGGCGGCGCAGCGCCAGCGGGTGTCGGCACCGAGCTCCAGGCGGAAGGCGAGGGCGCGGAGGCGTTCACCGGTCGCGATGCGGGCGAACGCCTCGATGACGCCGGCGCACGGGCGGCACAGTCCGCATTCGCGCAGCGTGGGGGCGGGCGCCGCGCGGCCCGCACGGGCGAGCGGCCGCAGCGGTGCCTGCGGGGCGAGCTCGACCAGCCGGTCGTACGCGGTGGGCAGTGCGTGCCCCAGCAGGACGTGCACGGGGCGCTGTCCGCTGAGGGTGAGCAGCAGCTGCTGGGCGAACCACAGGTGCGGCCGGCGCTCCTGGGCCCGGAGCTGGGCGCCTGTGGTCGGCAGGCGGGCGGCGGCAGTGGCGGCGTCGGCGCCGCGCCGGCCCGGGGTGGTGCGGGTGAGGGGCGACGGTGCGGTGGGACGGCTGCGGGGCGTGCCGCGGCCGGGGCCGGAGCCCGGGCCGCGGCCGGCGCTCAGGGGGCGGCGGGGCGCCGGGACGCGGCGGGCGGGGCGAGAGCTCCCGATGGGCCGTCCGGTGTCTTGGGGAGCCGCGGGCCTCGGGAGTCCGCCGTCGGGGGCGGCGGCGTCGTGGCCGGGCCTGGTCGCTGCGTCGGTGGCTGCGTCGGAGGGCGGGTTCCGGTGCGCGTCCGTCATGGTGGTGTCCCCCTGGTGCCGAGTGGGTCGATTACCGGTCGGTAGCTTCCTGGATCTTCTATCGGCGGGGCCGGACGGGCGGCAAGGCGGAGGCGGGCGGCCGCCCGGGGGGCGAACAGTTCACCCGTCCGTGGTGCGGGCCCGGGAAATGGGCTCGGGAGCGGCACGCCCCGGCCGGCCGGGGCGGCCTGCACACGGGCTGCGGGGCGCCCCGATGGGGGACTCTCGCCCGTATGCTGGCGGGGCATTCTCCAGAGTCGAGCAACCGAGCGGAAGCGACTGCCATGCGCGTCTATGTCCCCCTGACCCTCTCCGGTCTCGCAGAGGCGCACAGCAGCGGCGAGCTGGGCCCGGGGCCGCTGGACGCGTACGCCGTCACGCCCGCGTTGCGCGAGTGGTACGTCTCGGACGACATCGAGGAGCTGGAGTACGCGGCGCTGAACCGCGCGGCCCAGGCCTCGCTGCGGCAGCTCGCCGGCGATCCGAAGGTTGCCCGGCGGCGCGTCGTCGTGGCGGTCGATGTGCCGGACGGGGCGGCGGTGGCCGATCCGGACCGCGGACTCGACGAATCGGCGCTGGGCGAGGTGCGGCTGGCCGCCGCGGTGCCGTTGGCGAAGGCGGCGGCGGTCCATGTGGACGCCGACGACGCGGCGACGGACGTGGCCGCGGCCGCGGCGGCGCTCGGTGCCGCGGACCAGGGGGACGACGACGCGCAGTTCACCGTGGACGGTGCGCAGGACCACGACCTGATGTGGTTCGCGGTGCAGGAGATCCCGCACTTGGTGCGGTGACGGCGGGGGCGCCCGCCCCGGTCCGCTCCGCGGCACTGTCGGTGGGTGCGGGTACGTTTTCCTCATGGGAACGGACGGAGGGGCGGACATGGAAGGGCGAGCGGCCCACATCGTGTGGGACTGGAACGGCACGCTGTTCCACGACGTCGACGCCGTGATCGCGGCGACCAATTCCGCGTTCGCGGAGATCGGCCTGGAGCCGATCACGCTGGAGCGTTACCGGGAGCTGTACTGCGTACCCGTTCCGCGGTTCTACGAGCGGTTGATGGGGCGCCTGCCGACGGACGCCGAGTGGCTGGTGATGGACGAGGCCTTCCACCGCCACTACAGCGCGCACCGGGAGCGCTGCCGGCTCGCCGAGGGCGTGGACCTGCTGCTGCAGGGATGGCAGGCGGCCGGGCACAGCCAGTCGATCCTGAGCCTGTACGGCCATGACGAACTGATACCGCTGGTGCGCGGCTTCGGGATCGAGGCGAGGTTCGTGCGGGTCGACGGCAGGATCGGCCCCTCGGGCGGCGGCAAGAGCACGCACCTGGTGCGGCATCTGGCGGCGCTGGAGAGCGTGGACCCGGGGCGCACGGTCGTCATCGGTGATGCGGTGGACGATGCGGTGGCCGCGCGGGAGGCCGGGGTGGGGGCGGTGCTCTACACCGGTGGATCGCACAGCCGGCGCAGCCTGGAGGCCGCCGGGGTGCCGGTGGTGGACAGTCTCGCCGACGCGGTGGAGGTGGCCGCGGAGGTCGCGCGGGGCGGCCCGGCCGCGTAACGGCCCGTGCCATCCCACATCCGGACCGGTCGTGCGTTGTCCGGATGGTCCAAGTTCACGGTGGGGTTTTGTACGTGGAAGGCCGATGACGGCACCCCCGCCGGGGGCGATAGCCTTGCACCGTGATCAGCGCGATAACCCGCGGGGGCATCGAGGCCCCCGCTGTGCGCCCGGGACACCACCGTGACCGGGCGGTCGCTGGTCTTTGCGGCCACGGACCCATGTCGACTGTGACAAAACTTGTCGAACACGGCACGGCCTTCTCTCATCGCGGCATAGCGTCGACATCGACAGGACACCCCGCGTCGCGGCGGCGTTGTGCAGCTTCCACGGAGTTCTTCCACGACGTCACGCAACGGCGCGCGACAGGAGCCAGAGGACATGCAGACCAAGCTGGACGATGCCAAGACCGAGCTGCTCGCCAGGGCCGCCCGGGTCGCTGAAAGCAGCCCTGCCGGGGGACGCCTCCCGGTACGCGGCCTCGACCCGGAGACCCTCACGGGATACCTCCAGCGCTACTACCTGCACACCGCACCCGAGGACCTCACCGACCGTGACCCGGTCGACGTCTTCGGTGCCGCACTCTCGCACTACCGCCTCGCGGAGCTGCGCCCCCAGGGCACCGCGAACGTTCGGGTGCACACCCCGACCGTCGAGGAGAACGGCTGGACCTGCAGCCACTCCGTCGTCGAGGTCGTCACCGACGACATGCCGTTCCTGGTCGACTCCGTCACCAACGAGCTCTCCCGGCAGGGCCGCGGCATCCATGTCGTCATCCACCCGCAGGTCACCGTCCGCCGCGATGTCGCGGGCAAGCTGGTCGAGGTCCTCGACGCCAACGGCGACCGGCGCCACAACGGCAACGGCAAGACCGTCGAACTGCCGCACGACGCGGTGATCGAGTCGTGGATCCACGTCGAGATGGACCGCGAGACCGACCGCGAGGACCTCAAGCAGATCACCGCCGATCTGCTGCGGGTGCTGTCCGACGTCCGTGAGACCGTCGAGGACTGGGACAAGATGCGGGCCGCGGCGCTGCGTATCGCCGAGGAACTGCCGGCCGAGCCGACCGCCGACGACCTGCGCGACCAGGAGATCGACGAGGCCCGCGAGCTGTTGCGCTGGCTGGCCGCCGATCACTTCACCTTCCTGGGCTACCGCGAGTACGAGCTGGCCTCCGCGCCCGGTGAGGGCGGTGCCGACGAGGACGTGCTGACCGCCGTGCCCGGCACCGGCCTGGGCATTCTGCGCGCCGACCCGCAGCACCGCGAGAGCGACATCGGCCACCCCGTCTCGCCGTCCTTCAACCGGCTGCCCGCCGACGCCCGCGCCAAGGCCCGCGAGCACAAGCTGCTCATCCTGACCAAGGCCAACAGCCGGGCCACCGTGCACCGCCCCTCGTACCTCGACTACGTGGGCGTCAAGAAGTTCGACGCGGACGGCAACGTCGTCGGCGAGCGGCGCTTCCTGGGCCTGTTCTCGTCGGCCGCGTACACCGAGTCGGTGCGCCGCGTCCCGGTCATCCGCCGCAAGGTCACCGAGGTCCTCGAGGGCGCCGGGTTCACCCCGAACAGCCATGACGGCCGTGACCTGCTCCAGATCCTGGAGACGTACCCGCGCGACGAGCTGTTCCAGACCCCGGTCGACCAGCTCCAGGCGATCGCCACCAGCGTGCTCTACCTCCAAGAGCGCCGCCGGCTGCGGCTCTACCTCCGCCAGGACGAGTACGGCCGCTACTACTCCGCGCTGGTCTACCTCCCGCGCGACCGCTACACCACCGGCGTCCGGCTGCGCCTGATCGACATCCTCAAGGAGGAGCTGGGCGGCACCAGCGTCGACTTCACGGCCTGGAACACCGAATCCGTCCTCTCCCGGCTGCACTTCGTCATCCGCGTCGAGCCCGGGGCCGCCCTGCCGGACCTGACCGACACCGATGTGGACCGCCTGGAGAGCCGCCTGGTCGAGGCCGCCCGCTCCTGGGCCGACGGCTTCGCCGAGGCGCTGACCGCCGAGTGCGGCGAGGAGCGCGCCGCCGGGCTGCTGCGCCGCTACGCCCACGCCTTCCCCGAGGGCTACAAGGCCGACAACTCCCCGCGCAGCGCGGTGGCCGACCTCCAGCACCTGGAGAAGCTCACCGGTGAGCCGGGCCAGAACTTCTCGGTCAGCCTCTACGAGCCGGTCGGCGCGGGCCCCGGTGAGCGCCGCTTCAAGATCTATCGCAGGGGCGAGCCGGTCTCCCTGTCCCGGGTGCTGCCGGGCCTGAACCGCCTGGGCGTCGAGGTCGTCGACGAGCGCCCGCACGAGCTGCGCTGCGCGGACGCCACCATCGCCTGGGTCTACGACTTCGGCCTGCGGATGCCCGAGCACATCACCGGCGACGACGCCCGCGAGCGCTTCCAGGACGCGTTCACCGCGGTGTGGACGGGCGCGGCCGAGAGCGACAACTTCAACAAGCTGGTGCTGGAGGCCGGCCTCAACTGGCGCCAGGCGATGGTGCTGCGCGCCTACGCCAAGTACCTGCGGCAGGCCGGTGCGACCTTCAGCCAGACGTACATGGAGGACACCCTCTCCAACAACGTCCACACCACCCGGCTGCTGGTCTCGCTCTTCGAGGCGCGGATGTCCCCGGACCGCCAGCGGGCCGGCACCGAGCTGACCGACGCCCTGCTGGAGGAGCTGGAAGCCGCGCTCGACCAGGTCGCCTCCCTGGACGAGGACCGCATCCTGCGCTCCTTCCTCACCGTCATCAAGGCGACGCTGCGCACGAACCACTACCAGAGGAACAGCGACGGCGAGCCGCACGCCTACCTCTCGATGAAGCTGGACCCGCAGGCGATCCCCGATCTGCCGGCGCCCCGCCCGGCGTACGAGATCTGGGTGTACTCGCCCAAGGTCGAGGGTGTCCACCTGCGCTTCGGCAAGGTCGCCCGCGGCGGTCTGCGCTGGTCGGACCGCCGGGAGGACTTCCGTACGGAGATCCTCGGCCTGGTCAAGGCGCAGATGGTCAAGAACACCGTCATCGTGCCGGTGGGCGCCAAGGGCGGCTTCGTCGGCAAGCAGCTGCCGGACCCGTCGGTGGACCGGGACGCCTGGCTGGCCGAGGGCATCGCCAGCTACAAGACCTTCATCTCCGGCCTGCTGGACATCACCGACAACCTGGTCGGCGGCGAGGTCGTGCCCCCGCAGAACGTCGTCCGGCACGACGAGGACGACACCTACCTCGTGGTCGCGGCGGACAAGGGCACGGCGACGTTCTCGGACATCGCCAATGAGGTCGCCGAGTCCTACGGCTTCTGGCTCGGTGACGCCTTCGCCTCCGGCGGCAGCGCCGGCTACGACCACAAGGGCATGGGCATCACCGCCCGCGGCGCCTGGGAGTCGGTCAAGCGCCACTTCCGCGAGCTGGGCCACGACTCCCAGACCGAGGACTTCACCGCGGTCGGCGTCGGCGACATGTCCGGTGACGTGTTCGGCAACGGCATGCTGCTCAGCGAGCACATCCGGCTGGTCGCCGCGTTCGACCACCGGCACATCTTCATCGACCCGAACCCGGACGCGGCCACCTCGTACGCCGAGCGCCGCCGGCTCTTCGAGCTGCCCCGCTCCTCCTGGGCCGACTACGACACCGAGCTGCTCTCGCAGGGCGGCGGCATCCACCCGCGCTCGGCCAAGTCCATCCCGATCAACGCGCAGGTGCGGGCGGCGCTGGGCATCGAGTCCGGCGTGAAGAAGATGACGCCGGCCGATCTGATGCAGGCCATCCTCAAGGCGCCGGTCGACCTGCTGTGGAACGGCGGCATCGGCACGTATGTGAAGTCCTCGGCGGAGTCCAACGCCGATGTGGGCGACAAGTCCAACGACGCCATCCGCGTCAACGGCGAGGACCTGCGGGTCAAGGTCGTCGGCGAGGGCGGCAACCTGGGCCTGACGCAGCTGGGCCGGATCGAGTTCGCCACGGCCGGCGGGAAGATCAACACCGACGCGATCGACAACAGCGCCGGTGTGGACACCTCCGACCACGAGGTGAACATCAAGATCCTGCTCAACGCGGTCGTCAGCGAAGGCGACATGACGGTCAAGCAGCGCAACAAGCTGCTGGCCGCGATGACCGACGAGGTCGGCGCGCTGGTGCTGCGCAACAACTACGCGCAGAACACCGCGCTGGCGCTGGCCCTCGCCCAGTCCTCCAGCATGCTGCACGCCCAGCAGCGCTTCATGCGCCGCCTGGGGCGCGACGGCGACCTGGACCGGGCGCTGGAGTTCCTGCCCACCGACCGGCAGATCCGCGAGCGGCTGAACGCCGGGCGCGGCCTGACCCAGCCCGAGACCGCGGTGCTCCTGGCGTACACCAAGATCACGGTGGCCGACGCGCTGATCCAGACCGGCCTGCCGGACGACGCGTACCTCCAGCGCCTGCTGCACGCCTACTTCCCGTCGGCACTCTTCGACCGCTTTCCCGAGCAGGTCGACGGCCACGCGCTGCGCCGCGAGATCGTGACGACGGTGCTGGTCAACGACACCGTCAACACCGGCGGTACGAGCTTCCTGCACCGGATGCGCGAAGAGACCGGTGCCTCCCTCGAAGAGGTTGTGCGGGCGCACACCGCGGCCCGTGTCATCTTCCGGCTGGGCGAGGTCTGGGACGACGTCGAGGCGCTCGACAATGTCGTCGCGGCCGATGTGCAGACCCGGATCCGGCTGCACTCGCGGCGGCTGGTCGAGCGCGGCACCCGCTGGTTGCTCAACAACCGCCCGCAGCCGCTGGAGCTGTCGGAGACCATCGACTTCTTCGGCGAGCGGGTCGCCCAGGTCTGGGCGGAGCTGCCCAAGCTGCTCCAGGGCAGCGACGTGGAGTGGTACCAGACGATCCTGGAGGAGCTGACCGACGGCGGGGTGCCCGAGGCGCTGGCCGTCCGGGTGGCCGGGTTCTCCTCGGTCTTCCCGGCGCTGGACATCGTCGCGATCGCGGATCGTACGGGCAAGGAGCCGCTGGACGTCGCCGAGGTCTACTACGACCTGGGTGACCGGCTGCGGATCAACCAGCTCCTGGACCGCATCCTGGAGCTGCCGCGCAACGACCGCTGGCAGTCGATGGCCCGCGCCTCCATCCGCGAGGACCTCTTCGCGGCGCATGCGGCGCTCACCGGCGATGTGCTGACGGTGGGCAACGGCTCCTCGACGCCGGAGCAGCGGTTCAAGGCGTGGGAAGAGGCCAACGCCGCGATCCTGGGCCGTGCCCGCGCCACGCTGGAGGAGATCTACGGGTCGGAGGGCTTCGACCTGGCGAATCTGTCGGTGGCGATGCGGACCATGCGCACGCTGCTCCGTACCCACAGCTGACGCCCCGCAACGGCACGGCGACGGCCCCGGAGCAGCAGCTCCGGGGCCGTTCCCGTTCCCGTTTCCGTTCCGCTTGGCACGGCGGCCGTTGTCGCGGGCCGGCCGGCCGGCCGACCCGGCGCTAGCGGTGCGCCTCGTACGCCTTGATCACTTCGTCCGTCGGGCCGTCCATCAGGAGCTCGCCGTGCTCCAGCCACAGGACCCGGTCGCAGGTGTCCCGGATCGACTTGTTGTTGTGGCTGACCAGGAAGACCGTGCCGGCCTCCTTGCGCAGCTCGCGG
>NZ_JBICVM010000028.1:0-28020 GCF_043199095.1 Streptomyces sp. NPDC048650 | reverse complement strand
GGCAGCGACAAGGGCGTGGGACTGGGGCTGTCCATCGTGCGCTCGGTGGTGCGCGCCCACGACGGGACCATCACGGCCGAGCCGCGCGAAGGCGGTGGGCTGGTGATGCGGGTCGTGCTGCCCTTGTGAGACGGCCGCGGCGCCTGTGGGGCGCGGCGCGGGCGACGCGTGGCGCCCACAAGGGCCGCGACGGGGGCTGTGCGGCCGCTGGAGGCGGCGCGAGGCCCGACGGGTGGATTCGGACATGCTTGCGTCAGGTCGCCCCTCGGGTGGCCGCACATCGCCTCGCCTCCGGTTTGACGGGAAGGGCCGTGACCAACGATCCTTCGCCCGAGTTCGCTTTGCGCGGAATTCATCCGGTCCTCCCGCCGCTTTCGACGTGTGTGATCCCTCACAGGCGCGAATTTCCGGCCATCAACGCTGTGTGATCAAAATGCCTGGTGGAAAGCCGGGAAAATCCGGGTTTCCCGGGGGCCTGATCACGGGAAGTACACGTGATGGGCTGCGCGAGGTGCGACTTTCGGACCGTGTACGGTCCTGATCGCCATCCAAACCGATCACCTCTTCAGGGGTGCGGTTGGGTGTCGATTGAGTAACAGACCTTGATGTGAGGCAAAATCTCCGCCTCAGGTCGGGCACAAGTCCGGCCTCTCACGCGTTACGAGCGCTGAGACACCGCAGACACCCAGAGGGGGAGAGCGAAAATGGCTACGGATTACGACACCCCACGCAAGACCGATGACGACCTCAACGAGGACAGCATCGAGGAGCTGAAGTCGAGGCGGAACGACAAGTCCGCCTCAGCCGTCGACGTCGACGAGTTCGAGCAGGCCGAAGGCCTGGAGCTGCCCGGCGCCGACCTGTCCAACGAAGAGCTCGCGGTGCGCGTGCTGCCCAAGCAGCAGGACGAGTTCACCTGCATGAGCTGCTTCCTGGTCCACCACCGCAGCCAGCTGGCCGCGGAGGACAAGAACGGCAACCCGATCTGCCGCGACTGCGCGGCCTGAGAACGGTCGACGCCGTGCCAGGCGTGAACCCGTTCCGTAAGGGACCCAGGGGCGAGAGAGGACCGGCGGCAGGCGCACGATCACGCAAGGAAACCGCGCCCGTGCCCGCCGATCCGACCGCCCTTCCCGCGGAGCGGACGACCGATGCACAGCAGTGGGGGCACCTCCCGCTCGAGCGGAGCCGAGAGCGGGGGAGAGGCCGCATGGCCTCGCTCGCGGCCACGGCCGCCCGGAGCGCCGGCGTGCGGGCAAGGCTCGCCGCGATCGCCGACCGGATCATCGACACCGCGCCGCGGATCCCGGTCCGCGACCTCGCCGTCCTGCGTGCGCAGTTCCCCGGACTGACCCCCGAGGAACTGGCCGACCGGCTGGTCGCGGGTGCCTGCAAGGGCACCGCCACCGTCGGTGCGGGCGTGGGCGCGGCGGCCATGCTGCCCGTACCGCCCGCCATGCCGTACGAGCTGGCCGCCGAGATCGTCGGCGTCGCCTCCGTCGAGCTCAAGCTGATCGCCGAGCTGCACGAGGTCTACGGCCTGCGGCCTCCGGGGGACCTCAGGCGCCGCGCGATCGCCACGCTGACCTCCTGGACCGAGGAGCGGGGCATCGAGATCACCCACCCCGCCACGCTGGACCTGGCGCTCGGCGCACAGATGCGCCGGGAACTGCGTCAGCAGGTCATGAAGCGCACGCTGCGCAACCTTCCCAACCTCACACCGTTCCTGGTGGGCGCCGCGGTGGGCGCGTTCATGAACCGGCGGGACACCAGACGGCTCGCGGACAAGATCCGCGAGGACCTGCGCACCCGGCAGGTCCCCTGGGACGCCCTCCCGGACACCGGACGGAGTGGGCCGCCCCCGAGGGGCTGACCCGCACCGCCGTCAGGCCCGTACGGCCGCCAGCGCCGCCACCAGGCGCTCCGGCTCCCGCGTCGAGAGATAGGCGTACGGCGTCGGGTCGTCGGGGTCGGTGATCTCCACCCGCACCGCGGTGCGGATATAGCCGCGCAGCAGCATGAAGGCCCGCGCATCGGCCTTGTGCGTGCGCCAGGCCATCGCCTCGTCGGCGTCCAGGGGCCGGGCCTCGCCCAGCGCCGCCACCGGGATCTTCGCGTCGCCGGCGATCAGAGCGTCCCCCACCACCCGGATCCGCGCCGAGCCGTACGAGCTCACCGCCACCGCCGACAGCGCGGCGCCGCCGATCAGCCCGCCGAGCATCGGCAGTGTCCCCACCGGGAGCAGCATCAGGGCACAGGCGACGCCGACCAGTGCGGCGATCACCCACCAGGACCGGGGCGCGGTGAGACGTTCTTCGTACGACTGCATGGCTCCAGCTTGGCACGGCGGCGCGGGCCCGTTACGTGCGCGGGTATGGTCTGCACTCGTGAGTGGAACTGACGAACCCAGGACGCGGCTGACGCCACCGAAGGAGGCCGTCGCCCCGGTGCGGCACCCGGAGGCGCCGGCGCCGGGAGAGCTCCTCGGCGCGCACTACGACCGGTGCTTCGGCTGCGGCACGGGCCAGCAGCACGGTCTGCACCTGGAGGCGCGGGCCGGCGACGGCGTGAGCGTGTCCGCCGAGTTCACCGTCAAGGAGGCCCACCAGGGCGCGCCCGGCCTGGCGCACGGCGGGGTGCTGGCCACCGCGCTGGACGAGACGCTCGGCTCGCTGAACTGGCTGCTGCGGGTGATCGCGGTGACCGGCCGGCTGGAGACCGACTTCCTGCGGCCGGTGCCGCTGGGCACGGTGCTGCACCTGGACGCGCACGTCACCGCGGTGGCCGGGCGGAAGATCTACTCGACGGCCGAGGGCCGGATAGGCGGCCCCGACGGCCCGGTCGCGGTGCGCGCGGAGGCCGTCTTCATCGAGGTGAAGGTCGACCACTTCATCGACAACGGACGGACCGAGGAGATCCAGGCGGCGATGGCCGACCCGGACCAGGTCAAACGAGCGCGTGCCTTCGAGGTGAACCCGTGAGCCAGGTGTCGAATCCCGTGGATGTGCTGCTGCGCCGACTGGACCCGGAGGTGCCCGTCCCGGCGTACGGACATCCCGGCGACGCGGGCGTGGACCTGGTGACCTGCGAGGCCGCCGAGTTGGCCCCGGGGGAGCGCACGGTGCTCCCCACCGGGGTGTCGATCGCTCTGCCCGACGGGTACGCGGCCTTTGTGCACCCCCGCTCGGGGCTCGCCGCCCGGTGCGGACTGGCCCTGGTGAATGCCCCCGGGACGGTGGATGCCGGGTACCGTGGGGAGATCAAGGTGATCGTGGTCAATCTGGATCCGCGCGAGAGCGTGCGGTTCGAGAGGTTCGACCGGATCGCCCAACTGGTCGTCCAGCAGGTCGAGAAGGTGCGCTTCCACGAGGTGGCGGAACTTCCCGGCTCGGCGCGGGCCGAGGGGGGATTCGGTTCCACCGGCGGTCACGCGGCGGTGGGTGGCTCCACGGGCGGGAATGGATACGCATCGGTCGGTGCCGACCGGGAAGGACAGTGACGTGTTCGGACGTCGCAAGAAGAACGAGGCTCCTGACGAGTCGGGGCAGGACACAGGGCTCGCCGAAGAGGCGGCGCTGAGCGACGCCGACGAGGACGAGGCGAGCGAGCAGCGACTCAGTCTCCCGCCCGCGCCCCGCCCCGACGGTCCCTGGGACTCGTCGGAGGTCAAGGACCCCGGCGAGGGCCGGGTGGACCTCGGCGGGCTGTTCGTGCCCGGTGTCGAGGGCATGGAGCTGCGGGTGGAGGTCGCCGGGGACGCGATCGTCGCCGCGACGGTGGTGCTGCAGGACAGTGCCGTACAGCTGCAGGCTTTCGCCGCTCCCAGGAACGAAGGCATCTGGGGCGAGGTCCGCGAGGAGATCGCCTCGGGCATCACCCAGCAGGGCGGTGTCATCGACGAGGTCGAGGGTCCGCTGGGGTGGGAGCTGCGGGCCCAGGTGCCGGTGCAGCTCCCGGACGGGACCAACGGCGTGCAGGTCGTGCGCTTCATCGGCATCGACGGCCCGCGATGGTTCCTGCGCGGTGTGATCTCCGGTCAGGGCGCGGTGCAGCCGCAGGCCGCCGGGGTGCTGGAGCACATCTTCCGGGACACCGTGATCATCCGTGGCGACGCCCCGATGGCGCCGCGCGACCCGATCGTCCTGAAGCTGCCGGACGACGCCCAGATGGTGCCGGACGGTGTGCAGCAGGAGCCGGCCGAGGGGTCGCGCTTCGGCGGTGGCGTGGAGCGTCTGGAGCGCGGACCGGAGATCACCGAGATCCGCTAGCCATACCGCGGCCGCGCCGGTGCATGATCGCGCCGGGTGCGGCTCAATAGTGACGGTGACGATGGGCCGGACACCCCTCAGGGGTGTCCGGCCCCTCGTCGTTTGTGCAGGTCAGGTCCGAAGGCGTAAGAAATCCGTCAACGGAGCGCTAATGGCCGTAAGGGAGGCGTCAACGGCGGTCGGACCGGGGCCGTGGGGAGCTTTGCTCTAGGAGTCCGAACTCCCCTCCCCTCTAGGAGCACACGATGGCCGACGTGGCCTTCGTCGCCGTCACGATCGCGGTCTTCGCGCTGGTGGCTCTCGTCGCCAAGGGGGTGACAAAGCTGTGACCGTCGAAAACATCGTCGGCCTGGTCGTGGCCGTCGCCCTCCTCGGCTATCTGGTCCTCGCCCTCGTCTTCCCGGAGAGGTTCTGAGCGCCGCCATGAGCCCCGTTCTCGCAGGTGTGCTCCAGCTGATGGCGCTCGTCGCAGCGCTGGCCCTGGCGTACCGTCCCCTCGGCGACTACATGGCCGCCGTCTACAGTTCCCCCCGGCACCTCCGTGCCGAGAAGGTCATCTACCGCTGCATCGGCGCCAATGCTGACGCGCAGATGCGCTGGCCCGCCTATCTGCGCGGCGTCCTGGCCTTCTCCGCGGCCGGCGTGCTCTTCCTGTACGTGCTGCAGCGGATCCAGGGCGGCATGCCGCTGTCGCTCGGCTTCGCGTCGATCAGTCCGGACCAGGCGTTCAACACCGCCGCGTCCTTCGTCTCGAACACCAACTGGCAGTCCTACAGCGGCGAGCAGGCCATGGGCCACGTCGTGCAGACCGCCGGTCTCGCGGTGCAGAACTTCGTCTCGGCCGCCACCGGCATGGCCGTCGCCATCGCCCTGGTGCGCGGCTTCGCCCGCTCCCGTACGGGCGACCTCGGCAACTTCTGGGCCGACCTGGTGCGCGGCACCGTGCGGGTGCTCGTCCCGATCGCCGTCATCGGCGCCGTCGTCCTGGTCGCCTGCGGTGTCATCCAGAACTTCTCCGGCATCCACGCGGTCGGCCAGTTCATGGGCGGCTCCCAGCAGACCAACGGCGGGGCGGTGGCCTCCCAGGAGGTCATCAAGGAGCTGGGCACCAACGGCGGCGGCTACTTCAACGGCAACTCCGCCCACCCCTTCGAGAACCCCGACGCCTTCACCAACCTCTTCGAGATCTTCCTGATCCTCGTCATCCCGTTCGCGCTGACCCGCACCTTCGGCAGGCTCGTCGGGAACGTGAAGCAGGGCTACGCGATCCTCGCCACGATGGGCATCATCTGGCTCGGCTTCACCGCCCTGATGATGTGGAGCGAGTTCGCCCACGGCGGCCCGGCCCTGCAGGCCGCGGGCGCCGCCATGGAGGGGAAGGAGACCCGCTTCGGCGTCGGATCCTCGGCGATCTTCTCGGTGGCCACCACCCTCACTTCGACCGGCGCGGTGGACTCCTTCCACTCCTCCTTCACCGCATTCGGCGGCGGCATCCAGCTGCTCGGCATGATGCTCGGTGAGATCGCGCCCGGTGGCACCGGATCCGGCCTCTACGGCATGCTCGTCATGGCGATCATCGCGGTGTTCATCGCCGGCCTGATGGTGGGCCGTACGCCCGAATACCTGGGCAAGAAGATCGGCACCCGCGAGATCAAGCTCGCCGCCTGCTACATCCTCATCACCCCGACCCTGGTGCTCGGCTTCACCGCCGCCTCGATGGTGCTGCCGGACGCCCTGGGCTCGATGCTCAACACCAAGGCGACGGGTGCCGGTTCGCACGGCTTCTCCGAGGTGCTGTACGCCTTCACCTCCGGCGCCAACAACAACGGCTCCGCGTTCGGCGGCCTGAACGCCAACACCCCCTGGTACAACACCACGATCGGTCTGGCGATGCTGCTCGGCCGCTTCCTGCCGATGGTGTTCGTGCTCGCCCTGGCCGGCTCGCTCGCCGAGCAGAAGCCGATCCCGGAGACCGCGGGCACCCTCCGTACCGAAAAGCCGCTCTTCGCCGGGCTGCTCGTCGGCACGCTCCTGATCATCACCGGTCTGACCTACTTCCCGGCGCTGGCCCTCGGGCCGCTGGCGGAGGGACTGTCATGACCGCCCCCGTGAAACCAGAGGAGCCCGGCTCCATGCCCACCGCCACCGCCACCGAGACTCGCGCTCCGCACCAGGACGTCCCCAGCGGGCACAAGCCCGGCGACGGCCGTGTGGGCGGCGGTCTCTTCGACCCCAAGCAGCTGGTCAAGTCCTTCCCGGACGCGATACGCAAGCTCGACCCGCGGGTGATGGTCAAGTCCCCGGTGATGTTCGTGGTCGAGGTCGGCTCGGTGCTGACCACGATCTTCGCCGTCACGTCCCCGTCGGACTGGTTCGGCTGGGCGATCGCGGCCTGGCTGTGGCTGACCGTCATCTTCGCCAACCTCGCCGAAGCCGTCGCCGAAGGCCGCGGCAAGGCGCAGGCCGACACCTTGCGCAAGGCCAAGACCGATACCGTGGCGCGCCGGCTCAACGGCGAGGCGGAGGAGCAGGTCCCCGGCACCGAACTGCGCATCGGCGACCTGGTGGTCTGCGAGGCCGGCGACATCATCCCCGGTGACGGCGACGTCGTCGAAGGTGTCGCCTCCGTCGACGAGTCCGCGATCACGGGCGAATCCGCTCCCGTCATCCGCGAGTCCGGCGGTGACCGCTCCGCGGTGACCGGCGGAACGAAGGTCCTCTCCGACCGCATCGTCATCAAGATCACGACGAAGCCCGGTGAGACCTTCATCGACCGGATGATCAACCTCGTCGAGGGCGCCGCCCGGCAGAAGACACCCAACGAGATCGCGCTGAACATCCTGCTCGCCTCGCTGACCATCGTCTTCCTGCTGGCGGTCGTCACGCTCCAGCCGTTCGCGATCTACGCGGGCGCCGAGCAGCCGATGATCGTGCTGCTCGCACTGCTGGTCTGCCTGATTCCGACGACGATCGGTGCGCTGCTGTCGGCCATCGGCATCGCGGGCATGGACCGGCTGGTCCAGCGCAACGTCCTGGCGATGTCCGGACGCGCCGTCGAGGCCGCGGGCGATGTATCGACATTGCTGCTCGACAAGACCGGCACCATCACCCTGGGCAACCGCCAGGCCGCCGAGTTCGTGCCGGTACGGGGCACGACCGAGGCGGAGGTGGCGGACGCCGCTCAGCTGTCCTCGCTCGCCGACGAGACGCCCGAGGGCCGCTCCATCGTCGTCCTGGCGAAGGAGAAGTACGGGCTGCGCGAGCGCCATCAGGGCGAGCTGGCGGACGCCGAGTGGGTGCCGTTCACCGCCCAGACCCGGATGTCCGGTGTGGACGTCGACGGCCGCAAGGTCCGCAAGGGTGCGGCGGGTTCGGTCATCGCCTGGGTCGAGGAGCGCGGTGGCACCGTCGCCGACGACGCCCAGCAGCTCACCGACACCATCTCGCAGGCCGGCGGCACGCCGCTGCTGGTCGCGCTGGAGGACGAGGGCGGCCCGCGTGTGCTGGGCGTCATCCACCTCAAGGACGTCGTCAAGGACGGCATGCGCGAACGCTTCGTCGAGCTGCGCAAGATGGGCATCAAGACCGTCATGATCACGGGTGACAACCCCCTGACGGCCAAGGCCATCGCCGAGGAGGCGGGGGTGGACGACTTTCTGGCGGAGGCCACGCCCGAGGACAAGATGGCGCTGATCAAGCGTGAGCAGGCCGGCGGCAAGCTGGTCGCGATGACCGGTGACGGTACGAACGACGCGCCCGCGCTGGCTCAGGCGGACGTGGGCGTGGCGATGAACACCGGCACCTCGGCCGCCAAGGAGGCCGGGAACATGGTGGACCTGGACTCCAACCCGACCAAGCTCATCGAGATCGTCGAGATCGGCAAGCAGTTGCTGATCACCCGTGGCGCGCTGACCACCTTCTCGATCGCCAACGACGTCGCGAAGTACTTCGCGATCATCCCGGCGATGTTCGCGGTGGCCTACCCGGGCCTGGACACCCTCAACATCATGCGGCTCTCCAGCCCCAACTCGGCGATCCTCTCGGCGATCATCTTCAACGCGCTGATCATCGTCGCCCTGGTGCCGCTCGCCCTCAAGGGGGTGCAGTACCGCCCGGTCAGCGCCGACAGGATGCTGCGTCGCAACCTCGCCGTCTACGGACTCGGCGGCCTGATCGCGCCGTTCATCGGCATCAAGATCATCGACCTGCTCATCTCTCTCATCCCCGGAATCGGGTGACCGCCGTGAACAACTCCGTAAGCAACACCGCCCGGTTGATCGGGGCGGGGCTGCGCGCCCTGCTCGTCCTGACCGTGGTCTGCGGGGTCGTCTACCCGCTGGTGGTCACCGGGGTGGCGCAGGCGGCCTTCCCGGGCAAGGCCAACGGCTCCGAGGTCGGCTCCCACGGCAAGGTCGTCGGCTCCTCGCTGCTCGGGCAGCGCTACGACAAGGGCCAGGA
Organism: Streptomyces sp. NPDC048650; assembly: GCF_043199095.1. Classification (NCBI taxonomy): domain Bacteria; kingdom Bacillati; phylum Actinomycetota; class Actinomycetes; order Kitasatosporales; family Streptomycetaceae; genus Streptomyces; species Streptomyces sp. NPDC048650. Next base: position 19,294 of record NZ_JBICVM010000028.1, on the reverse strand, counting down.
CAAGGCCGGAAACCCGGTCCCGGACCTGAGGTTCTTCCAGCCGCGTCCGTCGGCGGGGCTGGGCAGCAACAAGACCAACGGGGTCAACACGCAGTACGACCTCCAGGTCTCCGGCGCCTCCAACCTGGGCGCCACCAACACCGACCTGATCAAGGCGGTGAAGGAACGGAAGAAGTGGGTCGCCACGACGTACGGGGTCCCGGAGTCGAAGGTTCCGGCGGATGCCGTCACGTCGTCCGGTTCCGGTCTCGACCCGGACATCTCCCCGGAGTACGCCCGGCTCCAGACCGCCCGGGTGGCCAGGGAGAACCACCTTCCCGCCGGCAGGGTGGCGCAGCTGGTCAAGGACCACACCGACGGGCGCACCCTGGGTTTCCTGGGGGAGTCGCGGGTGAACGTCCTTGAGTTGAACATCGCGCTGAAGGACCTGGCGCCCGGCCGCGGCTGAACGGACGACGCGGCGGGCGGCCCCCGGGGAGACCTCCCCGGGGGCCGCCGTGCGTCATGGGGCCTTCGGGATCCGCACCGTGCGCGGTGCGCGGTGCGTCGTTCGCCGCGACAAGGCGCGGAATGTCGGGGGGTGTTGGCGCCAGAGCGTCGGTGGCGGGCGTCGACGGCGGGTGTCGAAAGCGCGTGGGGCGGTGGAAGTCGCCGGCGGGTCTTGACGCCGGGGTGGCTTGGCCATAGCTTCGCCAGCCATCACAGGTGTTCACGTCAACGCCTGTCGTTCATGTACGAGAACAATTCGTGTACGAGAGCAATCCATGTGCGAGAGCACTCCATGGGCGAGAGCAACTCCCGTCCACCGGGCATCTCGACAGGAAGGTCCACCCCCCATGCGCAGAAAGCTCATCCTCGTCGCCGGCGCCCTGCTCGGCGCCCTCACCGCGGGGCTGCTCACCGGCGCCCCGTCCTCCGCGGCACCGTCCGCCTTCACTCACCCCGGCGTCCTCGTCGGCACCGGCCGGCTCGACCTCGCCCGCAGCAAGGTCAACTCCGGTGCCCAGCCCTGGAAGGGCGCCTACGACACGATGATGGCGAGCAAGTACGCGTCGCTGTCGCGCACCCCCAAGCCGCGTGCCGTCGTCGAGTGCGGCTCGTACTCCGACCCCGACCACGGCTGCACCGACGAACGCGAGGACGCCCTCGCCGCCTACACCCTCTCGCTGGCCTGGTACCTCACCCGCGACAGCAGGTTTGCCGACAAAGCGATACAGATCATGGACGCCTGGTCCGGCACCATCAAGGACCACACCAACAGCAACGCCCCGCTCCAGACCGGCTGGGCCGGGTCCACCTGGCCGCGCGCCGCCGAGATCATCCGCTACACGTACGACGGCTGGCCCAAGGACCGCGTCGACCGCTTCGCCGGCATGCTGCGCGACGTCTATCTCCCCAAGGTCATCAACGGGTCCCACAGCAACGGGAACTGGGAGCTGAGCATGATGGAGGCGGCCGTCGGCATCTCCGTCTTCATCGAGGACAAGGCCGCCTACGACAAGGCCATCGCCACGTTCCGGACCCGGGTGCCGGCGTACATCTACCTGAAGTCCGACGGCGATCTGCCCAGGACGACGCCGGACAGCGGGCTGAACACCCGCGACAAGGTCATCAAGTACTGGCAGGGCCAGTCCACCTTCGTCGACGGCCTCACCCAGGAAACCTGCCGCGACTTCACCCACACCGGATACGGCCTCTCGGCCCTCTCGCACATCGCCGAAACCAGCCGCCTCCAGGGCCAGGACCTCTACCCCGCGGTCGCCGACCGGCTGCGCCATGCACTCGGCTTCCAGGCCACCTACGAACTGGGTACCGCCCCGCCGTCCTGGCTGTGCGGCGGCAGCGTCAAACGCGGCCTGGGTCCCGTCACCGAGGTCGGCTACAACGCGCTGCACAACCGGATGCACTACGAGATGGCCAACACCGAGAAGCTGACCGCACGACAGCGGCCGGCCGGCTCCAACAACCTCTTCGTCGGTTGGGAGACGCTCACCCACGCGGAGAACCCGAGCTGAATCCGGTCACACCCGGGGCGCGTTGCGGGCTGCTGCGATTGCCGACGCGTGCGGCGGAGGCGGGGGAGTCGTCACCCTCGCTTCGGCCGCCCGGCTCACCGACGATTCGGCCGGCCGGCCGGGGAGCGGCTAGAGCGCCTCGTCCTCGAGGGGCTGCAGCAGCGCGTCCAGCAGTCCGGGGAACCGCGCGTCGAGGTCGGCGCGGCGTAGCTGGATATAGCGGTTGCGTCCCACCACGCGTGCGGAGGTGATGCCCGCCTCCCGCATGATCCGCATGTGGTGCGACACGGTCGACTTGTGCAGGTGGGCGAGGCCCAGGCGTTCCGACGAGCAGTCGTACTGCTCCCCGCTCGCGTACGTCCGCAGCAGATGCAGGCGGGTCGGGTCGCCGAGCGCATGCAACACCTTCACCAGCTCGATCTCCGCGGTCTCCGGCTGCTCCTGCAGTACGCCCTCGCCGTCACCCGTAGCGCCGTCACTCACCACGGCCTCCTTCCGTCGCTCACCCCCACACTCTATTTCTCCTCCGGTTTTCCTCTCGAAACCGTTGGATGCTCATCAAACAATGGCTATTGTTTGACGCACATCAAACTTACTCGGTCTCGCGTATCCGTACCGGGAAGGACCCTTGTGCGTCTCCGTCTCCTGCTGCTGGCCCTCGGCACCTTCGCCGTGGGCACCGACTCCATGGTCATGGCCGGCATCCTCGGCCTGGTCGCCCGCGACCTGGGCATCTCCGTTCCGGCGGCCGGTCAGATGGTCACCGTCTTCGCCCTCGCCTTCGCGGTGCTCGCCCCGGTGCTGGCGACCGCCGCCGCCCGGTGGCCGCGCCGCCGTGTGCTGCTGACCGCTCTCACCGTCTTCACCGTGGCCAACGCGCTCAGCGCCGTCGCGCCCAACTACCCCCTACTGCTGGCCACTCGGGTACTGGCGGCGGCCGGCGCCGCGCTCTACACCCCGACCGCCAACGCCGTGGCCACCACACTCGTACCGCCCGAGCGGCGCGGCCGCGCACTGGCCACCGTCCTCGGCGGCATGACGGTGGCCACCGCGCTCGGCGTGCCCGTGGGCACCTACCTCGGCCGCGCCGACTGGCGGCTGACGATGTGGCTGGTGGTGGCGCTGGGGGCCGCCGCGTTGCTCGGCCTCGCCCTCCTGCTGCGCGGCCTCCCGGCTCCCACCGCGGCGCCCGCCCTGCGGGACCGCCTCGCGCCGCTGCGCAACCGGCGCGTCCTGGGCGCCGCAGCCACCACCCTGACGTTCTTCCTGGCCATCAACGTCGTCTACATCTACCTCGGCACCGCGGTGCGCCCCGCCACCGGCGGGGACGCCGGCCGGCTCAGCCTGATCATGCTGGTCACCGGCGTCGCCTCGGTTGCCGGCAGCTGGTTGGGCGGCCGGGCCGTCGACCGGCTGGGGGTACGCGCCGTGCTGCTCAGCGGCGGCGGCCTGGCCGCGGCGATGTACCTCGCCCTGCCCTGGGCCGCCGCCACCCTGCCCGGCGCGCTGATCTACGCCGCGCTCGCCCCGCTGGCCGGCTGGGCCGTCGTCGTCGCGCTGCCGTACCACCTGGCATCCATCGACCCGCCCAACGCGCCGCTGCTGATCTCTCTCAACAGCAGCGCTCTCTACCTCGGGGTGGCCGGCGGGGGCGGCATCGGCAGCCTCGCGCTCACCGTCCTCGGCGACCGCTGGTTCCCGCTCACCTCGACCGCGCTGATGCTCGTCGCCCTGGTGCTCTCGGCCGTCACCACCCGCCCCCGGGTGCACGCGGCCGCCCCCGCCCGGCGGAACGCGACGCCTCCCGGGCCGTCCGGCGCCGGCCATCCGCCCACCGGCAGCGCGCCCGCCCCCACCGCCGAAGGCGCAGCCACCCCCGCCCGCTGAGCGGGGCCCGCGGGCGGCTCCCGCCCGGGGCGACAACGGACAGGCGAGGGCGAGTGATTGCGTCGCCTCCGGGGAACTGTCGCCCCATGGTCGTTTCCGTCGCGCACATCAGTGATCCGCACATCACCACGGGCGCGCTGGCGGGGGAGCCGGCTGCCGGGCTGTACCGGGCGCTGGGGCGGGTGCTGGCACTGGACCCCCGGCCACGGTGCGTCGTGATCACCGGGGATCTGGCCGATCGCGGGCGCTTGGACGAGTACGCGGCGCTGCGCGAGGTGGTCGGCGGATTTCCGCTGCCGGTCCATCTCGTGACGGGCAATCACGACGACCCCGAAGCCCTCGTCGCGGTGTTCGGCGACAGCCCCTTCCTCGGGCAGACCGACGCCACGGACTACGTCGTCGACCACCACGGACTCACCGTCGTCGCGCTCGACTCCCACCTGACCGGGTCCCCGGCCGGGCAGCTCGGACCCGAGCGGCCGGCGTGGCTCGACGACGAGCTGTCCCGCAGGCCGGACGCTCCCGCGTTCGTGTGCCTGCATCATCCGCCGATGGCGCTCGGCATCCCGTTCCTCGACGCGATGCGGCTGCGGGACGGGACCGAGCTGGGCGCGGTGATCGCCCGTCACCCGCAGGTCGTACGGGTCCTGGCCGGGCACGTCCACCGGCCGGTCGTGGCGGCGTTCGGGGGCAGCACACTGGCCGTCGCGCCCAGCACGTACCGGCAGAGCGACCTCGCACTGCGCGCGGACCGGGCGATCGGCTACGTCCATGAGCCCACCGGCTTCCTGCTGCACGTGCTCACCGAGGACGGCGGCTGCGTGACGCACACCGTCCCGGTCAGTCACGCCGCCGCGCAGACCGGCGGGTACTGACCGTCGGCCACGAGCGGAGAAGCGGGCGGCGGAGGAGAGGGGCGGAGGAGAGGGGCGGAGGGCGAGCGGCCCGGCTGCCGGCCGCGGGCCGCTCAGCGGTCCGCGATCCCGCCCGCGGCGCCCGGGCTGCCGAGGTCACAGGCCCCGCGAATCACCCGTTCGGCGGCGCTCTGCATGGCCGCGTCACAGCCCCGGCGGCGCCGGTCCCCGCGGACCCCGACGCCCCAGGGTGCCGCCCGTGCCCGCGGCACAGCCGCAACGCGGCGCCCGGTGGTTCGCGCACCGCGGCCCGTGCGGCAGCCCGTGACCGCCCGCGTATCAGAGTCGCGTCAAGACCGGGCGCACAGCCGCCACCTGCCGCTTTTGTCCCCCTGTGGGGTCGGTAAGGTCGCCACAGGTCCAGCCCGGTGGGGGCGGCCTTCACGTAAGACAATGGGGCCATGGCACGCGGCAAGCTACGGATATATCTCGGCGCGGCACCGGGCGTCGGCAAGACGTACGCGATGCTGTCCGAGGCGCACCGGCGCGTGGAGCGGGGAACGGACCTCGTGGTGGCGTTCGTCGAGCACCACGGCCGGCCCCGCACCGAGGTCATGCTGCACGGGCTGGAGAACATCGCGCGCAAGGAGCTGGACTACCGCGACACGTCGTTCACCGAGATGGACGTCGACGCGGTGCTGGAGCGGCGCCCGGCCGTCGCGCTGGTCGACGAGCTCGCGCACACCAACGTCCCCGGGTCGCGCAACGGCAAGCGCTGGCAGGACGTCGAGGAGCTGCTGGCGGCCGGGATCGATGTGATCTCGACGGTCAACATCCAGCACCTGGAGTCGCTCGGGGACGTCGTCGAGTCGATAACCGGGGTGCGGCAGCAGGAGACCGTGCCGGACGAAGTCGTCCGCCGCGCCGATCAGCTCGAACTGGTCGACATGTCGCCCCAGGCGCTGCGCCGGCGGATGGCGCACGGCAACATCTACCGGTCCGACAAGGTGGACGCCGCCCTGTCCAACTACTTCCGGCCGGGCAACCTCACCGCGCTGCGCGAGCTGGCGCTGCTGTGGGTCGCCGACCGTGTGGACGAGTATCTGCAGGAGTACCGTGCGGAGCATTCGATCCGCTCCACCTGGCAGGCGCGTGAGCGCATCGTGGTCGGGCTGACCGGCGGCCCCGAGGGCCGTACCCTGATCCGCCGCGCGGCCCGGATGGCCGCCAAGGGCTCCGGCAGCGAGGTGCTCGCCGTCTACATCGCCCGCAGCGACGGTCTGACCTCGGCCTCGCCCAAGGAACTCGCCGTCCAGCGCACGCTGGTGGAGGACCTGGGCGGTACGTTCCACCACGTCATCGGCGACGACATCCCCCTCGCCCTGCTGGAGTTCGCACGCGGGGTGAACGCCACCCAGATCGTGCTCGGCTCCAGCCGCCGCAAGGCATGGCAGTACATCTTCGGTCCGGGCGTCGGAGCCACCGTCGCCAGAGAGTCGGGGCCCGACCTCGACGTGCACATCGTGACGCACGACGAGGTGGCCAAGGGCCGGGGGCTGCCGGTGGCCCGCGGGGCACGACTGGGCCGGGCCCGGATCCTGGCCGGCTGGCTGGTCGGTGTGGCCGGTCCGGCGCTGCTCGCGGTGCTGCTCACCGGCATCGCGAACGGGCCGGGACTGGCCAACGACGTCCTGCTCTTCCTCTTCCTGACGGTCCTGGCGGCGCTGCTCGGCGGGCAACTGCCGGCGCTGGCCTCGGCCGCCGCCGGCTCGCTGCTGCTCAACTTCTACTTCACGCCCCCCACGCACACCCTCACGGTCAGCGACCCGAAGAACATCGTCGCCATCGTGATCTTCTTCGCGGTGGCGGTGTCCGTCGCCTCGGTGGTGGACCTCGCCGCCCGCCGCACCCACCAGGCAGCCCGGCTGCGCGCCGAGTCGGAGATCCTCTCCTTCCTCGCGGGCAGCGTGCTGCGCGGCGAGACGACGCTGGACGCCCTGCTGGAGCGGGTCCGGGAGACCTTCGGGATGGACAGCGTGGCGCTGCTGGAGCGCACCGACGACGTCGCCCCGTGGACGTGCGCCGGCCGCTCCGGGGACACGAAGTCCGGTGAGCCGCTGCTGCGGCCCGAGGACGCCGATGTCGACATGCCGGTCGGCGACCACATGGCGCTGGCGCTGACCGGGCGGGTGCTGCCCGCGGAGGACCGCCGGGTACTGGCCGCGTTCGCCGCCCAGGCCGCCGTCGTACTGGACCGCCAGCGGCTGGTGGGCGAGGCGGAACGGGCCCGGGAGCTGGCCGAGGGCAACCGGATCCGGACGGCGCTGCTGGCCGCCGTCAGCCACGATCTGCGGACCCCGCTGGCGAGCATCAAGGCCTCGGTCACCTCCCTGCGCTCCGATGACGTCGCCTGGTCCGAGGCGGACGAGGCGGAGCTGCTGGCGGGCATCGAGGCGGGCGCGGACCGGCTCGACCACCTGGTCGGCAACCTCCTGGACATGTCCCGCCTGCAGACCGGCACGGTCACCCCGCTGATCCGCGAGATCGACCTCGACGAGGTGGTGCCGATGGCGCTCGGCGGCGTACCGGAGGGCAGCGTCGTCCTCGACATCCCCGAGGAGCTGCCGATCGTCGCCGTCGACCCCGGGCTGCTGGAGCGCTCCGTCGCCAACCTCGTCGAGAACGCCGTGAAATACAGCCCGGACGGGGAGACGGTGCTGGTCTCGGCCAGCGCGCTCGGCGGCCGGGTGGAGCTGCGCATCGCCGACCGGGGCCCGGGCGTCCCGGACAGCGCCAAGGACCGGATCTTCGAGCCCTTCCAGCGCTACGGGGACGCGCCGCGCGGCGCCGGCGTCGGGCTGGGCCTGGCCGTCGCCCGCGGCTTCGCCGAGGCGATGGGCGGCACGCTCGCCGCCGAGGACACCCCCGGCGGCGGCATGACCATGGTCCTGACACTCAAGGTCGCGGCCGGCCGGCCCCCGGTCCGCCCCGACCTTCCGGCCCAGGCCGTCACATGAGCCCGGCCACCCCCCTCATCCCTCCCGCGGGCCAGGCCCGGCGGGGACCCACAGACCGCCACCACATGGGAGAACGCCAGTGAACCGGGTGCTTGTGGTCGATGACGAGCCGCAGATCGTCCGTGCCCTCGTGATCAACCTGAAGGCGCGCAAGTACGAAGTGGATGCCGCCCCCGACGGGGCCACCGCCCTCAAGCTCGCCGCCGCCCGCCACCCCGATGTCGTCGTCCTCGACCTCGGCCTGCCCGACATGGACGGGGTCGAGGTGATCAAGGGGCTGCGGGGCTGGACACGGGTGCCGATCCTGGTGCTCTCGGCGCGGCAGACCTCCGACGAGAAGGTCGAGGCCCTGGACGCGGGCGCGGACGACTACGTCACCAAGCCCTTCGGCATGGACGAGCTGCTGGCCCGGCTGAGGGCCGCGGTACGCCGCGCCGAGCCGACCGGACCGGCCGAGGACGAGGTGATCGTCGAGACGGACGGCTTCACTGTCGACCTGGCCGCGAAGAAGGTCAACCGCGGCGGCCGGGACATCCGCCTCACCCCCACCGAGTGGCACCTGCTGGAGGTCCTGGTCCGCAACCAGGGCCGTCTGGTCAGCCAGAAGCAGCTGCTCCAAGAGGTGTGGGGGCCCTCGTACGGCACGGAGACCAACTATCTGCGGGTCTACATGGCCCAGCTGCGCCGCAAGCTGGAGAGCGATCCGTCGCATCCGCGGCACTTCATCACCGAGCCCGGTATGGGGTACCGCTTCGAGCAGTGAGTCCGCGCGGTGACCGTGCGGGGAGAGCCCGCGACGGGGCCGCGCGGTGAGCCGGCGCGGTGCGGCGGCACGGAAGAGCGCGAACGACCCGTGATCCGCCGGGCGGCGCACCGGTACGCTGGGGATATGAGTGCTGGGACCCGATCCGAGAAGCCGGCCGGTCGCTTTCGCCGGATGCTCGACAGGCTGTCCTCCTCCGAGGAGGAACTGCAGAGCGCCGAGCTGCAGCAGGACACGCAGGCCACGGGGTGCACCCGTATCTGCGACTGCGACGACCGCCAGATAGTCAAGGTCACCGGCACCCTGCGGCATGTGACCCTGCGGCCGCGCGCCGGTGTGCCCGCGCTGGAGGCGGAGCTGTTCGACGGCTCCGCCGCGCTCGACGTGGTGTGGCTCGGCCGCCGCTCCATCGTCGGCATCGAGCCGGGCCGTAAGCTCATCGCCTCGGGCCGGGTCTCCATGAGTCACGGACGCCGGGTGCTCTTCAACCCGAAGTACGAACTCCGACCGCTCGGACAGGAGTAGTAGCCGGTGACGTCTTACGACCGACCGACCACCGACCGACCGACCGACGACGACGGCGCGTCCGCTGCGGACACGCGCGCCGCGTCCGGCTCCGGCGCCGCCCCGGACGCCGACGGCAGAGCGGTGACCGAGAAGGCGCTCTTCGAGGCGTTCGGCGGCGTACGCGGCATGGTGGAGACCGTTCTCCCCGGCCTGCTGTTCGTCACGATCTTCACGGTCAACAAGGACCTGCACATCTCGGCGATCGCCGCGCTGGCCGTCTCCCTGGTGCTCACCGCCGTCCGCCTGATCCGCCGGGACACCGTCAAGCACGCCTTCAGCGGCGTCTTCGGCGTGGCCTTCGGCGTCGTCTTCGCGATGATGACCGGCAACGCCAAGGACTTCTACCTGCCCGGCATGCTCTACACCCTCGGGCTGGCGGTCGCCTACATCGTCACCACGCTCGTGGGCGTCCCGCTGATCGGGCTGATCCTCGGGCCGGTGTTCAAGGAGAACCTCTCCTGGCGCACCCGCAACCCCGGCCGGAAGAAGGCATACGCGAAGGCCAGCTGGGCCTGGGGACTGATCCTCCTCGCCAAGTGCGCGATCCTCTTCCCCCTCTACTGGTGGGCGGACACCGCGCAGCTCGGCTGGGTGCTGGTCGCGCTCAAGATCCCGCCCTTCCTGCTCGCGGTCTGGCTGACCTGGGTCTTCCTGGCGAAGGCCCCGGCGCCGATCGACGTCTTCGCCGAGATGGAGGCGGAGGAGGAGCGCGAGAAGGCGCAGAAGGCGGCCGCGGAACGCCGCCGCACCGAGGACGGCGTGCTGGAGGACGTCGCCGACGCCATCCACCAGGACATCGTGACCGAGGCCGTCGAGCGCCCGCAGGGCGCACCGCGCCACCGCCGCTGACACCGACAGCACACGCCGGGGCCCGGGAACCAAGCGGTTCCCGGGCCCCGGCGTCCGTGCGGGAGGCGGCGTCCCTAGGCGTCCGTCCGCCGGACCGACAGCAGGTCCTCCAGCTGCTCCTCACGCGACTGGGCGGCCACGAACAACAGCTCGTCGCCCGCCTCCAGCGCGTCCTCCTTGTTGGGCGTGAGCACCCGCGTACCGCGGATGATCGTCACCAGCGAGGTGTCCTCGGGCCAGTCCACATCGCCGACCCGGGTGCCGGCCAGCGCCGCCTCCGGGGGCAGCGTGAGCTCGACGAGGTTGGCGTCGCCGTGGCTGAAGCGCAGCAGCCGTACGAGATCGCCGACGCTCACCGCCTCCTCGACCAGGGCCGACATCAGGCGCGGCGTGGAGACCGCGACATCGACACCCCAGGACTCGTTGAACAGCCACTCGTTCTTGGGGTTGTTGACCCGGGCGACCACCCGGGGCACGCCGTACTCGGTCTTGGCGAGCAGCGAGACGACGAGATTGACCTTGTCGTCGCCGGTCGCCGCGATGACGACGTTGCAGCGCTGCAGCGCGGCCTCGTCGAGCGAGGTGATCTCGCACGCGTCGGCCAGCAGCCATTCCGCCAGCGGCACCCGCTCGACCGAGATGGCGGTCGGCGCCTTGTCGATGAGCAGGATCTCGTGCCCGTTCTCCAGGAGCTCCCCGGCGATGGAACGACCCACCGCGCCCGCACCCGCGATCGCGACCCTCATGCGTGCGCCTCCTCGGGGCCCGTGGCGAATGCCGCTTCGACCTTCTCGACGTCGTCGGTGCGCATCATGACGTGCACCAGATCGCCTTCCTGCAGGACCGTCTGCGAGGTCGGCAGCGTCGCCTCGCCCAGCCGGGTGAGGAACGCGACGCGGACGCCGGTCTCCTCCTGCAGCGTGCTGATCTTGTGGCCGACCCAGGTCGGTGAGGTGTGCACCTCGGCGAGCTGGACGCCGCCGCTGGGGTCCCGCCACATCGGCTCGGATCCCGAGGGCAGCAGCCGGCGCAGCATCTGGTCGGCCGTCCAGCGGACGGTGGCGACGGTGGGGATACCGAGGCGCTGGTAGACCTCGGCGCGGCGCGGGTCGTAGATCCGGGCGGCGACGTTCTCGACGCCGAACATCTCGCGGGCCACCCGGGCGGCGATGATGTTGGAGTTGTCGCCGCTGGACACGGCGGCGAAGGCACCCGCCTCCTCGATGCCGGCCTCGCGCAGGGTGTCCTGGTCGAAGCCGACACCCGTCACCCGGCGGCCGCCGAAGCCCGAGCCCAGGCGACGGAAGGCGGTCGGGTCCTGGTCGACCACCGCGATGGTGTGCCCCTGGCTCTCCAGGGTCTGCGCGAGCGCGGAGCCCACGCGACCGCACCCCATGATGACGATGTGCATGCTGATTACCCCGTGCCCTGAATTAGCGCGCTGACCTGCCCAAACACCCTGCTCACTACTTTCTTCTCCGAGTGCCGGCGACACGCGGCCACTGCTCGCGGTCACGAGGCCACTGCTCGCTACCGGGACCGCGTACGCGCCAACGGGCGCGTTGGGCGCAGCGCGGTCCGGTACAACCGTAGCCGTATTGCGGTGCCCGGTAAGGGGCGCGGTCGGCACCGATCCTGCGCCGGGTCGGACCGGCGATGCGCCGCCGGTTCGCGCCGGGCTGCGCTCCGCGTCGCCCGTAAGGCACGCTACGAGGTGTGCCCAACCTGCCTCAGCAGCCCCAACAGGGCTCATCCACCCCGCACATGGTGGTCTGTGGCGACGATGCGCTCGCGCACCGGCTCGCCGCGGAGCTCCAGGACGTCTACCGCGAACGGGTGACGCTCGTCGTCCCCTCGGCCCGGGAGCCGCACCGGCCCCGGATCCCGCCGCCGGCCCGTGCCCTCGACCGCGCCACGGCGCTGCTGGGACGGGTGTCGGCGGCGGTGGCGCGCGCGCCGCAGCCGCAGCCGCCGAACGAGCCGGCGCAGTCCACCGGGGCGGACGCCGACGGCCCCGAGGAGCCGGTGCGGATCCTGGAGTCGGCGGAGGCCGACGACGCCGCGCTGACGGCGGCGGGCATCGCCGAGGCGGGCGCGCTGGCGCTGGTCTACGACGACGACGAACTCAACATCCACGCCGCGCTGCGCGCCCGCCGCCTCAACCCCCGGCTGCGGCTGGTGATCCGGCTCTACAACCGCAAACTGGGCCAGCACCTGGAGGCGTTGCTCGACCAGGCCGCGACGGTCGCGTCCCCGGGCGGCGAGGACACCGAGGCCGTCGACGCCTCCACCACCGTGCTGTCCGACGCCGACACCGTGGCGCCGGCGCTGGCGGCCACCGCCGTCGCCGGAACCAGCAAGGTCATCGAGGCGGACGGACTGCTGCTGCGCGCCGTGGAGCGCCCGCCGGTGCCGCCCGGACGACCCGGCGAGCCCGGCCTGTGCACCCTGGCGGTGCTCTCCGCCTCCGCCACCGAGCCGGCTTCCGCCACCGAGCCGGCTTCCGCCACCGAGCCGGCCTCCGCCACCGGCCCGCCCGTCGCCGACGGCACGGCCCCGCCGCGCGGTTCGGCGGCCGGCGACGAGGGCCCGGTGCTGCTCCCCGACGACGCGGCGGCCGGGGCGGCCGACGGGCGCGGCACCGTCGTCCTGGAGACCGTCTCCTATCCGGGGCGGACGGTGCGCCCCCGCCTGCTGCGCGGCCGCGGCGCGCCACTGGCCTCGCTGTTCTCCCGGCGGCTGCGCTGGTCGCTGCTCGGCATCGTCGGTGCGGTACTGGCGCTGGCCGTGGCCGCCACCCTCACCACCGAGGAGACGCCGGTGCACGCCCTCTACCTCACCCTGCTCGACCTCTTCGCCATCGACGATCCGGCTCTCGACGAGCCGCTGCCCCGCAAGATCATCCAGCTGCTGTCCGGACTCACCGGACTGCTGCTCCTGCCCGTCCTGGTCGCCGCGGCGTTCGAGGGGCTGGGCACCTTCCGCAGCGCCTCCGCGCTGCGCCGTCCGCCGCGCGGGCTGTCCGGGCACGTGGTGCTGCTCGGGCTCGGCAAGGTGGGCACCCGGGTGCTGACCAGACTGCACGAGCTGGGCATCCCGGTGGTGTGCATCGAGGGGGATCCCGAGGCGCGGGGCATCTCCCTGGCCCGCCGGTTGCGGGTGCCGACCGTCCTGGGGGACGTCACGCACGAGGGCGTCCTGGAGGCGGCGAAGGTCGAGCGGGCCCACACTCTGCTGGCCCTGACCAGCGACGACACCACCAATCTGGAGGCTGCTCTCTACGCCCGCTCGGTCAAGCCCCGGCTGCGGGTCACGCTGCGGCTGTTCGACGACCGGTTCGCCACCGCCGTCTACCGCACCCTGCGCGCCGCGCACCCGCACGCGCTGACCCGCAGCCGCAGCACGTCGTTCCTGGCGGCACCCGCCTTCGCCGGCGCGATGATGGGGCGGCAGATCCTGGGGGCGATTCCCGTCGAGCGCCGGGTGCTGCTGGTCGCCCGCGTCGAGGTGCGCGGCCATGCCGCCCTGGAGGGACGTACGGTCGCCGAGGTACTGCGGCCCGGACGCCTGCGGGTCCTCGCCGTCGACACCTCCGCGCCCGACGAGCCCCCGACGGACACCGCCGAGAGCCCCCCGCAGGCCGCCGAGCGCGAGCCGGCGCACCTGGCCCACGACCTGGGGGAGGGCTACGTCCTGCGTCCTCAGGACCGGGTCCTCCTCGCCGCCACCCGCCAGGGGCTGGGCGATCTGCTGGCCCGGCGGCCCCGACCGCCGGCGCCCGGCGGGGCCGAGCCCGACCCCCGCCGACGCCCGGCGGGGGCGACCAGGCGCCCCGCAGCCGGGCCGTGACGAACGCCACGCGACCCGCGCGCACCGGGCGCCTACGGGCCATCTGTGTCCGTGACGTGCGGATTGTGTGCGGGCGGCGCGCTCGGGGGCGGCACCGTGCAGGTCAGGCCCGCCGGGGTACACCCCGCCGCGGCCACCCGTGCGGGTGGCGGGTGGGCGCGGGCCTTGACGAAGGCTTAGCATCCTCTGCGTGTCCAAACTGACCGACGTGCCCAAACGGATCCTGATCGGGCGCGCGCTGCGCAGCGACAAGCTCGGGGAGACCCTGCTTCCCAAGCGCATCGCACTCCCCGTCTTCGCCTCCGACCCGCTCTCCTCCGTGGCCTACGCGCCGGGCGAGGTGCTGCTCGTCCTGTCCGTCGCCGGTGCGAGCGCGTACAGCTTCAGCCCCTGGATCGCGGTCGCGGTCGTGGTGCTGATGTTCACCGTCGTGGCGTCGTACCGGCAGAACGTGCACGCCTACCCGAGCGGCGGCGGCGACTACGAGGTGGCGACCACCAACCTCGGTCCCAAGGCGGGTCTGACCGTCGCCAGCGCCCTGCTGGTCGACTACGTCCTGACCGTTGCCGTCTCCATCTCCTCCGGAGTGGAGAACCTGGGCTCCGCGATCCCCTTCGTCGTCGAACACAAGACACTCTGCGCGCTCGTGATCATCGTGCTGCTGACGCTGATGAACCTCCGCGGCGTCAAGGAGTCGGGCAAGCTCTTCGCGATCCCCACGTACATCTTCGTGGCCGGCGTCTTCATCATGATCGCCTGGGGCGCGTTCCGCGGCCTGTTCATGGGCGACACCATGAAGGCCCCCACCGCCGACTACACGATCCACGCGGAGCAGGGCGGCCTCGCCGGCTTCGCCCTGATCTTCCTCCTGCTGCGCGCCTTCTCCTCCGGCTGTGCCGCGCTCACCGGCGTCGAGGCGATCTCCAACGGTGTGCCGGCCTTCCGCAAGCCGAAGTCCAAGAACGCCGCCACCACGCTGGCCCTCATGGGCGGCCTGGCCGTCACCATGTTCTGCGGCATCATCGCGCTGGCCATGACCACCCACGTCAAGATGGCCGAGAGCCCGGCCAAGGACCTCCTCGACCACGGCAGGCCGATCGGCTCCGGCTACACCCAGAACCCGGTCATCTCCCAGGTCGCCGAGGCGGTCTTCGGCAAGGGCTCGTTCCTCTTCGTCATCCTCGCCGCCGCCACCGCCCTGGTCCTCTTCCTGGCCGCGAACACCGCGTACAACGGCTTCCCGCTGCTCGGCTCGATCCTCGCCCAGGACCGCTATCTGCCGCGCCAGCTGCACACCCGCGGCGACCGCCTGGCCTTCTCCAACGGCATCGTCCTGCTGGCCGGCACCGCGATGGTCCTCGTCTACCTCTACGGCGCGGACTCCACCCGCCTCATCCAGCTCTACATCGTCGGCGTCTTCGTCTCCTTCACGCTCAGCCAGATCGGCATGGTCCGGCACTGGAACCGCCACCTGCTGACCGAGAAGGACCCGGCCAAGCGCCGCCGGATGCACCGCTCGCGCGCCATCAACGCCTTCGGCGCCACCTTCACCGGCCTGGTGCTCGTCGTCGTCCTGCTGACGAAGTTCACCCACGGCGCCTGGGTGGCCCTGCTCGGCATGGTCATCTTCTTCGTCACGATGAGCGCGATCCGCCGCCACTACGACCGGGTCGCCGACGAGATCGCCGCCGAGGAGACCCCCGACGACGACGTCGTGCGCCCCTCCCGCGTGCACTCGATCGTCCTGGTCTCCAAGCTCCACAAGCCCACCCTGCGGGCCCTGAACTACGCCAAGCTGATGCGCTCGGACACCCTCGAGGCGGTCAGCGTCGACGTCGACCAGGCCGACACCAAGGCGCTCCGCGAGGAGTGGGAGCGACGCGGCATCGAGGTCCCCCTCAAGGTCCTTGCCTCCCCCTACCGCGAGATCACCCGCCCGTTCATCGACTACGTCAAGTCGCTGCGCCGGGAGAGCCCGCGCGATGCCGTCTCGGTCTTCATCCCCGAGTACGTCGTCGGCCACTGGTACGAGCACCTGCTGCACAACCAGAGCGCCCTGCGCCTCAAGGGCCGCCTGCTGTTCACGCCCGGCGTGATGGTCACCTCCGTGCCCTGGCAGCTGGACTCCTCCGAGGCCGCCAAGAAGCGGGCCCGCAAGCGCGCCGACTGGAACGCCCCCGGCGCCGTGCGTCGAGGCCCGGTGGCCGCCCAGCCCAAGAAGGAGAAGGCCGCCACCAAGAAGTAAGGCGCACCCCGCCATGGGACGTAGACTTGACGGCTGGCCTCCCGCCCGGAGGCCGGCCGTCGCTCGTCCTACGCCCCCCACCCCAGGAGCCCCGCCCGCCATGCAGACAGAACCGAAGAAGTCGCTGGTCGGCGAGGAGTACGAGGTCGAGGTCGGCCCGGTCGCCCACGGCGGCCACTGCGTCGCCCGCACCGAAGAGGGCCAGGTCCTCTTCGTCCGCCACGCCCTCCCCGGTGAGCGGGTCACCGCCCGCATCACCGACGGCGAGGAAGGCGCCCGCTTCCTGCGCGCCGACGCCGTGGAGATCATCGAGGCGTCCAAGGACCGCGTCGAGGCACCCTGCCCCTTCTCCGGCCCCGGCAAGTGCGGCGGCTGCGACTGGCAGCACGCCGCACCGGGCGCCCAGCGCCGCCTCAAGGGCGCGGTCATCGCCGAGCAGCTGGCGCGACTGGCCGGTCTCTCACCGGAGGAAGCCCACTGGGACGGCACGGTCGAGCCGGCCCCCGGCGACAAGGTGGCCAAGGGCGAGGTCCCGGCCTGGCGCACCCGCGTCCAGTACGCGGTCGACGCCGACGGCCACGCGGGCCTGCGCAAGCACCGCTCCCACGACGTCGAGCCGATCACCCACTGCATGATCGCGGCCCCGGGCGTCGCCGAACTGGGCATCGAGAAGCGTGAGTGGCCGCAGATCGCCACCGTCGAGGCGATCGCCGCCACCGGCTCCCACGACCGCCAGGTCATCCTCACCCCCAAGTCAGGCGGCCGCCTCCCGATCGTCGAACTCGACAAGCCCGTCTCCGTCCAGCGCATCGGCGAGAAGGACGAACAGGTCCACCGCGTCCACGGCCGCCCCTTCGTCCGCGAACGCGCCGCGGGCCGCACCTGGCGCGTCGGCGACGGCGGCTTCTGGCAGATCCACCCGAAGGCCGCCGACCTCCTGGTCGAGGCCGTCATGCAGGGCCTGATGCCGAAGAAGGGCGACATGGCCCTCGACCTCTACTGCGGCGTCGGCCTCTTCGCCGGCGCACTGGCCGAACGCGTCGGCGACAAGGGCGCCGTCCTCGGCATCGAATCCGGCAAGCGCGCCGTCGAGGACGCCCGCCACAACCTCCAGGACCTCGACCGCGTCCGCATCGAACACGGCAAGGTCGAGGCGGTCCTCCCCCGCACCGGCATCACCGACGTCAACCTCGTCGTCCTCGACCCGCCCCGAGCCGGCGCAGGCAAGAAGACCGTCACCCACCTCGCCTCCCTCACCCCCCGCCGCATCGCCTACGTGGCCTGCGACCCGGCAGCCCTCGCCCGCGACCTGAAGTACTTCGCCGATGCGGGGTATGTGCCGCGGCGGATGCGGGCGTTCGATCTGTTTCCGATGACGCATCATGTGGAGTGCGTCGTCATCCTGGAGAAGGCAACAAAGGGCGCCTGACCTGCGGGTTTGGGTGACGTGCGTGATGTGCGGTGTGGGCGCTACGGGGGGTATCTCGCTCATTTCGGCGGCGACCGGGCGTTGTTGATGGTCGGCAGCCGCGATCCGGTCGATTGCAGGTTTCTGCCCGACGAGGGCGACGGAGCACGCAGCTGTCGCCGCACGTGCGCGGTTATCGTCGGTTGGATGACGACCCACTTACGGCGCCTCACCATCCCGGGCCAGGATCCTGCCGCACTTGCCCGGTTCTGGGGCGGGGTGCTGCTCCGCCCGGTGATTGACGGCAGTGACGGCCTTCACCTGCAGATGGTCGAAGGGAACGAGCCGCAGGCCCTGTACTTCACCCAAGCGGTGGCCCAGTCGGTTCCGGACGGCGGCCCGTTCCTCAGCGTCGGGGCACTGTGCGGCACACTCGCCGACGAGGTCGAACGGCTCGTTCGCCTCGGGGCCGCGTTTCTCCACGATTCCCCGGGCGATCCCCGGTCTGTGACGATGGCGGACCCTGAAGGCCATCAGTTCATGGTCGAGTTGAGCGACGAGGAGCTCCTCGACGATGAACTCGACTTCACGCGGTAGAGCCCCTCGTTCCCGCAAAGGAGAGGGGCCGGGTTCCCTGCGGAACAGGTGAACCGGCCCAGTGGCGGAGGCCCGGCCGGGGGCGTCCCCGTGACATGGCGACGTCTGTGCCCCGGCACGGTGCCGGGGCACAGCGGATGGGATCACCCCCAGTCGCAGCCGATGCCGTCGCCATCACGATCGAGGTGGGCGCCGTAGCCGGGGTCTCCTCGGCGGACGGGCGCGGCTCCGGCGGCGCGGGCGGCAGCGCAGTTGGAGTAGTAGGTGCTGCCCCCTCCGCCGCTCGTGCTGCCTCCGCTGCTGCTGTCGTCGGCAGGGGCGGCGGCCTGCTTGGTGACGGTCACCGTCGGACGAGGCTTGGGCTTGGCGGTGACCGTCTCGGTGACGGTCGGGGCAGGCTTCGGTGACGCGGTCACGGTGACGGTGACCGTGGGGCGAGGCGCGGGAGCAGCAGCGGCCTTCTGGTCCTCGGCGGACGCGCCGCCGAGAACCGTGGCCACGGAGAACAGCACCACGCCCCCGGCCCAGACGCGCTTGCGCTTGTGCAGCGCGCGGCTGTCGGGCCGGCGGGGTGCGGGCGGCTGCATGGGCGGCGGCTGTACGGGCTGCCGGGCGTTGTACGGGTTGGACATGGACCCCCCTTGGGTCTGCGACTGCGGGCGGCGCTGCCCGCATGGTGCCTGCCTCGGATGTGACTCCCAGCCCCCCAATGACAGGGAAGAACGGCGGTGTTGCGGGTCCTCAGCAGGACTCACGGACCTTGACGGTGGCGAGGTGACGGTGCTGGTCACATCCTGCTCGCCAGCGGCGGGTGAGAGGGAGCAAACCGTCCAATTGAGGTCGTACGTCTGGGAGCGGCCCTTGTGGCGTCACAGGCGGTGCCCTCGTCTGCCTGCCCCAGCTCTTCCGCCGGCGGAAGAGGAGGACTGCACCAACGCTCGAGGCGTCCATCACGGTCCCCCTCGCCGCCGGCCTACCGCTACGAGGGCGCTGACTCGGGACAGATCACCGGAATGCGCCTGCCCTGTGGGTGCCCCAGAGACCTGGTGGTCCGGCGGCCCGGTGGTCCGGCATAGCTCGAACCATCACAGACGTGCCCCCAAGTCGTGCCGCACCCATAGGATCGTGTAAGTTCTTCGAGTTGCCACAGGCCGTAACGGTTCTGCGGCAACCATCCCGCCGCTTCGCGGCACACCACTACTGCACGGCTCCTCAACGGGAACGATTTCGGTATGCCGAAATT
>NZ_JBICVM010000027.1:0-41818 GCF_043199095.1 Streptomyces sp. NPDC048650 | reverse complement strand
TTCGCGTTTCCAACCTTACCAGATCCGTTTCCGTCTCCGGCCCCCCGTTGGAGCGGGGTCGACCTTCCGGCTTTCGCTTTCCGGCCTTTCCGACTTTACCAGATCCGAGCCTCGCCGTTTCCGGTCGAATTTCGGTTCCGAATTCCCGTCGGAGGGGTTTGCCTTTCGGCTGATCCGACCTTAACAGATTGCTTTGGGTCGGAATTCCGCT
Source organism: Streptomyces sp. NPDC048650 (assembly GCF_043199095.1). Taxonomy (NCBI): domain Bacteria; kingdom Bacillati; phylum Actinomycetota; class Actinomycetes; order Kitasatosporales; family Streptomycetaceae; genus Streptomyces; species Streptomyces sp. NPDC048650. The sequence continues at coordinate 41,607 of NZ_JBICVM010000027.1, read as the reverse complement.
ACTTCTGAGGGAGGGCTCCGTACACGCAAGTGCGCGGTGCTTCCCGTTCAGGCGGAGCCGTAAACCTACTGGAGCGGGGCGCCCGGATGCAAATCCGGGCGCCCCGCTCCGACTTGAGGACCTTCGTACCGCTGTGGGCCTCAGACCTCGACGACCACGGGGAGGATCATCGGGCGGCGCCGGTAGTTGTCCGACACCCACTTACCGACCGAGCGGCGGATCAGCTGCTGGAGCTGGTGGGGCTCGGTGATGCCGTCCTGGGCCGACTTGTTCAGGGCCTCGTCGATCTTGGGGGCAACCCCCGAGAAGGCCGAGTCGTCGATGCCGGAACCACGGGCGTGGAAGTTGGGGCCTCCGACGATCTTGCCGGTGCTGCTGTCCACGACCACGAAGACCGAGATGATGCCTTCGTCGCCGAGGATGCGGCGGTCCTTGAGGTGGGTCTCGGTGACGTCGCCGACCGAGAGGCCGTCGACGTAGACATAGCCCGCCTGGACCTTGCCGACGATCCTTGCGACGCCCTTGACGAGGTCGACGGCCACGCCGTCCTCGGCGATGACGATGCGGTCCTTCGGGACGCCGGTCAGGGCGCCCAGTTCGGCGTTGGCCCGCAGATGGCGCCACTCGCCGTGCACCGGCATCAGGTTCTTCGGCTTGCAGATGTTGTAGAAGTACAGCAGCTCGCCGGCCGAGGCGTGGCCCGAGACATGGACCTTGGCGTTGCCCTTGTGGACGACGTGCGCGCCCCATCGGGTCAGGCCGTTGATCACGCGGTAGACCGCGTTCTCGTTGCCCGGGATGAGGGACGAGGCCAGGATCACGGTGTCGCCGGGGACGATCCGGATCTGATGGTCGCGGTTGGCCATACGGGAGAGCGCCGCCATGGGCTCGCCCTGGGAGCCGGTGCAGACCAGCACGACCTCGTCGTCGGGAAGGTCGTCGAGCGTCTTGACGTCGACGACCAGACCCGCCGGGACCCTGAGATATCCCAGGTCACGGGCGATCCCCATGTTGCGCACCATCGAGCGGCCGACGAAGGCGACCCTGCGGCCGTATTCGTGGGCGGCGTCGAGGATCTGCTGGATGCGGTGCACATGGCTGGCGAAGCTGGCGACGATGATGCGCTTCTGGGCGTTGGCGAACACCTGGCGCAGCACGTTGGAGATGTCGCGCTCGGGCGGGACGAAGCCCGGGACCTCGGCGTTCGTGGAGTCGGAGAGAAGAAGGTCGATGCCTTCCTCGCCGAGCTTGGCGAAGGCCGGGAGGTCCGTGAGGCGGCGGTCCAGCGGGAGCTGGTCCATCTTGAAGTCGCCGGTGTGGACGACCATGCCCGCGGGAGTGCGGATGGCGACTGCCAGGGCATCGGGGATGGAGTGGTTGACGGCCACGAACTGGCAGTCGAAGGGCCCCAGGCGCTCGCGGTCGCCCTCGGAGACCTCCAGCGTGTAGGGACGGATGCGGTGCTCCTGGAGCTTGGCCTCGATCAGGGCGAGGGTCAGCTTGGAGCCGATGAGGGGGATGTCCGGCTTCTCGCGCAGGAGATAGGGGACACCGCCGATGTGGTCTTCGTGGCCGTGCGTGAGCACGATGCCGTCGATGTCGTCGAGGCGGTCCCTGATGGACGAGAAGTCCGGCAGGATCAAGTCGATTCCGGGCTGCTCCTCCTCAGGGAAGAGCACTCCGCAGTCGACGATCAGCAGCCGGCCGCCGTACTCGAAGACGGTCATGTTGCGGCCGATTTCACCCAGGCCACCGAGGGGGGTGACCCGCAGGCCGCCCTTGGGAAGCTTCGGCGGGGCGCCGAGCTCGGGATGCGGATGACTCAAAAGACTCTCCTCACCACACGCGCCACGCTGCCCTCGAGGCACGTGGCGCGCATGACATTCGTGCACTTGCTATGTGGCGGTCGTTGGTCCGTGTTCAGTTGTGAAGTCTGTGTTCAGAGCTGTACCCCGCCGGCGGCAAGATCGCGCGTGAGCTGTTCGGTCTCCTCCGAGGAGAGCTCGACCAGGGGCAGACGCAGCGGGCCGGCGGGGAGGCCCTGGAGACCGAGGGCGGCCTTGGTCGTGATGACGCCCTGGGTGCGGAACATGCCGGTGAAGACGGGCAGCAGCTTCTGGTGGATCTCGGTGGCCTTGGTGACGTCGCCGTTGAGGTGAGCGTCCAGCAGGGCGCGCAGCTCGGGGGTGACGACGTGGCCGACCACGGACACGAAGCCGATGGCGCCGACCGAGAGCAGCGGGAGGTTGAGCATGTCGTCGCCGCTGTACCACGCGAGGTCCGAGCGGGCGATGGCCCAGCTGGCGCGGCCGAGGTCGCCCTTGGCGTCCTTGTTGGCCACGATCCGCGGGTGCTCGGCGAGCCGGACCAGCGTCTCGGTGTTGATCGGGACACCGCTGCGGCCGGGGATGTCGTACAGCATGACGGGGAGCTCGGTGGCGTCCGCGATGGCCGTGAAGTGCCGCAGCAGACCCTCCTGCGGCGGCTTGCTGTAGTACGGCGTCACGGCGAGCAGGCCGTGTGCGCCGGCGTCCTGCGCGGCGCGGGCGAGCTCCAGGCTGTGACGGGTGTCGTTCGTGCCGGCTCCGGCGACGACGAAGGCGCGGTCACCCACCGCATCGACCACGGCGCGTACGAGCTGGGCTTTCTCCGCGTCGCTGGTGGTCGGGGACTCTCCGGTGGTGCCGTTGACGACGAGGCCGTCGTTGCCGGCGTCCACCAGATGGGCGGCGAGCCGCTGCGCGCCATCGAGGTCGAGTGCGCCATCCGTCGTGAATGGCGTGACCATGGCGGTCAGCACCCGCCCGAAGGGGGTCTGCGGTGTGGAAGTCGGAGCCATGGGTCCCACGCTACTCGTAGCGCACCTCGGGATGTGCGTCTGGGGAGCAGGGATGTGGACTCCGGCACTGCCTGCTCGGGGGTTCAAGCAGTGCCGGGTCCGTTTGTTCAGAGTAGATGAACTTCTCAAACCGCCGCAATCCGGACACCTCGCACGTCAGTGCTGCGCGGTGCGGCGCGCGGCCCGTCGCCTGGTGCTTTACGGCGCGATGCGGCCGTTCGCATTGAATGCGCCGTACGTGAGCGGCATGAGCTCGGCCCACCGGGCCTCCATCTGCTCGCCGACCATCTCGATCTCGCGCTGCGGGAAGGAGGGAACCTTCGCCAGCTCGTGCTGGGTCCGCAGGCCGAGGAAGTGCATCAGCGAGCGGGCGTTGCAGGTGGCGTACATCGAGGAGAACAGGCCGACGGGGAGGACGGCGCGGGCCACCTCGCGGGCGACGCCCGCGGCGAGCATCTCCTGATAGGCGCCGTACGCCTGGCGGTAGGTGTCCTCCATGACGCGGGTGGTCACCTCGTGCTGCGCGGGGGTGCCCTCGACGAATTCGTACTTGCCGGGGCGGCCCTGCTGGACCAGCTTGCGGGACTGACCGGGGACGTAGAAGACCGGCTCCAGCTGGCGGTAGCGGCCGGACTCCTCGTTGTACGACCAGCCGACGCGGTGCCGCATGAACTCGCGGAAGACGAAGATCGGCGCACTGATGAAGAAGGTCATCGAGTTGTGCTCGAAGGGGCTGCCGTGCCGGTCCCGCATGAGGTAGTTGATCAGGCCCTTGGAGCGCTCGGGGTCCTTCTGGAGCTCCTCCAGGGACTGCTCACCGGCCGTGGAGACACGGGCGGCCCACAGCACGTCGCTGTCGGACGCGCTGTGCTTGACCAGCTCGACCGTCACCTCGCTCCGGAAGCTGGCGGCTGCACTGTCGGGGCTCTCAGTGCTCTCGGCGGGGGTGTGGGACACCGGCGGTTCCTTCCGTTCGATCCTCGTGCGGCGCCCAGCCTACGGCCCACCACCGACAGCCGAGGAAAGAGGGATGAACCTGACGAAAACTCAAAAAACGCACTCCGATGGGATGCGAGATGTGCAAAACGGGCCCCCGCTGACAAGGAACGCGTCGGCGCTTGATATTTTTCACAGAAGTCACTGAAAACGGGCACCAATCGGACGACAGAGACGTCTAACCCTGTGACAGTGCCCACTTCGAGGTTCCTAGGAGAGCCCGCTCATGTTCCGCCGGCGAGAGCCCGTCCCGTTCGCCTTCGTTGCCGAGGCAGACCGGTTCCGCAGCAATGTCACTCCCCCGCCCCGCCAGCGCGCGTCCCGTACGCAGCTTCTCGGCCAGTCCCTGATCACACTCACCGTCGTGGGCGGCCTGGCCGGCGCCCTGCTGTTCGGCATTCCGTCGCTGCAGCAGGACAGCTCCGGCCCGAGCCGGGTGCACCACTCCGAGGCCGCGCACCGCTGAGCGGACCGGACGGAGTGCGCCACCGAGTGGTTCCGCTCCGCCGGGCCCGATAGCCTCACCGGTCACAGTCTCCGAGTGTGACCATGAGTGAGGTTCAGCCGTGCCCCTGCCCTTCCTGACGGCCGACCGCGATCTCGACGGACCCGGCCGTGCGGCGGATGTGGCCGCACACCCGCACGACGACCCCGAACACTGGCGCCGTCCCTACCGCCCCGGACCGTGGCGAGTGGGGACGGCGGCAGTGTTTTTGCTGCTCGCCTCGTTCGTCCTGCTGTCCGCCATGATCATCGGGCTGGCCGGTTCGCTCGTCGGCGCCGCGGTCTGCGCGGTCGTGGCGGTACTGGTGATCGCCCTGTCCCTGCGCCTGGTGCGGATGGGCGTGTGGGTCAGTTCGAGCGGCCTGCGGCAGGTGGCCCTGCTGCGGACGACGACGGATCCGTGGAGCGGCGTCGGCTCGGTGCGCACGGTGCAGCAGCCGGTGCGCTGGCTGGGCATGCCACGGACGGTGCAGGGCCAGGCCCTGATCGTCCATCCCGTACGGACCGGGCAGCCGCGGATACTGCTGACCGACCGCAACGGCGACTTCCAGTCCCGTCCCGAAGCCTTCGAACGGGCGGCGGACGTGGTGGAGGCGTGGGCGTCGCAGTACCGCCGTTGACCACCGGCCTCAGGGGCACCCGACGGCGCCCCTGAGCCCCCGGGCCCGTGCGGATTCAGATCCGTACGGGCCCGCTGTCGTGGAGGGCGATCGCACGCTGCATGGCCTTGCGGGCGCGCGGGGTGTCCCGGGCGTCGTGATAGGCGACCGCGAGCCGGAACCAGGCACGCCAGTCGCCGGGCGCGTCCTCCGTCTCGGCCTGCCGCCTGGCGAAGACCTCGTCGGCCGAGTCACGGTCGATCCGGCCTCCGGGCGTGCGCCGCAGCTCGTCGACCGGCAGCCCGCCCTCGGCCTCCAGCTCGCGCGCGAGGATCCCGGCCCGGTGGGCGAACCGCGTGGTGTGCCAGAGGAACCAGAGACCGATGAACGGCAGGACCAGGACCGCGACCCCGAAGGCGACGGTGAGCAGGGTGCCCTGCTCGATGAGCAGCACCCCGCGGCTGCCGACCAGCACGAAGTAGACGACGAGGACGGCTGCGAGGACGAAATAGGTGATCTTTGCGCGCATCGGTGGGATCGCCCGTCAGCCCAGGTCGAGGAAGTGTTCCAGGCCCACGGTCAGGCCCGGGGTGGTCACCACCCGGCGCACACCGAGCAGGATGCCCGGCATGAAGCTGGAGTGGTGGAGGGAGTCGTGGCGGATGGTGAGCGTCTCGCCCTCACCGCCGAGCAGCACCTCCTGGTGCGCGAGCAGCCCGCGCAGCCGTACGGAGTGGACGGGGATGCCGTCGACGTCCGCGCCACGGGCGCCGTCCAGGGCCGTGGTCGTGGCGTCCGGCTGGTCGCCGCTGCCCGCCTTCCGGCGGGCGGCGGCGATCAGCTGGGCCGTTCGGGCCGCCGTACCGGACGGGGCGTCCGCCTTGTTCGGATGGTGCAGCTCGATGACCTCGACGGACTCGAAGAAGCGGGCCGCCTGCTGGGCGAACTGCATGGTGAGCACCGCGCCGATCGAGAAGTTCGGCGCGATGAGCACGCCCGCCTCCGGGGCGGCGGCGAGCGAGGTACGCAGCTGCGCGAGGCGCTCGTCGGTCCAGCCGGTCGTGCCGACCACGGCGTGGATGCCGTGGCGCACACAGAAGTCGAGGTTGCCCATCACGGCGCCCGGGTTGGTCAGCTCGACCACCACCTGGGCGCCGGCATCGACCAGCGTCTCCAGCTTGTCGCCCCGGCCGAGGGCCGCGACCAGCTCCATGTCCTCGGCGGCCTCGACGGCCCGTACGGCCTCGGAGCCGATGCGCCCCTTGGCGCCGAGTACGGCCACGCGCAGCTTGCTCATCGTTTCCCGCTCTCTCTAGGTGGTACTGCGGCTAGGCGACGGCGTCGTCCAGGCGGGCCGCCTGCCGGTCGGTCAGCGGGCCTATGACGGACAGCGAGGGCCGGGCGCCCAGGACGTCGTGGGCCACCTCGCGGACCTCGTCGGGGGTGACGGCCGCTATCCGGGCGAGCATCTCGTCGACCGACATCTGGTCTCCCCAGCACAGCTCACTCTTGCCGATGCGGTGCATCAGCGCGCCGGTGTCCTCCAGGCCCAGGACCGTGGAGCCGCGGAGCTGGCCGATCGCGCGGCGGACCTCGTCGTCGGTGAGGCCGTCGGCCGCCACCTGGCCGAGCTGGTCGCGGCAGATCTTGAGCACGTCGGGCACCTGGTTGGGGCGGCAGCCCGCGTAGACGCCGAACAGTCCGCAATCGGCGAAGCCCGAGGTGTAGGAGTACACGCTGTAGGCCAGACCGCGCTTCTCCCGCACCTCCTGGAAGAGGCGGGAGGACATGCCGCCGCCGAGAGCCGTGTTCAGCACGCCCATGGCCCAGCGCCGGTCATCGGTGCGGGCCATGCCGGGCACGCCGAGGATGACGTGTGCCTGCTCGGTCTTGCGGTTGAGGTGCTCGATACGACCGGTCGTGCGGATGGCGCGGGAGCCGTCGCGCGGGGCGACCGGCGTGGCGTCCGTCCGCCCGAGGGCGCCGGCCCGCTCGAAGGCACGGCGCACGAGGCGGACGACCTTGGCGTGGTCGACGTTGCCCGCGGCGGTGACGACGAGGTGCGTGGGGTCGTAGTGCTTCTTGTAGAAGCGGCGGATGCGCTCGGGGGTGAGGGCGTTGACGGTGTCGACGGTGCCCAGGACCGGGCGGCCGAGGGGGGTGTCGCCGAGCATGGTGTGCGCGAACAGGTCGTGCACACAGTCGCCCGGGTCGTCCTCGGTCATCGCGATCTCCTCGAGGATGACGCCGCGCTCGGCGTCCACGTCCTCGGGCTCGATCAGCGATCCGGTGAGCATGTCGCACACCACGTCGATGGCGAGCGGCAGATCGGCGTCCAGCACCCGCGCGTAGTAGCAGGTGTACTCCTTCGCGGTGAAGGCGTTCATCTCGCCGCCGACCGCGTCGATGGCCGACGAGATGTCCAGGGCGCTGCGCCGCTCGGTGCCCTTGAAGAGCAGGTGCTCCAGGTAGTGCGTGGCGCCGTTGAGGGACGGGGTCTCGTCGCGGGAGCCGACGTGTGCCCAGATGCCGAAGGTGACGGAGCGGACCGACGGGAGGGTCTCGGTGACGATGCGCAGGCCGCCCGGGAGGGTGGTCCGGCGGACCGTGCCGGCACCCGCGGTGCCCTTGAGAAGCGTTTGGGTACGGGCGACGGCCCGCCCCTCCGAAGAGGTGCGGGCCGTCGTCGCGTGCGTACGGGACGTCACTTGTCGGCGTCGTCCTTCTTGTCGTCGCCGTCCTCGCCCTCGATCACGGGGATCAGGGAGAGCTTGCCGCGCTGGTCGATCTCGGCGATCTCGACCTGGACCTTGGCGCCCACCGCGACCACGTCTTCGACGTTCTCCACGCGCTTGCCACCGGCGAGCTTGCGGATCTGCGAGATGTGCAGCAGGCCGTCCTTGCCCGGGAGCAGGGAGACGAACGCACCGAAGGTGGTGGTCTTGACGACCGTGCCCAGGTAGCGCTCGCCGACCTCCGGCATGGTCGGGTTGGCGATGCCGTTGATCGTGGCGCGGGCGGCCTCGGCGGCCGGGCCGTCGGCGGCACCGATGTAGATGGTGCCGTCGTCCTCGATCGTGATGTCGGCGCCGGTGTCCTCCTGGATCTGGTTGATCATCTTGCCCTTGGGGCCGATGACCTCACCGATCTTGTCCACCGGGATCTTGACGGTGATGATCCGCGGGGCGTTCGGGGACATCTCGTCCGGGACGTCGATGGCCTCGTTCATCACATCGAGGATGTGGAGGCGGGCGTCGCGGGCCTGCTTCAGCGCGGCGGCCAGGACCGAGGCGGGGATGCCGTCGAGCTTGGTGTCGAGCTGCAGCGCGGTGACGAACTGCTTGGTGCCGGCGACCTTGAAGTCCATGTCGCCGAAGGCGTCCTCCGCACCGAGGATGTCGGTGAGGGCGACGTAGTGCGTCTGACCGTCGATCTCCTGGGAGATCAGGCCCATGGCGATACCGGCGACGGGGGCCTTGAGGGGCACACCGGCGTTCAGCAGCGACATGGTGGAGGCGCAGACCGAGCCCATGGACGTCGAGCCGTTGGAGCCCAGCGCCTCGGAGACCTGGCGGATCGCGTAGGGGAACTCCTCGCGGGTCGGCAGCACCGGCACGATGGCGCGCTCGGCGAGCGCGCCGTGGCCGATCTCGCGGCGCTTGGGCGAGCCCACGCGGCCGGTCTCACCGACGGAGTACGGCGGGAAGTTGTAGTTGTGCATGTAGCGCTTGCGGGTCACCGGGGAGAGGGTGTCCAGCTGCTGCTCCATGCGGAGCATGTTGAGGGTGGTGACGCCCAGGATCTGGGTCTCGCCACGCTCGAACAGGGCGGAGCCGTGCACCCGCGGGATCGCCTCGACCTCGGCGGCGAGCGTACGGATGTCCGTGATGCCGCGGCCGTCGATGCGGACCTTGTCCTTGATGACGCGCTCGCGGACCAGCTTCTTGGTCAGCGCGCGGTAGGCACCGGAGATCTCCTTCTCGCGGCCCTCGAACTGCGGGAGCAGCTTCTCGGCGGCGATCTCCTTGATGCGGTCCAGCTCGGTCTCGCGGTCCTGCTTGCCGGCGATGGTCAGCGCCTGGGACAGCTCGTCCTTGACTGCGGCGGTCAGCGCCTCCAGGACGTCGTCCTGGTAGTCGAGGAAGACCGGGAAGTCGCCGGTCGGCTTCGCGGCCTTGGCGGCGAGGTCCGACTGGGCCTTGCACAGGGCCTTGATGAAGGGCTTGGCGGCCTCCAGGCCGGCGGCGACGACCTCCTCGGTGGGGGCCTCGGCGCCGTCCTTGACCAGCTGGACGGTCTTCTCGGTGGCCTCGGCCTCGACCATCATGATCGCGACGTCGCCGTCCGGGAGGACGCGGCCGGCGACCACCATGTCGAAGACGGCGTCCTCGAGCTCGGTGTGGGTCGGGAACGCCACCCACTGGCCGTTGATCAGTGCGACACGGGTGCCGCCGATCGGGCCGGAGAAGGGCAGGCCGGCCAGCTGCGTGGAGCAGGAGGCGGCGTTGATGGCGACCACGTCGTAGAGGTGGTCGGGGTTGAGCGCCATGATCGTCTCGACGATCTGGATCTCGTTGCGCAGGCCCTTCTTGAAGGAGGGGCGCAGCGGCCGGTCGATCAGGCGGCAGGTGAGGATCGCGTCCTCGGAGGGCCGGCCCTCACGACGGAAGAAGGAGCCGGGGATCTTTCCGGCTGCGTACATCCGCTCCTCGACGTCCACCGTCAGGGGGAAGAAGTCGAGCTGGTCCTTGGGCTTCTTCGAAGCGGTGGTGGCCGACAGCACCATGGTGTCGTCGTCCAGGTACGCCACGGCGGAGCCGGCGGCCTGCTTGGCCAGGCGGCCCGTCTCGAAGCGGATGGTGCGGGTGCCGAAGGAACCGTTGTCGATAACGGCCTCGGCGTAGTGGGTCTCGTTCTCCACCAGGGATATCTCCTCGTCTGCGTCCGCTGCCCGTGTGGCAGCGGACCTTCTGCGGCGGAGCGCCGTACGGGCCGGTCTTCGATCGAAGCTCCCGGAAGTCTCCGGGGGCCACTACCGAGGACCGGCGGCCAGGAGGCGCTCCCCTGCGTTCGCTATTGCGATATGCCACCAGACTACAAACCTTCCGTCCACCGCGGGGTGGCGAAGGCGTCCGGCGCGTACGGCAAAGGGAGCGGCCCCCGGTGGGAACCGCTCCCTCAACACCGACTTACTTGGCGCCCGCCGCGCCACGGCGGATGCCGAGGCGCTCGACCAGCGCGCGGAAGCGCGTGATGTCCTTCTTGGCCAGGTACTGCAGCAGGCGGCGACGCTGGCCGACCAGCAGCAGCAGACCACGGCGGGAGTGGTGGTCGTGCTTGTGGGTCTTGAGGTGCTCGGTCAGGTCCGAGATGCGGCGGGAAAGCATCGCGACCTGGACCTCGGGGGAACCGGTGTCACCTTCCTTGGTGGCGAACTCGGTCATGATCTGCTTCTTCGTTGCGGCGTCGAGCGACACGCGGACTCCTTTTGGGTCTGGCCCTCGAGCGCCCCTGGTTTACGTCACAGGGAATCTTGGATGACTCGATCGGACCGTCACTCAGGGTACCAGCAACGGAACGACCCCCCGACCGGGTGGTCGGGGGGCCGCCGTGAGCCGGTGCAGCGTCGCTAATTCGAGGTGAGGCTGCGTACGGTGGTGTACACGTCCAGGACCGCGAGGCACAGCGGGACCAGGGACAGCAGGACCAGGCCGTCGAAGATGTCGAAGAGCCGGCCCCAGAAGGGGGTGACGCCCTTGCGCGGGACGACCAGGCCGACGCCGACGAGGACGGCGGCGCCCGCCGCGATGCTGGTGGAGAACCAGACGGTACGGATGTTGAGCGGGCCCGAGTCGTTGAACCGCAGCAGGTCGGTGAACAGCTCCTGCGGCGGGTTCAGCGCGATGCCCAGGATGAGCAGGACGATCGTGAGGATGCCGGCGATGGTCAGGCAGGCGACCTGGGCGGTGTAGTCGAAGAGCCGGGCGCGGAGCATGATCGTGATGCCCGCGGCCAGGGCGAGCAGCTGGGCCCACATGTTGTCGGAGAAGCCCAGGACCACACCGGCGGAGCCGACGACGAGGGCGGCGCAGCCGGCGACGAGGCCGAGGAGCAGCTCGTGGCCGCGCTTGGCCTGGTTGCCGATCTTGACGAAGTCGACCGACTCGGTCTCGCCGCGCTCGCCGTCGTAGCCCTTGGCGATCTGGTCGGGCGACTTGTAGCCGATGGGCAGTCGCGCGAAGCGGGCGGACAGGCCCGGGAGCCAGGCGACCATGGCGATCGAGACGACGGCGGTGACGGCGGCTACCTCGCTCGGCCGGGCGTCCGTGAGGATCGCCGCGAAGACGGCCAGGGTGCCGATGGCGGACAGGAACGCGGCGGCCACGAAGGGGGCGTCACCGCGCGGCAGCAGGACCACCAGCAGTACGGAGGCGATCAGTACCGTCACACAGCCGACGAGCATCTGCAGGCGTCCGGGGCCGTCGCCGGCCTGTGGCGGGAAGATGCCGGAGCCGGCGATCAACAGGTGCGGCAGGGCGGAGAGGCCGAGGGCGATGGACGAGCCGTGGTCGTCGTAGACCCGGGCGCGGACGCCGGCCAGGGCGACCAGGACGATGCCGGTGACGCCGGCGATGATGCCGGGCAGCCGGTGCATGTCGCGGTCGAGGGGGTTCGAGAACCAGAGCGCGAACGCCATCATGACGAGCAGCAGGACGCCGGCGGTGAGGCCGACGAAGTTCATGAGGTCGTCGCTCCACCGGCTGCGGTTCTGCTTGACCGCCGAGGCGACCGCGTCGGAGACGTCGTCGAAGACCGGGAGCGGCAGGGACTCGGCGAACGGCTTCAGCAGAAGGAGGTCGCCGTCGAGGATCTGCTGCTGCGCGAGGGACTGCCCGGCGTCGAGCACCGTGCCGTCGCGGCGTACGAGGTGGTAGCCGGTCGGAGCGCCCTCGGCCTGGGACTGCCCGGAGAGCCGCAGGATCTCCGGATAAATGTCGACGAGTGCGACGTCCTCCGGCAGAGCCACGTCGATCCGTGCATCCGGCGCGGCGACTGTGACCCGGCAGAAGCCGGTGCCAGTGCTCGTGCTCACCTGGCGGTTCCCCCTATCCGTTGGGCGTTTTGTCGCGTCACGCGCCCTATATATAAAGCCGTCTTCACGGGGCTGTGGCACGCTCGCGGTGCGCCAGCGTACCGTCCGGTTCAGGCCCTGCCCCACCCGCCCCATGGCTTGATGCTTAACAGTAGGATCAACGCCTGCGTCGGGCCAAGGACTTGGCTCGGGGGACCGTCGAACCAACGGGGGCGGTCCGAGACTGCGAGATGCATGAAGGACTGATGCCTCGGTGAGCGTTGTCATCGTCAAGCGCCCGCCCCGCGCGCTGCCACCTCAAGTACCCGCGGAGGAGGTGACACTGGAGGCGCCTCCCGAGCTTCCCCGTGAGGGCGAGTCGGACAACCTGCTGATGAGTTTCATGCCCATGATGGGCATGGCGTCGTCGGCGGGATTCCTGTTCATGGGCAACCAGCCGTTCATGAAGATCATGGGCGGCTTCATGGTGGCGTCCACCCTGGCCATGGCGATCATGCAGATTGTCAAGTCCCGCCAGGGGCCTTCGGGGCAGATGCTCCAGGAGCGGCAGGACTACCTCAAGTACCTCGCGCAGAAGCGCAAAGAGGTACGCCGCACCGCCCGCAAGCAGCGGGACGCCCAGCTCTACATCCACCCCGACCCGGGCCAGCTGTGGTCGATCGTGGCCGAGGGCAAGCGGGTGTGGGAACGCCGGGCGAACGATGCGGATTTCGCACAGGTACGTCTGGGGCTGGGGCCGCAGCAGCTGGCCACTCCGCTCAAGGCTCCGGAGACCGCTCCGGTCGACGAGCTGGAGCCGCTCACCGCGCATGCGATGAAGGAGTTCCTGGACAAGCACGGACAGCTGGACAACCTCCCGCTGGCGGTCTCGCTGCGTGCCTTCTACCACCTGACCGTCTCGGGTGACCCGGACACGGTCTACGGCGCCTCGCGCGCGATCCTCGCCCAGATGTGCACCCTGCACTCGCCCGAGGACCTGGTGGTGGCGGTCGTCGCCTCGCCCGGTGCGCAGGCGGAGTGGGAGTGGACGAAGTGGCTGCCGCAGGTCCAGCACCGGACCACGGACGGCGCGGGTACCCGCCGGCTGGTCGTCGGCGACCTCGGGGAGATCGAGGAGCTGCTGGCGGACGAGCTGGAGGGCCGCGGGCGGTTCAACCCGCAGGGCAATCCGGTCACCGACGCCCCGCACGTGGTGATCGTCCTGGACGCCGGCGAGGTGCCCATGGACTCGGTGATCGCCGGGGCCGAGGGCCTGCAGGGCGTCACCATCCTGGAGGTCGTGCCGGGTGACCTGGACGAGATCCGGGGCGGTCTGGCCGTCCAGGTCTGGCCGGGCAAGCTGGTGCTGGAGTCGGCGAGCGGCGCGGTCTACCACGGCGTCTGCGACACCCTGTCGATCCCCGAGGCGGAGTCGCTGGCGCGCCAGCTGGCACCGCTGCGGGCGGGTTCCGGTGCGGACGGCGAGGAACCCCTGCTGTCCAACCTGGACTTCACCGACCTGATGAACATGGGTGACGCCGGCTCCTTCGACGTGTCGCGTACCTGGCGGCCGCGCACGCTGCACGAGCGGCTGCGGGTGCCGATCGGTGTCGACAGGGACGGCCAGCCCGTCATGCTCGACATCAAGGAGGCCTCGCAGGAGGGCATGGGCCCGCACGGCCTGTGTGTCGGTGCGACCGGTTCCGGTAAGTCCGAGGTGCTGCGCACCCTGGTGCTCGCCCTCGCCGTCACGCACTCCTCGGAGACGCTGAACTTCATCCTCGCGGACTTCAAGGGTGGCGCCACCTTCACCGGTATGTCGGAGATGCCGCACGTCGCGGCGGTCATCACCAACCTCGGTGAGGACGTCACACTGATCGACCGCATGCGCGACTCGATCACCGGTGAACTCCAGCGCCGCCAGGAACTGCTGCGCTCGGCGGGCAACTACGCCAACATCACCGACTACGAGAAGGCGCGTGCCGCGGGTGCGCCGCTGGAGCCGCTGCCGTCGCTGGTGATGGTGCTCGACGAGTTCTCCGAGCTGCTCACCGCCAAGCCGGACTTCATCGACATGTTCATCCAGATCGGCCGTATCGGCCGATCGATGGGTGTGCACATGCTGCTCGCCTCGCAGCGTCTGGAAGAGGGCAAGCTGCGCGGTCTGGACACGTTCCTTTCCTACCGGCTGGGTCTGCGCACCTTCTCCGCGGCGGAGTCGCGGACCGCGATCGGTGTGCCGGACGCCTACCACCTGCCGAACGTTCCCGGTTCCGGCATCCTGAAGTACGACACCGAGACGATGGTCCAGTTCAAGGCCGCGTACGTCTCCGGTGCCTACCGCGGTCCGGGTGTCGGCGGTGGCCCCGGTGGCAGCCGTACGAACCGGCTGCCGGTGCCGTTCACGGCCGCCCCGGTCATCGAGCAGATCATCGAGGACCCCACTCCCGTCGAGCCGGTCGAGCCGGAGCAGGACGACGCGCTCGCCGACACCGTCCTGGACGTCATCGTCCAGCGGATGCAGGGTCAGGGCCCGCCGGCGCACCAGGTGTGGCTGCCGCCGCTGGAGGAGCCGCCCACGGTCAACCAGCTGCTGCCGACGCTCGCGGTCACTCCCGAGCGGGGCGTGCACGCGCCGGAGTACACCGCGCTGGGCAAGCTCGTGGTGCCGGTCGCGCTGGTGGACAAGCCGTTCGAGCAGCGGCGTGACGTGATGTACCTGGACTTCTCCGCCGGTGCCGGTCACGGCCTGATCGTGGGCGGTCCGCAGTCGGGCAAGTCCACGCTGATCCGGTCCGCCATCGCCGCGTTCGCGCTCACCCACACCCCGGCCGAGGTGCAGTTCTACTGCCTCGACTTCGGTGGCGGCGGCATGCTGTCGATGGAGGGGCTGCCGCACGTCGGCGGTGTCGCCTCCCGTCTGGACGCCGAGAAGGTGCGCCGTACGGTCTCCGAGGTCGTCGGCATCCTCAACGAGCGCGAGGAGTTCTTCCGCTCCAACAACATCGACTCGATCTCGACGTACCGCCAGCGGCGGGCCGCGGGCGCCTTCCCCGACGAGAAGTGGGGCGACGTCTTCCTGATCATCGATGGCTGGGCGACGTTCAAGACCGACTACGAGCAGCTCGACCCGGTGATCCTGGACATCGCCGGCCGGGGTCTCGGTTTCGGCGTCCACCTGATCATCGCCGGTTCGCGCTACACCGAGGTGCGGCCCGCGCTGCGCGACCAGCTCCTCAACCGTGTGGAGCTGCGTCTGGGCGACGCCATGGAGTCGGAGTTCGACCGCAAGCGCGCGGAGAACGTCCCGATGGGCAAGCCCGGTCGTGGTCTGTCGCCCGACAAGCTGGACTTCCTGGCGGCGCTGCCGCGGCTGGACGGCATGAGCGACCCGGAGACGATCAGCGACGGCGTCGCGAACCTGGTCTCGACGATCAGCGAGAACTGGCAGGGCCGGCCCGCTCCGGCGGTGCGGATGCTGCCGACGATGCTGCACGTCAACGAGCTGCCGAAGGGCAGCGACTACCCGGAGCACGGCATCGCGATCGGTGTCGACGAGATGACGCTGTCGCCGGCGTTCATCGACTTCGAGACCGATCCGCTGCTGGTCGTCTACGGCGAGAGCGAGTCGGGCAAGTCGGCGCTGCTGCGTCTGATCGCCAAGCAGGTCTCGGAGCGGTACGCCTCGGACAAGGCGCTCCTGGTGGTCTCCGACTACCGGCGTGCGCACCTCGGGGAGATTCCGGAGAGCCATCTCTACAAGTACTGCGCCGCGGGGCCGCAGCTCCAGGAGGTCATCAGCGGGCTGGCGGGTTCGCTGGGCCGCCGGATGCCGGGCCCGGACGTCACGCCGGAGCAGCTGCGCAACCGCAGCTGGTACGACCTGCCGGACGCGTTCGTGATCGTGGACGACTACGACCTGGTGGCGACCAGCAGCGGCAACCCGCTGCAGCCGCTGCTGGAGTACCTGCCGTTCGCCCGTGACCTGGGCCTGCGCCTGATCATCGCGCGCAGTTCCTCGGGCGCCGGCCGGTCCTCGTTCGAGCCGGTCATGCAGCGCACCAAGGAGCTCGGTGCGCAGGGTCTGATCCTGTCGGCCGACCCGGGCGAGGGCCCGCTGATGGGCAACGTCAAGGGCCAGAAGCTGACGCCCGGACGGGCGACGTTCGTCACGCGCAAGCGTGGTGCGCAGCTGGTCCAGACGGGCTGGCTGCCGGCGAACAGCTAGGAGGCACCACCCACGACGACGGCGGTGGGGCGCCCCTCTCAGGAGGGGCGCCCCACCGCCGTCTGCTGTGACCCGCGTCCGGGCCGGATGGCCCGCGTCAGCCGAAGGCGCCGCCGGCGGACGGCTCGGAGGTGTAGACCTTCCCGGGCTTCTCGTCCCCGGCCTTGGCGTCCGCGCCCTTGGCGTCCTTGGCCGCCCGCTCGGCCGCCGCTGCCGGGTCCGTCCGCACGCCCTTGGCGATGTTCTCGCCGCCTCGCGTCGTCCCGCCGGCGCTCTGCCTCCCGAAGGGGTCGGGTCCGTGCGCCGCCGTGGAGGTCTCCCACTGGTGCGTCGCCGTCGGCCCCTGCCGGCCGCCGCCCCCACCGCCGCGCTTGCGGAAGGCGCCGCCGAGGCCGTTGGCGAGCTGGCCGAGTGCCATGAAGCCGTAGGCGAAGTTGGTGCCGGACTGCTGGCCGCCGGAGGATCCGTGGTTCGCCGGTGCCGGGCTCGGGTCGCCGCCGTGGTCCTCACCGCCCTTGTCGGCGGGCTGCTCGGCGGCGGACTCCAGGGACACGGCGGCCAGTTCGAACGCCGGCAGCGAGTCGTCGACGGAGCTCTTGAGCCGGTGCCACTCCCCGGCGAACGCCTCGCCCGCCGGCCCGTGCCAGTTGTTCGCGGCGACGTCGCCGACGTGCCGGTCCAGGTCGCGTACCAGACCGTCGAGGTGTGTGCCCATGTCCCGCCAGCCGGCCGCCGCTTCGTGCAGTGCCTCGGGGTTGCGTCGCTCGCTCACTTGACGCTCCGCATCATCTCGACCAGCTCTTCCTCGGCCGCCTGCGCGTTCGCCGCGGTCTCCCTGATGCCGCCGCCGACCTCGGCGAGCCGCTCCCGCAGCAGGACGAGGGCGTGCTCGGCCTGCTCGTAGCGTTCGAGGTGCTCCCGGGCCTCCTCGCGACTGCCGAAGCCGTCCCGCAGCGCCTCCGCGTCCGCCCGCCGTCTGAATGCCGCCAGCTGCCGGCCCAGTTCTTCCGCGCGTGCCTCGAAGGTCGCACCGAGCTTGTGCAACTCCTCCGAACTGAGCCGGACTTCGTCGGACATCGATTCTCCCCGTTGTTCCCTGGCAGCCAGCTGCTCCACTCCGTCTCAGGTCTAGCACACCCGCACGAGCCCCGGAGTCCCCTGGGGAACGACCGCCGGCCACACCGTGGAATACATACGGACCAATACCCGGCAATGCCGACAACTTCGTCTTGACGCCCTGTTCACACCCCTCATTACACTCAGCACGCCGGCGCAGCACATGGAGTCGCTGCGCCACCACAGCCAAGGGGGACCCGATGAGCAATGAGCGGCATATCCAGGACGAGGACCTGATGGACGTCGCCGCGGATCCGGAGCAGGCGCACCGGCTGCGCAAGGCCCTCACGACGCTGAGGGACAACCCCAACGTCGGCGGCAAACTCCAGGAGATGGCCAAGGAGGTGCTCTCCGGACGGATCGGCATGAAGGAAGCCATCGAGACGCCGGGCTACATGGATGCGCTGGGCAACCGGATGAACCAGATCCGTCGGGCCGCGGAGAACCAGACCATGGCGGAGCGGGAAGAGTCGCGCGAGCAGTTCACCAAGTGGCAGAAGGAGCAGGAGGAGAAGGAGGCCGAGGAGCGCGCCGAGCGCGACGGCCCCTCCGGCAACATCGTGACCGGTCCGCGGCGCGGCGGCCGGAGCGGCGGACACCGCGGCTGAGCACGGCGTCGCGGCCGCCGAGGTGGTCGCCGCCGTTCCCGTGGCCGTGACGCGGTTCGGGTGACTCGAGCGGAACCGAGTGGAGCCCGGCCGGGTTCAGCATGTCGGGCCGGGGCGATCGTCCGGATCCGCTTCCGTTCCCCATCGGCCCCGGCCTGCATGTTCCGGTTCCGGAACAGCCGGGACCCGGCGGCTCCGCACGGGTGCGCCGGATCATAGGATCGGGCAGATAGACGCAGGATTCCACGGGAGTGGACGCCGGGATCGATGGGGGCCGAAGAAGTCATGAGCGCCGCAGCCGAAGGCAATGCCACCAGGCCCGGATACGAGCCGCATCCGTTCATCGGAGGGCGCAGCGCAGCGCTCCGCGCGCTCGCTGCCTGGCGTATGCGGTGGCCCGGTGCGCCCCGGGTCATCGTGCTCACCGGAAGCCCGGGCAGCGGGCGCTCGAGGCTGCTCACCGGCTTCCTGATGATGTGTGATCCCGAGTTCCGCAAGCAACTGCCGCTGGACGACATGGATCCGGCGACCATCCCCCCGGACCTCCCGCCGCCTGCCGTACCGGCCCCCGCGATGCGGACCGCCGCACAGGTGCAGTGGCTGATCGCGGACCACTTCGGACTGCGGGCGACCCACGCCGAGGACATCTTCGGGGAACTCGCCGCTCTGGAAGAGCCGGTGACGATCGTGGTGCCGGACGTCGATGCGGCCGGTCCGGTACGGGCCGCGAACGAACCGGCTCGCCTCGTACGGGACGTCCTGGCGCCGCTCGCCGCCACGGAGACGGTTCAGCTGCTCGCCGATGCTCCCCGTGAACTGGCCACCGAGCTCGCCGGGTCGCTACCGCGCGGCCAGGTGCAGATCATCGACCTCGACGAGCCCGAGTGGGCCGATCCCGAGGGCCTGGTGCTGCACGCCGAGACCGTGCTCGATCCGGACTTCGGCGCCCCCGAGCTCCCGTACACCACCGATCCGGCCGCGCGCCGGGCGCTCGCCGAGGCAATGGCCCGGCGCGCGGGCGGCAGCCGGCTGACGGTGCAGCTCGCCGTGCAGTCGCTGCTGACGCAGCCCGAGGGCTTCGACCCGGCCGACGAGTCCCAGCTGCCGACCGATGTCGGCGAGGCATTGGACCTGCACGCCCGCCGCCTGGGCGCCGATCCGCAGACGCTGCGGCTGATGCTGGCACCGCTGGCGTTCGCCGAGGGCAGGGGGCTGCCCGTCGAACTGCTGGGCACCCTGGCCGGCGCCGTCGCCGGGCGGGACATGAACCAGGACATCGCGGACGGCATGCTGCTGGCCGCGCCGTTCATCGCGCCCGTCACGGCGCCGGCCGGGGACGGGGACGGGAATGCGGAGCCCGAGGGAAGCGACGGCACCCGCACCCTGCTGCGCCTGATGCACCCCGGTATCGCCGAGGAGATCCGCGCCGGGCTCCCCAGCGTCCGCGAGGCCCAGACCGAGATCGCCATGGCGCTGCTGGAGGCGGTGCCCGAGCAGGACTGGGGCAAGGCCGACCCGTACATCCGCGACCACCTCGCGGCGCACACCCTCGAGGCCGGTCTGCTGCCCCGGCTCCTCACCGACCCGGGTCTGTTCGCGCACGCCGATCCGGTGCCGATGCGGGCCGCCGTGGAGGCCGCGCCGGCCGAGGAGCTGGAGGCGCCCGCCCGCACGTACCTGCGGACCGCTCCCCTGCTCACCCGCTCCCAGGCACCGGCGGACATGCGGGCGGCGCTCCTGGAGACCGCGTTCGTCGAGGACGGGCTGGCCCCGTACGCGGACGCGTTGCACGCCCTCGGCTTCGCGCTGCCGTGGCGCACGTTGTGGAGCGTGCCGCTCGCCGGAGTGGGCGCGGTGACGACCGGCTCCCTGCCGCCGGCGGAGGAGTCCGAGGGGGACGGTGCGCGTCGGGTGGCGGCCTTCCTCGTTCCCGAGGGCACGCCCGGCTCCCGTCCCGCGCAGGGCGACGACAGCGCCGACGGCGGCCCCGCCGTGCTCCTCCACGACCTGATGCGGCCCGGGTACGTCGAAGCCGACCCGGAGCAGGTGCGACGGCCCTCGGACGAGGCACTGGAGGCGGCGCCGTTCGGCTTCAGCCGTGGCGCCGACTATCTGCGGGTGTGGGCCCGGCAGAGCCAGGAGGTGGTGACGGCGCTGATCTCGGACACCCCGTTCACCGGCGCCGACCTGTCTCCGGACGGCGTCCTCGTCGTCGCCACGGAGCGCGGCGTGACCGCCCGGCAGATCATCGTCCCCGCCCCCGCGCCCGCCGACGCGGCAGCCCCCACCGTGCCGGCCCAGCGCACCGGCACCACCGACTCCGACGCATCCGCCGACCCGGATGCTTCCTCCGGCCTCGAAGGAGACCACTCGTGATCACCCAGGCGCAGGCACACGCCACCGCCGCCCGCTGGCTCAACCCCGAAGGGCACCAGGGCCCGGTGCGCGAGGTGGCCATGCAGGAGTTCGACCTCGGCTGGGTGGTGTGGGCCGTTCCGCCGCCCCCGGAGGTCGACCCGCAGACCGGACAGCGTCGCCCGCCCGCCGAGGTCGGCACCGCATGCGGCGTCGTGGACCGCGCCTCCGGCGAGCTGACGGTCTGGCCGTCCGTGCCGGTCGACGAGGTCGTCCGGATGTACCAGCAGAAGCACGGCGCGGGCGCGGGTGCGGCGGCCCAGCAGCCGCCGGTCACCGGCCCCGGAAACACCGCCGTGGCCACGTACGACGACCCGTCCACGGGCGAGGAGACCAGCCTCGCCCGGGTCTCGGCCCCGGGTCTCCCGCCCGCCGAGCACCAGCTCTCCGCGGAACTCCGGCGGCTCGGCGTACGCGGCGAGGACGTCCGCGCGGTGCACACCGACCTGCGCCCCGCGCTGCTGCCCGGCGGCTACCCGGGCGACTTCGTCTTCCGTGCCTTCCCCAACGCCCAGTTCTCCTGCACCGAGGGCTACGGCATGCGTCCCGAGGAGCGTGCCGAGGGCGTCGCCGGGCTGCTGCGGCACGTCGAGATGATGCACCAGATCGCCGGGCAGCAGGCACCGCCGCGGCCGCACCGGCTGCCGGTGCCGGAGCGCGTCGAACCCGCCCCGGCGATGCGCGACGTGGCACTGGGCAAGCACCTCGCGGAGGTCTTCGGCCCCCAGGGCGTCTTCCGCCCCGACGCCGACGACACCGCCGCCACCCAGCTCCCCGAAGCCGCCAGGAAGACCCTGACCTGGGCCGGCCTGCCGATCGAGGTCCCGTACTTCTTCACCGCCGACCGCCCCGATGCCCCGCCCGCCGGCGGCCTGCTCACCGACGTCGCCACGTACCTCCGGCAGACCGGTACGGAGGCCCGCGAGGAAACCCTCGAGACCCTCTCCGGCTACGTCCGGATCGGCACCGACGGTCTCTACACCATGGCCGTGCAGTGCACCGCCCCCGAGCAGAACCAGAGTCTGATCGGCACCGTCTGGGCGGTCCAGCCGACGTCCGGCGGCGGCCGTTTCACCAACCGCACCCTCGCCGCCTACCTGCGCTCGCTCGCCCTCCTGGTGACCACCCGGCAGCAGATGCAGGGCATGGACCCGCGTGCGGCGGGCACGGCGGTGGCCGCCTTCCAGGAACAGCTCGCGGCGATCGACTCGTGGGCGCTGGACGACGAGGGCAACTGGTGGTCGCTGATCATCGAGCAGATGTGGCACGGGTTGTTCTGAGGGGTGGCTTCGGGAGGGGGCACGTCCGCGGAGGCATGGGACGCCCGCCCCGTTACTGCGCGAGCGGGCGGTCCCTGTGGTGAATCTCCGCCGCTTCCCACAGGCCGCCGGCCGCGGGCGCAGGGTTGTGGCGGCCGGTCATGAGCCCCCCTCGCCGGCGGTCGTCTGTCAGCCGTTGAGCAGCCAGTGGCCCCCGAGCGCAAGCAGCCCGAGCACACAGGCACCCACGGCCATGATGGCGAACACATCCCTCTTGCCCCGCTCGACGGACATGAGCTCCTCCTGGGACCTGGCGGTCATCAGGAACGGACTGCCGTCCGACGGGGGGCCGATGACCAGCTCGCCGCGCTCGTCGTCACGGGCCTCGCCGCGTACATAGAACTGCGCGTCTGCCCGGACGACCCACTCCTCCTGCTGGTGGCCGAGGGTGTGTTCGGTCGAGGGGTCGAGGAAGTCGAGTGCCGTCCGGACACCGCTCGGGTTGTGGTGACCAGGCTGCTGGTCGGCCCGGTGGGCCTGGTAGGCCTCGAAGTGGTCCATCGTCTTGGGCGCGTGGTCGACGATGTGCTGCGCGGGGAGTACGACGACGGAGCCGGATGCGTCCTCGACGAGGAAGGGAGTGGCGCTGATGGCATCGGAGACCACCTCGCTCTTGCGAGTGACGCGGTCGCCGCCGTATTCGGCCGAGCTCGAAGCCTTTCTCCGGATCTCGTACTGGCGCGTGATCCTGGTACGGAACCACACGCACTCCGTCCGGCCCAGCTGGGATGTCAACGAACCGCTGGGGTGGGGACGGGCAGTTCCTGCCACATCGACATGACGCCGGAACGCATCGGCGCCGGCCGTACTCAGCGCCGACTGATGCAGCTCGCGCAGTTCGCGCGACGACACCGACTCGGTGGTCACCATGGCGTTGATGCGCTGCCTCGCGCGCAGAACCTGGAAGACGCACACCACACTCAGAACCAGGAAGAACAACCCCAGGAACGCAAGCATATGACTCATACCCTTCTGTCGATGTCGTACGTCAGCGGAAGAGCTCGCGGAACCTGCGGAAGAGCTCGTCGAAATCCCTGGACAACTGGCGCCCCTCGTCGCTGACGGGCACGACCACCCCGCACCAGGAAAGACCTCCAGCGGCACCGCGTTGGCCCGTTCCTCACGAGAAGAGGACGACCAGCTGAGCGGAGATGCCACCCACGATGCTCACTGCCAGCAGCCCGATGACGACGCCGCGGGTTCCCGGGCCCACCGAGTGCCGCCAGGCTTGGCCGAGCGAGGGACCTTTGCTCCGGGGCCAGTTCGCGGCCAACAAGAAGATCCCGAGGCCGAGCAGGGCAAACCCAAAGAACGCCATCCAGGACGAGAGGCTGGCCTTGTGGGGATTGGCCGGTGTATATCCGCTGCCGAATACGGAGCCGGGGCCACGGTGCTGCACCGAGACCTTGCTGCCCGGAGCGTCACCTCCGAGAAGGTGGGAGAGGAATGCGTCGCCGTTCTCCGCAACATCATCGGCGGTGAAGGAGACGTATACGCCGTGATCCACAATCTTGCCGTCGTCGGAACGGAACGTGCCGTGGCAACCGGCCTTCCTCGTCTCGTCGGTTTTGTCGCCACGGGAGCCGTATTGGGTGGTGTCCCGGACGACCTCCTTACAGCTCCGTACCGTGAAAACGCCATGATCACCGATGAAGCCGCCCGCGTTCACCGCCTGGAAAGCGAACCAGGGAGTGAGCCCAAGGAAACCGATGATGAAGAGAAGGCCCAGTCCGCTGCGTTCACGGAACGGAGTTTCGGGCGTCGGCGTCGACAGGTGAGAGGGAGATGTCTGCGGGGACTGAGGCGGGTGGGACACAGTGGAGGACGCCTTTCGCGGCAGCGTTGCAGGCATGCGGCCGAGGTGCGGAACGGGTGCCGTGTGCCGGGCGGAAGCCGGGCTGTGGAGACTGTGTGTCGCCTGCTCCCCAGCGCGGCGGCGACCACCGTACACCGGTAGGCTTATCGGACCTACGTGACGTGCGGCCGGCAACAGGGGGACTCCATGGCAGGTTCTGGGTACAACGTCGATGCGGACGCGCTCAAGCAACAAGGTAAAAGTTTCGTCGGCATCTCCTCCGAATTCGGTACTGACACCAAGCAGTCCACGGACAAGATCGCCGCGTGCGAAGCGGCCTGGGGAACCGATGAGGTCAAACTCATCAAGCCACTCATCACGGGCTACACCGAGGTGAGTAGGGACATCCGGCTGCTTCTGCCCGTCCTCCAGAAGAAGCTCGGCGAGCTCGGAAGCAATCTCAACAAGATCGCCAACGAGTACCAGGCCACTGAGCAGGAGCAGATCTCCACCCTCAAGCGGGCTGCGCCCGAGGGCCACGCCTGACCCTCCCGGCCCCTCTCCGGCTCATTTCGCCGCCCGTCTACCAACCCACCACACCTGTGCTTCTAGGGGGAGTTCGTCTTGTCCATCGTGTTGCCCGTCGAGCTCGACTGGCTCTTGGACCTCCTGGGCTTCGACTGGCCCAATATCGACGAGGACAAGATGAAGGAGGCGGCGGACGCCTGGCGCAGCTTCGGTAAGGCCTGCGATCAGTGCAAGAGCGATGGAGCGGCCACCGCCAACAAGGTGCGCAGTTCCAACTCCGGTGAGGCCATCGACGCTTTCGGGGAAGCTTGGGGCAAATTCGCGGATGACGGGCTCCTCGCCATCGGCTACTTGGATGCCCTGTCGGGTGCGGCCGAGGTGCTGGCATTCCTGCTCGATTTCTGCGCCATGGTCATCCTGGCGATAAAGCTCGCCATCATCGCTCAGCTCATCGAGCTGGCCATCGAGTTCGCGATCGCGCAGGCGACGGCCGTGGTCAGCCTCGGCGCCTCCGAGGCCACTCTGGCCGGCCGGATCGTTCTGGTCAGGACGATCATCCGGCGGATCCTCACCGAAGGGGCGGAGAGGATATCCGCCAAGGTCGTGGAGGCCCTGGAGCAGAGGGTGGTCAAGAGAGCCGGGGAGATCCTCGGCGATCTCACGGAAAAAACCATTAAGTCGGTCAGAAAAGAAGCCGAAAAGCAGCTGATCAAGAATGTCACAGGCCAACAGGACGGCGTCGACTTCACCGCCCTTGGAGTGTCGGCGGTCAACCCGACGCTGAAGCCGGTCGCGGGCGAATTCAAGGCGGGCAAGGACGGCGGGTACGACTTCAAGGCAAGTGGTGCAGGCAGGGTCGCCGTCGGCGCCTATCACGAGGGCCAAGGACTCGGGATGATGGCGGGAGGCGACTTTTCCGGCGGCGCCAAAAAGGTGTGGGAAGGGCACGAGGAATCGGTCAAGGGCCTCAGGGAAGCATACGAATTCGGCACGAAGAAGAGGCCGGAGCCGGACGAGGAAGAGCCGACGGCACCAAACCCGACTCCCACCCCGCCCACGCCTGCCCCCGCTCCGACCCCGCCTCCGCCCCCCACTACTCGCAGCGGCCGGGACGAGGCCGACCGGGCCCGTAACGCCTTCGGCTGACAGGAACCCCACGATGCGCAACAGCAACAGCAATTCCGACGCTCTCGGTGAGCGCGACTACCCCATCGAGGAGAAGGACCTCACCGAGGAGCAGAACGAGCACCTCACCAAGTCCCTCCGCGCGGTCCGCGACAACGCCAAGGCACCCGAGGCGTTGAAGGAGTTGGCGCGGAAGATGCTCAGCGGACGGCTTGAGCTCAAGGACGCCCTGGACGACCCGGCCGGGAACCAAGCGCTGGGTGCGGGGCTGGCCCCGCTCAGGGATGAGTGGCGGTCGATGTCCCCGCAGGAGCGTCAGGCCGTCCGGGAGCGGGATCCTGATGAGGACGCCCCGCGCGATGGCCACGACGCCCGCCGCGCCTCCAGGTACTGATCTGCGTCACCGAGTCCGGCCCAAGGCAACGCTGCAACGGCCTTCGCGGTGACTGGGGTTGCCCTACCGAAGGGCCCGCATCCCGACGTTCGGATGCGGGCCCTTCAGTTGGGTCCGGCCGACGCAGGGCACGGGACCTCGTTCTTCATCAAGCATGCCCACGGCCATGACAGGCCCCCGGCACCTACGAGCCAGGACAGCGCCGCCGAAAGAGACCGTCCCCGGCGCCCCATGGGACGTCCCGTCTCTGCGGGCGAAGTCGACTCGGACACTGGGGCCGAACGGCCACGTTGGAGGCCGGCCCTGACGGGTGACCGCGGGAAGAGGGCCAGACCCATGCCCCCACTCCCATGACGAACGCCGAGGCCGCATGCGCAGATGTGGTTGCAGTGCCAGGACCGGCCGTGCACTGAAGCGATGAAACGGCCTCTTCCAGCATGAAGGGGAACAGCGCGGCGCCCCCTTGCCGCCTACGGGACGCCCCACCTCCCGCCAACCGGCCGGTTGCGAGCCTTCAGGGCAACAACAACCAGTCCGCGGCCAGAGCCGCCACCAGACCGATGACCAACAACCAAGTACCCAACCGGGTACGGCCGTTGCGGCTCAGCTCGATCACCACGCCGCAGAGCACCAGCGCGGCCCCGTAGACCCCGACCACCAGCACCGAATGCCGGGACGCCAGGCGGATCGCGAGCACCAGCGCCACCGCCCCCATCAGGACCGAGGCCAGGATGATGCGTATTCGGCGTGCCTGGCGTGGCGTCATGCCTGCGGGAATCTCGGAAAGCGGCTGCTCATTGCCGGTTGCGTCCATGAGCGGGATGCTACGGGACCGGTGATCGGCCGCGCGCCCGGATCCGGGGCACACGCCCCGACCCGTTCCCCCTTCTGACTGACCCCTCGCGCCCCGCCCCCGCAACACAGGCCCCCCGCGACGCACACGCCGGCGACCGGTCCGGGCGCCGTACCCCCACGACCGTCCACGGCCGCTCCGCATCGCGCCTCGACCGTCGACCGTCAACCACGCTCGATCAGCCCTCGTTCCCCACCGCCAACCACAGGCAATGGCAACGGATTCATACTTCCACCGGTCTACCGGAAACTCTTCACCATTCCACCATCATCTGCCAACAACAGCCCCAATCCGTCGTCTTGACACACCATCATCCAGATCGCCTAATGTAGGACCTTTCAAGAAGCATCATGAGTAGTGCGGCACAGCAGAAAATCGGGGGAGACGGTGGCAGGCAAGGCATTTGATGTCGATCCAGACGTACTGAAGACCCAAGGCAATGCCTTCGTCCACGTCGGCAGCGATTTCTCCAAGGCAGCGAAGAAACTGCAGGACGACCTCAAAGGCGTCGAAGACCCCTTCAAGGACTGCGACTTCGGCGAAATCTTCCTGACGATCTACGAGCCCATCCGGGACGGGATGTTCACGTCGATGGACTCCCTCGGCGAGCGCCTTGAGGAAATCGGCGACAAGCTCGACGCCATGGCCCAGAAGTACGCCGAATCCGACGAGCAGGGCATCCACACCATCAGCGCCGTGGCCCGCCCGAACATCTGACACATGCCGTGCCCCAGGTGAGGTCGGCGCGCTTCGAGCCCGCCCCTCACTGGCACCGCACTCTCCTTCTCCGCCCGCCGTACCGGGCAATCGCACACCACTTCACGGGGGACGATCACTGTGTCACTGACACTGCCGGAAAGTGTCACCTGGGTCATGGAACTCCTCGGCTACGACTGGCCGGGAGCCGACGAGGACAAACTCTTCGAGTGCGCCTCGATCTGGCGCACCTTCGCCGAACAGGCCAACCAGGCACTCTCCGCCGGCACTTCGGCCTCCAATGAGGTTCTCGGCGCCAACTCGGGCGAGGCGATCGAGGGCTTCTCGAAGGAGTGGGGAGCCTTCGCCGGCACCGGCGACAGTGGTGACCACTACCTCCGTGACGCCGCCGCGGCGGCCGAGACGATCGCCCTCGCTTTCGACGCGGCCGCCATCGCGGTGATCGCCGGCAAGGTGGCGGTCATTGCCCAACTCATCGTGCTGGCAGTCGAGATCATCGCGGCGCAGGCCTCCGCGCCCTTCACCCTCGGCCTGTCGGAAATCGCCGGTGCGGGCGCAACCCAGGCGACCCGGCTGATCGTCCGCGAAATCCTCGACAAGATCAAGCGCGAGGTGATGCAGGCGGCGACCAAGGCGATGGAACACGCCACCATGGACGCGATCAAGGCCATGGCCAAGAAGGCGATGTCCAAGGAAGCCCGCAAACTGGCCATGGACGCGGCCAAGAACTACGTCAAGACGACGGTCAAGGAAGAGGTCAAGGAAAAGGTCGTCACGGCCGCCAAGGATTCCGCCAAGGAATTCGTCACGGAGACCGTGGTCAACGGGGCCAAGGACAAGGCGAGGGAAGCCGGCGAAGAGATGGCCGGCAACCTCGTCGGACAGGGCATCGAGAACCACTTCGGCGCACGCGACGGAATCGACTGGGGCGAAACCGCCG
Organism: Streptomyces sp. NPDC048650; assembly: GCF_043199095.1. NCBI lineage: Bacteria > Bacillati > Actinomycetota > Actinomycetes > Kitasatosporales > Streptomycetaceae > Streptomyces > Streptomyces sp. NPDC048650. Next base: position 13,559 of record NZ_JBICVM010000027.1, on the reverse strand, counting down.
ACATCGCCAAGGAAAAGGCCGGCGAATACGTCGAGGACGTCAAGAAAGACGCCACCGACCGCGTCAACGAGTACAAGGACGGCGTCACCAGCCTCGCCGATCCCCAACACTGGGCGGACCGCGTACAGAGCGACGCGGAGAACAAGCGGGACCAAGTCGTCGACCACCACACCAACCGCGGTCTCGACTACGCCCAGAGCCGCGTCGACCACCACACCGGCGGCGCCGCCACCCGCCACCAGGACGTCACCGACGAGGCCCGCAACGGCGTATCGGAACACGTCCGGTCGGTCTTCGGCTGAGCAGCGCTGGCATTCTTTGTTGCCGCGATGCCTTCAGCCCCTCTGCGGGATGGTCCGCAGAGGGGCTGAAGGCATCGCGCCTGCCCATCTATCCACCTACACTGCCCCACAACACAAATGGGCCCGCAGCCCGAAGGCTGCGGACCCCAACACCATCTTCCGCTACGGCAAGGCGTTACTGGCCCGGCGGCTGCGTGGGCGGCGCCGGCGGGTACGATCCGGGCGCCGCACTGGGCTGCTGCTGGTGAGGACCGGACGGCTGCGGCACAAAGCCACCGGGGGCACCAGGCCCACCGGGACCGCCATAGCCACCCGGGCCACCCGGAGGCGGGCCATTACGCCGGTTCTTCTTCTTGACCACCAGTACTACGACTAGGACGACGACGAGGAGACCGACCACGCCACCGACGATGCCGATGATGGCGCCGGTGCTCAGGCCGTTGTCGTGAAACTTGGGGTCCGGCTCAGCGCCGTTGGCCTTGCCGGGCGCCTTGGGCGAGCTGGACGACGAGTCACCGCTGAGCGCCGGCAGAGGGCCGTTCTTCGACCCCGCGGGAACATCCGCGGTCAGTGCCTTCCACGGCTTGATGAAGCCGTAGCCGTAGTGGGGGTTGGGAAGTTTCTTCCCCTTCATGTCGTCCGGCAGACCGGCGGTCTTCACCAGACGGTTGGCGATCTGGCCGGCGGTCAAGTCCGGGAACTTGGAGCGGAGGAGGGCCGCGGCGGCGGACACGTACGCAGTAGCGTCTGACGTGCCGTTGGCCAAACGATAAGGGGTCTCAACTCCCGCCGACCGGATGTGAAGCCCTGGGGCCAGCAGTTTGACATGAGAACCGTAGTTGGAGTATTTCCAGACCTTGAGGTCGATGTCCACCGCTCCCACGGCCAGAACCCCACGCGCTACTGCCGGATTACGCGGGCTGCTGACGCCTTCATTTCCCGATGACGCAACGAGCAGCACATCGTGCTTCCGGGCATAGTCAACGGCTGCCTGTTCAGCATCTGAAGGTTTCGTGAAGGCAGTGTCGAACGACATGCTCACCACGCTCGCGCCGTGGTCTACGGCATACCTCAGCGGCTCGGCGTAGGACATCGGCTCTTTGCCGGAGTCGGAGCCGGGCTTGGGGATCGGAGCGTCCGAATCTCCAAGGTCAACTCCAAGAGGAAGGATCTTGGCATCAGGCGCCAGCCCTTTCACGCCTTCGGACCCACCAGGCCCATGCCCATGCCCAGCGATGAGCGAAGCCATGGCGGTGCCATGTTCCTTCTCCCCATCCGGATGGTCTGCCGTTCCTCCTCCCCCGGTGTAGAAGCTCTTCCCGGGAAGCACGTTTCCCTTGAGATCAGGATGATTACCATCCACCGGCTGGTCGATGACAGCTACCGTGACGCCCTTGCCTGTTGACAGCTTCCAAATATCGTCAGCGCCGAAGGCCGTCAATGGCCATTGGTCTTTCCTGATCTGATCTGCCGAAGCAACCGGCGCGGTGCCGAAGAGCAGTGCTCCCGCCACCACCGCGCCACCCACCGCACGCAGCGTCCGCGTGAAGCTCATGCCGTAAAACACCTTCCTCACAGAGTTGGGGCCCGCAACCCGAGGGGCTGCGGGCCCCAAGCACGTTGTCGATTGCTTGTTTCCCGGTCGTTCCTACTCGATGACCCGAGGAGCCACATTACGCTGCGGCGTCCACGTCTCTTCCTCTTCCACGAGGTAGTCGGGACGACCCGAGTCGCTCCGACTCCCCTCGCCCCTGGCGCCTGGCGCACCATGCGCCCCGCCCATCATGCCTGCCGGGCGACGGCCACCCGAATTGGAGCCGGCTTCAGTTCCCCCTCGGCTACGGTGCAGACCAGACCCGCCCTGGCCTCCGCCACTGGCTTTGCCACCGGGCGACCCGACCATTCCGCCCTTCTGCCGCGCTTGAGGACCACCGGAGCCGGCACCCCCGTGCCCACCGCCCGCGCTCTTTCCTCCTCCAGCACCATGCATGCCACCCATACCGGGCATACCAGTGCGTCCAGAGCTGGCGCTGTGTCCGCCGGGGCCAGTGCTGGGCGTACCGCCCTTGAGCCCGGAAGCACCGCCCTTGAGCCCGGAAGTACCACCCTTGAGCCCGGAAGTACCACCCTTGAGCCCGGAAGTACCACCCTTGAGCCCGGAAGTACCACCGGGCATACCAGGCACAGGCATGTGGCCCCCGCCGCTGGGACCGCTGGGCACATGAACTCCCCCGCCGTGAGGGCCTCCAGTACCCGGGCCACTGGGGACTTTCGGGCCGCCAGGTCCACTGTGGAGGCCGTCGAGACCAGTCCCCACGTCGGGCCCCTTGGGCTTCAGTTCACCCAGACCGCCGCTGATGCCCGGCTGATTGACGCTCGGAGAATCGGGCATCTTCAGGCTGCTACCGGACTCCGTCCCTCGCTTCGGGATCTTGAGGCCACCGGCGCCCCCCTTCGGTCCACCTGTCGGCATCATGGGGGTGTTAATTCCGTTGAGACCGTTGTCCTTTGGGTCGTGCTCCGGAATTTTGTCGTCTTTCACCGACCCTGGCTGCGGCGCCTTCAGCGACTTAGCCAGCTGCATGTACGACGTGCCCAAGTGCTCCATGGCCACAGCAGCCGTGAGTCGGCTCTTTTGGTGGTCGCTCAGGTCTTCCTCGTTCGCCTCTCTGACAGCCGCAGTGTCCGCCCCCGACTTGAGGAGCTTATCCAGATCCTCATCGTCAATCTCCCACCACGAGTTGATCTCATTGAAGTCATCGTCGATCGAATTGATCTTATTGATGGCCTTTTGGAGACTATCGGCCGCCTTGCCAATTTGATGAGCCGTCCAGCTGGCCCAAGGCGCCCCGGCCTTGAAGTTCGCGATGATCTGATCGGCACTCTCTTGGAAGCGCTCAGAGGAGTCGCCCTCCCAGTGCTCCCTGACCTTTTTCACGGCCTTTTCGAACTTATGCTGCAGATCTACCAGGTCGTCGTGAACCTTCTGCCAGTGTTCAGCAACACGCTCGACCGTATTGACGTCGGCATCCTCCACCATGCTCTTCAGAGCGTCGAAGTAGTGCTGGTTGAACGGGGTGTGGAACTTAACCGGACGCTCGTAGCTACCTTTGGGTGCAGTGCTGTTGTCTTTACTCACCTGTCGGCCCCCTTCTCCTTCAGCTGACAATCAACCGATGCACTGTCAATGTTGCATTTTGTTCGCGTGCTCGGCGTCGTCGTAGTGTTCCTTCACCTTCTTGGTTTTTTTGCCAAATTTATCGATCATCTTCTCGAGCCTGTCGAGAATGTCTTGCTCGATAAACTTTTTCATGGCTTCATGCTCTTTATTAAGTTCCTCGCGCTCGTTAAAGTGCGCCCCCAGAGCACTAACCGGCAGGAATGTCCCACTACCGGCCTTGCCCTTCGTTCCATTCATGTCCTTCAGGACATCATTGAGCTCCCTGACAACCTGGTCGAGAGCGTCAAGATTGACCTTGTATTCCTTAGCCATGACTGGCCTCCCCGTTAGTGCCAATACTGTTCTTACGTCGCCAGTCACGCATCGCGACGGCGGAGCCAACCACCACGCCGACTGCCAGGATTCCGCCGCCGACGATGTAGACGGCGATGCGGGCGCTCCGCTCCTCCTCGCTTTCACCCAAAGTGATCGCGACGGGGCGGATGTTGAGGCCGGCGGCCGAGTTCTTGTTCTTGTCCGGCGTGGGTGACGCGGTGGGCCGCTCGGTGTCGTTGAGGGCCGCTACCGGGTCGACGACGCCCCAGCCGGTGAAGTCGTCACGCTTCGCCTTTACGCGCGCTGCCGTCTTCTCCAGGTGCCAGATGACTTCCTGGGGGCTCCACTTTCCGCCGGGCTTGTCGTGCTTGTGCTGCGCGATGAGGAGGGCCGCGGCTCCCGCGGCGTACGGCGAGGCGAAGCTGGTGCCCTGGTCGACGCAGTTACCGCCGTCGGGGACGGTGGAGACCATATTGACGCCAGGGGCGGCGATATTGACGTACGTGCCGGACTGGGAGAAGGGCGCGCGCTCGTTGTTGCGGTCGGAGGCGGCCACCGCCAGGACGTTGGAATGGTCCCTGGAGTAGGCGGCCGGGTACATGTCCTTCTCGCGGCCGTCGGCACCGTCATTGCCCGCCGACGCGACTATCAGGATGCCGTGCCGTTCGGCCACGTCGACCGCGGTTTGGAGGTCGGTCAGGTCGGACTTTCTGGCGCCGGTCCCCTGGGAGATGTTGATGACGTCGACGTCTGCGGCGACCGCCTTGCGAATGGCGGTGGCCAGGTCGGAGGCCTTACTGCCTTTTTCCGAGTTGGTCGTCTTGAACGGGATGACCTTCGCCCCGGGTGCGATACCGAAGAAGCCGGAGCCGGCGATCTTCTGGGCGGCGATGATGCCCGCGACCTTGGTGCCGTGACCGACCACGTCCTGGTCGGCCTTGCCACCACCGGCAACCGTCACACCCCTGGAGCCGAGGGCGGGCCTGATCTGCCCGTTGTCGCGGTCGACACCCGTGTCGATGACGGCGACCTTGACGCCCTGGCCCTTCGTCTTCGCCCACATCTGATCGATCAGGAGGCGCTGGAGGGACCAGGGAGTCTCTTTGATGTTGTCGGTGCCGAACTTGCACTCGCCACTGTTGAGCGGCACGTTCTCGTCCGCGATTGCCGGCGTGGCGGTGGCGCAGGACAGGCCGGCGACGCAGGCCACAGTGACCAGTGCGCCCGCCGCTCGTCGGCGGTGCCCGGCTCGGTGACCAATGGCGCGAGATCCCACGGGTTTTCTGCTCTCCATCTGTGGCGGATCGGTCGGGAGCGAGGAGTAAGGGGGGAGGGAAGGGGGAGAAGTGCGGAGGAATTGGGGCAGAGGCCACAGAGCGCAAGTGGGACGGCAGAAGGGCGAGCGCACTTGTGCAGCGCGCCCGCCCTCATTGGCCACTGTGCGAGCCGTCAGGGCTGCTCAGCCGTATGCCATCCGTACCTGCTGACGTGGGTCAGCCGCCCCAGATGCCGGCGTTCTTGTGCTCGGTGCTCTGGTAGTTCTGAGCGGCCTGGTCCAGCGCCTTGGCGATGGCCTCGAGCGTCGAGTGCAGAGAAGCGGCACGCTGGTCCCACTCGCGCTGGCGGGCCTGGTAGCCCTCCTGGGCCGCACCTTCCCAGCTCGCGGCGATCTTCTTGACGCCGGCCTCGAGGTCGTCGAGCTGCTGGCGGATGTTGTTGGCCGTGCCACGCACGTCCTGGCTTGCCTGCTGGATCGTCGCAAAATTAACGAGGATCTGGCCTGACATGGTGTCTCCTCAGGAGTTGATGATGCCTGGTCGATTCACAAACCGCAGCGCGGCGGCCGGTTGGCCGGCGCCGCCGCGGTGAAGCCGATGCGCCGCGGGCGACGGCGCGGCTTCATCATCCGAACGGTGAAGACGATGCGGAGATGTGCGTGATCGACTGCGCCTGCTCCTCTTCGGAGGCGGAGTAGTTCTTCGTGGTCTCGTCGATCGCTTCCTTGATCTCGGCAAGAAGCTGGTTGATCCGCTTGCCGTCCTCGTTAACCTGCGACTGCAGCTGGTTGTACGAGGAGGCCGCAGCACCCTTCCACCCGGACGTGATGGTGTCGACGACCGTGTTCAGGCGCGTGATCTCGCCCTGGATCGACTGGTTGACAGAGGCGATCTTGCCGCTGAACGCGACCATCTCCTCTTCAGTGGTTGTGTACTGCTGACCAGCCATAGTCAACGTCCCCCATGAGACTCGTACGTTGACCGCGCCCACCGGCGACGGCGCTGCGCGGTTGGCAACTCCTGTTGGTGCCTCCCGCAACATTACCCACTCCATACGCCTGTTCCCAACAGGGGGTGGGTACTTGTGACGGGATCACAACATTGTCAACTACCCGTCGCCGGCACACCATTCAGTGGAATGGGGCAGAGCGGGAATTTTCGGGCGGGGCGGTACGGCGAGAGGCCGCGCCGACGCCCGCTGGCGGGCGGGACGGCGCGGCCTCCGAGGGCCTTCTCCCGGCGTCAGGAAGCCTGCGGCTGCTTCGCATCCTGCATGGTCAGCGACGGGCCCGAGGAGAGCAGCCTGGACCATGCCTCCAGAACCGACGGAACACGCGCTCCCGCATACCCGAGGTGGGCCTGGTTCAGCCCCACCTCGTCGTCGCCCTTGCCGGCCTTCACACCGTCGTTGTTGTTCGGCACCGAGTAGCGCAGGCCGGTGTCGGTGACGAGGAACATGGAGCCGGAGCCGGGCTTCTCCTTGGGGGTCTTCACCTCGCGGTACAGCAGGCCGTCGCCGGGGGTGACGTACGAGGTGGCGCCGGACGGGATCTTGGCGGGGTAGTCCGTACCCACCCAGGCGCCCATCGTGGGCACACCGTACGGGTACTGCTGCGCGGTGCCCGGGATCTTCCGGCTGGTGCCCTCGTAGAAATTGCAGGTCACACCGTCGTCGGTGCCGGCGGGCAGGCCACTGGTCTGCGAGCCGTCCTTGAAGGAGTTCGCCATCTCGACGTCTTCCTTCGGCCACGGGTTGTCGGGCTTCTGGCCGCCGATCTCGAAGTCGAGCTGGCCCATGAACTCCTTGTTGTGGCCGGAGTGGGCCTCGTCCGGCGCCGCAGTGATCGCCGCGCTGGCCAGCGGTGGCACGTCCATTGCCCTGCCGTTGCCACCGGGGTTCACCACCGCGGCGTTCGGCCCCTTCGTCAGCAGGTTGGCGATGAAGTCCGAGACCTCTTCGACGTCGTCCTGCGTGACGACGTACTTCTGGCCCGACGCGCTGTCCTGGACCACCGTGCCGATCTTGCTGTACTTGTCCGGGACGTCGCCCTTGGCGGAGGTCTTCCTGCCCCCTCCCGCTCCCGGCACCGTCGGCATGTAGAGGGGAATCGGGCTGGTGATGAGCGTCTTCATCCACTCGTCGGTGACCTGCTGCGGCGCCTTGCCCTGGAAGACCACGGTGCGCAGGACCTGGTTCGCCCTGTCGGCGGCAGCCTGGGACATCGGCACATGGCCGCCCATCGTGACGTCGAACTTGAACGCGACGCCGTTGTTGTCGACCAGGTAGTAGTCCCCCTTGGGATCCTGGACGAACAGCGCCTGGTGCAGGTCGAGCTTGCCCTGGCTCCGGGCGAACTTCTCCTTCTCCTTGCCCCCCAGGACGAACACGGCCTGCTGGGGCTTGTTGCCGCGGACGCTGCTCGGACGGTTGCACACCGCCCAGGTCTTCGGCTTGTCGACGTCCTCCGTGCCGGGCATCCGGTCGGGGGCGAACGGGATGCCGAGGGCCGGGCCGTGCGCGATCTTTCCGTCCAGCTGGTCCTCGTCGACCTGCACGACCTGGAACTTCTGCGGGTCGACGAGCAGCTTGGCCGATGCCAGGTTCAGGACGGGATGGAGAATCTTCTCCTTGGAGCCCTTGGGGTTCAACACGACATAGCGCGTGGTGGACTTCGACCCGACGAGCACATTGCCGCCGACGTCGTTCCACCCCTGCGGGGCGATGGGCTTGAGAATGCCGCACGCTCCGAATCCCACGAGAACCAGCACGCTCATCACGATCCCGGGCACCACCGCCTTCAGTGGCTTCGGTGCACTCTCGATCGAGCCATTGGGCAGCGGCTTCAGAAATGCCGCATTCGTGCGCTTCCGCGCAAACGAATACGCATTCAGCTCGTCCCGACGTGATGCCATTGTTGCTTTCTCTCCCCGCCTGTCGGATCTTCCAGCGACCGCCCCCGGCACTCACGCCGTAGCGCCCTCTACTATGCCGTGTGTCGATCCACCCGTACGGTACGGGTGCCACCTTCCAACACACCAGTCTCAGCGGCGGCCCACACGCCCAGAGGCCACACCACCAGTAGAGGAGCAGGCCGGGGGATGTCCAGCGCCACCAGGGCTCGACGCCGCAACGGGCGGCAACCGCAGCAACAGCCTTCCGCTGCACCGCAATACGCGGGAAACGCTGGCCAAAACGGCACAGCTCGGGGCAACAGAGGAAATCGCGGCCGGAGTTCGGAGCCTGGCCCGTCCGGCCCGGTATCGCCGCGTTTGCGTCAGCAGGCCGGAAATATCGGTGGTGTGCGCGTACAGCAGCTGGCCATCATCGAAATCGCCGCGGCGCTGGTATTGGTGGGCCTGTCGATCCACCACCCGGTCGCGCTGATCGTATCGATCGTGCTGGCGGCCGTGCTGGTCGTCTTCGCGCTGGGCCGGCGCCGCAAGGTCCCCCTCCCGGAGTGGATCACGACCGTCCGCGCCATGAAGCGCCGCGGCAAGGAGAGCAGTTCCGCGCTCTCCGCCACGCAGGGCGTCGACCCCGCGTTCGCCCCGGTCGTGGAGTGCGATCCGGCGCTGCGGACCTACGAGTACATGACGGACTCGGATCAGCGGGCCATCGGATTCGTCGGCGACGGCACGTTCCTGACGGTCATGGTCCAGGTCGACGCGCGCGACGAGCCACTGCGTCCGCAGCGCGGCAGCCACATGCTCCCGCTCGACCTCCTGCACACCGCCCTCGACGTGGAGGACATCCACCTGGAGTCGGTGCAGTTCGTGCAGTACACCCAGCCGGCGCCGGCGCCGCATCTGCCCGAACAGGCCGTCGCGGCCCGTTCGTACGCGCCGCTGCAGGCTCAGTCCCAGACGCCCTCCCTGCAGCTGACGTGGATCGCCCTCAAGCTCGACCCGGAGCTGTGCGCCGAGGCCATCGAGGCCCGCGGCGGGGGGCTGGAAGGCGCCCAGCGCTCGTTGCTGCGCGCCGCCGACCAGCTCGTCAGCCGGGTCACCGCGCACGGCGTACGGGCCAAGGTGCTCGCCGAGCGCGAGGTCGTGGCCGCGATCGGCACCGCGGTGTGCGTCAGCCCGCGTGCCGCCAACGGCGCGATGGGGCGGGACGGCCGGGCCGCCCGCCGCACCCAGGAGACGACCCGCGCGATGCGCTGTGACGACCGTTGGCACTCCACCTACTGGATCGGCCGATGGCCCCAACTGGGCCAGGGCGGCGCCCCACTGGCGGCGATCACCCAACTGCTGACCAGCACCAGGGCGATGGCCAGCACCTTCGCGCTGACCGCCACGCACGGCGGCGGCCGGGCCCCGGCCATCTCGGGCTACGTCCGGCTGTCGACCCGCAGCGAGAACGAACTCTCCTCCGCGCAGAACGAGTTGGAGCGCCGTTCCGGCTCCGTGAAGGTCGGTCTCGTACGGCTCGACCGCGAGCAGCTGCCCGGCCTGCTGGCCACGCTCCCCCTCGGAGGTACCCGCTGATGGCCACTCCCACCTATCAGCCCCGTGCCAACGTCAGCGGCAACGGCTGGCGCAACCCCCCGATCGGGGGCGCCGACGGCGCCCGCCGGCTCAACCACCAGCCCCGGCCGGATGAGGACGACTCGGGCCCGAGCGGTCCGAAGCCCAGGCCCGGGTTCGGGCTGCGGGGTCCGCGCCGCAACCCGCACGTCCTGACGGCCGAATCGCTCGGCTCGCTGACCCTGCCGGTCGGCGACGACGGCGTGATCATCGGTATCGATCCGCAGAACCAGCCCGCCGTGCTGAGCGTGCTGCGGCCGGCGCCGGTGGAAATCGCGCTGGTCGGCAGCATGTGGATGGCCCAGGTGCTGGCGCTGCGTACGGTCGCCACCGGGGCCCGGGTCGCTGTCGAGACCGCCCGGCCGCAGGCCTGGGGCCAGATGGCGCAGGCCGCGGGTGGCGGGCAGCAGTGTGTGTCGATCCATGAGGTGCGCCAGATCGCGCCACAGGGACCCTCGGTTTCCAGCCCCGTGCTGGTCGTCCGCGACATGGGTGCGCGCCCGCCGCGCAATCAGCTCGCGCCCAGCCCCTGGCAGTCGACGCTGACCGTGCTGCCGTTCATGGGACCGCGCTCGCCGCAGATGCTCGCCCGCGCCGATCTGGTCGGCCTGCAGCGACTGTCACCCGAAGAGGCGGAAGTGGTGACGCGCATCATGCGACTGCCCGAGCAGGTCGGTGCGGTGCTGCCGACGCTCAGCGACAATGCCATGCTCTGGTGCTCGCGCGATGGCCATCAGTTCGTCATGACCCAGCCGACGGAGGCCGAGACCAACCTGCTCGGCGGGCCGCGCCGGATGGACTGACCACATCTCTGTGGGCCGGTGGCGCGCGGCGCGTGGACGACCGGTCATGGGCACGACCTGCGGGCGCATCCACGGATGCGCCCGCAGGTGTGCCGCGGGGCTTGAAGACGACATGGCACCGACTGCCGTTATGGGCCGACTCTTGATTAGGCTGTGTGGGGAGCGCAGAAGCACATCACGACGGCAGTTCACGACGGCAGTCGATACGGGGATGGAGAGCGAGCAGTGTTGGCGCAGCCCCGGACGATGTGTTCCGACTTCCGTTACATCCGATCGATCCGCCTGTATCCGGTCCTGCCGTTCAGGTGCGTTGCAGTAGACCAGGAGGCACAGTGAACGAGCAGGAGGCTTTCCGTCCGGACGGAAACGATCCTGACGATGACCAGTCCGAGTTCGATCTGACCGGCGAGTTCAAGATCGATTTTGCCGCTCCGGCCTGGTACGCGAGCAGTGACACCAGCGGAGGCGGTGCGAGTGCCGCCCCCGCACCGCCTCCTGCGCCTGCTCCCGCAACTCCTCCCAACGGGCCGCCGCCCACCGGGCAGCCGCTGACGGGGCCCGCGCAGGGGGCTCCGCCGGGCGCCCCCGGGGTGGGTCAGCAGGGTGCTCCGGCGCCGATGACTCCGCCCGCGGAGGCCGCGCCGCCCGGGTTCCCGATGCTGCGCCCCAACGACACGGGCGGCGACGCACCGGCCCCGCAGGCTCCCCCGGCAGTGCCGGTGACGCCCGCAGAGACTGCGCAGCCCGCACCGGCTGCGGAGTCCGACGAGGGCAGGGTTCGTGCGGGCACCGGCGGCGATCCCTCGGCCGGGCTCTGGGACGACGACGATGACGATGACGGCCCCGAGCTGACGGCTGAGGCCGCCGCGGCCGAGTCCCCCGCCCCGAGCGCCGCGGCGGCCCCCGAGCCGACCGCTCCCGCGCCGGAGGCGCCCGAGCAGCAGCCCGCACCGGCCGCCGAGCAGACGGCGGCGCCGGCGCAGAGCCAGCAGCCGCAGCCGCAGCCGCAGCCGCAGCCGCAGCCGCAGCAGGGCGTCCCCGCGCAGCAGCAGCCGCAGGCCACCCAGGGCTCCGTTCCTCAGCAGGCGGCGCCCCAGGGCGCTCCGCAGCAGGGCGCTCCCTGGGGTGCCGCTCCGGAGGGACAGCAGCAGGGTGTGCCACAGCAGGGCGGACTGCCGCCGCTGCCGCCGGAGTTCCAGCCCGCGGACCCGCGCACGGCCCAGGGGCAGCAGCAGCCGCAGCCCCAACCTCAGCAGGCCCAGCAGCCGCAGCAGGCACAGCAACAGTCCCCGGCCGGCTACCCGCAGCAGGCGCAGCAGCAGCCCCACCCGCAACAGCAGGGCCGGCCCGCACAGCAGCAGCCGCAGCCCGCCTACGGCTATCCCCAGCCTGCCTACGGCTACCCCCAGCAGCAGCCCCAACAGCCGCAGCAGAACCCCCACCAGGCCGCGCAGCAGCCCGCTTACGGCTACCCGCAACAGGGCGTCCAGGGCTACCCGCAACAGGGCCAGCAGCAGCCCCAGCAGGCCGCGCCCGGTTACGACCAGCAGCAGGCCCAGGCCCAGGCCCAGCAGGCCGCCCAGGCACAGCAGCAGGCACAGGCACAGGCACAGCAGCAGGCACAGCAGGCGGCCCAGGCCCAGTACGCCGCCCAGGCCCAGCAGCAGGCGCAACAGCAGCAGCCGCAGCCGTTCCCCGGTCAGCAGGCCGGCGACCCCAACGCCGCGGCGAACTACGCGCAGTACTCGCAGCCCGGCCAGCAGCAGCCGCAACAGCGGGCCGCTCCGGGCGCACCGCTCGGTTACAGCGCCGCCGTCGAGCTGTCCTCCGACCGACTGCTGCGCAACCAGCCCAAGAAGCGCAAGCCGGGCGCCAACGCCCAGCCGTCGAAGTTCAAGCTGGGCGCGAAGAAGGAGGAGGCGGAGCGCCAGCAGAAGCTGGCCCTGATCCGTACGCCGGTGATGTCCTGCTACCGGATCGCGGTGATCAGCCTCAAGGGCGGCGTCGGCAAGACGACGACCACCACGGCGCTGGGCTCCACCCTCGCGTCCGAGCGACAGGACAAGATCCTGGCGATCGACGCCAACCCGGACGCCGGCACGCTCGGCCGACGGGTGCGCCGCGAGACCGGTGCGACCATCCGTGACCTGGTGCGCGAGATCCCGAATCTGCACAGCTACATGGACATCCGCCGGTTCACCTCGCAGTCCCCCTCGGGCCTGGAGATCCTCGCCAACGACGTCGACCCGGCCGTCTCGACGACCTTCAACGACCAGGACTACCGGCGGGCGATCGACGTCCTGGGCAGGCAGTACCCGATCATCCTCACCGACTCGGGTACGGGTCTGCTCTACAGCGCGATGCGCGGAGTCCTCGATCTCGCCGACCAGTTGATCATTATCTCCACCCCGTCCGTGGACGGTGCGTCCAGCGCCAGCACGACCCTGGACTGGCTGTCCGCACACGGCTACGCCGACCTGGTGCAGCGCGGTATCACGGTCATCTCCGGTGTCCGTGAGACCGGGAAGATGATCAAGATCGACGACATCGTGTCGCACTTCGAGACCCGGTGCCGCGGCGTGGTCGTCGTCCCCTTCGACGAGCATCTCGCCGCCGGTGCCGAGGTGGACCTCGACATGATGCGGCCCAAGACCCGCGAGGCGTACTTCAACCTCTCCGCCATGGTGGCCGAGGACTTCGCGCGGCTGCAGCAGGGTCAGGGGATGTATCCGCAGCAGCAGATGGCCGGCGACCCCTACGCGCAGCAGCAGTACCCGCAGCAACAGCAGTACCCGCAGCAGGGCCAGCAGCCGCAGCAGCAGGGCCAGCCCGCACAGCAGCCCCCGGCCGGCTACCCGCCGCAGCAGGGCGGCTGGACCCAGCAGCCGGGCCAGCAGCAGCCGGGCCAGCAGCAGCCCGGCCAGTGGCAGCAGCAACAGCCGGCTCCGGACGCGCCGCTGCCGGACGGTGGCGGGTGGACGCAGCAGCCGCCTCCGCAGTGAGCGGGTAACGCAGTAACGCAGTAACGCAGTACGGGCGGGGGCCCCCCCGAGGGTGGGGCCCCCCCGGATTTCTCCCGCCGTCTACCGCGCGGTCGGGCGCCGCCCGGCTGGGGCCGCCCGGCCCCCCAGTGACCAAAGGGCGGCGGGGCCGG
>NZ_JBICVM010000026.1:0-52443 GCF_043199095.1 Streptomyces sp. NPDC048650 | reverse complement strand
GAAGTACGGCAAGAAGGTCGAGGTGGACGACCCGTGGGGTTACGGCCGCTCGCTGGAGTGGGCGACGTCCTGCCCGCCGCCGCGGCACAACTTCCGCACCCTGCCGCGCATTCGCTCCGAATCCCCGGCGTTCGACCTGCACCACCCGGAGATCGGGCGCGAGCTGGACGCCGCCGGTGCCCCGATGAGCGGGGCGCGCGGATGAGCGGGGGAGGGGGAATGCGGATGGACGAGGCGATCAATGAGATCGAGGGATATCTGCTCCGGGAGGCGGAGAAGGAACGGGCCCGGACCCGGGCGGACGCCTTCTGCGCCGGCCTGCCGTGGCTGACCGACACCCAGCGCAGAGAGGTCGAGCTGCGCTATTGCCAGGACCAGCGCGACGCGTCGCGTGCCTATTGGGAACGCATCGCCGTCCGCAGCGCCACCTTGCGCACCGAATACGAGAGCGTCTATCGGGCGCTTCGGCGCCGGCTGATCACCGCATTCCTCAGCGGCACGGTGGCCGTGGCGGCGCTGGTGGCCGTGGCGGCCGCCGGTCTGGGCGCGCGCTGAGCCGGTGACGGCCGCCCGGGAGCGGCCGTCACCGGCCCTCGAACACCGGCCGGTCAGCCGGTCACGGTGATCTGGGACGCCGGGTCGGTGGTGTCGGTGACCCGGTAGGCGGCGTTGAACGTCGAGCTGGTCGCGCCGGTCGGGCAGCCGAACCCGCCCACCACCTTCACCGGCACCGCGGCGTTGGTGAAGGTGAGGGTGGACGGCGCGCCGTTGGTCCAGGTGCCGTTCACCGTCGCCGGTGCCGTGGGGGCGGCGGTCACGGTGCAGGACGCCAGTCCGCTGGTCTTGAGCACGAACCCGCCGGAGGGGATGGTCAGACCGGCGGTCACCGGCGACCCGTTCTGCATGGCCACGCCCCAGCCGCCGGACGTGGTGACGGTCGCGCTGACGCCGGGCATGCTGGTCGTGCAGGACCCGTAGGTGGCCGGGCTGATGGAACTGCTCACCGGGCCGGCCGCGTTGTGGTTGTCGGGCGCGGCCGGCACCTGTCCGCCGGCGGATGAGGTCGAACAGGTCACGGTGACCGAACCGGCCGTGAAGGTGGCCTTGCCGCTGAGGGCGGCGGTGAACTGGTGCCCTGCCGGGCTCACGGTCGTGGCGGCAGCCGCGGCGGAGGGCTCGCCCGTGGGCTGGGCCGCCACGGAGGCCGGTACGCCGAGGGACAGCCCCAGGACCGTGGCGACCCCGGTGCCGGCGGCACGTAATCCGCGTCCACGGGGCGAACGGCGCGCAGCGGGTGCGGGCGTCTTCGTCATGCTGGTCTCCTTCTGAGGGGTGAGGTGCCGGAGGAGCGTGCGGGACGGTGCGGGGTGGTGCGAACGGGGCCCTGCCCGTACGCGGACGAGGGTGTGGGGACACGCGTACGGGCAGGGCGGACGGGGGCGGGCGGTCGCTTCGGACTCGCCCCGGCGGTCGGTCAGGACTCGCCCGTGGTGGCGGCGGCCGCCGGCTCACCGGGTGTTTCCGGGGCCGCCGCCGCGACCGGCTGCCACGCGAAGATCGAGGATCCGCCGAGGATCCCGATGACCGTGCCGATCAGAAAGCCGCCGAGGTTGGACATCACCAGCGCGCCCGCCGCACACAGCACGGTGAGGACGCCGGCGAGGCCGCGGTAGTGCGGCGCGAACCACGCCGAGAGCCCCATCACGATCATCACCAGCCCCATCAGCACCGACGGAATACCGGCGATGCCCTGCTGCAGCATGATTTTCAGCGGGGCCAGGGGGATGGCGCAGATCTCGGCGCCGGCGATGACGGCCGCCAGGCCGCCCCAGAAGGGACGTCCCTTTCGCCAGCGCCGCCAGGTCAGAAGCATTCCTTCTTGCCCTTGGAGACCTTCATGCTCAGACCGGAGAGCTTGAACGTCCCCGCGTTGGTGGCCCAGGCGGTCTGCCGCAGCTTGCTGATGCTGACGTCGTCGGCCTGCTGCGCGAAGAGGTCCTGCATGCCCTGGGCGCTGGCCGGCCCCTTGTCCAGGGTGGAGGCGTCCCGGCCGATCTCGATGTTGTGGAAGGACGCGTTACCGGAGAGTTGGGTGGCGTCCACGAACAGATCGCGGGCCTCGACGGGCCTGTCGCCCGTCCCGGCGCTGAGGTTGAGCGAGATGTCGCCGATGACGGGCAGGTGGGTGACCACCGACTGGCAGAGGTGGTTGAGCTGCGCCGTCTTGATGGCGGTGACGGCGACCGGCAGGAGGTCGCCTCTGGCGTTCGCGTCCACGCTGCCGTACTGGGCGAATCCATCGCCCTTCAGGCTGTCCGCGGACACCTTGAACTGTTGCCCGGAGACGGCGAACGAGGCTGCCAGCGCCCCGTTGGCCAGGGCGATGCCCAGTGCCGCGGTGCCGGCAAGGGCCGGGACGGACAGCACGGCGAACCTGCGCCAGCTGATGCGTCCCGTGACAGGTCTGCCGTGGGTGTCTTTCATGAGGTGAGTCCCCTTCGAAGAGCGGTCGAGCACGCTGTCGAACCGTGTGGGGGGAGTGCATGGAGGTGCATGGACGTGCGTGACGTGCGTGACGTGCATGACGTGCGTGGAATGGCGCGTGTGGTGCTGGAGCCATGCGTGACGAGTGGCGCATGTGCGTATGTGCGTATGTGGGGGAGAACGTGCGGCTCTGGCCCGCGTGCTGTCGGACCGTGCGGGGATGTGGTGAACTCCCGCGTGTTACTGGCGAGTTGAATGTAAGTCCGCCAATGACAGCTGGCAAGGTTGGGGGCGGAACCGTTTTCGGACATATCGCAGTGCGCCGCAACGCGTCGATGCGGCGAGCGCTCCCTGCGTCGAGCGGCGCGGCGGGCCCGCCGCAGGCCGCACCGCAACCGCGGTGCAGCGACGGCAGGCCCTGGGGGCCGCTCGGGCGCGCGCAGCCCAGGGGGTTGTCGACCCCGGCTGCTCATGGCGAAACGCCGCTGCCCGCCTGCCCGCCTGCCCGCTTGCCCGCCTGCCCGCCTGCCCGGGCGCGGCAAGGCGCATGCTGCTGCGGTGGCCGGCCTACCGCTCGGGTTCGTTCCGGCACGCCAACGCCCACGTTCGGGGGCGCTGTTAAACGGTCCAGGACCTGCGGCAGCGGGGTCAGCCGTAGTGCACCCGCAGCTCCTTGACGCCGTTCAGCCATGCAGAGCGCAGCCGGCGCGGATCGCCCGCCAGGGAGATGTCCGGAAGGGTGTCCGCGATGGCGTGGAAGATCAGGTTGATCTCCAGGACGGCGAGCGACTTGCCGAGGCAGAAGTGCGGTCCGCCGCCCCCGAACCCCAGATGGGGGTTGGGGTCACGGGTGATGTCGAAGACCTCCGGGCGGTCGAACACCTCCGGGTCGTTGTTGGCGGAGGAGTAGAAGATCCCGACCCGCTGCCCCTTCTTGATCTTTGCGCCGCCCAGTTCGGTGTCCTGCGTGGCGGTGCGCTGGAAGGACACCACCGGCGTGGCCCACCGCACGATCTCCTCGGCCGCGGTCGCCGGGCGCTCGCGCTTGTAGAGCTCCCACTGCTCGGGGTGGGTGAGGAAGGCGTGCATGCCGTGGGTGATCGCGTTGCGCGTCGTCTCGTTGCCGGCGACCGCCAGCAGCAGTACGAAGAAGCCGAATTCGTCCGACCCGAGATTCCCCTCGTCCTCCGCCGCCACCAGCCGGCTGACAATGTCCTTGGCCGGGCACTCCTTGCGCGCCGCGGCGAGGTTCATCGCGTACGAGATCAGCTCCATCGCCGCGTTGGTGCCGACCTCTTCGGTGATGGCCAGTTCGGGGTCGTCGTACGCGATCATCTTGTTCGACCAGTCGAAGATGCGGGACCGGTCGTCCTGGGGGATGCCGATGAGCTCGGCGATCGCCTGGAGGGGGAGCTCGCAGGCGATGTCCGTGACGAAGTCCCCGGCGCGCTTCCGCCGCGCCTCCTCGACGATCCGCGCCGCCCGGTGCCGCAGGGCGTCCTCCAGGGCGCGGATGGCGCGCGGGGTGAAGCCGCGCTGCACTATCTGGCGGACCCGGGTGTGCTCCGGCGGGTCCATGTTCAGCATGATCAGCTTCTGTACGTCGATCTGGTCGCGGGTCATCGACTCGTTGAAGCGGATGATCGAGGTGTTGAGGTTGGCCGAGTAGACGTCCGGTTTGGTGGACACCTCTTTGACGTCCTCGTGCCGGGTGACGACCCAGTAGCCGTCGTCGCCGAAGCCTGCGATGCCGTGCGGCTGCGCGTTCCACCACACGGGTGCGGTCTGCCGCAGCTGCGTGAACTCCGGGAGCGGGACGCGGGTTCGGTAGACGTCGGGGTCGGTGAAGTCGAACCCCTCGGGCAACGCCGGGCATGACATGGGCGACTCCTGGTCCATCTGGCATCCGAGAGTGCGGGCTGCTGAGCTGCTGAGGCTCTGGTCTTCCGGGGCTTCTGGGTCTCTGGGCTTCTGGGTTTCTGGGTATTTCGGGCTTCCGGACGGGCTTCCGGACGGCTGGTTCCCGACGTTACTGACGACCCATCAGTTGCATTCGCGGTGAAGGTAGTAACGAGTTCTACAAGTGGCAAGGGGTGCGGCGCCACCTGTTGTGGACAACGGTGGTGCACGACCCTTGCGCCCCGGGGCGAGGCTCATAAGACTGTTTGTAGAAGTAGAACGCGTACTAGTTCTTCTTCCGTGGGTGCCGGGACGCCCCGCGGACATAGGAGAGGACGAGTCAGTCATGGCCGCGGAACCCGTCATCGTCGAAGCCGTACGCACCCCCATCGGCAAGCGCCAGGGCGCGCTCGCCAACCTCCACCCCGCCTACCTCCTGGGTGAGACCTACCGCGAACTCCTCGCGCGCACCGGCATCCAGCCCGACTGCATCGAGCAGATCGTCGGCGGCACCGTGACCCACGCCGGCGAACAGTCCATGAACCCCGCGCGCAACGCCTGGCTCGCAATGGGTCTCCCCTACGAGGCCGCGGCCACCACCGTCGACTGCCAGTGCGGGTCCTCCCAGCAGGCCAACCACATGGTCGCCAACATGATCGCGGGCGGCGTGATCGACATCGGCATCGGCTGCGGCGTCGAGGCGATGTCCCGGGTGCCGCTGGGCAGCGGCTCCAAGCACGGCCCCGGCAAACCCTGGCCCGACGAGTGGAACGTCGATCTGCCCAACCAGTTCGAGGCCGCCGAACGCATCGCCCGCCACCGCGGTCTGACCCGCGAGAACGTCGACTCGCTCGGCCTGATCTCCCAGGAACGGGCCGCCACCGCCTGGTCCGAGGAGCGCTTCAAACGCGAGACCTTCGCCGTCCAGGTCCCCACCACCGAGGAGGAACAGGCGGCGGGCCAGGGCATGTGGCGGCTGGTCGACCGCGACGAGGGGCTGCGCGACACCAGCATGGACGCGCTGGCCGGCCTCAAGCCGGTCATGCCGACCGCCGTCCACACCGCGGGCAACTCCTCGCAGATCTCCGACGGCGCGAGCGCGGTCATGTGGGCCTCCAAGCGCATGGCCCGCGCCCTCAAACTCAAGCCGCGGGCCCGGATCGTGGCCCAGGCGCTGGTCGGCTCCGACCCGCACTTCCACCTCGACGGGCCCATCGACGCCACCCGCGCCGTACTCGGCAAGGCCGGCATGTCCCTCAAGGACATCGACCTCGTCGAGATCAACGAAGCCTTCGCCTCCGTCGTCCTCTCCTGGGCCCAGGTCTTCGAACAGGACCTGGAGAAGGTCAATGTGAACGGCGGCGCCATCGCCCTGGGCCACCCGGTCGGAGCCACCGGCGCCCGCCTCATCACCACCGCACTGCACGAACTGGAGCGCCGGGACAAGGAATTCGCCCTGATCACCATGTGTGCGGGCGGGGCGCTCGCCACAGGGACGATCATCCAGCGGTTGTGAAGACGCCCCAACCGCCCCAACCATCCCAACCACCCCAACCTGCGGAAAACCACAGTCGAGTCGGGTGGAAAACCGCATTCTGCGCCGCACCGCGGCTCCGTACCGTCGAAGCATGAACAGAACCCACCGGAAATCATCTGCATTCAGTGGATACCGGGCCCTCTTAGGCGCATCACGGTTCGTGTCACGCGGAGTGGCCGCCGGCACCGCCGCCATGCTGCTGGCACTGCTCACCGCGGCCCCGGCCCTCGCCGCGCCACCCGCCGCCCCCGGGCAGCCGGTCGGCGCGGCGCAGGCCCCGGCCGACGCCGCCCCGGCCGGGCAGGGACGAGGGACACTTCTCTCCCTCACGCCGCTCGGCAGCCGCGCCCGCGAAGAAGTCATCGCCCGGGCGCAGAAGGAACGTCTGGAGACGGGCACCGCACGGCACGGCGTCGCCGCATACCGCCTCACCTACCGCACGATCACACCGGACGGCCGCCCGACCACCGCCTCCGGCCTGCTCGCCCTCCCCCTCGGCGGCAGCCACCACCTGCCGCCCGTCATCCATCACCACGGCACCCTCGCCTACCGCGGCTACGCCCCCTCCATGGCCGAAGGCCCCGACCGGGCCGTCACCCTCCTGTACGCCTCGGCCGGCCGCGCAGCCCTCGCCCCCGACTACCTCGGTCTCGGCACGGGCCCCGGCCACCACCCCTACATGAACGCCCGGTCTGCCGCATCGGCCTCCCTCGACATGCTTCGCGCGGCCCGCTCCGCCGCCGGCAAGCTGGACACGTCACTCGACCGCGACGTCTCCGCCACCGGCTTCTCGCAGGGCGGGCAGGTCACCATGGCCCTGGGCCGCGCACTGGACCGCGGCGCCGACCCGCACTTCCGCGTCGGCCTGCTCGCCCCGGTCGGCGGCCCCTTCCACCTCGCCGGCAGCGAACTCCCCGGCATGTTCGACGGCCGTATCGACCCGCAGTCCGCGGTCTTCTACGCCTCCTTCTTCCTCACCGCCCAAAACCGCCTCCACCCGCTCTACGCCGACCCCGGCCAGGTGTTCCGTGCCCCCTACGCCGACCGGGTGGAGGATCTCTTCGACGGCGAGCACCCCGCGGAGGACATCGCGGGCAGGCTGCCCGGCCGCCTGGAGGACCTGCTCACGGACACCTGGTACAAGAAACTCCAACACCCCTCCGGCGCCCTCCTGCAAGCGCTGCGCGCCAACGACCGCACCTGTGACTGGACGCCGCACCACGAGGTCCGCATCACCCTCTACACGGCGACGGGCGATCGGGACGTCCCGATGGCCAACACGCTGTCCTGCGCACGCGAGTTGACCGGCCACGGTGCCAGGGCGACGGTCGTCGACCAAGGGCCCGACGCCGGCCACTACACCTCGTTCCTGCGCTCGGAACCGTCCATAGCCCGGGCCCTCCCCGTCGGGTGATGTACCGGGCATCCGAGCGGCCGATGGGCTCAGGGCGTGAAGGAGACCGGGGCGTCGAAGGCGGCGCGGCGGGTCGCGCGGCGCAGGGCCTTGAGGATGGTGCCGCCAAGGGTGCAGGTCAAGATCACGGTGACCAGGGCTCGGGGGAGGTCCCAGCCGAGGGAGGTGGCAAGGCAGTAGGTGACGAAGCGGACGAGGTTCTCGCTCACCGGGTCGCCGGGGACGAAGGAGACCCCTGAGGCCATCCCCGCGATATAGGGCCAGCCCTGGAGATTCATGATCAGGCCGTAGAGGACGGCGGAGACCGCTCCGTAGGCGGAGAGCAGGGCGAGTTCGCGGGCGCCGCGCAGCCGGTCGGGGCCGGGCAGCAGGCCGGCGCCCAGGGAGACCCACCCCATCGCCAGCATCTGGAACGGCATCCAGGGCCCGACCCCGCCGGTCAGCAGGGCCGACGCGAACATCGCCACCGAACCGAGGACGAATCCGAAGCCGGGGCCGAGCACCCGGCCCGACAGCACCATCAGGAAGAACATCGGCTCGATGCCGGCGGTGCCCGCACCCAGCGGGCGCATGGCGGCGCCCGCCGCGGCCAGGACGCCGAGCATGGCGATGGCCTTTGCGTCCAGCCCGCTGTCGGCGATGGTCGCCACGACGACGGCGAGCAGCATCGGCAGCAGCGCGGCAAAGAGCCACGGCGCGTCCTTCGAATGAGCCAGCCCGGAGGTGGAGTCGGCAAGCAGCGGCCAGCCGAAGGCCATCGCGCCGATGGCGGAGACGAGTGCCAGGGCGGCGATGGAGCGGGGGCCGAGCCGTACCGCGCGAGCCTGCCGGCCCGCGGCAGCCGCCGCCCCGGTCCGGTGCCGGTCGCGGCGCACGGTGTCGGACCAGGGCTCGTGCCCGGCGGGGGAGTCGGGGGCGGCCCGGTTCATGAAACGGTCTCCAGGGCTCGGGCGACCTGGGAAACGGTCAGCCAGGGGAGTGGGGCGAGGATCTTGGAGACCTGAGGAGCGAAGGAGGGAGAGGAGACCACGACCTCGCTGGTGGGTCCGTCGGCGACGATCTCGCCGTCGGCGAGGATCACGACGCGGTGGGAGAGCTCGGCGGCCAGTTCGACGTCGTGCGTGGCCAGGACGATGGCATGTCCTTCGGCGGCCAGGGCGCGCAGGACACCGATCAGTCGGCCCTTCGCGGCGTAGTCCAGGCCGCGGGTGGGCTCGTCGAGGAGGAGGAGCGGCGGACGGGCGGTCAGGACGACCGCCAGGGCCAGGGCGAGGCGCTGGCCTTCGGACAGGTCGCGGGGGTGGACGGAGTCCGGTACATCGGGCAGCAGTCGGGTGACCAGCTCCCGGCAGGTGCCGGCGGGGGCGTCCGCGTCGTGGTCGGCGGCGGCGCACTCGGCGCCGACGGTGTCGGCGTAGAGGAGGTCGCGGGGCTCTTGGGGGACGAGGCCGACGTGCCGCAGCAGGGTGCGGGGGCTGGTGCGGTGCGGGGTGGCGTCGCCGACCCGCACCGTTCCGGCGGACGGCTCGTGCATGCCGACGATGGTGGTCAGCAGTGTGGACTTGCCCGCCCCGTTGCGGCCCATCAGGGCAACGGTCTCGCCCGGCCGGACGGTGAGGTCCACTCGGCGCAGGGCATCGATGCGCCCTCGCCGGACGCCGAGCCCCGAAGCCACCACGGGGGGCGGCGTGGCAGGGCGGGGGCGGGGGCGGGGGGAGGGCCCCCCGGAGCCGCCCGCGCCCGCACTGCCGCCCTGGCTGCTCCCCCTGCCCGCGCCGAGGCCCCCACTGCCCGCGCTGAGGCCACCGCTCGCACCCCTCGCGTCACCGGGCGCCACGCCCGCCAGCCGTTCGCGGAGGGGGCCCGCCTTGCGCCGGGCGTCGCGTACGGACAGCGGTAGCGGGGACCAGCCGGCGAGCCGACCGAGGGCCACGACCGGAGGGTGCACGGGCGAGACGGCCATGATCTCGGCGGGGTCGCCCATCAGCGGGGCCGCGCCGGGGGAGGGCAGCAGAATGACCTGGTCCGCGTACTGAGCGACGCGTTCCAGGCGGTGTTCGGCCAGCAGCACCGTCGTACCGAGGTCGTGGACCAGACGCTGGAGGACGGCCAGGACCTCCTCGGCGGCGGCCGGGTCGAGGGCCGAGGTCGGCTCGTCCAGGACCAGGACCCTGGGGTGGGTGGTGAGCACCGAACCGATCGCCACGCGCTGCATCTGCCCGCCGGAGAGCGTGGTGATGGCCCGGTCGCGGAGCTCGGCCAGACCCAGCAGGTCCAGTGTCTCCTCGACGCGGCGGCGCATCACGTCCGGGGCCAGGCCGAGCGATTCCATGCCGTAGGCGAGCTCGTCCTCGACGGTGTCGGTGACGAAGTGGGACAGCGGGTCCTGGCCCACGGTGCCGACCACATCGGCCAGTTCGCGCGGCTTGTGGGTGCGGGTGTCGCGGCCGTCGACGGTGACGCGGCCGTGCAGGGTACCCCCGGTGAAGTGCGGCACGAGCCCGCAGACGGCGTTCAGGACGGTGGACTTGCCGACGCCGGAGGGGCCGACCAGGAGGCACAGCTCGCCCTCGGGCACGGTCAGGTCGATGCCGTGGACGGCGGGCGCCGCAGCATCGCCGTAGGTGACCGAGACCTGCTCGAACCGGATCACGGGGTGGGCTCCTTCTTGAGCGGGTCGGCGGATCTTCCGGCAGACCGGTTGTCCGCCCGCGCCCCGCGTTCCGTCCCGGCCGGGAGCGGGGCGACGAACGCCGGCAGCAGACCGAGGAGGACCGCGGCGGCCGGCCAGAGGGGCAGGGCGGGAGTGGTGAGGGGGACGGCCGGCGGATGGAGAGCGACCGGAAACGCGGCGTCGGCCCAGATCATCAGGGCGGCCACGGCGATACCGGAGCCGGCGACCAGGCAGGCGCGCGGGCCCCAGCGTTCGGGCCGGTAGCGGGTGCGTATGGTGCGGCGGCCGCCGAGCCGGAGTCCGCCGAGCGCGGCGGCGAGGCCGGCCAGCAGCACCGGCAGTCCGTATCCGGCGCCGGTGTCCGACAGCAGCCCGTAGGTGCCGGCGCAGACACCGAGCAGCCCGCCGAGGGTGAGGGCGGAGGTGGTGTGCCGCACCGCCGGCGGCACCTGCGCGCTGCGGCCGTACCCGCGGGCGTCCATCGCCGCGGCCAGCGCGACGGACCGCTCCAGCGCACCCTCCAGCACCGGCAGCCCCACCTGGAGCAGCGCCTTGAACCCCCGGTCGGCCCGGCCGCGCAGCCGGCGGGCGGCCCGCAGCCGCTGCACGTCGGCGACCAGATTCGGTGCGAAGGTCATCGCGACGACGACCGCGACGCCCGCCTCGTACAGCGCGCCGGGCAGGGACTTCAGCAGCCGGGCGGGGTTGGCGAGGGCGTTCGCGGCGCCGACGCAGATCAGCAGGGTGGCCAGTTTCAGCCCGTCGTAGAGGGCGAAGAGCATGCCTTCCGCGGTGACCCGGCCGCCGATGCGTACGCCTTTCGCCCAGGTGGGGAGGGGCACTTCGGGCAGGGTGACCAGGGTGTGCGTGCCGGGGACCGGCGAGCCGAGGACGAACGCGAAGACCAGCCGGATGCCGATGACCAGCAGGCCGAGCTTGACGAACGCCCCGTAGGAGCGGGCCCAGGGTGCGTCCGTGCGGCGGGCCGCGACGACATATCCGGCCACGGCGACCAGCAGCCCGAGCAGCAGCGGATTGGTGGTGCGCGAGGCGGCGGTCGCCAGGCCGAGCGCCCACAGCCACCATGCGCCGGCGTGCAGCGCGGTGCTGCGGGTCGTCTGCGGGGCGCTCATCCGCGCCGGCGGCGTGCCTGCCACACGGCGGCCGCGCCCAGTACGACGACGGCCGCGATGCCGCCGAGCAGCCCGGCGGAGGGGCCGTCGCCGCCCCCGTCCGCCGCCTTCCCCGAGGCCGGAGCGGCCGAGTGCCGTGGCCCCTTCGACCCGCTCACCTGGTCCGCGCACCCCGATTGCGGGTAGTCGGCGATGGCGCACAGCAGCGCGTCGGTGCCATAACGCAGCGGCTGGGCGACGGCGGCCAGCGCCTCGCCCGCCGAGGCGTCCTCGGGCACCCGGGCGCAGGCCGTTCGGGTCGTGGGCGGTGTCTCGCCGTCGGGCGCGTCCGCCGCGGTGCCGAAGTCGATGACGATGCCGATCCGTTTGCTGCCGTCCTTGGCGGGCGTGCGGTGGCACAGCGCGTCGAAGCGGGCCGGCGTGCGGGGCTTGCCGGCCGCGGCGGAGTCGGCGCTGACGGTGAACCGGAAGCCCTGGACGGCGCCGTCGGCCGGGCGCACGGTGGCGGGGCCCTCGGCGGCGTACGACCAGGATCCGCCCTTGCTGTCCCAGAACGACCAGTAGCGGTACTCCTGGGCCTGTGCGGGCGCGGTCGCCAGCGCGGTGGCCGCACCGGCCAGCAGCAGCGTGCCCACGGTCCTGCCGTACTGCCTCACAGTTGCTTCTTCCGGCGGCCGCTCATCAGGAAGCCGATGCCGGCGCCGAAAGCGAGCCCGACGCCGATGATCCACCACGGGAAGCCGCCCTCGTTGTCGTCGGCGTCCTTCTCCGGTGCGGCCGCAGGTGCGGTGGTGCCGGCCGGCTTCGGCCCGGTGGCGCTCAGCGCGGCCACCAGGTCGGTGCCGCCGAACGACCGGGGGTCCTCGCCGGTGGCGTGCGCGGCCAGTACCAACTGGGCGTATGCGGCGGGGCCGTTCTGCTTGGCCCAGTCCGTCGCGTTCTTCTCCAGCCACTTCAGGGGCTTCTGGGCGGCGGCTCCGTGGGAGCCGGCCGCCAGCGCGACCACCGCATCGGCCGTGTTGCCGACGTCGGGCTGCTGCTCCGCGCCCGGCATCGCGGACAGCAGGTGCTGCCCGTTGTGGCCGAGCTGGGCGACGAGGTAGGCGTCCGCGGCCTGCGCGGACCGTTGCGGGTCCGTCTTCGCTGCGGGCTTGCCGTCCTTGCAGGCCGGCGCCTCGACCGGCTCGTTCACGTCCTTGCCCGCGGGGGCCACGACGAAGCCCTTGCCCAGGACGCCCACCGCGGCGGCCGCGGTGGCGTCGGCGTTCGGGGCCGGCTTCCCGTCCTTGGGCTGGAAGGCGAACGCACCACGCTCGTTCGCCTTGGCGTCACAGCCCAGCTGGAAGGTGGCCAGCGCGTCGTAGGGGTTCTTACCGCTCTTCTTCGCGGTGACGGACGCGGGCTTCTCACCGACGGCGGCGAGCGCGCCGATGACGACCGAGGTGGAGTTGGCGTCGCTGGGCGAGCCCGGCATCGAGCTCCAGCCGCCGTCCTCGTTCTGGACGGACGTCAGCCAGCGTACGGCCTTCTTGACGGCGTCGTCGTGGCCGCCGAGCGCGGCCAGCGCCTGCACCGCGGCGCTCGTCTGGTTGGTGTCCCGCATCGTCTTGGAGTCGCAGGGCTTGCCCGGGTCGGCGCGGAAGGCGGTGAACGCACCGTCGGTGCACTGCTGTCCGGCCAGCCAGCCGATGCCGGATGCGGCGGGCTTCACCCCCACCGTGTTCTGGGCCAGCAGCGCCAGCGACTGCCGCCAGACGCCGTCGTACTGCGGGTCCTTGGTCCCGTACAGCCCGGCCGGCAGCTTCTTCGGAGACGGGGAGGGGGCGGCGGGGGCGGCATGGGCGGCGGGGGCAGCGGCCACGCCCAGCAGGGCCGCGGTGGCCAGCGCCGGTACGGCGCGGCGTGCCAGGACGGCGAGGGAATGCGCCATGGGAGCCATGGGGGCCATCGGGTCGGTGCCTCTCGGGTCGGGTCGCAGCGGTGTACGCAGCCGCGCTCGGCCGACCGCCCGCGCGGCGATCAACGGATCGTCGGCGGTGGCACCGGGCTCAGCTCCGTATACCTCGACGGTGCCGCACACCGGCCGTCCGAGGGCGGTCCTGGTGGCGGGAGCCTTGGTCGTGCCCCAGCGGGTGCTCCGGCTCGGACGGCCGGGCCGTCCTCACGGTTGCGGGTCAGCGCCGGGTTTGCACCGGCTTCCCCCGATCGGGCACGGATGAAATTGTCCCGCACACCCTAACCGGCACTCGGGCCGGCCCCGCCCTGGCGTACGGCGGTGGTGACGCCCGCCTCCCGGCCGGGCCGGGCCGGGCCCGCTGCGGGCGCGGCACCGCCTCCTTGCCGGCGAGCGCCCCGGACGGCCCGGCCGGATCGTGGGGCAGGGGTGCCGGGCGGGAACCGTCGGGACAGGGC
Source organism: Streptomyces sp. NPDC048650 (assembly GCF_043199095.1). NCBI lineage: Bacteria > Bacillati > Actinomycetota > Actinomycetes > Kitasatosporales > Streptomycetaceae > Streptomyces > Streptomyces sp. NPDC048650. The sequence continues at coordinate 38,890 of NZ_JBICVM010000026.1, read as the reverse complement.
ACCAGGCCGGTTCGCCAGGACAGGGCTCCAGGCCAGAGCATCAGGCCGGTTTCGCCAGGACGGGGACGCCCGGACGTCAGACGGCGACGTACGTCAGACCGCGATGTGCGTCAGATCGCGACGTACGTGTCAGACCGCGACGTACGTCGTGGGACCGGAGCCCGGCACCGATTCGGCATGGCCCAGCTTCACCAGGCGCCGCAGATGGGCCTCGGCCTCCGAGACGGCGATGGTCCGGGAGCTGTGGGGGATCTGCTCCCAGGGGCGGTTCCACTCCATGGACTCCGCCAGCCGCCATGCGGTCAGCGGTTGCTGGAGCAGTGCTCTCAGCCCGGACAGCCGCTCCTCGTGATGAGCGATGAGCTCGTCCACGCGGCCCTGCGCGTCGGTGAACGCATGCTGATGGGCGGGCAGCACCTCGGCGGGTGCCAGGCGCCCGATCCGTTCCAGCGAGTCGAGATAGTCGCCGAGGGGGTCGGTGACGGTGGCGTCGTCGGGGTCCTCGTACAGGCCGATGTGCGGTGTGATGCCGGGGAGCAGATGATCGCCGGAGAAGAGCCGCCCGAATCCGCCGGCCCGCCCTCCGGTCCCCGCTCGCGGATGCTCCTCCTCCAGATGCAGGCAGACATGGCCCGGTGTGTGCCCCGGCGTCCAGATGGCGCGTACCCGGCGCCCCGGCAGGTCGAGCAGCTCACCGGGGTCGATCTCCCGGTCCGGCAGCGCCGCCCGCCGGCCGGGCGCTTTCCGGCCACGTCCGTCGGCCCGCGCCTGCCGTAGCGGCGCCAGATGGTCCTCCGGCGCGCCCGCCGTCGCGAGCTTGGCGAGCAGGTAGTCGAGCCACTGCCCCGGTACGGCTTCCCTGGAGCGGGTGACCACGGCCGTGTCGGCCGCGTGCATCGCGATCCAGGCGCCGGACGCCTCCCGCACCTTGGCCGACAGCCCGTGATGGTCGGGGTGGTGATGGGTGATCAGTACGCCGTGGATGTCGGCGATGGCGAATCCGCATGCGGTGACGCCTGCGACGAGGGTGTCCCAGGAGTCCGGGTCGTCCCAGCCGGTGTCGATCAGCACCGGGCCCCGGTCGGTCTCCAGGAGGTGGACGAGGGTGTGGCCGAGTGGGTTGTCCGGGATGGGGACGGCGATGCTCCACACCCCGCCGCTGTGGTCGGTCACCTGCGTGGTCATCCCGGTCCCCTCTCGGTGTGCCGTAACGCCTCACTATAACTAGAACTGGTTCCATGGCGGCCGGAAGTCGCTTCCGTGCAGCAGGTGTTGGGATTGTGTCCGCACCGTGGACTCCTCCAACTAGAACTGGTATCAGTTCCTGTGCGATGCGCAGTCCTGAGGTGACACCAGGGCCCGGTGCGACGGTGGCACCGGGCCGGCAACCGTCCCCACCGGCATGGCAAGCAGACCGCCGGCGGGGCGCGAAGCGGCGCGGTAAGCGCGGCACGCACGAAACGCAGGGCACGCACGAAACACACGCACGAAACACACGCACGCACGGCACGCACGGCACGGAAAGGGACAGCAAGCGGAAGGCACAGCAGGCAGCGGAAGGCAACCGTTCCCACCCGTCGGAAGGCGGCAGCGATGAGCGACGACCTCGTCGAGCACGGAAAGCTCTACATAGGCGGTGAGTTGGTCGATCCGGCCGGCAACGACACGATCGAGGTCGTCTCACCGCACACCGAACAGGTCATCGGCCGGGTCCCGCACGCCTCGCGGGCGGATGTCGACCGGGCGGTGGCCGCGGCCCGTACGTCCTTCGACTCCGGTGTCTGGGCGAACGCCCCGCTGAAGGACCGGATCGCGGTGGTGACCCGTATCAAGGACGCCGTCGCGGCCCGCAGTGAGGAGCTCGCCAGGGTCATCGGCTCGCAGAACGGCACCCCGGTCACCTCTGGCGTCATGGTGCAGTCGCTGGCCGCGATGATGGTGTGGGACTCGGCGCTGACCGTGGCCCGCGACTTCCCCTTCGAGGAGCGGCGGGCCGGGGCACTGGGCCCGCTGCTGGTACGGCGGGAGCCGGCCGGGGTGGTCGCGGCCGTGGTGCCGTGGAACGTCCCGCAGTTCACCGCCGCCGCCAAGCTCGCGCCCGCGCTGCTGGCCGGTTGTTCGGCGGTGCTGAAGGTGTCGCCGGAGACCCCCCTCGACGCATACCTCCTCGCGGAGATCGCCACCGAGGCCGGGCTGCCGGAGGGCGTGCTGTCGATCCTGCCCGCGGACCGCGAGGTCAGCGAGTACCTGGTGGGGCACCCGGGCGTGGACAAGGTGTCGTTCACCGGCTCGGTGGCGGCCGGCAAGCGGGTCATGGAGGTCGCGGCCCGCAACCTCAGCCGGGTCACGCTGGAACTGGGCGGCAAGTCCGCCGCGGTGATCCTGCCGGACGCCGACCTGGACGCGGCGGTGGCCGGCATCGTGCCGTTCGCCTGGATGATCAACGGGCAGGCGTGTGTCGCCCAGACGCGGATCCTCGCATCGCGCAGCCACTACGACGAGATCGCCGAACGGTTCACCGCGGCCGCCGCCGCGCTCACGGTCGGCGACCCGCTGGATCCGGCCACCGAGCTCGGCCCGCTGGTCGCCCGCCGCCAGCAGCAGCGCTCGCTGGACTACATCGCGCTCGGCCGGCAGGAAGGCGCCACGGTCCTGACCGGCGGCGACCGGCCGAAGAGGCAGCCGACGGGCTGGTACGTCGAACCGACGCTCTTCGGTGACGTCACCAACTCCATGCGGATCGCCCGCGAAGAGATCTTCGGCCCGGTCATCTGCCTGCTGCCGTACGACGACGAGGCGGAGGCGGTACGGATCGCCAACGACTCCGACTACGGGCTGTCCGGCTCGGTGTGGACGGCCGACGTCGACCGCGGCATCGACATCGCGCGGCAGGTGCGCACCGGTACGTACTCGGTGAACACCTTCAGCATCGACATGCTCGGCCCGTTCGGCGGCTACAAGAACTCCGGCATCGGGCGGGAGTTCGGACCGGAGGGCTTCGGCGAGTACCTGGAGCACAAGATGATCCATCTGCCGGCGGGTGCCTGATGGGGGACCGCTGGCGGGTGGAGGTGGACCGGCGCGTGTGCATCGGGTCCGGGATGTGCGTCGGTGTCGCGCCGGACGGCTTCCGGCTGGACCCGGCACGGCAGTCGCACCCGGTGCGGCCGGAGACTGATGCCGCCGAGAGCGTGCTGGCGGCGGCCGAGGGGTGTCCGGTCGAGGCGATCCTCATCACCGCCGCGGACAGCGGTGAGGCCGTCTTCCCTCCGGAGGAGTGAGGCGAGCGAAGGGAGTGAGGGGAGTGAGGGGAGTGAGGGGAGTGAGGGGAGTGAACGGGCAGGCGGGCGGGGCCCGTAAGGGGTGAGGGCGGCGGTCCCGTAAGGGTTCGATGGGCCCCCTGCGGGACCAACTACCCGTGGTGACACGTGGGTCAACCGCGACCCGGCACCAAAACGGTCCCTCGGCCCCGGAAGTTCGGCCCCCGGGCTCGGCAACCCGGACTCGGTAACCCCGGCTCGGCGCTCGGCCCCCGGGACGGGGACTCGGCACCCGATGTTCGGCGCCCGGCACTCGGCACCCGACGCCCTAGGTGCCCCCGGTCCTCGCCCCCCCGGTGCTCCGCCGCCCTCCGCTCAGTCCTCCGATGCCGGGGCCGTCACCGCGATCAGGCGGCACACCGTCTCGATGTCGATCTTCACCTGGGCGATGGAGGCGCGTCCGGACAGCCAGGTGATCAGGGCCGAGTGCCAGGTGTGCTCGATGACCCGGACCGCCGAGAGCTGTTCGGGCGTGGGGGGCCCGTCCAGGCCCATGGCGTCGAGGATGATCGCGGTGGTCAGCCGGGAGACGGTGTCCACCTCGGGGCTGACGGAGCGGTCGGCGAAGGTCAGGGCGCGCACCATGGCGTCCGCCAGGTGCGGTTCGCGCTGGAGGGCGCGGAAGGCCCGCATCAGGGTCTGGGCGACGCGGGCGCCGGGGTCCTCCTCCGAGGGCGGCCGTTTGCGCAGGGTTTCGTGCATGTGCTGGAGCTGGTCCTGCATGGTGGCGACCAGCAGATGCACCTTGGAGGGGAAGTAGCGGTAGAGCGTGCCGAGCGCGACCCCCGAGGACTCGGCGACCTCGCGCATCTGCACCGCATCGAATCCGCCACGGCTGGCCAGCTTGGCGCTGGTGTGCAGGATGCGGCGGCGCCGGGCTTCCTGACGCTCGGTCAGGGGAGGACTCGCGGGAAGCGTCGGCTTTGCCGCCTTGGGTTCCGTAGTCATATGTCCCATTCCGTGGCTTCCATCCGCGATGCGGTGAGTGCCGGTGCTGTGATCGGCACAGCATGGCAGGGGGGCGGGTGGTGGCGCGAATCACCTGGTGCGCCTCTGTTCGCCTCGTTCTCGGCCGGTAGATTCGAGGCTTCCTGAACTGATCAGTAGCCAATCGTCGGCCGATCAGTTCTGAAACTTGTTCTAGATTACCGCCAGCGGTTACGCTCCGGCGAAAGTCCAGTGAGAAGGGGGCCGAGCGTGACCGCAGAGGCCGTCCAGGCAGCCGCGCCCCGCCCGGCAGAGGCCCCCTCGGCCTCCGCCCCGACCGACGGCGACCGCCCCCTGAGCATCGCGATGCTCACCTATAAGGGGAACCCGTTCTGCGGCGGCCAGGGCGTCTACGTACGCCACCTCTCACGCGAGCTGGCACGGCTGGGCCACACCGTCGAGGTCATCGGCGCGCAGCCCTATCCCGTCCTCGACGAGGGCGTGCCGTTGACCGAGCTGCCCAGCCTCGACCTCTACCGCCAGCCCGACCCGTTCCGTACGCCGAAGCGCGGCGAGTTCCGGGACTGGATCGACGCCGTCGAGGTCGGCACGATGTGGACCGGTGGCTTCCCCGAACCGCTGACCTTCTCACTTCGCGCCCGGCGTCATCTCGCCGCCCGGCGCGGCCGGTTCGACGTCGTCCACGACAACCAGACGCTCGGCTACGGCCTGCTCGGCGGCTCCGAGGCCATCGGCGCCCCGCTGGTGACCACCATCCACCACCCCATCACCGTCGACCGCCGACTCGACCTGGACGCCGCCGACGGCTTCCGGCGCCGGGCCTCCGTCCGCCGCTGGTACGGCTTCACCCGGATGCAGAAGCGGGTCGCCCGCCGGCTGCCCTCCGTGCTCACCGTCTCCGGCTCCTCCCGCCAGGAGATCGTCGACGACCTCGGCGTGCACCCCGGCCGGATCCACGTCGTGCACATCGGCGCCGACACCGACCTCTTCTCGCCCGACCCGGCCGTGCCCGAAGTGCCGGGCCGCATCGTCACCACCTCCAGCGCGGACGTCCCCCTCAAGGGCCTGATCCACCTGGTCGAGGCGTTGGCCAAGGTCCGCACCGAGAACCCCCGGGCGCATCTGGTGGTCGTCGGCAAGCGCGCCGACGACGGCCCGGTCGCCGCCGCCATCGAACGGCTCGGGCTGACCGGCGCCATCGAGTTCGTCAAGGGCATCACGGACGCCGAACTCGTCGACCTGGTGCGCGGGGCCCAGATCGCCTGTGTCCCGTCCCTGTACGAGGGCTTCTCGCTGCCCGCCGCCGAGGCCATGGCCACCGGTACGCCCCTGCTGGCCACGACCGGCGGCGCGATCCCGGAGGTCTCCGGCCCCGACGGCGAGACCTGCCTGGCGGTCCCCCCGGGCGACGCCGGTGCGCTCGCCGCCGGCCTGCTCCGCCTCCTGGACGACGACGCGCTCCGCCGCCGCCTCGGCGCGGCCGGCCGCGAGCGTGTGCTGGCCCGCTTCACCTGGCGGCAGGCCGCCATCGGCACCGCCGAGCGCTACCGCGAGGCCATCGCCCTCCAGAGCGGCCGCCGGGCCGCCGCCCGCGCCACCTGATCCACCCGAGCAGCCAACCGCCACCAACCGCCGGACGAAAGCAGAACGCCGTGCTGACCGTCGACTTTTCCCGCTTCCCGCTCGCCCCGGGCGACCGCGTACTCGACCTGGGCTGCGGCGCCGGCCGGCACGCCTTCGAGTGTTACCGGCGCGGCGCGCAGGTCGTCGCCCTCGACCAGAACGGCGACGAGATCCGCGAGGTCGCCAAGTGGTTCGCCGCGATGAAGGAAGCCGGCGAGGCCCCGGCCGGGGCCTCCGCCACCGCCATGGAGGGCGACGCGCTGGCCCTGCCCTTCCCCGACGACAGCTTCGACGTCGTGATCATCTCCGAGGTCATGGAGCACATCCCGGACGACAAGGGCGTACTCGCCGAGATGGTCCGCGTCCTGCGGCCCGGCGGCCGGATCGCCGTCACCGTCCCCCGCTACGGCCCCGAGAAGATCTGCTGGGCGCTCAGCGACGCCTACCACGAGGTCGAGGGTGGCCATATCCGCATCTACCGCGGCGACGAACTGCTCGGCAAGATGCGGGAGGCGGGCCTCGAGCCGTACGGGACCCACCACGCGCACGGCCTGCACAGCCCCTACTGGTGGCTCAAGTGCGCGTTCGGCGTGGACAACGACAAGGCGCTGCCGGTGAAGGCGTACCACAAGCTGCTGGTCTGGGACATCATGAAGAAGCCGCTGGCCACCCGGCTCGCCGAGCAGGCCCTCAACCCCGTCATCGGGAAGAGCTTCGTCGCCTACGCCACCAAGCCGCAGCTCCCGGCCGAGCCCGCCGAGCCGACCGAGCCCGCCGCGACGCCGGCCGCGAAGCCCGCCGCGAAGGCCACCACCCGGACGCCGAAGACGTCCCCTGCCAAGCCTGCCAAGCCCGCCAAGCCCGCCAAGCCCGTCAAGGCCGCCAATTCCGTCAAGGCCACCGCCAAGTCCGCCTCCGGGGCCGCCAAGTGACGAGTCCCGGGCGTACCGAACGGCTGGTGCTGCCGGGGGTACTCACCGCCGAACAGGCGGCGCGTACGGTCGCGGGCATCGTGGCGACCCAGCGCGAGGACGGCGCCATCCCGTGGTTCCGCGGCCACCACCTCGACCCGTGGGACCACACCGAGGCCGCCATGGCCCTGGACGCGGCCGGGGAACACGAGCGCGCCGAGGCCGCCTACGACTGGCTGGTACGGCACCAGAACCCGGACGGTTCCTGGTACGCGGCGTACGCCGACGGCGACGCCGAGTCGCCCACCGACCGTGGCCGGGAGACCAACTTCTGCGCGTACATCGCGGTCGGCGTCTGGCACCACTTCCTCTCCACCGGCGACGAGACCTTCCTCGACCGCATGTGGCCCGCCGTCTACGCGGCGATCGAGTACGTCCTGGAACTCCAGCAGCCCGGCGGCGAGATCGGCTGGAAGCGCGAGGACGACGGCACAGCGGTCCGCGACGCACTGCTGACCGGCTCGTCCTCCGTCTACCAGGCGCTGCGCTGCGCGCTCGCGCTCGCCGAGCAGCGCGAGGAGCCGCAGCCCGACTGGGAGCTGGCCGTCGGCCGCCTGGGCCACGCGATACGCCGTCACCCCGAGCGGTTCCTGGACAAGTCCCGCTACTCCATGGACTGGTACTACCCCGTTCTGGGCGGCGCGCTGCGCGGCGCGGACGCCACGGCCCGGATCGACGAGAGCTGGGAGAGCTTCGTCGTCCCGGGGCTGGGAGTGCGCTGTGTGCTGCCCAACCCCTGGGTCACCGGAGGCGAGAGCGCCGAGCTGGCGCTGGCGCTGTGGGCGATGGGGGAGTCGGAGCGGGCGGTGCAGATCCTCAAGTGGATCCAGCATCTGCGCGCCGAGGACGGCATGTACTGGACCGGCTACGTCTTCGACGACGATGCGATCTGGCCCCGGGAGCTCACCTCCTGGACGGCCGGTTCGGTGCTGCTCGCGGTGGCCGCGCTGGGCGGCGACGAGGCGACCACCACCGTCTTCGGCGGGGAGCGGCTGCCGACCGGGCTGGCCCCCGACTGCTGCTAGGGGCCGTCCGGCCGGGCGCCGTGGCGCGCGGCGTGGCGTGAGTCCCGGAAGTTCGCCAGCGCCACGCTCTGGGAGTGCCGGTCACTGATGCCGCAGAAGATCTCGGCCGCACGTTGTTGTACGGCAGCGGCATCGGTGAACCGCCCCGCCCCGTGGAGGGCGGCACCGCGGACGACCATCGCTGTGGCCTCGGAGTGACGATCGCCGACCCGGCGCAGGAGAGTCTCGGCCTCCCGGCAGTGATCGAGGGCCGGGCCGTACCGCCGGCACTCCAGCAGTGTGGCCGCGAGGTTGGTGAGGGCCTTGCCTTCGCCGTGCGCATCGCCGATGCCGTGCAGCAGGGCCACCGCGGTGCGCTGGGCGTCGACGGCTTCCTCCGGCCGTCCGAGCGCGCGCAGCGCGGTTCCGACCGCGCTGAGAGCGTGGCCTTCGCCGTGCCGGTCGCGCAGGTCCCGGAAGGTGGCCCGCGCGGCGAGACCTGCGGCGAGGGCTTCCTCATGGCGGCCGAGTCTCTCCAGAGAGAGGACGACGATGTTCTGCGCCTTCGCCTCGCCGTGCCGGTCATCGCGTTCATGGCAGATGCGCGCCGCGTCGCGGCAGGCGACCACGGCCTCGTCGTGGCGATGTGCACCGCGCAGGGCCACTCCGAGGTTGCCGAGTGCGAAACCCTCGCCCTGGCTGTCGCCGAGTTCACGGCAGAGGGCCACCGCGGTGCGGCAGGTGTCGATGGCTTCCTCGAACCGTGCCAGCTCCTGGAGGGTGGAGCCCAGATTGATCAGAGCGCGGCTGACGCCGTACCAGTTGCCGAACTCCTGGAAGATGTCGCCGGCCGTCCGGTAGGCGTTCATCGCTTCGGCGTAACGGTGCATGTCGTGCAGCGGCCCGCCGAGGTTGAGGAGGGCCGTGCCCTCGCCGTGCCGGTCGCCGTGTGCACGGAAGGCGGCCGTGGCCCGTCGGTGCGCGCCGACTGCCCCCTCGAAGCGCCGTGACAACTGCAAGGCCCGGCCGAGCTGGGTCAACAGGTGCGCTGTGGCTGCCCGGTCGGCCAGGTGCTCCGCGGCCCGCACGGCGCATTCGGCCAGCGTGACCCACTCGTCGGTGTGCCGCCGCAGTTCGAGGAATCCGCTCACGGCCGCGGTCAGCCGCATCGCCAAGGACGCGTGCGCCTCGCCCGCACCGGTGACGGCGCCCATGAGATTGGGAAACTCGGCGTCCAGCCAGGAGAGGGCCTCCGTGCGGTCCCGGAATTCCCCGTCGAGTGGGGCGGAGCCGTGGCGGGCAGAACAGCCGACCGGATCCATCCGGCCGGCAGCAGCGAGGGCCGTGGCCAGGTAGTGCTCCAGGAGCCGGGTGTGGGCCGCCGGTCCGCCATCGGCCTCCGCCCGCTTGTGCTGCTGCTCCTCCGTGTGCAGGCGGACCAGATCGTGCATGCGCCAGCGCCCGTATGCGCCTCCGCGTTCGATGAGGTGCGCCCGCGCCAGCGCCTCCAGTTGCCGCCGGGTGGTGCGGACGTCCTGGCCGGCGAGGACGGCGGCGGCGCCGGTGGACACCTCGGGGCCGGGGTTGAGGGTGATCAGTCGGAACAGCCGGGTCTGTGCGGGCTCCAGACGTTCCAGCCGGGCGTAGGAGAGATCGAACGCCGCACGGACGGCGAGGGTGTGATAACTCATCTCGTCCAGGCGGGTCCGTGCGCCCTCCAGGTCATCGGCCAGGGCGGCGAGGGGGCGGGCGGGGTCGTCGGCGAGCAGCGCCGCGGCGATCTGTACCGCCAGCGGCAGCCGGCCGCACAGTTCGGTGATGCGCAAGGCGTCCCGCGGGTGGTCGCCCACTCGACGGTCCGCGGGGCCGCGCGCCGCGCGCAGCCGTCCGCCCAGCATCGCGACCGCCGCCTCGGCGCCGAGCACCGGGAGTTCGATCAGCCGGGCCTCCAACTCACCCAGGGTGTGCCGGGACGTGATCACCACACCGGTCGCGCTGTCCCGGGGCAGCAGCGGACGCACCTGTTCGGCGGACGAGACGTTGTCCAGCACCACCAGCACGCGCCGGCCCTGTCCGGCGAAGGCTGAGAGGACCGAGGCGTACAGCCGGGTCCGCTCCGATACGTCCGCGGGGATGTGTTCGTCCGGTACGCCCAGGGCACGAAGCAGGCGGCCCAGCGCGGTGCCCGGTTCCACCCGCCGGGCATCGTCGAAGCCGTGGAAATCCTCGAAGAGCACTCCGCCGGGAAACCAGCCCCGGTCGCGTGCGGCATCGGCGACGTGGACGGCGAGTTCGGTCTTGCCGACCCCGGCCAAGCCGGAGACCGCCGAGACGGGGACTGCCGGCGCGGAGCCCGCCGGGTCGAGCAGCTCCAGCACTGTGCGCAGCTCGCCGTCCCGCCCGGTGAACGTGGCGGACGGCACAGGCAGTCCGCAGAGGGCGGGCGTGACCGGTGCGGGGAGCTGCACCGTGATGTTCCGGCCCTGGACCACCGCATGGAAGAACACTCCGCCGGTTACGGCGTTCCCCGTCGCATCAGCCCCCACCGCGCACCCACCCCCTGGCGGGTCCACTCTAGAAGCACGGGCACTTCGCGCGGGGCGATTACGGCCTTCTTCCGTACGAGCCGGACGGCCCCCCCCGCACGAACGCCCCGACGGACCTCCCCGTACGGGCTACCCGGACTGGCGGGGGCCCGGCCGCCGGGTCAGGCTGCGGGCGTACACCCCGCAGCCGATCGAGCCCGCCGGAGCCACGCCGTGCCCCTTTCCCCGCCTCGTACCGATGCCCGGCCGCCGCTGCGCCGGGCCGCCCTGACCGTGCTGCTGGTGTGCGCCCTGACGTTGGGCGCGGTCGGCTGCGGCCCCAAGGACAAGTCCGCCGGCTCCTCGGCGGTGCCCAGCGCGACCAGCTCGGCCGAGCGGCAGAAGTTCGCCAAGACCCGCTTCGTGACCAACGCGGGCCTGGCGGCGGGGGCCACCTACCAGTGGATCGTCAAGCCGTTCCGGGCCGGGAAGTTCAAGAAGGGGGCGGACGGCCGGACGTTCGCGCTGGTCAAGGCGGGGCTGGCGGGTGCGTTCACGTACGACAGGCTCAAGGCCGCGGTGCGCAACGCCAAGGGCGACCCGACCCTCGCCAAGGCGGTCGCCCCGCTCTCCAGCGGCATCGAGTCCCTCAAGAACCTCGGCGGCAAGCTGCGCAAGGGCCAGGTGGACGGCACCGAGGTCGGCGCGTTCCAGAACGTCATCAAGGACGTCAAGGGAGCGGGCAGCAGCGCCGGCGCCCAGGTCACGGACAAGGTCCCGTCCGTCTCGCAATTGGGAGGCTGAGACCCGGCGCCGCCCACTGAGACCCGGCGCCGCCCACTACTGTGCGCCCCATGACTCTCCAGGGTGCACTCGGCCACGACCGTTACTGCGACCAGCTCCTCGCCGAGACCACGGGTTTCCGGTCCCTGCTGCGCGGTGCCGACCTCTCGGCGACCGTGCCGACCTGCCCCGACTGGACGCTGGCCGAGCTGGCCCGGCACCTGGGCGGCGCCCACCGCTGGGCGGGCACGCTCGTTGCCACCCGCGCCACGGCGAACGTCGACGACGCGGACGTGCCCGAGCCGGCCGGGCCCGGGGGTGACGCCGCCGCGGACGACCCGGCGGCCCTGGACGCCTGGCTCGCCGCCGGCGCCGAACTGCTCGTGGCGGCGCTGCGCGAGGCGGGCCCGGACACCGCGGTGTGGACGTGGTCACCGGTGCAGCGGGCTGGGTTCTGGGCGCGCCGGATGACCCATGAGACGGTCATCCACCGCGCCGACGCCGCGCTCACCACGGGGGCCGGCTTCGCCGTCGAGCCCGAGGTCGCCGCGGACTGCCTGGAGGAGTGGCTCCAGCTGTGCGCCCTGCCGGCGGTCGCGGAGCGTCTTGCCGAGCGCGGGGGGCGGCCCTTCGGCCCCGGTCGTACCCTCCACTTCCACGCCACCGACGCCCCGCCCGAGCTGAACGCCGAATGGCTCCTGGACCTCACCGGCGACCGGCTCACCCACCGCCGCACCCACGAAAAGGCGTCGGTCGCCGTGCGCGGCCCGCTCACCGACCTGCTCCGCGTCGTCCACCGACGGCTGCCCGCGGACAGCGGCCGGGTCGAGGTGCTGGGTGACCGCGGCCTGCTCGACCAGTGGCTGGCGTGGGCGTCCTTCGGGTAGGCCGGGGTCAGGAGTTCAGCTCGGCCAGCACCCGCAGGGTGTGCGGGTCCGGGGCGGTGACCAGCAGATCGGTGACCGGTCCCGCGCGCCACAACGCCAGCCGTTCCGCGATCCGTTCGCGCGGCCCGACCAGCGAGATCTCGTCGGCGAAGGCATCCGGTACGGCCCCTACCGCCTCCTCCTTGCGGCCCTGGCCGAACAGCTCCTGGATCCGGCGCGCCTCGGCCTCGTACCCCATCCTGGCCATCAGGTCGGCGTGGAAGTTCTTGGCCGTGTGCCCCATCCCGCCGATGTAGAAGCCGAGCATGGCCTTGACCGGCAGCAGGCCCTCGGTCACGTCGTCGCAGACCACGGCGCGGGCCATGGGGGCGATCAGGAAGCCTTCCGGTGCGTCGGCCAGGGACGCCTCGTAGACGTCGGTGCGCAGCGGTGACCAGTACAGCGGCAGCCAGCCGTCCGCGATCCGGGTCGTCTGGGCGATGTTCCTGGGGCCCTCCGCGCCCAGCAGAACGGGCAGCTGGGCGCGGAGCGGGTGGGTGATGGGCTTGAGCGGCTTGCCCAGGCCGGTGCCGTCCGGGCCGCGGTAGGGGTGCGGGTGGAAGGTGCCGTCGGCCTCCACCGGCCCTTCCCTGCGGAGCACTTGGCGGATGACGTCGACGTACTCGCGGGTCGCGGTCAGCGGGCTCTTGGGGAACGGCCGCCCGTACCAGCCCTCGACGACCTGCGGCCCGGACAGCCCCAGGCCCAGCAGCATCCGGCCGCCGGAGAGGTGGTCGAGGGTCAGGGCGTGCATGGCGGTGGCGGTGGGGGTGCGGGCGGCCATCTGGGCGATGCCGGTGCCGAGTCCGATGCGGGAGGTGTGGGCGGCGATCCAGGTCAGCGCGGTGAACGCGTCCGACCCCCAGGCTTCCGCCGTCCATACCGAGTCATAGCCCAGCCGCTCGGCCTCGCGGGCGAGTTCGAGGTGCCGGGGGTCGGGGCCGCGGCCCCAGTAGCCCAGTGCCAGACCCAGTCGCATGGCGATCGCCTCTCTCCGGCGGCGGTGACCAGTGGCTCCACCAGAACCCGCCCGGAGCTGATGCACCGTCAGGTTCTGGTGTGTGCGCCGAACTGTACGGCCGGGTGCGGGACATGGCAACGGCCCCCCGCCCGGAGGGGCGAGGGGCCGCGAAAGGACCGCTGGGTGTCCGGCTGTGCGGAGCGGTGTCAGCCGCGCTGGATGCCGGTGGTGTCCTGCAGGACGCCGCGCCGGCCGTCCTGGGTCTGCGCGATCAGGGCCTGGCCGCGCTGCTCGACCGCGAGGTACCAGGTGCCGGGCGCCAGTTCGGCGATCGGCGCCGGGGAGCCGTCCTCGCCGTAGAGCGGGCGGGCGACGGGCACCGCGAACCAGAACGGCGCGAAGTCGGCCGGGGCGCCGGCCGCCTGGGTGGCGCCCGCCGGTGCCGCCGCGCCCTGCGGGCCGCCGGCCGTGGCGTCGACGGGGGGCTGCTGGCCGTAGGGCTGGCCGGCCTGGGGCTGGGCCTGGGCCTGGGCCTGCTGCTGGGCGCCCGGGTAGCCGTAGCCCTGGCCGGGCTGAGGCTGCTGCTGGGCGCCGGGGTAGCCGTAGCCGGGGTTGGGGTTCACGCCGTACGGGGACGGGCCGCCGGCCGGCTTGTCCGGGATCAGCTGGGCCTTGAGTGCGGGCACCTGGTTGGTGGCCAGCGCCGCGCCGGCCATCGCCAGCAGGGCGATGAAGGCCAGGATGGCGCCGATGCCGACACCGATACTGAAGCCGCCCTCGCTGCTGCGCAGCGGACCGTCGAACAGCGACCACAGTGAGGACCAGGCGGCGAAGAGGGCGAGTCCGGTGCCCAGCTGGCCGAGTTCCAGGCCGCCGAACTTGCGCTCACCGAGGCCGCGGCCGACGACGATCAGGACCGCCGCGAAGATGCCGGCGAGGAAGATCGAGGGCAGGACCGGGAAGATGTCGGAGTCCCAGCCGTTGGGCAGCTTGTCGTTGACGGTGCCGCAGTCTCCGGGGCAGCTCGCGGAGACGAAGTTGAGGAACGAGGCGATGAACAGCAACACCGCTGCTCCGATCACCACGCCGTCGCCTCGAGTGAGGGAGCGGATGTTCACGTAAGGGTCCTTTGTCGTTTTCGTGGATCTGGTCGACGCTGTCGCTGGTACGCGCGGTGCGAGGCACGGCAGGGCCCCATCGTAAAGGGGAACCCGCCGCCGAATCCGCCGGGCCGTCTTCTTGGTATCGGTTCCTGTACGGAATGCCGTTTGGGTGGCGTATCGGGTGCGGTGCACAAGCCGGTGTCGGTATCCGCGGGGCGCGGTCAGCTCGTCAGGAAGTCCGTAATGCCCTCGGTGATCCCGCGCGCCGCCTTTTGCCGCCACTGTGCGTCCGTCAAATGCGCGGCGTCCTTCGGATCGCGCATATTGCCGCACTCGAGGAACACCTTCGGCACCTCGGAGAGGTTGAGGCCGCCGAGATCGGAGCGTACGTCGAGTCCGGTGCCGCCGCCGATGTAATTGGACGGCGCGCTTCCGGTGGCGGCGACGAACCGTCCCGCCAGCCGCTCGCCCAGTCGGCGCGAGGGCCCGACGATGGCGGAGGTGTCGGCCGCACCCGCGGTGACGCGCGCGGGCATGATGACGTGGAAGCCGTGGTTGCCGGCCGCCGAGCCGTCCGCGTGGACGGAGACCGCGGCGTCCGCGTGCGCCTTGTTGCCGGCGGCGGCGCGCTCGTCCACGCACGGGCCGTAGGCGCGGTCGCCGTCCTGGGTGAAGACGACCTTGGCGCCCTCGTGACGCAGGAGCGTGCGGACCCGGCGGGCGACGTCCAGGGTGAAGGACGCCTCGGCGTAACCGGCGTTGGTGGAGGTGCCCGTGGTGTCGCACTCCTTGCGTTCGTTGCCGATGTTCACCAGTCGGGCGATCTCCCGGCCGTGATCGCGGTTGTGCGGATTGTGCCCGGGGTCGATCACCACGGTCTTCCCCTTGAGGCTGCCGTGCGGCTTCCCCTCGCCGGTGCCGCCCTTGCCCGGCGCGTCACCCTTGTCACCCCTGCCCCCCTTGTCGCCCTCGCCTCGGGGCGGCCGGCTGCCGTCGGCGGACTCGCCGGGGGCCGGGTGCGCGGCCCCCGGTGGCGCGCCGCCGTTGCCTCTTGACGACCGCAGGGCCAGCCAGCCCACGGCGGCGGTCACCAGGACCGCGGCCAGTACGGCGAGGACGACGGTGCCGCGCAGGCGGCGGTGCGGGGGGAATGTACTGCCGTTCGACACGTTCGCGATCGTAGCCCGGGGCCGGTGCGGCCTGCTCAGATGCCGGGGCCCGTGCGACGCAGCACATGCAGCGAACGGTGCGCCGCGACCTCGGTGAACGCGCCGGACGCCAGCGCCCGCCGGTAGATGCGGTACGGGGCCTGGCCGCCGTCCGCCGGGTCCGCGAACACGTCGTGGATGACCAGCAGGCCGCCGGGTGCGACGTGCGGGGCCCAGCCCTCGTAGTCCGCGGTGGCGTGCTCGTCGGTGTGCCCGCCGTCGATGAACACCAGGCCCACCGGCGCCTGCCAGACGGCCGCGGCCTGCGGGGAGCGGCCCACCATGGCGATCACATGGTCCTCCAGGCCCGCCGCGTGCAGCGTCCGGCGGAAGGTGGGCAGCGTGTCCATCCGGCCGACCTCGGGGTCGACGACCGTCGCGTCGTGGTACTCCCAGCCCGGCTGCTGCTCCTCGCTGCCCCGGTGGTGGTCCACGGTGACGGCCAGGACACCCGCGCCGCGCGCGGCGTCCGCGAGCAGGATCGTGGACCGGCCGCAGTACGTCCCGACCTCCACCAGCGGCAGCCCGAGTCCCGCCGCCTCGACCGCCGCGCCGTGCAGCGCGAGCCCCTCGTCCACGGGCATGAAGCCTTTCGCGGCCTCGAACGCGGCGAGTATGTCGGGCTGCGGAGCCGTCGGAGCCATGGGCTTCCTCCTGGTGATGGTCGTCGAGTGGCTCATGCTGCCGTACCGGGCCGGGCGGGCGCCGTGCGGGTACCCCGCCGGCCCGGCATATCGAGGTCCGGCCGGAATCACATATTCCGATTCCGGATATCGACACCGGGAGTCGTATTTTCGGTCGGTCGATTCCCGGATGCCCGAATGTGGCGAATCCAGGAGGGCGGGGGAGTGCGCGAGTGGAAGGTATTGGCTGCACGGTGATGGAAATTCACCGAACTGTTTCCCGTTCGGATCCGCATCGTTTCCTTTCGAATGTGCACGGCGCCCGGGGAGCGCTGCGGCAACCCGGACCGTCATCTGACCTTCCGTCAGAATGAAACGTGTTCTACTCTGCCCCGCATGGGCATCGGAATCACACAGGAGCACCGCGATCTGGCCGAGGCGGCACGCGGCTGGGCCGCCCGGGCCGTACCGGCCGAAGCCGTCCGCGCACTGCTCGAGGGCCCGCCGGGCCGGCACGGCAGGCCCGGGTACTGGGACGAGCTCGCCGCACAGGGCCTGCTCGGCCCCCATCTGCCGGAGGCCGACGGCGGGGGCGGCGGCCAACTGCTCGACCTTGCCGTCGTCCTGGAGGAGATGGGCCGCGCCGCGCTCCCGGGCCCCTTTCTGCCCACCACCCTCGCCGCCGAACTCCTGCGCCGCGGCGGCCAAGGGGACCTCGTCCGGTCCCTGGCGAAGGGCGAACTGCTCGGCGCCGTCGCGCTCGGCCCCGGCTACCTCACCGCCGTCGAAGGGGCCGACGGCTACGTCCTGGACGGCACCGCGCCCCCGGTCCCGGCCGGCGGCGACGCGGACCTGATCGTGCTGGCCGCGGAGGGCTCCACCGGCACCGTATGGCTGGCGGTCGACGCCGCGGCGCTGACCGTACGCGTCCACGACAGCGCCGACCCCACCCGGCCGACCGCCGAGGTGAGCGCGGCCGGCGTCCCGGTGCCCGCCGGCCGCCGGCTGACCGTCGACAGCGCCCTCGTCCGCGACCTGGCCGGGGTGCTGTGGGCCGCCGAGAGCTGCGGCACCGCGGCCTGGGCCCTGGACACCGCCGCCGAACACGCCGCGGTGCGCCAACAGTTCGGCCGCCCGATCGGTCAGTTCCAGGCGGTCAAGCACCTGTGCGCCGACATGCTCGTCCGCACCGAACAGGCCCGCGCCCTGGTCTGGGACGCCGCCCGCGCCCTGGACGAGGAACCCGCGGTCCGCGGCCTGGTCGCCGCCCTGGCCACCGCCACCGCCCTGGACGCCGCCCACAGCTGCGCCAAGGACTGCCTCCAGATCCTCGGCGGCATCGGCTTCACCTGGGAACACGACCTCCACCTCCACCTGCGCCGGGCCACTGTGGCCCGCCAGCTGCTCGGCAGCGGCGACAGCCACCGCCTGCGGGCCGCCCGCTACGGCGCGGACGGCGCCCGCCGCCGGCTGAGCCTGGACCTCCCGCCGGAAGCGGCGCACCACCGGGAGGCGGCCCGTACGGCCGTCGACGCCGTCCGCGGCCTCGATCCCGCTGCCGCCCGCCGCGCACTTGCCCCCACCGGATACGCCGCCCCCCACCTCCCCGAGCCCTACGGACTGGGCGCCTCCCCCGTACAGCAACTCGCCATCCAGCAGGAGCTGACCGCGGCCGGGGTCGAGATCAGCGACCTGGGCATCGCCACCTGGGTTGTCCCCTCCCTCATCGCGCACGGCACCCAGGAGCAGAAGGACCGCTATCTGCTGCCCTCGCTGCGCGGCGATCTGCTCTGGTGCCAGCTGTTCTCCGAGCCCGAGGCCGGCTCGGACCTGGCCGCGCTGCGGACCCGCGCCGAGCGCACGGCGGACGGCGGCTGGCGGATCACCGGCCAGAAGGTGTGGACCTCGGCCGCCCAGTGGGCCGATCACGGCATCCTCCTCGCCCGCACCGACCCCCGGGCGCCCAAGCACAAGGGCCTGACGTTCTTCCTCGTCGACATGAAGAGCCCGGGGATCGACGTCCGCCCGCTCAGGGAGATCACCGGCGACGCGCTCTTCAACGAGGTCTACTTCGACGAGGTGCTGCTCCCCGCCGACGCCGTGGTCGGCGAGGTCGACAACGGCTGGAGGGTCGCCCGCACCACCCTGGACAACGAACGCGTCCACATGGCCGACCAGTTGACCTTCGACACCGGTCTGGAGGCGCTCATCGCCCGCTCCGCGGAGCTGGACGGATCCGTACGGGCCCGGGTGGGCGCGCTGGCCGCCGAGGCGCACGCGCTGGGCTGCATCGGGCTGCGCACCACGCTCCGGCAGGTGTCCGGCCTGGAACCGGGCGCCGGCGCCAGCATCCGCAAGCTGGTACAGACCCCGCACCAGCAGAAGGTCGCCGAGCTGGCGCTGGAACTGCTCGGACCGGCCGGCGCGGTGCGCGAGGGCGCCGGCGAACGCGCCCTGCACGGCTTCCTGATGTCGCGCTGCCTGACCATCGCGGGCGGCACCACCCAGGTCCAGTTGAACGTCGTCGCGGAACGGCTGCTGGGCCTGCCCCGCGACCCGGAACCCCGCCCCCTCATCTGACCCCCGGACCTCCAGGAGGATCCGCATGGCTGGCAAGGCGTACATCGTCGGCGTCGGGATGACCCCGTTCGAGAAGCCCGAGACCCGCGACTGGCAGTACTGGGACATGGCCGAGGAGGCGGGTGGCAAGGCCCTCGCCGACGCCGGGATCGGCTACGAGGAGGTCGAGCAGGTACCGGTCGGCTACTGCTACCAGCCCTCGACGGCCGGGCAGCGCGCCGCGTACGAACTGGGGCTGACCGGCGTGCCCGTCTACAACGTCAACAACAACTGCGCCACCGGCTCCACCGCGCTGATGATGGCCCGCCAGTTCGTCGAGTCCGGCCTCAACGACTGCGTGCTGGCGCTCGGCTTCGAGAAGATGAAGCGCGGCGCGCTGGGCGGCGGCGCCGACGGCGGCGACTTCGCCACCTCGCCGGTCGCCCGCCACTACGGCGTGATGGCGGCCGCCCACGGATTCGAGATGACCCCGCCCACCGCCCAGATCTTCGGCAACGCCGCCCGCGAGCACATGGAGCGCCACGGCACCACCGCCGAACAGCTCGCCGCGGTCGGCGCCAAGAACCACCGCCACTCGGCGCACAACCCCAACGCCCAGTTCCAGGACGTCTACACGGTCGACGAGGTCCTCGCCGCCAGGACCGTCCACCGGCCGCTGACCAAGCTCCAGTGCTCGCCGACCTCCGACGGCTCGGCCGCGGCGGTGATCGCCTCCGAGCGCTTCGTGCGCGAACACGGGCTGGCCGACCGGGCGGTGGAGATCGTCGCCCAGGCCATGACCACGGACACCGAGGAGAGCTTCGCCGCCGGCTCCTGCATCGACGTCGTCGGCAAGCCGATGTCGCGGACCGCGGCCCGCCGTGCGTACGCGGCCGGCGGCCTGGGCATCGAGGACGTGGACGTCATCGAACTGCACGACTGCTTCTCGATCAACGAGCTGCTGACCTACGAGGCGCTGGGCATGTGCGCCGACGGTGAGTCGGGCAAGCTGGTCGCCGACGGGGCCACGACCTACGGCGGACGCTGGGTGGTCAACCCGTCCGGCGGCCTGATCTCCAAGGGCCACCCGCTGGGCGCGACCGGACTGGCCCAGGCCGCCGAGCTGGTGTGGCAGCTGCGGGGGACGGCGGGGGAGCGGCAGGTGCCGGGGGCACGCGTGGGTCTCGCGCACAACATCGGGCTGGGCGGCGCGGCGGTGGTCACGCTGCTGCGGAGGTGAGCGGGGGCGGTTGCGGGGCGCGCCTCCGAATCCAGTGGTTCATGGAGCAACGGCCCCGCTGCCGACCCCACCGGGCGAAGCGTCGGTCCCCGCCCCGGCTACGTCCCGCGCCCTAGGTCTGTGGACAGGTGGCGGATGCACCGATATCCCGATGCGCCGGGCACATGCCGATGCGAGCATGTTCCGCATGCCCCCGATAGCCACCCCCACGACCCTGTCCGCATCCGCACGACGCACGGCCGCACCACCCTGGCTGGTGATGCTCCTGGTCTGCGCGGGACAGTTCCTCGTGGTGCTGGACGTCTCCGTGGTGAACGTGGCGCTGCCCGCGATGCGGACCGGGCTCGGCCTGAGCGAACTGGGCCTCCAGTGGATCGTCAACGCCTACGTCATCACCTTCGCCGGTTTCATGCTCCTGGGCGGCCGGGCGGCCGACCTCTTCGGCCGTAAGCGGATCTTCGTCGTCGGCCTGGCCCTCTTCACCCTCGCGAGCCTGGCCGGCGGCCTCGCCCGCGAGCCCTGGCAGTTGGTCGCCGCGCGCACGGTCCAGGGCATCGGTGCGGCGGTGCTCGCGCCGGCCACCCTCACGATCCTGACCACGTCGTTCCCGTCCGGCCCGGCCCGTACGAAGGCCATCGCCACCTGGACGGCGGTCGGTGCGGGCGGCGGCGCGGTGGGCGGTCTGGTCGGCGGGGTGCTCACCGAATACCTGTCGTGGCGCTGGGTGCTGCTGATCAACGTGCCGGTCGGAGCCCTGGTGCTGGCCGGTGCCGTGCGGTGGCTCACCGAGAGCCGGCAGGACTCCGGACGGCGGCTGGACGTGCCCGGCGCGCTGCTGGTGACCGGCGGGCTCGGCCTGGTGGCGTACGGCATCGTGCAGACCGAGACGGCCGGCTGGGCCTCGGCGTCCGCGCTGCTGCCGCTGGCCGCCGGGCTCCTCGTCGTCGCCGCCTTCATCGCCGTCGAGGCGCGCACCAAGGCCCCGCTGATGCCGCTGGGGCTCTTCCGGCTGCGCTCGGTCTCCTCCGCCAACGCGGCGATGGTGCTGGCCGGCGCCGCGATGTTCTCGATGTGGTACTTCCTGTCCCTCTACACGCAGAACGTGCTGGCCTACACGCCGCTGCAGGCGGGACTCTCCTTCATCCCGCACTCGCTGTCCATCGTCCTGGGCTCGAAAGCCGCGCCGCGGCTGATGAACCGGGTGGGTGCCAAGAGCCTGGCCGTCACGGGCGCGGTGATCTCCGCGTCCGGCATGGTCTGGCAGGGCGCGATGGACGCCGACGGCACCTACCTCGGCACCATCCTGGGCCCGGGCATCCTGATGGCGCTCGGCGCCGGGCTGACCGCCACACCGGTCGCCTCCATCGCCACCTCCGGGGCCGACCCCGCCGACCAGGGCCTGGTCTCGGGCCTGATCAACACCTCCCGTCAGATGGGCGGCGCGCTCGGCCTGTCGGTCCTGTCCACCGTCGCCGCCACCCGGATCGCCGCCGGGCACGGCCGGGCGGCGCTGGCGGACGGCTACGGCCTGGCGTTCCAGGTCGGTTCGGTGGTGCTGCTGGGCAGCATCGCGCTGATGGTCCTCGCCCTGCCGCGCCGCCGGTCGGACGTCGCGCCCGGCTGACGGGCCCCGCCGGGCCCCACGCCGGCCCCTGCCCCCCTGCCCACCACCACCCGCTCACACCACCCGCTCACCACCCCCCCCGCTCACAACCACCCGTTGCGCCGGGCCGCCCGTACGGCCTCCATGCGGTTGCGGGTGCCGGTCTTCCCGATGGCCGCCGACAGGTAGTTGCGGACGGTGGCCTGCGACAGATGGAGCTTGGCGGCGATGTCGGCGACCGTGGCGCCGTCCACGGCCGCGGTGAGCACATCGCGTTCGCGCTGGGTGAGGGGATTGGGCCCGGCACTCAGGGCAGCGGCGGCGAGGCCGGGGTCGATGACCCGTTCCCCGGCCAGCACCCGCCGGATCGCCGCCGCCAGCTCCTCCACGGGGCCGTCCTTGACCAGGAATCCGGACGCCCCGGCCTCCATCGCGCGGCGCAGATAGCCGGGCCGGCCGAAGGTCGTCACGATCAGCACCTTGCAGGACGGCAGTTGACCGCGCAGGTCGGCCGCGGCGTCCAGGCCGCTGCGGCCCGGCAGCTCGATGTCCAGCAGCGCGATGTCGGGGCGGGTGTCCAGGGCCGCGGCGACGATCTGATCGCCCGCCGCGACCTGGGCCACGACCTCCATGTCCTCCTCCAGGCCGAGCAGCAGCGCCAGCGCGCCCCGCATCATCCCCTGGTCCTCTGCCAGCAGGACCTTGATCACCTGGTCAACTCCTCCGCATCCGCCATATCGCCCGTGCCCACCGGCAGTTCGGCCGCGACCCGGAAGCCGGTCCGGCCGTCGGGGCCGGTGCGCAGCGTGCCGCCCGCCGCGGCCAGCCGCTCGGCCAGCCCCCTCAGACCCGTGCCGCCCACCGGACCGGAACCGCCAGGCCCCGTCGCGCGCCCCGTAGCGTCCGGGCCGGCCGGGTCGTCCCCGCCGCTTCCGCCGTCCCGGTCGCTCCCCGCGCCGCCGT
The DNA here is from genome assembly GCF_043199095.1 of Streptomyces sp. NPDC048650. Classification (NCBI taxonomy): domain Bacteria; kingdom Bacillati; phylum Actinomycetota; class Actinomycetes; order Kitasatosporales; family Streptomycetaceae; genus Streptomyces; species Streptomyces sp. NPDC048650. The sequence continues at coordinate 16,530 of NZ_JBICVM010000026.1, read as the reverse complement.
CCATCCTGCCGCCGCGCCCCGGCACCCGGTCCCGTATCCAGGACCGGCCGTGTGTCGGGGCGGTATCGGAGCTTACGGGACCGCGCCCGTCATCCGTGATCGTCAGCCGTACCCGGTCCTCATCGGCATGGACGTCGATCTCGCAGCGGGTGGCGCGGCTGTGCCGGACGGTGTTGGTGACGCCCTCACGGACCACCCAGCCCAGCAGCGCCTCGGCCTGGGTGGGCAGCGGCGGCCCGGCCTGTCGTACGACGGGCTCGATACCGGCCGCCTCCAGCACCGAGCGGGCCCGGTCCAGTTCGGTGGTCAGGCTGCCCTCGCGATAGCCGGTGACGGCCTCGCGGATCTCGGTCAGCGCCTGCCGGCCGACGGCCTCGATGTCGGCGGCCTGGCCGAGCGCCGCCTCCAGATCGCGCGGCGCCAGTCGGCGGACCGCCTCGGCCTTGACCACCACCACGGACAGGGTGTGGCCCAGCAGGTCGTGCAGATCGCGGGAGAAGCGCAGGCGCTCCTTCTCCACGGCGCTGCGGGCCAGCTCCTGGCGGGTGGTGTTCAGCTCCTGGATGGTGTCGAAGAGGCTGAGGACGGTGGCGGTCACCGTGCCGGACAGGAACGTGCCGTACCCGATGCCGAATGCGCCTCCGGGACCGCTGCCTTCGTGCCAGCCGGAGAAGTACCCGGCCGCGCCGCTGAGCGCGATCAGCCAGAGGGCGAGCTTCTTGCCGCGCAGCGCGCGCACCGTGCCGGAGGCCAGCGACAGCAGCGGGAAGAACAGGAACCAGTTGTCACGGAAGCCGAGCGCGATGGCGAAGGTGACGGCGGTCAGCAGCCCCAGGGCGATCAGCGGACGGCGGGAGTCGCGCAGCCGGGGGTTGAACGACGACCAGACGACGCTGATGTAGAGGGAGTTGAAGGCGAGCAGGCCCAGGCCGGCCAGCCAGGGGCTGCCCGTCTTGCCCTGGATGATGTTGGAGAAGGCACCCAGGCCCATCAGCAGCCAGGGCAGGAAGGCGTACTTGCCCGGCCCCTTGTCCGGTTTCCCGCCCGGCCACCTCGGCCGGCACGCGCCGTCGCCGGTGCCCTCCGCGCTGGCGGGCTCTTCGCCGCCGGCGGCCCGCTGCTTCGTGTGCTGCACTGTCGCTTCCCAGGTCTGCGCCATCGTCGATCACACCGTTCGTGCGGCCCGACGGTACGCGTACACCGCGTATCCGCCGAAGAGTGCCAGCCAGGCGGCCAGCACCGCCACCGTGCCCAGGCCCGGTGCGCCGCCCTGGGTGACGCTCTGGCCGAGCTCGGCGAAGCGGTTGCCGGGCGTCCAGGAGGACAGCGAGCGCAGCCAGCCGGGGAACAGCTCGGCCGGGAACCACAGGCCGCCGATGATCGACAGCAGCAGCATGCAGCCCGTGTTGATCACGCCGGTGGACTGGGCGGAGAGGCGGTAGCCGTTGCCGAGGCCGAGCAGGGTGAAGGGAGCGGTGCCGATCCACAGCAGTCCGGCCAGCGCGGCCCACTGCCAGGCGGGCATCCGGACGTCATTGACCAGCGCGCCCACCAGCAGCACGGCGGCGATGGCCGGCAGCACCGTCACCGAGCCGGCCAGCCCGCGGCCCACGACCACGCGGATCGGGCTCAGCGGGGTGATCCGCAGCTGCCGCAGCCAGCCCAGCTGCTTGTCCTCGGCGACGCCCGTGCCCGTGCCGATCGCCGCGCCCAGCGCGCCGTACGCGGCCATGCCGACCATCGAGCCGATCTTCCACTCCATGCCGGCGCCGCCGGGACCCGCACCGATGTTGGTCATCAGCACGTACATCAGCACCGGCATCCCGACGCCGAAGATGACGAAGCCCCTGTCGCGCAGGGTACGGCGCACTTCGAGGCGGATGTAGTCGAGCATCACGCGAGCTCCTTCGCGGACCGGCTGCCGGTGGCGGCGCGCGCCGGGGAGTGGGGGGTGGCTTCGCCCGAGGTGAGGGTGAGGAAGGCGTCCTCCAGGCTGGCGGGGGTGACCTGCAGCGCGCGGACGAGCCCGAGCCCGGCCAGGGCCACGACCGTTGCGTCGGAGTCCGTGGTCCGCAGCAGCGCGCGGTCCCCGCGTACCTCCACGGCGCTCACGCCGGGAAGTCCGGGCAGCGGCTCGGTCGCCGCGCCCGCGAGGTCGAAGGAGACCCGGGAGCCGCCGGCCCGCCGCTTGATCGCCTCGCCGCTGCCGTCCGCGACCACCCGGCCGCCGTCGATCACCACGATCCGGTCGGCGTGCTCGTCCGCCTCCTCCAGATAGTGGGTGGAGAACACGATGGTGTTGCCGCGCCGCGCGTACGCCCGCATCGAGCGCCAGAAGGCGCGGCGGGCCTCGACGTCCAGCGCCGCGGTCGGCTCGTCGAGCACCAGCAGCTCGGGGTTGCCGGCCAGCGCCACCGCGAAGCGGACCCGCTGGGCCTGCCCGCCGGACAGCCGGTCCACCCGCCGCCCGCCGAACTCGCCGAGGCCGGCCAGCTCCAGGGCCTCGGTGACCTCCATGGGGTGGGGGTGCGTGGCGGCGACGAAGGTGATCAGCTCGCGGACGGTGACCCGCGGGATCGCCTTGCCGTCCTGCAGCATGGCGCCCACCCGGCCCGCCCGCACCGCCGTCTCCGGGGTGCCGCCGAACAGCCGCACCGTCCCCGCACCGGGCGGCAGCAGCCCCAGCAGCATGTTGAGGGTGGTGGACTTCCCCGCGCCGTTGCGCCCGAGCAGCGCCACCGTCTCGCCCGTCGCGATCTCCAGGTCCAGCCCGTCCACGGCACGCACCGCGCCGTAACTCCTGCTCACTCCCGAGAACTCCACCGCCGGCGCGGTGCCGGTCGCCCCCCGCGAGCCCGCCGGCTGCGCCGTCCGTGTGCTGCCCGATGCCGTGCCCGATGCCATGTCCGGCCTCCCCGTCGAATGTCTGTCCCCGACGCTACGGAGCGTCGGGGCGGCCGGGGCAGAGGCGAATGTGGGGGATGCGCCCTGACAAATGTCACGGGTCCGCGGGGGCGGGTACGGGGCGCATCCCGGCGCGGGGACGAGGGCGTCCCCCGTCGGCTCGTACCTGACTGTGCGTCAGGGGGCTTCCGGGTGCCCGACGGATCGGCTATACATGAGGGCCATCGGCTAGAACGCGTTCTAGAAGTGTGCCGGCAGGGCGCCGGTGGACGCCGTCGGGCCGACCCGAAACGACCCCGGCACGGCCGACGGTGCGGACGGCCGGGCCGGGGTCTTGGCACCGTGGTGAAGGAGCTACCGCCCCATGCCCATCGACGCCGCCAAGGCCACATCCGCCGAGCCGCGGACCACCGAACTCGCCTGGGACCACAAGGACGTCCAGCTCTACCACCTGGGCATCGGCGCCGGCGCCGCCACACCGGACAAGCCACACCCTGCCACCGACCCCGACGAGCTGCGCTACACCCTGGAGAGCGCACTGCACGTCCTGCCCAGCTTCGCGACCGTCGCCGGCTCGGGGTCTTCCCTGCCCGAGGGGAGCCGAGAGCCTGGGGAAGGGACGGCGGTGTCCGGCGGACTGTCCGTCCCCGGTATCGACGTCGACCTGGCCGCCGTGCTGCACGGCGGCCAGAAGGTCACCGTCCACCGTGCCATCCCGGTCAGCGGGCGCGCCGTCCAGACCTCCACCGTCCCCGCGGTCCACGACAAGGGGAAGGCGGCCGTCATCGTGCTGCGCTCCGAAGTCGCCGACGCGGACGGCCCGTTGTGGACCTGCGACACCCAGATCTTCGTCCGTGGCGAGGGCGGCTTCGGCGGCGAACGCGGCCCCTCCGCCCGCCTCGAAATCCCCGGCCGCGCCCCCGACCGCACCACCGAACGGCTCATCCGCGAGGACCAGGCCCTGCTCTACCGCCTCTCCGGCGACTGGAACCCGCTGCACGCCGACCCGGAGTTCGCCGAGCTCGCCGGCTTCGACCGCCCGATCCTGCACGGGCTGTGCTCGTACGGCGTCACCCTCAAGGCCGTCGTCGACACGGTGCTCGGCGGCGATGTGGCGCGCGTACGCGCCTACACCACCCGGTTCGCGGGTGTCGTCTTCCCGGGCGAGACGTTGCGGATCCGGATGTGGGAGGGGGAGGGCCGAACGCAGGTGTCGGTCACGGCGGCCGACCGCGACGATGCGCAGGTCCTGGCCGACACCGTCGTCGAGCACAGCTAGCGGGGCGTCCTCCGGACCGCCCGAGCCGATCCGGAGGACGGCCCCAGGGGACAGCCCGCAACCCGAGAGGAGCCTTTCCATGCGCGCAGCCGTACAGCACGAGACGGGACAGGAGAAACTCGAAGTCCTCGACGACGTCGAGGCGGTGGGCTTCGGTCCCGGCCGGGTCCGGATGCGGGTGCGGGCCACCGGTCTGTGCCACTCCGACCTCTCCGCGATGAACGGCGTGCTGCCGCAGCCGACGCCCTTCGTCCCCGGTCACGAGGGCGCCGGCGAGATCCTGGACGTCGGCGACGGCGTCACCGGCCTCAGCCGGGGCGACCGCGTCCTGATGTGCTGGCTGCCCGCCTGCGGGAGCTGTCCGTCCTGCAGGCGCGGCCAGACCCACCTGTGCCTGGCCGGATTCATGAACGCCGGCACCCCCAACTTCCGACGCCCCGGCGGGGACGTCTTCGGCTTCGCCGGGACCGGCACCTTCGCCGAGGAGGTCGTCGTCGCCGCCAACTGCGCGATCCCCATCCCGGACGACGTCCCCTACGAGATCGCCGCACTGATCGGCTGCGGCGTCACCACCGGACTCGGCGCCGCCGTCAACACCGCCAAGGTGGAGGCCGGTTCCTCGGTCGCGGTGATCGGCTGCGGCGGCGTGGGGATCTCCGTCATCCAGGGAGCCAGGGCCTGCGGCGCGGCCCAGATCACCGCCGTCGACCCGGTGGCCACCCGCCGTGAGGCCGCGCTCCGCTTCGGTGCCACCGAAGCGGTCGCGCCCGACGGACTGGCCGACGCCAAGCAGCGGATCACCGCGGGGGAGGGCTTCGACTACGTCTTCGAGGTGGTCGGCAGGTCCGCCACCGCGCGCACCGCCTACGAGACGACCCGGCGCGGCGGCACCCTGTGCGTGGTCGGCGCCGGAGCGATGGACGACGTCTTCCAGGTCAACATGTTCGAGTTGTTCTTCGACGAGAAGCGGATCCTGCCCTCGCTCTACGGCGGCGCGGACGTCCTGCGTTCCTATGAGCGGGCCATCGCCCTGTGGCGCGCCGGCCGGATCGACCTGGCGGGGCTGATCACCCACCGCGTCCAGCTCGCCGAGATCAACGACGCCCTCGACCAAATGCGTTCCGGCACCGCGCTGCGTACCTGCATAGAGATCTGACGCACCCCGCCTGCCGAGCACCCCGTCCGCCAAGGAGAGGACAGCCATGGCACAGCCACAGCCACAGCCACAGCCCCAGTCACTGCCGCTGGAGGGCCTGACCGCGATCGTCACCGGCGCCGGCCGCGGCCTGGGGCGCGCCGAGGCCCTGGAACTCGCCCGCCTCGGCGCCGCCGTCGTCGTCAACGACTTCGGGCAGCCGGGGCGGGACGGCACCGGCGAGGCATCCGCGGCCCCCGCCGAGGAGGTGGCCGCCGAGATCCGGGCGGCGGGCGGCCGGGCGACCGCCCACCTGGGCGACGTCGCCGACTTCGGACAGGCCCGTGCGCTGGTCCAACTGGCCGTGGACCGCTACGGAAAGCTTGACATCCTGGTCAACAACGCGGGCATTCTGCGCGACCGGATGGTGTTCTCCATGAGCGAGGACGAATGGGACTCGGTGATCCGCGTCCATCTCAAGGGCCACTTCAACACCACCCACTTCGCGGCGGTCCACTGGCGCGCCCGCGCCAAGGACGCCGGGGGTCCGGTCCACGGGCGGATCATCAACACCTCGTCCGAGGCGTTCCTCGCGGGCTCCGCGGGACAGCCGAACTACGCCGCGGCCAAGGGCGGCATCGTCGGCCTGACCACGTCCACGGCGCTGGCGCTCGCCAAGTACGGCGTGACCGCCAACGTCATCTGCCCGCGAGCCCGTACCCGGATGACCGAGGACGTCTTCGCCGGGTTCCAGGAGCCGGTGGAGAACGGCCCGGACCCGCTCGCGCCCGAGCACGTCTCCCCGCTCGTGGGCTATCTGGCCTCACCGGCCGCCGCCCGGGTCAACGGCCAGCTGCTGGTCGTCCACGGCGGGATGGTCGCCGTCACCGAACGTCCCCGGATCGCGGCCAAGTTCGACACCGCGAAGGACACCTTCACCTTCGACGAGCTGGACGGTCTGCTCACGCCCTACTACGCGGAGCGGCCACCGAACGAGACCTTCGCGGCGGCCGAGGTCCTCGCCCTCAAGCACGGATGACGCGCAGCGGCCGTGGCCGCCGTCCCGGGTGGTCCGGGTGCGGCGGGCCACGGCCGCTGCTGCGCGTCCGGGTGGCGGAAAACCGCCCTCCGGAGCGGACGCGTCACGCGCCCTGGGTCTGCTTCTCCCGGCGGTGCCGGCCGTGCACTGCGGCCTGGGCCTCTTCCGTGGCCGCCGGGCCACGGTGCCTGCCGGAGTTTGCCGCCTCGGCGGCCTGGGCGGATCCCTCTCGGGGGCGCGCCTGGGTCGTTTCGGTTCGGGCTTCGGACATGGAAAGAGTCACTCCGTCAGATCGCTTACAGCTGTACGCGTCGGGACCTCCCCCAGCAACCGCCGAGGCTGCCCCCAAGCGGAACTGTCGGTGGCCGGGTCAACCGGCTGCGTAGCCCCCGACGGAATTCTAACTTGGCGGGAAATGGCGCTCCACCGGGATTCGGGGGCTGCCAGAGGTGCCTGTTGCAGGGGAACTGGCCTGCACATCTGGGGATGCGCGGGGGCTTCCGGCGGTTCCGCGCCACTGTCCGGAAATTGTGCAGATGATGTGGAGTCCGTGTTGACGACCCCCGCATCCAGGACAATCCCGCCCCCGGCCTCCACTGCGACGTCCACCCGGGTGCCCCGGCCCGCCCTCGGGGGCGTATCCGCCGCGGGTTCCAGCGGCACGGCCATCCGCGCCACCCCGCACGGCACCGCCCTCGTCGTGCACGGCAGCAGCAGCTCGCCGGCCGCCGTCCACAGCCCGCACCCCGCCAGCCACCCCTCCGGCGCCGGAAGCTGCCGCAACCGACGCCCCGAGGGCTGCCATACGCCCAGCCGCGGCCCGGCCGCCGTGTCGACCCGGAAGGCCACCGCGCAGCTCTCCGGCATGAGCATCTGGCGGGGCTGGACGGCGAACGGTGTGACGAACCCGTCGGCCGGGCGCAGGCACTCGGGAAAGCGCACCGGCAGGCTGCTGCCCAGCACGCCCCAGCCCAGCCGGTCGTGGCCGGGGGCGTCCGACCGCAGCAACAGCAGCCCGCTGTCCGGATCCGCCAGCAGGAGGCGGTCGTTGCTCTCCTCGGTGATCTGCAGCAGCGGGCTGGCCTCGCCGCCCCGCTCCAGGTCGAGCACCACGGTCTTCGTGCGGCCCGACAGCTCCCGGTCCAGGGCCAGCAGCCGGCCGCCGCGGTCCAGCCAGACGCCTCCCGAGCAGCGCCCCGGCACCTCGGTGACCGGCTCGGGGCCGTGCGCGCCGCCGTGCACCAGCCAGAGTGTGGTGCTGTGCTCGCCGGGCGCCAGGGCGTAGCCGAGCCGGCCGCCCGGCGTGGGCGGCAGCAGGGTCAGCTCCGGTGTCGCCACCGTGCCCAGCAGGAGTTCGCCGGTCCCGGGGCCCGTGGGGTAGAGCAGCGAGAGGGCGAAACGGTCGGCGATCCGGCGCAGGATCAGTACCCGGCCGTCGGCGAACGGCAGCAGTTCGCAGTCCGGTTCCTCGGGCTGGCTGCCGGGCAGCGGGACGGCGTACGGCTCGGGCCCGCTCAGCGTCCAGCGCTCCGGAAACCGGCTCCCGGCGGCGTCGTCGTGACGGGCCAGCCGGGCGGCGTACGAGCCGTCGGCCGCGATGATCAGCGCCGCGCGGTGCGGAGCGCCGAGGGCCGTGGAGACCTCAGTGGCACAGATTGTCATCGAGTGGTCACCTCCTGTCAGGAAGGGACGGTAGTTTTCGCACTTCCGGCCGATCAACGCGAGTTGCCGCACTTCACGCATAAGGGTGGCAGTTGTCCGGATCGCCTGGCGTGGGCGAGACGGCTGTGCTTCGGATCGCCGCCGTGCCGCGGACGGGAGCCGATGCCGGGGCGCGGCCATCGGCCCCGCCGGGCGGCGCCGAGGACGCTCCGCGGGGCCTCCCGGCCGGGGCCCTGTCCACCTGCGGGGCGGCCACCGCGACAACGGCCCAGCGCCCCGTGACACCTGGGGGGTAACCTTCCACCCGTGCCCGTACTGTCTGAAGTCCTCACCGCGCTCGACGCCCTCTGGCCCCCCGAGCGGGCCGAAGGGTGGGACGCCGTCGGCACGGTCTGCGGAGATCCGGGAGCGGAGGTCCGCCGCGTGCTGTTCGCCGTCGACCCGGTCCAGGAAATCGTCGACGAGGCGGTGCGGCTCGACGCCGACCTCCTCGTCACCCACCACCCGCTCTATCTGCGCGGTACGACGACGGTCGCGGCCTCGACCTTCAAGGGCCGGGCCGTGCACACCCTGATCAAGCACGACATCGCCCTGCACGTCGCGCACACCAACGCCGACACCGCCGACCCGGGGGTCTCCGACGCCCTGGCCGGCGCCCTGGACCTGCGGATCCTCGGCCCCCTGGTGCCGGACGCGAGCGACCCGGCCGGCCGCCGCGGCCTGGGCCGGATCTGCGAGCTGACGCACCCGCTGACGCTCGCCGACTTCGCCGCGTACGCCGCCGAGCGGCTGCCCGCCACCGCGCAGGGCATCCGGGCGGCCGGCGACCCGGACCGCGAGATCCGCACGGTCGCCGTCTCCGGCGGCTCCGGCGACAGTCTCTTCGACGCGGTGCGGGCGGCCGGTGTGGACGCGTTCCTCACCGCCGACCTGCGCCACCACCCGGCCTCCGAGGCCACCCAGCAGACCCCGCTGGCGCTGCTCGACGCCGCCCACTGGGCCACCGAATGGCCGTGGTGCGAGCAGGCCGCGGCCCAGCTCGACGCGGTCTCCGACCGGCACGGATGGGGCCTGCGCACGCACGTCTCCCGTACGGTCACCGACCCTTGGACCGCCCACGCGGCGTCCGCCCCCGCCACCAGCCCCGTTGAAAAATCGCACACCCCAGGAGCCCCCCGCTGAACGCCGCGCCCGCCGACCAGATCCGCCTCCTTGACGTCCAGAACCTGGACGTCAAGCTCACCCAGCTCGCGCACCGGCGCCACAACCTGCCCGAGCTCGCCGAGCTGCAGACCCTGGAGGCCGACCTCACCCAGCAGCGCGACCTGCTCGTCGCCTCGCAGACCGAGGAGAGCGACACCAGCCGCGAGCAGACCAAGGCCGAGCAGGACGTGGACCAGGTGCGCCAGCGCGCCGCCCGCGACCAGAAGCGCCTCGACTCCGGGGCCGTCACCTCGCCCAAGGACCTGGAGAACCTCCAGCGCGAACTGACCTCGCTGGCCAAGCGCCAGGGCGACCTGGAGGACGTCGTCCTCGAGGTCATGGAGCGCCGGGAGGCCGCCCAGGAGCGGGTCACCGAGCTCACCGGACGGGTCGAGGCCATCCAGGCCAAGGCCGACGACGCCGCCGCCCGCCGGGACGCCGCCTGCGCCGAGATCGACGCCGAGGCCGCCACCGCCACCAAGGAGCGCGAGCTGACCGTGGCCGACATCCCGGCCGACCTGATCAAGCTCTACGACAAGATCCGTTCGAAGGAGGGCGGCATCGGTGCGGCCCGCCTCTTCCAGCGCCGCTGCGAGGGCTGCCGCCTGGAGCTGAACATCACCGAGCTCAACGACGTCCGGGCGGCCGCCGCGGACACCGTCGTCCGGTGCGAGAACTGCACCCGCATCCTGGTCCGCACGCCCGACTCGGGCCTGTAGGACATGACGCGGACGTTCATCGTCGAGGCCGACGGCGGCTCCCGGGGCAACCCGGGGCCGGCCGGCTACGGCGCGGTGGTCCTCGACGCGGAGACCGGTGAAACGCTGGCCGAGGCCGCCGAGTTCATCGGCACCGCGACCAACAACGTCGCCGAGTACCGGGGCCTGCTGGCCGGGCTGCGCGCGGCGCACGCCCTGGACCCGGAGGCGGCGGTCCACGTCCGGATGGACTCCAAGCTGGTCGTCGAGCAGATGTCGGGCCGCTGGAAGATCAAGCACCCGGACATGAAGCCGCTGGCCGCCGAGGCGAAGACGGCGTTCCCGGCCGCCCGGGTCACCTACGAGTGGATCCCCCGGGAGAAGAACAAGCACGCCGACCGGCTCGCCAACGAGGCGATGGACGCGGGCAAGAACGGCAAGCAGTGGGAGCCGCGCGACTCCAGGGCGGCGCTCGACGCCCCGGCCGCGCCCGCCCGCAGTGCCGCCGCGCGCGCCGCCGACGAGGCGGCGGAGGAGGGCGCGGCCGCCGCTCCGCCGGTCGGCTGGGGCGCCCCCGACCTCGGTGCCCCCGCCACCTTCGTCCTGCTCCGGCACGGCGAGACGGCGCTGACCCCCGAGAAGCGCTTCTCCGGCAGCGGCGGTACGGACCCCGAGCTCTCGGCCGCCGGCCGGCGGCAGGCCGCGGCCACCGCGGCGGCGCTCGCCGCCCGCGGCACGGTCCAGGCCGTCGTCAGCTCACCGCTGCGGCGCTGCCGGGAGACGGCCGAGGAGATCGCCACCCGGCTCGGCCTGGAGGTCCGCCTCGAAGAGGGGTTGCGCGAGACCGACTTCGGGGCCTGGGAGGGGCTGACCTTCGCCGAGGTGCGCGAGCGCTTCCCCGAGGACCTCGACGCCTGGCTCGGCTCCGCCAAGGCGGCTCCCACCGGCGGCGGCGAGTCCTTCGCCGCGGTCGCCCGCCGGGTCTCGGTCGCCCGCGACAAGCTGATCGCCCGGTACGCGGGCCGGAGGGTGCTGGTGGTCACGCACGTCACGCCGATCAAGACCCTGGTCCGGCTGGCGCTGGGCGCACCGCCCGAGTCGCTGTTCCGGATGGAGCTGTCCGCGGCGTCGCTGTCGGCGGTCGCGTACTACGCCGACGGGAATGCCTCGCTGCGGCTCCTGAACGACACCTCGCACCTGCGCTGAGCCCTTGCGGCGGGCGGCGGTTGACGGTGCTGAGGGCGTTGGGGCCGTTGGGGGCTTTGAGGGCGCCGACGCGCCGATGGCGCCGACGCACCGCTGGCACTGGTGCTGACGGTGCGTCACGCGGCGTCCGCCCGCCCGCCGTTGTGAGCCGAGTGCGGGCCGTCAGCCGCGCAGCGCCGCCGCCTCCCGCGCGAGCCGCTCGACGCGCGCCCAGTCCTTCGCGGCAAGCGCGTCGGCCGGGAGCATCCAGGTGCCGCCGACGCATCCCACGTTCGGCAGGGCCAGGTACGAGGGTGCCGAGGCCAGGCCGATCCCGCCGGTCGGGCAGAACCGGGCCTGGGGCAGGGGAGAGGCCAGCGACTTGAGGTAGGACGTCCCGCCGGCCGCCTCCGCCGGGAAGAACTTCAGCTCGGTGACGCCCTCGTCGAGCAGGGTCACCACCTCCGAGGCCGTCGAGACGCCCGGCAGGAACGGCACCCCGGAGTCCCGCATCGCACCCAGCAGCCGCGGCGACCAGCCGGGGCTGACCAGGAACCGGGAGCCGGCCGTGCGGGCCGCATCGACCTGCCCGGGGGTGAGCACGGTGCCGGCGCCGACCACCGCATCCGGGACCTCGTCGGCGACCGCGCGGATGGCGTCCAGTGCGGCGGGCGTGCGCAGGGTCACCTCGATCGCCGGCAGTCCGCCCGCGACGAGGGCGCGAGCGAGCGGTACGGCGTCGGCGGCGTCCTGCAGAACGACCACCGGGATGACGGGGGCGAGCCCGAGGACCGAGAGCTCGGAGGAAGCGGGCACGGGGGAGGAGGCGGCGCTAGTCACGCCGCCCATAGTGCGCCCACCGCCCCACTCCTCGCAACGGACGTTGCGTACAGTGCAACGCACGTCGTCGGGCCTCGGACCAGACGCCCCGAGGGACGTCCTACAACTCCGTCACGATCACATCGATGGCCCATGCCTTGCCGGCCTTGGCCGGCGCAGCGGCCTCCACCGCGTAGCCGAGCCCGTCCAGCGCCGCCACCAGCTCCGCCGGGTCCTTCGGCCGCAGCCCGGCGGTCAGCAGGTCCCGGACCAGCCGCCCCTTGGTCGCCTTGTTGAAGTGGCTGACCACCGACCGCTTCTCGACCCCGTCGACGATCTTCGACTGGAGCACCCGGACCGTGGCGGTACGCCCGGCGACCTCGCCCTTGGGCTTCCACGCCGTCGCATACGCCGCCGACCGCAGATCGAGGACCAGCCCGTCCCCGGCCTCCCGCGGCATCACCTCGGCCATCGGCGCTCGCCAGTACGCGCCCAGCGCCCCCAGCGCGGGCAGCTTCACCCCCATCGAGCAGCGGTAGGAGGGAATACGATCGCCGATCCGCACCGCGCCCCACAGCCCCGAGAACACCAGCAGCGACTCCTCGGCCAGCTTCCGCGCCCGCGCGTCCAGCGAGGCCAGGCCCAGGGCGTCGTAGAGCACCCCGGTGTAGATCTCCCCGGCCGGCCGCGTCCCGGCCCCGCGCAGCCCCGCGTTCTTGGCGATCTCGCCCTTCAGCCCCTCGCTGAGCCCGAGCACCTCCTGCGCCTTGGCCTCGTCCGCCGCACACAGCTCGACGAGCTCCTCCAGCACGGCCTCACGCGAAGCCGTCAGCCCCGGCAGCGACAGCGATCCCATGTCCAACGACGCTCCAGCGCCCGCCCGCCGCCCGCCACCGCCCCGGCCGGAGGCGTTTCGCGCCGCCTCCATCGGATCGGCCTTCCCCTCGGACGGCGGCAACAGCACGAGCACGACGTTCTCCTTCACTGCGGTACGGGCGGGGGTGCGGCCCCGGGAAAGCGTATGGCCTGCGGCGGCCGGCCGGAGAACCCGCTCAGCGGCCGAAACGCGCCCGACCGGGGCGGACGATCACACCGCGCCGGCGGCGCCCGCCCGCCATACGCTCGGTTCCATGCCCCGTCGCCATATGCATGTGACCGACGCAGCCGAGGCGCCGCTGCGCGCCGCGCTGCGCGATCTGCGCGGAAAGCTGGAGATCCCGGACCACTTCCCGCCGACGGCGCAGGCCGAGGCGGAGAGCGCCGCCCGGGCCCCGCGGATCCCGGCCGCCGACGGCGCGGTGGCGACCGAGCACACCCTCGAGGACGTCACCGGCCTCCCGCTCTTCACCATCGACCCGCCCGGCTCCCTCGACCTCGACCAGGCCATGTTCCTGTCCCGGCGGCCGGGCGGCGGCTTCCGCGTCCACTACGCCGTGGCCGACGTCGCTTCCTTCGTGACCCCGGGCGGCGCCCTGGACGCCGAGGCGCACCACCGGGTGGCCACCCTCTACTTCCCCGACGAACGGGTCCCGCTGCACCCGCACACCCTCAGCGAGTCCGCCGCCAGCCTGCTGCCCGACCAGGACCGCCCGGCCGTCCTGTGGAAGCTCGACCTCGACGCGCACGGCGCCCTCACCGCCGCCTCCGTACGCCGCGCCCTGGTCCGCTCCCGCGCCCGGCTCGACTACGCGGGCGTCCAGCGGGTCCTCGACGACAACACGGCCGAGGAGCCGCTCGCCCTGCTCCGTGAGATCGGCCGGCTGCGGGAGGAGCGGGAGACCGCACGGGGCGCGATCTCGCTCCATGTCCCCGAACAGCGGATCGTCGAGCACCACGGCGGCTACACCCTCGCCTACCGCGCCCCGCTCCCGGCCGAGGGCTGGAACGCCCAGATCTCCCTGCTCACCGGCATGGCCGCGGCCGAGCTGATGCTCGCCTCCGGCACCGGCATCCTGCGGACGCTGCCGACCGCCCCGGACGGCTCGGTCGCCCGGCTGCGGCTGACCGCCCGTGCACTCGGCGTCGACTGGCCGCACCACACCTCGTACGCCGCGCTCCTGCGCACCCTCGACCCGCGCCGCCCCGATCACGCCGCGTTCCTCCAGGAGTGCACCACCCTGCTGCGCGGCGCCGGCTACACCGCCTTCGACGGCACCGCGCCGGATGCCAACGCGGCCCGGCACGCCGCCGTCGCCGCCCCGTACGCGCACGCCACCGCCCCGCTGCGGCGGCTCGTGGACCGCTACACCTCCGAGTTGTGCCTGGCCGCCTCGGCCGACGCCGCACCGGCCGAATGGGTCCGCGGCGCGTTGGCCGCCCTGCCCGACGAGATGGCGGACGGCACCCGCCGCGCCAACCAGGCCGAGCGGGCCTGTGTGGACCTGGTGGAGGCGGCGCTGATGCGGGGACGGGTGGGGGAGACCTTCGACGCCGTGGTGGTCGAGACCGAGCGGGACGACCCCACCCGGGGCACCGTCCACCTCTGCGACCCGGCCGTCATCGGCCGCGTCGAATCCGCCCCCGACGGCCCGGACCTCCCCCTCGGCCACCGCATCCGGGTCCGGCTCACCGCCGCAGAGCCGGGGCACGAACCGGTCCGCTTCACCCTTGCCTGACCGCCGGCGGCTCCGCGGTCGCCGCCCGTACGGCCGCCACCACGCCCCGTGCGTCATCGGCGTGGAACCGCACCGTGCGCACGGCCTCCCGTCGCCCCAGCAGCCGTACGGCGACGACCGGTTCGGCCAGCTCCACGGTGACGGAGGTCTGGCCGCCCACCGCCATCGCCACGGTCTCCTGCGCGGAGTCGTCCTGGGTGAACCGGAGCTCGTGGCGCACCGAGGCGATCGCCGACAGCGGTATCCGCAGCGCTGTCCGGGCGCCGTCGCGCAGCAGCAGGGTGTCCGCGCCCAGCACATGCGGCCGGGTGACCGCCGCGGCCTGGAAGCCCAGGACCATCAGCACCGTGTAGACGTCGAGGGCCAGCATCACGCCGTGCGCCACCGGATGGTCCGCGAGCAGCACGCCCACTCCTACCGTCTCCACCAGGCACACGAACGCCAGCCCGTACACCATCGCGGCCTGCCCCGCCGCGTACGCCAGAGCGCGTTCGCCCGCCGCCACCCCGATCCGCCGCCGCGCCACCCAGCACACCAGGCTGACCAGCCAGCGGGCCTCGTACCGGGCCAGCCGCCGGATCCGCCCGCCCGCTCCCGGCGGTCCCGCCGCCGACCCGGTCACCGCGTCCGCCGCATGACGATCCGTACGGCCTCGCGGACCGCCTCCGCCTGAGCGGGCGCGAGGTCCCCCACCAGCAGCCCCGCCCAGAACTCCTCCCCGCGCCCGTCCTGCCCCGCCTCCAGCGCGCCGTCCAGGGCGGTGACCGCCGACACCGCCTCCTGCGGCACCCAGTCCGCCAACGCCCGCGCCGCCCTCGCCACCCTGGGA
This sequence comes from Streptomyces sp. NPDC048650, assembly GCF_043199095.1. NCBI lineage: Bacteria > Bacillati > Actinomycetota > Actinomycetes > Kitasatosporales > Streptomycetaceae > Streptomyces > Streptomyces sp. NPDC048650. Next base: position 1,162 of record NZ_JBICVM010000026.1, on the reverse strand, counting down.
TCCCCGGGCGCCGCCTCCGCCAGCTCGTCCATCAGCCCGTACGCCGCATACGCCCGCTCCATCGCGCCCGGCGCGTCGCCCGCCGCCCGCAACGCCGCGATCAGTGGCTCCTGCGCCGCCCCGCCGCCCGCCGACTCCAACAGGGCCAGCACCGCACGGTCCTTGGCGGCCATCGCGGGCTCCGGCCCGGGCAGCGTCGCCGAGGTGCGCGCCATCTCCGCGAAGAGTTCCGCCAGTTCCTCCGACACCGGCCCCTCCTCCGGCAGCCCGCCCGGCTGCTCCGCCCGCCGCAGCACCGCCCGCACCCGCTCCCGCCGGGCCCGTACCGCCTCCTCCTGGCGCGCCAGTGAGGCCTCCAGCTCCGCGAGCACCTCCCGCAGCTCCCGCCCGGCGTCGTCGGCCAGCACGTCCCGGACCTCCTCCAGCCCGAGCCCGAGGTCGGTCAGCCGCCGCACCCGCGCGAGCGCCACCGCGTCGCGCAGCCCGTACTCGCGGTAGCCGTTGGCTCGCCGCTCCGGCTCCGGCAGCAGCCCGATGTGGTGGTAGTGGCGCACGGTGCGGGTGCTGATCCCGGCCAGTGCGGCGAGTTCTCCGATCCTCATGCGGTCAGTAGAAACGTTGCCGCTGCGGCAAGGTCAAGCCGTCGTATGCGGCCAGGTACCATGGTCGGCACGGCGGACGAGCCGGCCGGGCGGCCGCGTGGGGATCTTTACGGTCCTCCCGAGGAACGTCCGGGCTCCACAGGGCAGGGTGGTGGGTAACACCCACCCGGGGTGACCCGCGGGACAGTGCCACAGAAAACAGACCGCCGGGGCCGTCAGGTCCCGGTAAGGGTGAAACGGTGGTGTAAGAGACCACCAGCCTCCGAGGTGACTCGGAGGGCTAGGTAAACCCCACCCGGAGCAAGGTCAAGAGGGGCCACCATCCCGATCGGGATGATGGCTCTGCGCGGACGACCGAGGGCTGCCCGCCCGAGTCCGCGGGTAGACCGCACGAGGCTGTCGGCAACGGCAGCCCTAGATGGATGGCCGCCTCCCCTCGGCCCGCAAGGACCGGGGGAGACAGAACCCGGCGTACAGGCCGACTCGTCCGCCGCCTGGCCGTCAGAAGGCCCCGACCTGGCAAAATGCCAGGTCAGGGGCCCTTCAAGAGCGTCATCAGC
>NZ_JBICVM010000025.1:0-57510 GCF_043199095.1 Streptomyces sp. NPDC048650 | reverse complement strand
ATACCCACCCACTGCGTCCCCTGACCAGGAAACACCAACACCAACCGACCCACCGACCCCGCAACACCCGCGACCAGCGGCGCCCTGAGCCCCTGCATCAGCTCCTGCGGGTCCGACGCCACCACCACCGCACGATGCCCAAACACCGAACGATGCGCAGCCGACCACCCCACATCACCCACACCCAACCCACCATCAGCCCCCACACGCGAAGCCAGACGTGCCAGACCCGCATCCAACGCGGCCCCCGAAACCCCCGACACCACCACCGGAACAGCACCCACAAACGGCGCCAACTCCAGCTCACTCGGCGACTCCTCCAACTCCTCCGGCGCCTGCTCCAACACCACATGCGCATTCGTCCCTCCCATACCGAAGGAGGACACACCGGCGACGCGCCGCTTGCCCGGGGCCTCCGTCCAGGGGTCCAGGGCCGTCTGCACGCCCAAGTGCAGCCGTTCCAGGGGGATGTCCGGGTGTGGTGTGCGGTAGTTGAGGCTGGGCGGGAGCATTGCTTCCCGTACGCACAGTGCGGCCTTCAGGAGACCGACGATGCCCGCCGCGCCTTCCAAGTGCCCGATGTTCGTCTTGACGGAGCCCACCGCGAGGGGCGAGGCGCCGACTTCGGCGCGGGCGGCGCCCAGGACGGTGCCGAGGGCGGCGGCCTCCACCGGGTCGCCGGCCCTGGTGCCGGGGCCGTGCAGTTCGACGTACCGGACGGTCTCCGGCCGGGTACCGGTGTGTGCGTAGGCGGCGCGGAGCAGCGCTTCCTGGGCCTGGCGGTGCGGCGTGGTCAGGCTGTCTCCGCCGCCGTCGTTGTTGACCGCACCGCCCTTGAGGACGCAGTGGATGCGGTCGCCGTCCTCGACGGCCTTGCTCAGGGGTTTGAGGACGAGCGCGGCACCGCCCTCACCCCGTACGTATCCGTTGGCGCGGGCGTCGAAGGTGTGGCACTGGCCGTCCGGGGAAAGGGCACCCATCTTTTCCATGACGGTGGTGCTCTCGTCGGCCAGGACGAGGTGCACGCCGCCGACGACGGCGAGTGTGCTCTCCCCGCGTCGCAGGCTGTCGCAGGCGAGGTGCACGGCGACGAGGGACGACGACTGGGCCGTGTCGACCGCGATGCTGGGGCCGCGCAGGCCCAGGAGGTAGGACAGGCGGTTGGGTGCGAGGGCGCGGTGCAGGCCGGTGGCGGTGTGGGCGCCGGATTCCGTACCGGAGCGGTGCACGAGGGTGGCGTAGTCGTCGGAGGCAATGCCGGCGAAGACGCCGGTGTCGGTGCCCGCGAGCCGGTCGGGGGCGAGGCCGGCGTGCTCCAGGGCCTCCCAGCCGAGTTCGAGCAGGAGGCGGTGCTGGGGGTCGGCCGCGGCGGCCTGGGCCGGGGACATGCCGAAGAACGCGGCGTCGAAGCCGCCGTGGTCGGCCAAGGCCGCCCGCCAGGTGCCGTCCGGTCGCCGGGTGACCTCGTTGCGGCCGGTGCGCAGCAGTTCCCAGAACTCGTCCACGGTGTCGGCACCGGGAAGGCGGCACGACATGCCGATGACCGCGATGGCGGCTCCGTCGCCGTTGCTGTCATCGCCGTTGGACTTCACACCGAATTCCGCGTTCATCAAGTCTCCGTAGCCAAAGCCATAGCGAGTGGCGCGATGTGCCGGTGTCCGCTTGAGGGAGGGGCGTGAGGGTAGGGAGTCCGGGGCACCGAGCCGACCTTCAACTCCGCCAGCCAACCTCCGGTTGGGACGGTGACTCGACAGTTGTCCGGCAACTGTGTCAGGTCGCCCGCGGGGTCGGATTACCGTCATCGCTCCTGGTGGAAAGCGCCCTGGGCACTATGTCAGGTCCCGTCTTGCGGACCGAGAAGGCCGCCGTCTAACTTTCTCGGCATTGCACGACATTCACTCGGCAATGAGCGAATGACCTATCGACATGGCACATGGCGTGGCATTGCATTGCCGGACAGGCAAGGCAGTGGATGTGGCCGGGCCGCCCTCCTGCAATTCCCTACGTTGACCACTGGGTCGCTTCCGCGCTTCGCTCCGCGGCGTTTTCCGGACTGCCGCCGGTCTCTGGCCCCGGCCGAAAGATTCCAGCCCCCACGAGAGAGTCGAGATGACGACGCAGACCAGGGACACCGCAGCAGATTCGGGAACGGAGCCGTCCGTCCATCCACTCGCCCAGCCGGCGGACGCCGATGCGCGGCAGCTGCTGGCGTGGTTCGCCCGCGGCCGAGCGGAGGCGCCGGTGTTCTGGGACGAGTCCCGTCAGGCGTGGCAGGTCTTCCGCTACGAGGACTACCTCACGGTGTCCACCAACCCCCAGGTGTTCTCCTCGGACTTCTCGCCGGTGTTCCCGGTACCCGAGGAGCTGGCCCTGCTGATGGGTCCGGGGACCTTCGGCGGCATCGACCCGCCCCGGCACGGGCCCTTGCGCAAGCTGGTCTCGCAGGCGTTCACCCCGCGCCGTATCGCCCGGGTGGAGTCGCGGATCTCGGACATCTGCCGTGGGCTCCTGGCGGGCCTGAAGGACCGGGACCGGCTGGATGTGGTGACCGACCTCGCCTATCCGCTGCCCGTGATCGTCATCGCCGAGCTGCTGGGCATTCCCGCCGAGGACCGGGACCTGTTCCGGGAATGGGTGGACGTCATCCTCAACAACGAGGGACTGGAATACCCGAACCTTCCGGACGATTTCGCGGAGACGATGGGTCCGGCCATCAAGGAGTGGTCGGACTACCTGTATGCGCAGATCGCGAAGAAGCGGGCCGAACCGGCGGACGACCTGATGAGCGGGCTCATCGAGGCCGAGGCCGAGGGTCAGCGGCTCACGGACGAGCAGATCGTGAACATCGTGGCGCTGCTCCTGACCGCGGGGCATATTTCGAGCGCCACTCTGCTCGGAAACCTGTTCATCGTCCTGGACGAGCATCCCGAATCCCTGGCCGAAGTACGGGCCGACCGTTCCCTCATTCCCGGGGTCATCGAGGAAACGCTGCGCTATCGCAGCCCCTTCAACAACATCTTCCGGTTGCTGAAGGAGGACACAGACATTCTCGGGCACCCCATGAAGGCAAACCAGATGGTGGTCGCCTGGAGTGCCTCGGCCAATCGTGACGCCGCCCATTTCCCCGAACCTGACCGGTTCGACATCCGCCGCACGGGAAACAAGCACATGGCGTTCGGCCATGGAATCCACCACTGCCTGGGGGCGTTCCTCGCCCGGCAGGAAGCCAAGGTGTTCCTCGGCCTCGTCCTGGACGAATTCAGCGACTGCCGCATCGACCACGACGGGGTGGAGTTCTACGACGCGGATCAGCTCACCGCTCGCCACCTTCCCGTTCAGGTGACACGCACCTGACCGGGGGGACCACTCCATGATGACGACTCTTGCGGACCGGCGGCCCATGAAAGGCATCATCCTGGCCGGCGGCAGCGGCACCCGTCTGCGCCCCCTGACCGGGGCGCTGTCCAAGCAGCTGCTGCCGGTGTACGACAAGCCCATGATCTACTACCCGCTGTCCGTGCTCATGCTGGCGGGGATCCGGGATATCCAGATCATCACCTCGAAGGCGCACCTGGAGATGTTCCGATCGCTGCTGGGTGACGGCAGCCGGATCGGGATCCGCGTCGACTACGCCGAGCAGGAGGAGCCCCGGGGTATCGCCGAGGCGTTCCTCATCGGCGAGGAGCACATCGGTGACGGTCCGGTGGCGCTCATCCTGGGGGACAACGTCTTCCACGGCCCGGGGTTCTCCTCCGTGCTGGCCGCCTCGGTGGCGCGGCTGGACGGCTGTGAGCTGTTCGGCTATCCGGTGAAGGACGCTCGGCGCTACGGCGTCGGCGAGGTCGACGCCGGGGGCCGCCTGCTGTCGCTGGAGGAGAAGCCGGAGCGGCCCCGCTCGAACCTGGCTGTGACGGGTCTGTATCTCTACGACAACGGCGTGGTGGACATCGCCCGGCGGCTGACGCCGTCCTCGCGGGGCGAGCTGGAGATCACCGACGTCAACAAGGTGTACCTGGACCAGGGCCGGGCCCGGATGACCGAGCTGGGGCGGGGCTTCGCCTGGCTGGACATGGGCACGCACAGCTCGTTGCTCCAGGCGGGCCAGTACGTCCAGCTTCTCGAGCAGCGGCAGGGTGTGCGGATCTCCTGTGTCGAGGAGATCGCGCTGCGGAAGGGGTTCATCAGCCCCCAGCAGTGCCACGAGCTCGGCCGCGAGCTGGAGAGCTCCAGCTACGGAAGGTATTTGATGGATGTGGCGGCGGCGCACACCGCCGGCCCGGCCGCGTAGTCCGCCGTCTTCCGGCCGTCGGTTCCCCCGCCCGTCCCGCTTGTCGTTCTCCTCCCCGTCCGTGGAAGAAAGGTCCGTGCTCCCATGCGTCTGCTGGTCACCGGAGGTGCGGGCTTCATCGGCTCGCATTTCGTCAGACAACTGCTGACCGGGGCGTACCCGGACCTGGCCGGGGCGCGGACGGTGGTGGTGGACAAGCTGACCTACGCCGGCAATCTCGCCAACCTGGACCCCGTCGCGGGCCATCCGGCCCTGGAGTTCGTGCACGCCGACATCCGGGACGCGGACGCGATGGGCCGGGTCGTGCGGGGTACGGACATCGTGGTCCACTTCGCCGCGGAGTCCCATGTGGACCGCTCCATCGCCGACGCGTCGGCGTTCGTCGAGACGAACGTGGGGGGTACCCAGACGCTGTTGCAGGCCGCGGTGGAGGCGGGGGTCGGCCGGTTCGTCCATGTCTCCACGGACGAGGTGTACGGCTCGATCGCCGAGGGAGCGTGGCGCGAGGACCAGCCGTTGGCGCCGAACTCCCCCTATGCCGCCTCCAAGGCGGCGTCGGACCTCCTGGCCCTGGCCTACCACCGGACCTACGGGCTGCCGGTCGTCGTGACCCGCTGCTCCAACAACTACGGCCCGTACCAGCACCCGGAGAAGGTCATACCGCTCTTCGCCACCAATCTGATGGACGGCCTGACGGTGCCGCTGTACAGCGACGGCGGCAACAGCCGGGACTGGCTGCACGTGGACGACCACTGCCAGGGGATCCGGCTCGTGGCGACCGGGGGCCGCCCCGGCGAGGTGTACCACATCGGCGGCGGTACCGAGCTGACCAACCGGGAGCTGACGGAGCGGCTGCTGGGGCTGTGCGACGCCGATGCTTCGTCCGTACGCCATGTCACCGACCGGCCGGGGCACGACCTGCGCTACGCGCTGGACATCGGCAAGATCGCGGGAGAGCTGGGGTACGCCCCACGCACCGGCTTCGCGACGGGTCTGGCCGACACCGTGCGCTGGTACGCAGAGAACCGCTCGTGGTGGGAGCCGCTGAAGAAGGCGGCGCAGGAGGCCCGGCGCCCGGACTGACCGCGATCGTCCCCGCCTCGACTCCCCCACCCCGCCGCACCGTTTCGGACAGCGGTCCGCCGACCGCGAGGAGCTGCATCACGTGAGTACCCGTTCCGCACCATCCGTTCCCGCCGCCCCGTCGCCGGCCGGATCCTCGGACGAGAGCCTGTGGTTCCGCCGTTACCGCCCGGTGGGGGATCCGGAGCTGCGCCTGGTGTGCTTTCCGCACGCCGGTGGGGCCGCCACGTCCTACCTGTCCCTCGCCCGCGGCCTGGACGAGACGGTGGAGGTGCTGGCGGTGCAGTACCCGGGCCGCCAGGACCGCCGGCACGAGCCGTTGGTCCCGTCCGTCGCCGCGCTGGTCGAGCAGGTGCTGCCGGAGTTGCGGCGCTGGGCCGACCGCCCGTTCGCGCTGTTCGGGCACAGCATGGGCGCCACGGTCGCCTACGAGGTCGCGCGTCGGCTGCGGGACACCGGGGCGGGCCCGGTCCATCTGCTGTTGTCGGGCCGCCGCGCGCCGACGGTGCCCCGGCGGGACGTCGCCCACCTCCTCGACGACGACGCACTGATCGCGGAGATCGCCAAGCTCGAAGGCACCGACGCCGCCGTCCTCCAGGACGAGGAACTGGTCCGCATGGCGCTGCCCGCGATCCGCAACGACTACCGCGCGGCGGGCACCTACCAGTACGTCCCCGGCCCCGCCCTGGACTGTCCGGTCACGGTGCTCACCGGGGACCGGGATCCGAACGTCCCGCTGGAGGAGGCGATGGCGTGGCGGGAGCTGACCACGGGCCCCTTCGCCCTGCATACCTTCCCCGGCGGTCACTTCTATCTGAACGACCGGATCGACGAGGTGTGCCGGACCCTCGACCGGGCGCTCGCCGACCGAGCGGCCGGGCACCCGGCCGCCACTCCCGCCTCGAGCGGCCGTGCGCACGCGGCCCGTCCCGCCGACCCGGTGGACACGGCGCGCCGGGTCCTCGTCTCGGCACGGACCCTCGACAGCCCGGTCACGCCGTTCGAGGGGATCTCCGACTGGCTGACCGAACTCCTGCGCGCGGGACGCTTCGACGTGACGCGCATCCCCCTGGACGAGCTGCGCGGCTGGAGCTTCCACCCGGACACGGGCAATCTCCACCACGCCTCGGGCCGCTTCTTCTCCGTCGAGGGGCTGCACGTCCGCACGGATCGGACTCCCGAGCGGGGCTGGTCGCAGCCGATCATCGTGCAGCCGGAGGTGGGGCTGCTGGGCATCGTGGCTCGAGAGATCGACGGTGTCCTGCACTTTCTGATGCAGGCCAAGATGGAGCCGGGCAACGTCAACGTCCTTCAGGTCTCCCCCACGGTCCAGGCCACCCGCAGCAACTTCACCAAGGTCCACAAGGGGCGCGACATCCGGTTCCTGGACCTGTTCATGGAGCCCGGACGCGCGCGCGTGCTGGTGGACTCCCTCCAGTCGGAGCAGGCCGAGTGGTTCCTGGCCAAGCGCAACCGGAACATGATCGTCGAGCTGGCGCCGGACGACGCCGTCGACACCGGCGAGGACTTCCGCTGGATGACGCTGGGGCAGATACGCCGGCTGTTGCTGCTGGACAACGTGGTCAACATGGATGCCCGGTCCATTCTGGCGTGCCTGCCCACGGCGGACGCCGATGCTGCCGCGGCGTCCCCCGTCGGCCGGTCCTTCTTCGGTTCGCCGTCCCGGGCACGGCACGACACGGCCCAGGTCCTCATGTGGTTCACCGGAGTCCGGGCCGTGCGGGAGTTGGTGCAGAACCGGGTACCGCTGAACTCGGTGACGGCAAACGGCTGGTACCGCACCCGGCAGGAGATCGCGCACGAGAGCGGACGGCACTTCCGGGTCATGGCCGCGGAGGTCACCGCGAGCAGCCGGGAGGTCGCCTCCTGGACGCAGCCGCTGATCGAGCCGCGAACGCCGGGCCTGATGGCGCTGCTGGTGCGGCCGTTCGACGGCGTCCTGCACGCGCTCGTCCAGGCGCGGGTGGACGTCGGGCACCTGAACGTCGCCGAGCTGGCCCCCACCGTCCAGTGCCGGCCGTCGGAGCTCTCCGGCCCGGACGGGGACACGTACCCGCCGTACCTGGACGAGGTGCTGAACGCGCCCACGGACCGGTTCCGCTATGACGCCGTGCAGTCCGAGGAGGGCGGGCGCTTCTTCCACGCGCAGAACCGCTACGTGATCGTGGAGGCGCCGTCGGACTTCCCCCAGGACGTGCCCGACGACTACGCCTGGCTGACGCTCTCTCAGCTCACCGGCCTGCTGGCGCACGGCAACTACCTCAACATCGAGCTGCGCACCCTGGTGGCCTGCGCCCACACGCTGTACTGATCCACCGGCGCCCGGCAGCCCCGCCCGGCAGCCCCGAAGCGGCACGTGAGGAGCATTGATTAGGCTGGACTTCTGTCACGACAGCAGAGGAACAAGGGGACACCATGCGCAATGAGGCAGTGCGATATCTGCGGTGTCCGCACTGTTCCGACACGTTGACGATGACGGACGGTGCGCTCGGTTGCGCCCTGGGGCACAGCTTCGACGTGGCGAAGCAGGGCTATGTGAACCTGCTCCGCGGGGCCGTCAAGTTCAGCGCGGACACCGCCGACATGGTCGCGGCCCGCGCCGAGTTCCTCGCCGCCGGTCACTACGCGCCGATCGCCGAGTCGTTGGCCGCGCTGGCACGCGAGACGGCACCGCAGCCGGCGTCCGGTGACCCCGGCTGCGTCGTCGACATCGGCGGCGGCACGGGTTACTACCATGCGCGGGTGGTGTCGGAGTTCCCGCGCTCCGAGGGCGTCCTGCTCGACATCTCCAAGTTCGCCGCCCGCCGGGCCGCACGGGCGCACCCCCTGATCAGCGCGGTGGTGGCCGACGCCTGGGACCGGCTGCCGCTCGGCGACGGCACCGCGTCGGTGGTCCTCAACGTCTTCGCGCCGCGCAACCCGGCCGAGCTGCGCCGGATCCTGCGTCCGGAGGGCGTTCTTCTCGTGGTCACGCCCCGGCCCGACCACTTGCGGGAGCTGGTGACCACCCTCGGGCTGCTGCGGGTCGGCGAGCAGAAGGACGAGCGCCTGGCCGACCGGTTCGCAGCACACTTCACCGAAGTGGCCCGGGAGGAGTCGCGGCACACCATGCCCCTGGACCACAAGGTCCTGCCGCAGCTGGTCGGGATGGGCCCCAACGCCTGGCACCAGGACGGCGGGCAGTTGGCGGAGCGCATCGCGCTGCTGCCCGAGCCCTGCAGTGTGACACTCTCCGTGACACTGACCGCGTACCGGCCGCGGGTGTGACCTCCGCGACGAACGCGGGGCGAGCACTGGCCGGGGAGCGCCGCGGCAGGGCTCTCTGACGGTGCGCCGGTAGACGCCGCGGTCCCCGGCGGGGGTGACCCTGCCGGGGACCGCGGCGTTCGGCGTGCGTCAGCCGGCGGCCGTAATGACTCCCTTGGCCGCGGCCCACTTCTCGACGACGTCGCATGCGGCGTCGACTCCGCGCTCGGCCGCCACGGCCTTCCCGAGCCGCCGGGCCCGCGCGGCCACGGCAGGGTCGGTCGCCGCCTGCAGGACGCTCGCGGCGAGCTCCTGCCGGTTCATCCGGCGCATGGGCACCGGCGGGCCGCCGAGCCCGGCCCGGAACAACCGGGCCGCCCAGAAGGGATGGTCCGCGAATACCGGCACGATGACATGGGGCACGCCCGCGCGCAGCACCTCGGCCGTGGTACCGAACCCGCCGTGGTGGATCACGGCGGCGGTACGCGGGAACAGCCACGAGTAGTCCGCACCGGAGAGCCGGAAGACGTCGTCGGGCAGCGCCCCGTCCGGGCCGCCGACCACCACGAGCCGGCGCCCGGCGCCGCGCGCCGCGTCGATGGCGTACCGGAGGGTCTCCTCCTGGCGGTGCACCGGCCAGGTGCTGCCCAGGGTGAGCGCGACGGGCGGCTTGCCCGCGGCCAGGAAGTCCTCCAGCCCGGCGGGCGGCTCCCACCCCGGCTCGTCCCAGAACCAGTACCCGGTGACATGGCAGTGACCAGGCCAGTCGGCGGGCTTCGGCAGGACGCTCGGGCTGAACGGGTACAGGTGGGGCTGATCGCGACCGAGCCGGCGCAGGGGCGAGTCGCCGCCGAAGGGCTGCAGGCCGCGCCGGGCACGGTACTCGTCGATCTCGGGGCCGCGCCACACCCAGTCCTCGGCGGCGGCCCGTACATGCGTGTAGTGGTGGTACAGCGGGGTGAGCGGTCCCATTTCGCGCTGGCCGGACTCGATCGCCGGGAAAGCGGTGGTCTCCGTGTCGGGCCACCAGCAGGCGGACAGCCACGGTGTCCGGGACGTGCCGAACGCGGCGGCCACCGTCAGCGGGGAGTGCACAACGAGGTCGACGTCCTCGGCGGCCGTCTCGATCTCGTCGAGCACCTGCTGGTCGTAGCCTTCGGGAGCCTTCGGAAGAGCCTTGATCAGATTCCTCATCGAGGGACTGCGGCGCAGGGCCTCGACCACCTCCGGCATGATGAAGAACCCGTCCGGATCGCCCGGGGTGGTGCGGTGTTCCAGGCCGGCCCGCTCGACCAGGGGGCGCAGGGCGTCGGGAGCGCCGAGCACGACCCGGTGCCCGCGGGCGCGCAGCCCGTCGCCCAGCGCCACGAAGGGCTGCACATCGCCGCGCGAGCCCATGGTGAGCAGTGCTATGCGCATGCCGCGCTCCGGGGCCCGGCGGCGGTGCGGCGCCGGTGGTCCGAACATCGGTCGTGGGACGCGGTCATGCGGCGCCTCCCGACGATGCGGCCACCAGGGAGTCGAAGTCGCGGGGGATCCAGGGCGGGATGCCGCCCTCAGCGTTGGCGCCCTTCTCGATGAAGGCGAGGTTGTGGTAGACGTGCAGGCCCGTCACATGGCGGTCCGCATAGCTGGGGGTACGGCCCTGCTCGGGCGGCCGTTCCTCGTGCTGGAGGCTGTCGATCAGGGACTTGAGCAGGCCGAGGCTGGTCGCGCCGCTCTGCCGCGGGTCCTCGTTCCCGCCGAAGCCGGGCCAGTAGGCGGTCCACAGGTCCTCGATGACATAGAGGCCGCCGTTGCGCACATGGGGGAAGAGGGCGTGGAAGGACGTGCGCACATGCTGGTTGATGTGGCTGCCGTCGTCGATGACGATGTCGAAGGGCCCGTACCGCTCGGCGATCTCCGCGAGGCAGTCCGGGTCGTTCTGGTCGCCGATCAGGGTGGTGATGCGCTGCTCGTCGGCGTGCGACTTGTCGACGATGTCGAGGCCGTGGATCAGCCCGCGGTGGAAGAAGTGCTTCCACATCCGCAGTGACCCGCCGCCCCACTCGGGGTGCTGGTAGCCGCCGATGCCGATCTCCAGGACCCGTACCTCCTGGTCACGGTAGGGCCGGAAGTGGCGGTCGTAGTGCGGGGTGAACCAGTGCAGCGAGCCCCACTTGGGGGTGAGGTAGCGGGAGGTCAGCTCGTTCAGGTCGGGCTTGGCGGAGGTGCAGCCGGCCAGTACGGTCGCGGTCGCCTGCTGGGCGGCCAGGAAGTAGGGGCCGATCTGGTCGGCGGCGTCGGAGCCCGCGTAGGGGAACAGCGTGGTCTCCCGGACGCCGGAGGGATTCTCCCGGGAGGGGCCGAACAACTCGCGTACCAGGTCCGGAAGTTCGTACTCGATCCGCATGGCCACGAAGTCCTCGCCCCGGGCGACGGGACGGACGGGGGCGTCCTTGACGGCGCTGAGCCAGTGGGGCAGCCGCTCGCCGTCGGTGCGCACGACGAACTCGACCAGCACCGGCTCCTCGTTGACGGGGGCCGGGCAGCGCGAGCAGACCTCGTCGATGAGCACCCTGGCAACGGCGTCCGCCGGATGGCGTTCCGACAGTTCGCGGAGGGACGCGGCGTGTCCCCCTGCTGCGCGGATGATGTCCTGCACGAGGGAGAGGTCGGTGTTCTCGGCCACGGAGAGCCTTCCAGGTCGTGGGTCGGTCACTTCGGTTGTGGGCGTTCGTTGCGTCGGTACCAGCGCACGGTGTCCTCCAGCCCCGCGCGCAGCGTCCGGGGCTCGACATCGGTCACCTCGCGCATCCGGGTGAGGTCCAGCCTGCGTACCGGCGCGCCGGCGGGACGGGAGGGGTCCGTGCTGACGCGGGACGGCACGCCCAGAGCCGTGGCCACCTCATGGGCCAGCTCCAGGATCGACACCTCTTCCGCGGAACCGATGTTCACCACCTCGTACTTGCCGGTCTCGACCACCTGGAGCACGCAGCGCACCAGGTCGGCGGCGTGGATGAAGGAGCGGGTCTGGCTGCCGTCTCCCCAGATCTCGATCTTCTCGCCGGCGGCCGCGCGGGCGACCATGCTCGGGATCACCCGGTGGTGGGCGCCGGCGGCGCTGTCCCGGGGGCCGTACACGTTGCCCGGCCGGATCCGGAAGAGCCGGGTGGCGAACTGCCGCTGGTGTTGGTCGGCGATGATCTCCCCGAAGATCTTGGACAGGACGTAGCCGTTCTCGGTGTACTGCGGGCTGCGGCGGACGTCCTCGTCCTCGGACGCCGGGGAGGCGTCAGGTGCGCAGTACACCTCGGACGAGCTCAGCAGCAGGACGTTGTCCACGTCGACCTCGCGGGCGCAGTTGAGGAGGTTCGCCGTGGTGCGCACGTTGGCGTCCAGGATCTCGGCCGAGTGCTCCCGCTTGTACTGGGCGTTGCCGTCCAGAGCGGCGCAGTGGAAGACGGCATCGATGTGCGGGGCCAGGTAGCGGAAGGCGGCCCGGGTCTCGTGCTCGTCGCCGAGATCGACCCGGGCGAGCCGCAGCCGGTCCCCTGCCAGGGTGGCCAGTTCCGACCGGATGGACGGCCGGTCGCCTCGGTAGAGGCCGATCACTGTCGCGTCCTCGGCGGCGAGTCGCTCGACGAAGTGGGAGCCGATGAAGCCCAGGGCGCCGGTGACCAGCACGGTCCGGCCGGCCCAGGTGCCGCGCGTCATGGCGTCTGCCTCCGGTCGCTCGGGGTGGCCCGGTCCGAGGCCATCAGGACCGCACCGACCGGGCAGAGCGCGGCAGCCTCCTGGACGGCGGGCCACTGCTCGGCCGTCGGTGTCTCGGTCAGGGCACGGCTGATCCCGTCGTCGTCCTGGGCGAAGACGTCCGGGGCCGACCGCTCGCACTGGCCTGCGCCGACGCACAGGTCCCTGGCGATGCCTACACGCATGTCATGCGTCCTTCGTTCGCTGTGACTTCGGTGGCCGCGTCACCAGGTGACGGGCAGCGAATGGAGCCCGAAGATGGCGGAGTCCTCCTTCACCCGGAGCGCGTCGACGTCCGTGGCGAGGCGCAGCTCGGGCAGCCGGCGGAGCACCGCGCCGAGGGTGATCTCCAGTTCGAGCCGGGCCAGGTTCTGGCCGAGGCACTGGTGGGGCCCGTAGCCGAAGGCGATCTGCTGCCGGGCGGGGCGGTGGATGTCGAAGACGTCCGGGGAGCTGAAGACGTGCTCGTCCCGATTGCCGGAAGCCAGCAGGAAGATCAGGCCGTCACCGGCCCGGATCGTGTGGCCGTCCAGCTCGATGTCGGCGGCGGCGGAGCGGCGCAGTCCATCGGCGACGGTGAGGTAGCGCAGGAGTTCCTCGACGGCGTTGGGCAACAGGTCCGGATCCGCGCTCAGTTCCTGCCATGCCTGCGGGTGCTGGAGGAGCGTCAACACGCTGAGCGCCGTCATGGCGGCGCTGGTCTCGTGTCCGGCGGCCAGCAGCAGCACGGCGTTGTCCAGGACGTCCGCGTGGGTCAGTTCGCCGGTGCGCAGGCGCTGGGACGCGAGGGCGCCGAGCACTCCGCCGGCGGGGGTCTCGGCTCGTGCCATGGTGGTGATCAACTGGTCGAGGTAGTCCCGCAGTTCCAGCAGCGCGGTGATCGACTCCTCGTCCCCCATGAGCCGGGTGGCGCGTTCGCTGCGGCTCTGGAAGAACTCGTGGTCCTCATAGGGCACGCCGAGCAGCTCGCAGATGACCAGGGTGGACATGGGCAGGGCGAGTTCGGCGACCAGGTCCGCCGGGCGTTCGAGGGTCTCGAAGCGGTCCAGCAGCCCGTCCACGATCCGTTCGATGCCGGGCCGCATCGCGCGGACCCGCCGTACGGTGAACTCGGGGATGAAGACGCGGCGCAGCGTTCCGTGGTCGGGGGCGTCGAGAGTCAGCAGGGAGCGGGTCGCCTCGGCCTCGCCGTCGGCCGGGGACAGCCTCGGCAGCTTGGCGGGGTCGATCCTGACCCGGGGGTCGGCGAGCAGCGCCCGCATGTGCTCCTGCCGGGTGATGAGCCAGGTCTGTGACGTGTCCCAGACGCGGGCCGACGCGATCGGGGTGGTGGCGCGCAGTTCGGCGTAGCGGCCCGGCGGCTGGAAAGGGCAGGTGCGGGCCATCGGCCAGGAGGTCTCCTGCTGCGCCTCGGCATCGGCAGCACGTGCTGGGCTCAACGGACTCCCCTTACGTCATCGATGACGGCACGGCGCACAACCCGCCGTGACCGGCCCAACGAAGCACGCCGCCGCGACGGGCGGCAAGGAAACTCCCGCGATCTTCGTCAGGTCGGCGCGGGTCCGCGGCGGGCCGGGCCGCACCGCGCCGCCACCGCACGGCCGTTGCACCGGAGGGCCTGGTCAGGGTGATGGCCGACCTGACATACGGATCGGCCGGAGAGTGGCGTTCCGCCGTCCGCTGTCCTTAGCGTCGGAACCCTCATGGGCACCCGCCAGGCACCGGTGTGCTCCCCTCTCGCTGGAGGATCTCCTTGACAGTCGCCACCGCCGCCGGACGAGATCTCTACCTCGACCTTCTCAAGAAGGTCGTCTCCAACATGATCTACGAGGATCCCACGCATGCGGCGGGCCTCATCACCGATGCCCGTTTCGACCGGGACGCCCGCGAGAACGGCGAGGACTACCCGGTGGTCGCCCACACGATGATCGGGATGAAGCGCCTGGACAACCTGCACCGGTGTCTGGAGGACGTCCTGCGGGACGGTGTGCCCGGCGACTTCATCGAGACCGGTGTGTGGCGCGGCGGCGCCTGCATCTTCGCCCGCGGGCTGCTGAAGGCGCATGGTGTGACGGACCGTACGGTGTGGGTCGCCGACTCCTTCCAGGGGTTCCCCAAGACGGAGACGGACGACCACCCGATGGACGTCGAGATGGACCTCCACCAGTACAACGAGGCAGTGAGCCTGCCCACCGCCCTGGAGGCCGTGCAGGAGAACTTCGACCGCTACGGGCTGCTGGACGACCGGGTCCGCTTCCTGCCGGGCTGGTTCAAGGACACCATGCCGACCGCGCCGGTCGAACGGCTCGCGGTCATGCGGCTCGACGGCGACTCGTACGGGGCCACCATGGACGTCCTCACCCACCTGTACGCAAAGTTGTCGCCCGGCGGCTACGTCATCGTCGACGACTACTGCATCCCCGCCTGCCAACAGGCCGTTCACGACTTCCGGGACCGCATGGGCATCCACGACGAGATCCATCAGGTGGACCGGCAGGGTGCCTACTGGCGCAACGGTGGCTGAGGACAGGGGCGTCATGCGCCCGCTCGGCATCGAGGGCGCCTGGGTGGTGGAGCCCGAGGTGCACCCCGACCGTCGCGGCGAGTTCCACGAGTGGTTCCGGAGCGAGCAGTTCAGCCACGCCACCGGGCACCCGCTGCCCCTCGCGCAGGCGAACGTCGCGGTGAACCGCCGCGGTGCGCTGCGCGGTGTCCACTTCACCCGACTGCCGCCCGGCCAGGCGAAGTACAGCGCCTGTGTGCAGGGCGCGGGTCTGGAGGTGGTCGTCGACATCCGCACCGGCTCGCCCACGTTCGGGCAGTGGGAGGCGGTACCCGTCGACGAGCACAACCGCACCGCCGTGTATGTGTCGGCGGGCCTGGGCAGGGCGTTCTTCGCGCTGACCGACCGCACCACGCTCGTCTACCTGTGCTCGACCGGGTACGCCCCGCGGCTCGACCACACGATCAGTCCGCTCGACCCCGACCTGGCGATCGCCTGGCCCGAGGGCATCGAGCCGCTGCTCTCCGCGCAGGACGCCGCCGCCCCCACCCTCGCGGACGCGGAACGACGGGGCCTCCTCCCCTCGTACCGCGACTACCGGGACCATCACGCGCGGCTCGGCGGCGGGGACGCCGCACCCGGGCCGGGATGAGGGGCCGGCCGGGGCACTCGCGCAGGATCCGTATCGCTGATCGCAGGAAAGGCTCATGACGTCCGACAGCTCCACCTCCGAGGTAACCCCGCCCGACGCGTCGGCCGGGACCGGTGCGACCGCACGGCCGTATCCGTTCAGCACCGCCACGGGGCTGGGCATGGACCCGCTGTACGGGTATCTGCGCGAACGCGAGCGCATCGCGCGCGTCCGCATGCCGTACGGCGGCGAGGCATGGATGGTGACCCGGCACGCCGACGCCAAACTGGTGCTCAGCGACCCGAGGTTCAGCATGGCGGCGGGCGCGGGCAAGGACGTCCCCCGCCCCACGGAGCAGCTGCTGGAGCCCGGCGGGCTGGTCGCGATGGATCCGCCCGAGCACACCCGGCTACGCCGGCTGGCGGGCGCGGCCTTCACCCATCGCCGGGTGGAGGGCATGCGCCCCTCGGTCGCCGCGCTCTCGGAACGGCTGGTGGACGAGATGACCGCCCGGGGCCCGTCCTCCGATCTGCTGGAGGCGATCGCGCTTCCGGTGTCGATCGGTGTGATCTGCAAGCTGCTCGGTGTGGACTACGAGGACCGGCATGTCTTCCAACGGTTCTCCGAGGCGCTGCTGTCGACCGCGCTGCCGCCCGAGGAGGTCAGACGGGCGGGTGAGGAATTCGTCGGGTATCTGGCGGAGTTGGTCGCGGAGCGGCGCGAGCAGCCGACCGACGACCTGCTGGGCGCGATGGTCCAGGCCCGTGACGACGAGGACCGGCTGTCCGAGAACGAGCTGTACATGCTGGGGGCCGGGCTTCTGGTCGGCGGATACGAGACGACGGCCACGCAGATCGGGAACTTCACGTATCTGCTGCTGCGCGACCGCCGCCTGTACGCCTCGCTGGTCGCCGACCCGGGACTGATCCAAGGGGCGGTGGAGGAGCTGCTCCGTTTCACCCCGCTGACCACGGTGGACGGCTATGCGCGCATCGCCCTTGAGGACGTCATGGTGGGCGACACGCTCATCCGCGCCGGGGACGCCGTGTTCACCTCCGTGGCCGCCGCCAATCTGGACCCGGAGGTCTTCCCCGACCCCGATCGGCTGGACTTCACCAGAGAGCGCAATCCGCACCTCGGCTTCGGCCACGGTATCCACTACTGCATGGGCGCCCCCCTGGCCCGGCTGGAGATCCAGGTGGTGCTGCAGGTGCTCACCCGGCGGCTGCCCTCGCTGCGCCTGGCCGTTCCCGCGGCGGACGTCCGGTGGCAGCCGGGCCTGCTGCTGCGGGTGCCGGAGCGACTTCCCGTCACATGGTGAACCGCCCGGAGTCGATGCGTGAACCCCGGTCCGGCGAACGCGGGACCGGTCAGGGGCCGGAGCCGTCCTCGCGCGGCAGCGTCGTCGTGCTCGGCGGCGCCGGTTACGTCGGGCGGCATGTGTGCGCGGCCTTCGCCGCGCGCGGGCGCGACGTCGTGGTGGTGGGCCGCCGTCCGCCCGAGGAGTCGATGCCGTATCGCTGCCTCACCCTCGACCTGGCCGGTACGGATCCGCAGGCGCTGGCCGCGGCGCTGGACGCCGAGCGTCCGGACACCGTCGTCAACTCCGTCGGCAGCATCTGGGGCCGGAGCGATGCGCAGATGTGGTCGGCCACCGCAGTGCCCACGCTGCGGCTGCTGGACGCGATGGCGCTGATGTCCGCGCGACCGCGGCTGGTGCACCTCGGCTCGGTCCTCGAATACGGCCCGGTGCCGCCCGGCACATCGGTGGGCGCGGACGCGGAGACCCGCCCGGACACGGCGTACGGCAGGAGCAAGCTGGCCGCCAGTGAGGCGGTGCTGCGGGGCGCGTCCGAGGGGAGCATCGACGGCGTGGTGCTCAGGGTCTCGAACGTGTCGGGTCCCGGCACGCCCCGGATCAGCCTGCTCGGCCAGGTCGCCGAACGGCTGCTGGCGACGGCCGGGACCGGTGCAGAGGCCGTCGTGGAACTGTCCCGGTTGCGCGCGCACCGCGACTACGTCGATGTGCGGGATGTGGCCGATGCCGTCGTCGCCGGCGCCCGCGCACCGGCCGTCCCGGTCGCCGTCGGCATCGGGCGGGGCGAGGCGGTCTCCGTCCGCGATCTGGTCGACCTGTTCATCGACGCGAGCGGGATTCCGGCGCGGGTAGTGGAACGCCCGACTCCGGGCCGGGCGGCCGGCGGCCGGGAGGACTGGCTCCGGGTCGACATCGGCCCGGCGCGCGCCCTGCTGGGCTGGGAGCCGCGCCGTTCGCTGCCGGAGTCGGTCCGGGACTGCTGGCACGACCTGGACCGCGCGCACCGGACCCCTACCACCCCATCGAAACCCTCTGGAGGTTGAGCTCTCCGTGACTACTTACGTCTGGGACTACCTGACGGAATACCAGAACGAACGCGCGGATCTCCTCGACGCCGTCGAGACCGTCTTCGGCTCCGGGCAGTTGGTGCTCGGCCCCAGCGTGGAGGGGTTCGAGAAGGAGTTCGCGGACTACCACGCCCTGCGCCACTGCGTCGGCGTCGACAACGGCACCAACGCCGTGAAGCTGGGTCTGCAGGCGCTGGGCGTCGGCCCGGGGGACGAGGTCGTCACCGTCTCCAACACCGCCGCTCCGACGGTGGTTGCCATCGACGGCACCGGCGCCACACCGGTCTTCGTCGACATCCGAGCCGACGACTACCTCATGGACACCGACCAGGTCGCGGACGCCATCACACCGCGGACGAAGGCGCTGCTGCCCGTGCACCTGTACGGGCAGTGCGTCGACATGGCTCCGCTGCGCGCCCTGGCCGAGGAGCACGGCCTGGCGGTGCTGGAGGACTGTGCCCAGGCGCACGGCGCCCGCCATCACGGCGAACTGGCCGGCACGCTGGGCGACGCGGCCGCCTTCTCCTTCTACCCCACAAAGGTCCTCGGTGCGTACGGCGACGGCGGGGCCGTGCTCACCGACGACGTGGACGTCGACGGTGCGCTGCGCAGGCTGCGCTACTACGGCATGGAGGACGTGTACTACGTCGTCCGGACACCCGGCCACAACAGTCGGCTCGACGAGGTGCAGGCGGAGATCCTTCGACGCAAACTCACCCGGCTCGACCGCTATATCGAGGGCCGCCGCGCCGTCGCCCGGCGCTACGCCGAAGGGCTCGCCGACCTGACGGGGCCCGGGGGGCTGGTGCTGCCGTCCGTCAGGGAGGGGAACGACCATGTGTATTACGTGTACGTCGTCCGCCATCCGCGCCGTGACGAGATCATCGAGGCGCTGAAGACGTACGGCATATCCCCCAACATCAGCTACCCGTGGCCTGTGCACACCATGACCGGCTTCGCGCACCTGGGCTACGCCAAGGGATCGCTGCCGGTGACCGAGCGGCTGGCGGACGAGATCTTCTCGCTGCCGATGTATCCGGCGCTCGCACCCGAGGTCCAGGACAAGGTGATCGCGGCACTGCACGAGGTGCTGGGCGCGCTCTGAGGCCGGGGGGGGAGACGCGCATCGAGCGGCTGGGGTCGAGGGCTGCGGCTCTGCACCGGGCCCGCAGGAGGCGTTCTCAGACGGGCCCACTGCGTTCTCGGACGCCGACGCGCCCCCGGAGCCGAAGAGACGGACAGGATTTCAGAACGTGATGGTCGCGACCGTGTAGACGACCGGATGGCCGGGTTCGTCGTAGCTGACCATGATCCGCTGTGACGGCTGCGGCGCCTTCTTGGGGTTCACGGTGCCCGCCCAGGGCCAGTCGACGCCGAAGTCCCAGCCGACCTGCGCCGCCTGTCCGGGCGGAATGGTCTTCACGCCCTTCTTGAGGGCGGCGGTGCTCGTACCCACCGCCTTGAGGTAGTGGTCCAGACCCCAGTCGTTGGTACGGAACTGCACGAAGAGGGAGCTGGTCTTCCAGGAGTTGGTCTCGTAGTAGTAGACCGGCGTCGAGCCCACGGGCACCGGCACGTCGTAGACCCGCTGCTGGACCTTGGACGGGAAGGCGTTGGTGAGCCCGGTGGCCGCGGCCTCCGCCTCCTTGCCCACGCCGCTGTCCCGGCTCTGCTCGGCGGAGATGACGATGTAGCCGGCCGGGATGGCGATCAGCAGGAAGATGATCAGCCCCAGCAGCACGGGGCGGCGGCGCCTGCCGCTCGGCGGCGGCGTGGAGTGGGAGTCGTCGTGCATGGCGTTCGGTTCGCTGTCGGTCATCGGCGGCCGGACCGTTCGTAGCGCTCATAGCGCTCGACACGACGGCGGTTGGCCCGACGGAAGCGTCGGGCCACCAGACGCGCGAGGTCGGCGGCACCGACCATGCCGGCCTCCGGGCCCAGCTGGGCCTTGGCGATGGTGGCCTCGGGGCGGTAGCCGCGGCCGGTGAGGGTGCGCCGGAAGGCGTCCCGGGCCGGGCCGATCAGCAGGTCGTCGGCAGCGCTGACGCCGCCGCCGATCACGAAGCAGGACGGGTCGAGGGCGGCGGCGAGGTTGGCGATGCCGACGCCGAGCCACTGGCCGATGTCCTGGAGGAGCTCGACGCACATGGCGTCGCCCTCACGGGCGAGCTCGGTGATCAGGGGGCCGGTGATGTCGCCGATCCGCCCGCCGACCCGGTCGATGATGTTGTACGCGACCGGGGAGTCGGCGGCGGCCAGCTCGCGGGCCTCGCGGACCAGGGCGTTGCCGGAGCTGTACTGCTCCCAGCAGCCTCGGTTGCCGCACGGGCAGCGGTGGCCGCCGGGCACGACCTGCATGTGGCCGAACTCGCCGGCCACGCCGTACTTGCCGCGCTTGACGGCGCCGTCCTCCAGGATCGCGCCGCCGATGCCCGTGCCGAGCGTGATCATGACGAGGTGGTCCTCGCCGCGGCCGGCGCCGAACCGCCACTCCGCCCACGCGGCGGTGTTGGCGTCGTTGTCGACCATGACGGGGACGGCCAGGCGGCCCGCGAGGCGGTCGCGCAGCGGTTCGTTGCGCCAGTTCAGGTGGGGGGCGAAGAGCACTCGGGAGCGGTCCGCGTCGACCCAGCCGGCCGCGCCGATGCCCACCGCGTGGACGTCGTGGCGGTCGGAGAGGTCCAGGACGAGCTCGGTGATCGTGTCCTCGACGACCTTGGGGCTCTTGGACTTGTCCGGCGTCTCGGTGCGGACCTGCTCCAGGATGTTCCCGTCGGCGTCGACCACGCCCGCCATGACCTTGGTGCCGCCGATGTCGATACCGACGGTGGGCACCCTGGGGGCGGTCAGGTGCGAGCGCCGCTCACGGGTGCCGACCGTGCGCAGGACGGTGGCCCTGGCGGATCCTCGGTGCACCCGGTCCCGGTACATGCTCATCGGCCCACCCCTTCTCCGTGACGTCCTCCGTGACGGATGCCATGACGGTCGCGGCGGCTGCATGCTCGCAAGAGTCGTCTCGTCCCTGCGGGTATCGGGAGGCCGGGGCCTCGGCGTGGATGGCTGGTGTTGCGGATGGCTCGGTGCGATTGTGCATCACCGGCGACGTCCGGCGCATCGCGGCGTGGGCTGCCGTGCCCCGCGCGGCCGTGAGCCGGTGCGGGGCACGGCGGTGGATCAGTCGGGCCGGTGGCCGCCGGGGAACTTCGGGGTCGCCGTGCGGGCCAGCTCATGGCTGAGCTGCTCCAGCTCGCTGCCGCCCGCCATCTGGCGGGTCAGCTCCTCCAGGGCGATCTCCGACTTGGCGTGGCTGCCGGCCATGGCGCCGCGCTTGAGCAGGATGAAACGATCGCCGACGAGGTAGGCGTGGTGCGGGTTGTGGGTGATCAACACCACGCCGAGCCCGGCGTCCCGCGCGGCCGCGACGTACTTCAGGACGACGCCGGACTGCTTGACGCCGAGCGCTGCCGTGGGCTCGTCGAGGACCAGGACCTTGGCACCGAAGTAGACGGCTCGGGCGATGGCCACGCACTGCCGCTCGCCGCCGGAGAGGGTGCCGATGGGCTGGTCGACGTCGCGCAGGTCGATGCCCATCCGCAGCAGTTCGCTGCGGGTGGTCCGGCGCATCGTGCGCACGTCGAGGCGCTTGAAGGGCCCCACTCCGGTGGTCGGCTCGGAGCCGAGGAAGAAGTTCCGCCAGACCGGCATCAGCGGGACGACGGCCAGATCCTGGTAGACGGTGGCGATACCGCGGTCGAGGGCCTCGCGCGGGGAGGCGAGCCGGGTCTCCTCGCCCTCGATGGTGAGGGTGCCCGCGTCGTGCCGGTGCAGCCCCGCGATGATCTTGATGAGGGTGGACTTGCCGGCGCCGTTGTCGCCGAGCACACAGGAGATCTCCCCCGCGTGCACTTCCAGGGACACGTCCTGAAGCGCCTTGATGTTGCCGTAGAACTTGCTGACGTCGTCGAGCTCGATCAGCGCGGTCATGACTTGTCCTCCGCCCGCTTGCGGACCCATGCGTTCAGGAGTGTGGCGAGCAGCAGCATCGCGCCGAGGAAGAACTTGTACCAGTCCGGGTTCCACTGCGCGTAGACGATGCCCTTGCTGGTCATGCCGAAGATGAAGGCGCCGACCGCGGCACCGATCGCCGATCCGAAGCCGCCGGTCATCAGACAGCCGCCGACGGCCGCCGCGATGATGTAGAGGAATTCGTTGCCGACGCCGTCGCCGGACTGGATCGCGTCGTACGAGAACAGCAGGTGCTGGCCGGAGACCCAGGCGGCGAAGGCGACGCCCATGTAGAGAGCGATCTTCGTCCTGGTGACCGGGACGCCGACCGCGCGCGCCGCGTCCGCGTTGCCGCCCACCGCGAAGATCCAGTTGCCGGCCTTGGTGCGCAGCAGGATCCACGTGGCGAGGGCGACCAGCACGATCCACCACAGGATGGTGATCTGGATGTCCACGCTGCCGACGGTCAGGTGGGAGGCGAAGAGCGCACGCGCCGACTCGAAGCCCTCCATGTCGGCGATGGACTTCGTGGAGACGGTCCCGCTGATCAGCTTGGTGAAGCCGAGGTTGAGGCCGGTCAGCATGAAGAAGGTGCCGAGCGTGATGATGAAGCTGGGCAGTCTCGTACGGATGAGCAGTACGCCGTTGAAGACGCCGATGGCCAGCGTGACCAGCAAGGACACCCCGACACCGACCCAGGTGTTGGCCGTCATCTGGTAGCTGAACATGGACGAGATCAGCGCCGAGCTGACGACCATGACACCGGCCGACAGATCGAATTCGCCGCCGATCATCAGCAGCGCCACCGGTACGGCCATGATGCCGATGGTCGACGAAGCGTAGAGCACGGTGGAGAGGCTGGAGGCCCGCAGGAACGGCTCGGCGGCGACGGCGAAGAAGAGGAAGACGGCGATGGCGCCGACGACCGAGCCCAGTTCGGGGCGGCCCATCAGGCGGCGCGCCAGCGAGCGGTGCAGCAGCCGTTCGTCACCGGTCTTCGCGACCGGCGGGGCGTCGGTGTTGCTCATCGGGTCCCCCGCTTCGTGAACTCCTGCAGTGCGGCGGCGTCCTTCTTGGTGATCACCTGGGGTCCGGTGAGCACCGGCTTGCCGCCTCCGAGGACGTCGGCGTTGTACTTGTAGAGCCAGAGCAGGTCCACGGCCTGGTAGCCCTGGAGGTAGGGCTGCTGGTCGACGGCGAAGCCCAGCGAGCCGTCCTTGAGGCCGCCGGCGACCTGGGCGTTGAGGTCGAAGGTGTCGATCTCGGCCTTGCTGCCGGCCTGCTCCCTGGCCTTGACGGCCGTGGGGGCGAAGGGCGCGCCGAGCGTGACGACGGCGTCGATTCCGGGGTCCGCCTGGAGCTTGGACTCGATGGACGACTGCACGTCGGGCATGTTGGTGCCCTCGACGTAGAGCTTTTGCAGATCGCCCTTGAAGGTCTTCTCCGCGCCGTCGCAGCGCTGCTCATGGCCGACGTTGCCCTGCTCGTGCAGGACACACAGGGCCTTCTTCCGGCCGCGCTTGTTGAGCTCCTCGCCGACCGCCTCGCCGGCCACCGTCTCGTCCTGCCCGATGTGGGTGAGCGCGCCGAACGCCTTGGACTCGGCGGCCCCGGAGTTCACCGAGATCACCGGGATGCCGGCCTTCTCGGCCTTCTTGACGACGTCCTTCATCGCGCTGGGCTTGGCGAGCGAGACGATCAGCCCGTCGACCTTCTGGTCGATGTAGGACTGCACCAGCTGGGCCTGCCGCTGGGCCTCCTTGTCGTGGCCGTAGACGAACTTGATGTTGTCCTTGGCTGCGGCCTGCTCCGCGCCGCTCTGCACGATGTCCCAGAAAGTATCGCCATCACCCGAATGGGTGACCATCGCAAATGTCCACCTGGGCGTGTTCACGGCGGCCCTGCCGCCGGCAGCGGCGGCGGCGCGCGCGTCCTCGGCCCGCTTGCCTCCGGTGCTGCTGCACCCTGCCAGCGAGACGCAGAGCGCCCCCGCCAGCACGGCGCTCACGACGCGTCCCCTTCTTCGAACCCTTGCCACGAGGACTCGCCCTTCCCGCTGATGTCGCTGTGTCGGCCGCTTCGGTTGTCCTGGCCCAACCGGCCAAGTATCCGTTACCGGTGATCTGTACCGGTTCGTGGGGTCCGGTCGCCGGTCCCGCCCGGGCTCCGGCCGCCCTTCCCACCCGGGATCGCGTCCCGGTTCCGGTCTTCCGTGAGGCTTCATCGGGTACCCCGTCCGGTGTACTTCTCCAGCTTCGGAACATCCTTGCCGGTGACGAGCGCGGGCCCGGTGAGCACCGGCTGTCCGCCACCCAGCACGTCGGCGTTGTTCTTGTGCAGCCACAGCAGGTCCACCGCCTCGTAGCCCTGGAGGAAGGGCTGCTGGTCGACGGCGAAGGTGACGTCCTTGTCCTTGAGCAGCCGTACGACGGCGGAGTTCAGGTCGAAGGTCGCGATGCCCGCCTTGCTGCCCGCCTCCTTCTTGGCCTTGACGGCGATCGCCGCCATCGGCGCACCGAGCGTGACGATCGCGTCGACGGACGTGTCGGACTGCAGCTCGGCCTCGACGGAGGACTGCGAGGCGGGCGCGTTGGTGCCGTCGACGTTGAGGTTCTCGACCGGCCCTGAGAAGCCCTTGCGCACGCCCGCGCAGCGGTCCTCCAGTGACACGTTGCCCTGCTCGTGGATGACGCACAGGACCTTCTTGGCGTGCCGGGCCGTGAGCTCCGCGCCGACCGCCCGGCCGGCCACCGACTCGTCCTGGCCGATGTGCGTCAGCGCCCCGTACGCCTGCGAATACTCACCGCCGGAGTTGACGGTGATGACCGGGATCCCCTGCGCGACGGCCTTGTGGATCACCGCCTTGAGGGCCTGCGGCTTGGCGAGGGTGACGATCAGCCCGTCGACCTTCTGGTCGATGTAGGACTGCACCAGCTCGGCCTGCTGGGAGCCCTCCTTGTCGTTGGCGTAGAGGAACTTCACCCGGTCCTTGGCGGCGGCCCGCTCCGCGCCGTTCTGGACGATGTCCCAGAAGGTGTCGCCGGCGCCGGAATGGCTCACCATGCCGATGGTCATCCGGGGGGCACGGGAGTCCTGGCCGGCGTCCTGCCCGCCGGCGGCGCTGCACCCGGTGGCCAGCGCGAGGGCCGCCGTCAGGGCGGCGGCACCGCGGGCGGTGACGGGTCCGGCCGTACGCACTCTTCGCGCGCTTCGCACGCCGCTCATCGTGGAACCGCCTTTGCTCCGGGCCGCGGGAATGCGGCTGGAGGAGTTCTAACGGCGGGCACGGAGCCACGTCAATGGTTTGTCAGAACATTCTGACGAACATACGGCCCGGGGCACCGGACCTCAGGGACGCACCAGCAGCTGGAACTCGAAGGCGTACCGCGACGCGCGGTAGACGTGCGAACCGAACTCGACCGCCCGCCCGGTGTCGTCGAAGGTGGTGCGCTGCATCGTGAGCAGCGGGGCGCCCTCGGGCTCGTCGAGCCGGCGACCCTCCTCCCCCGTCGCGGCTCGCGCACCGACGGCCTGGCGGGCACTGTGCAGGGTGATCCCGGCCGACCGCATCAGACGGTAGAGCCCGGTCTCCTCCAGCGCGGCGGTCTCCAGCGTCAGCAGTCCGGCGGGAAGGTGGTTGCGCAGATGCGCGACGGGCTCACCGTGGGTCAGGCGCAGCCGTTCGACCAGCGCGACCTCCGCGCCCTCGGCGATGCCCAGCGCGGCGGCGACCTCGGCGTCGGCTTCGGTGGTGGTGTTGAGCAGCACCCGGGTCGCGGGCTTCTGCCCGGCGGCCTCCAGGTCGTCGTAGAGGCTGCTCAGCTCCAGCGGGCGCTTGACCTGGCTGTGCACGACCTGGGTGCCGATGCCGCGGCGGCGGACCAGCAGCCCCTTGTCCACCAGCGACTGGATCGCCTGGCGCACCGTGGGCCGGGACAGCCCCAGCCGCCCGGCCAGCTCGATCTCGTTGCCGAGCAGGCTGCCGGGCGCCAGCTTGCCGTGCTCGATCGCGGCCTCCAGCTGCTGGGAGAGCTGGAAGTACAGCGGGACCGGGCTGCTCCGGTCCACGCTGAACTGGACCGGGCTCACGGCGCCCGCGGCGTCTGCATCGCGTTTCCCCACGGTCGCGAGCGTATCCGCCCGCGCAGATGACGGGAAGTCCGGAGGTCACATTGTCCGGACAAGGTGGGTACGCCCCCGGGGCGCCGGAGGGCTCGGCCGGCTCGGAGGCGCTGCCGAGGGGGCGGGGGCGCGGGCGGCGGGCGGCGCACCGCACGGGGCCTCGGCCGGCCGTTCCGCTCCCCCGGGCGCCTTCGCACGGCAGACTCGAGGCCCCCGACCGAGGAGCCAGCGATGTCCGTCCGCCGCGTCGTCCCCGATGTGCTGTCCGACTCCCTGGAGAGGAGCCGGCAGTTCTACGGACTGCTGGGCCTCGAGGAGGTGATGAACCAGGGCTGGGTGATGACCCTGGCGTCCCCCGCCAACCCCACGGCGCAGCTCACCTTCATGACGGAGGACCGGACCGCACCGGTCATGCCCGACATGAGCATCGAGGTGGACGACGTGGACGCGGCGTACGCGGCGGTGCTCGCGAGCGGCGCGGAGATCGTCCGTCCGCTGCGGGACGAGGAGTGGGGCGTGCGTCGCTTCTTCGTCAGGGACCCGGACGGGCAGGTGGTGAATGTGCTCGGGCACATCGACCGGCTAGGGCACCCGGAACCAGGAGACGGGGGCCACGAGGACGCGGTCGGGGCCGACCGCCCGCGCGGGACGGCCCGCTGAGCGGCCCCGCACCCACCGCCGGACCGGTTGGTCGTGCCGTGCGTCATGCCACGTACGGGATCGTCGGTCACTTCATCCAGACGTCCTCGTACGTGCGGTACGTCCCGTCGTGCGTGGCCAGGTGCACCCACTGGTTCACATACGCCGTGAACTCGCCGTCACCGCGCGGCAGTGCGTACGCCTTCTCGGAGAAGGAGAAGGGCTTGTCGGGATGGACCGAGCACAGCTGCGGGTGCACCTTCGCCTGGTAGCGGGTCTCGCCGGCGTCGGTCATCATCACGTCCGCGCGACCCGCCACGATCTCGTCGAAGATCGTGGTGTTGTCGGGGTGGACCGTGAGGGCGGCCCGCTTGATGTGGGCGCGGGCGAACTCCTCGTTCGTCCCGCCGGGGTTGACGATGACCTTCGTCCCCGGCCGGTCGATCCGATCCAGCGTCCGGTACTTGTCCTTGTCGGCGCAGCGCACGATGGGCGTCTTGCCGTCCGTGCGGGTCGGCTCGCTGAAGGCGACGGCGCGGGCCCGGGCGAGGGTGATGGAGACACCGCCCATGCCGATGTCGCAGCGCCCGGCCGCCAGGTCACCGACGAGCTTCGCCCAGGTCGTGGCGACGTAACGCGGCCTGGCGTCCAGGCTCTTGGCCAGGTCCCGGGCCATCTGGATGTCGATGCCGGTGTACTTGCCGGTCCTGGGGTCGCGGTAGCTGAAGGGGCGGTAGTCGCCGGTGGTGCAGACGCGCAGCACCCCGCGCCGCGGGACGGCGTCCAACAGCGTGGTCGCCCGGTGCCGGATGTCGGGGGCGGCGGTGGGGGCGGACCCCGGTGCGGGCGCGGGGGTACGGGCGGGTGAGGGGGCCGCGGCGGTGGCGGCGAGCAGACAGGCGAGGGCGGACAGCGTGGCGGCGCGCTTCATGGGGGCTCCTGCGTCATGAGCATGATCGCGTGATCGACTCGCTCAGCGTGGCAGAGGCCGCGGCCGAGGTGAACCCCGTGACCGGTCGGTGGGATCACCTCGGACCGCGGCAGGGCCGCACGGGCAGCTCTCAGTCGTCGTACAGCCCGGTGGGGACACCCGCCCGCGCCTGATCGGGGGCCACTTCGGCAAGACGGGCGAGCAGATCGGCGGCCCGCTTGGCCACCGTGTCGCGGTCCCCCTCGGACAGTGCGGAGCCCATCCCGACGGCCACCGCGCCCGCGGCGATCCAGTCCGGCGCGTCCTCGACGGTCACGCCGCCGGTCGGCAGCAGCGGCGCCTGCGGCAGCGCGGCGCGCACGTCGCGTATCCAGGAGGGGCGGTGCGAGGAGGCGGGGAACAGCTTGAGCGCATCCGCGCCGAGCTCCAGCGCGCGGACCATCTCGGTCGGCGTCGAAACTCCGGGGAAGACCGGCACGCCGTAGCGGTGGCCGGTGCGGATGACCTCGGCGTCGAGGCTCGGCGAGACGAGGAAGCGCGCCCCGGCGTCGACGGCCATCCGGGCCGACACCGCGTCAAGGACCGTGCCTGCGCCGATGACCGCGTCCTCACCCAGCTCCCGGGTGAGGGTGGTGACCGCCTCCAGGGCGAACGGAGTGGTCAGCGATATCTCCAGGCTGGTGATGCCGGCCGACAGGAGGGTGTCGGCGGTGGCGCTCGCCTCGTCGTAGGTCTTGCTGCGGACGATGGCGAAAACCCGCTGAGCCAGGGCGGCCCGGGTAATCTCCCAGCGATACACGGCAGTTCGCCGTCCTTCCTTGTCTCCAGCGCTCCACGCCGCCACCGTGACCCACGGCGCAGACAGCACTTCCCGGGGCGGGCCGGTGCAACCGACCGCTTCATGGCCTCTTTGCCGCCGATGCCCGCCCACTCCTCGTTTCTACCGAAACGCTACCGGCAGCCACTGACAATCCCTCCGCGGGGGTGCCCTCCCGCCCCCTCCCGCCCTCTCCCGCGCACCCACCGCCGGGAGCGGGCGGGTGGTGCCCCGGGCCCGGAACGCAGAACGGCGGCGGCCGGGGTGCGTGTGCACCCCGGCCGCCGCGGTCTTCTCCGTGGCGGTGGACGACCGCCGCTCCCGTCCCCGCCGTCAGCAGCTGCGGTCGACGAGGTCGAACGTCTCGTAGTGGTCGGCGGTGTAGTAGTCCTCGTTCTTCTTCTCACCGGCCACGATGCGCCGGGCACCGCGGTCGGGAGAGCCGGGAGTGATGACGGTGTACTCGTGGTAGTAGCCCGTGCTCTGGGCCGGGAGGATGCCCTCGCGGTTGTCGAAGACGGTGCCGTCCTTCGGGTACGGGAAGGGGCCGCCCTTCTCGATCAGGCCCAGGGTGTCGTGCGCCTGGGAGGGCAGCTTCGAATAGCAGATGTCGCCGACGGCGTTCACCTGCACGGTCGTTGCGTGCGCCGGCGCGGCGTACGCGGTGGCGGCGTGGTGGGGGGTCGCGACGGCGGGCGCGGCGACCGCGGTGCCGCCGAGGAGCAGGGCCGATGCGATGGCGCCGGCGGCGCCGATCCTGGTGATCCGTGGGGGGATTCTCATGCCCTCCAGCATGACGCGCGTAGACATGACCCTGTCAATGCCAACGGGCCGAAGTTTCCAAGGAGTTCACAGAATTCCCCCTCTGGCCGGTCCGGCCCACGCCGCCCCTTCAGGGGCGACTTTGCCTCAGAGGCAAAACTTTTGCCCGGGAGGCGAAGGGTCGGTATACCAGGGACATGACGGACACGCCCACGGACCCGCCCGCCGACCGGCACTCGGAGCCGGGACCGGCCGGACTCTCCGACGAGCGGGGGACCCCGCCCCCACCCGCGCCCGCGCCCGCTCCCGCTCCCGCCCCCGAGGAGCTGACCGCCGTCGCACCCCGGCTGCGGGACCTGCGACGGCGCAGCGGTCTGACCCTCGAGGCCGCGGCCCGGCGGGTCGGGCTGTCACCCGCGCACCTGTCGCGGCTGGAGACCGGTCAGCGCCAGCCGTCGCTGCCGATGCTGCTGGCACTCGCCCGGACGTACGGAACCACGGTATCCGACCTGCTCGGCGAGACCGCGCCCGAGCGGGACCCGATCACGCGGGCCGGGCGCACCGAACCCTCTCAGGCCGGCGGCTGGACCTACTGGACCGTGGGCGCCGCGGGGCGGGCGATGCAGGCGCTGCGGGTGCACGTCCCGCAGCGGGCGCAGGGCGACCTGGTGCGGGTGCACCCGGGCGAGGAGTGGCTGTACGTCCTCAAGGGGCGGCTGCGGCTCACCCTCGGCGAGGCGGTGCACGTGCTGGATCCCGGCGACACGGCGCACTTCGACTCGCTGACGCCGCACCGGATCGCCGCCGCCTCACAGGGCGGGACGGAGCTGCTGTTCGTGCACACCCTGCTGCAGAGCGGGGCCGCGGAGCTGTGCCTGGGCGACGCGGCCCCCCGCCGCGGTCTGTGACCGGGCGGACCTCACCACCGAATCCAGGGAAGGACGTACACCCGTGACCGAGCAGACCCCTGACGCCCCCGCCGGCCCCACCCCCGCCCCCGCATACGTCGAGACCAAGCCGCCGCGCGGCGTCTATGTGCGGGTGTTCGTCTACGTCGTCGCCACCCATGTGCTGCTGGCGTTCATGAGCCTGCTGGTGTTCGTCGCCAAGACCCGCTGAAGGCCGGGGCGCGCGCCGCTCCTCCTGACGGCGATGTCCATCCATACGGTGGGAAAGTCCATTGCCCCGGCCCGCCCAGCGGGTAAAGCCTGCATGCGCACCCCCGCTCCCGTACCCGCCCGCCGCACCGAGGAGGACCGAAGGATGCCCCGCACCCGTACCGCCGCGGTCACCGCATTCGCCCTTGCCCTCGCCGTGATCCCCCTGACGGGCATGTCCGGGCCGCCGGGCCCGGCCGGGTCGGCCGGGTCGGCCGGGTCGGCGCCCGCCGCCTCGGTCTCCCCCACGCCGCAGTCCGTCCACCCCCGCCAGGACCAGGTCACCATCACCCCGTCCGTGACCGTCGTGGCGGGCCCCGGGGCCGATGCCCCCGCGCTGGCACTCGTCGAGAAGTCCCTCAAGGACGCCGGTGCCGGACGGGTCGTCCGCGCCCGGCACGCACCCTCCGGACGGCAGCTCGCCGTGTACGTGGACGGGACGGACGCGACGCGGGCGCTGCGCGGGCTGGGGGCGCGGGACACCGGCGGGCTGCCCGCCGAGGGGTACAGCCTGGCGATCGGCGACGGCCGCATCGCCCTTTCCGGCAAGGACGCCACCGGGACGTACTACGCCGCCCAGTCGCTCCGTCAGCTGCTGCCGCACCGCACCCGACCGGGTGCCCGCGTTACGGGCACCGTCGTACGGGACTGGCCGGCCACCCCGCTGCGCGGCGTCATCGAGGGCTTCTACGGCACTCCCTGGTCGCACGACGCCCGCCTGGACCAGCTCGACTTCTCCGCCGAGCACAAGATGAACCTCTACGTCTACTCGCCGAAGGACGACGCCTATCTGCGCGAGAAGTGGCGCGACCCCTATCCCGCCGACCAGCTGGCGCGGCTCAAGGAGCTGGTGGACCGGGCGCGGCAGCGGCATGTGGAGTTCACCTACGCGCTCTCGCCCGGTCTGTCCGTCTGCTACAGCTCGGACGCGGACCTCAAGGCGCTGACCGCCAAATTCCAGACGCTGTGGGACATCGGTGTCCGGACGTTCGCGGTACCGCTCGACGACATCAGCTACACGGACTGGAACTGCGCGGCGGACAAGGAGAAGTTCGGCACCGGCGGCGGAGCGGCGGGTGCGGCGCAGGCGTATCTGCTCAACCGCGTCAACCAGCAGTTCATCGCCGGGCACCCTGGCGCCCAGCCGTTGCAGATGGTGCCGACCGAGTACTACGACGTGAAGCCGTCGCCGTACAAGAAGGCTCTTGCCACCCAGCTGGACAAGGAGGTGCTGGTGGAGTGGACGGGCGTCGGCGTGATCGCGCCGACGATGACCGTCGAGCAGGCCCGGCAGGCCCGGGAGGTGTTCGGGCACCCGATCCTCACCTGGGACAACTACCCGGTCAACGACTATGTGACCGGCCGGCTGCTGCTCGGACCGTTCAGCGGGCGCCAGAAGGGACTGCCGGCGCAACTGGCCGGGATCACCGCGAATCCGATGATCCAGCCGTCCGCGTCCAAGATCGCACTGCACACCGTGGCCGACTACGCCTGGAACGACACCGCCTACGACGCACGCGCCTCCTGGGGCGCCGCGGTGGACGAGCTCGCCGGGGGTGACGCCCGTACGGCGCGGGCGCTGCGGGCCTTCGCGGACGCCAGTTACTCCTCCGCACTCAACCCGCAGCAGGCACCCGGACTCGCCGCCGCCATCGGCGAGTTCAAGAAGGACGGCGACGTGGGGCGGCTGGACGCGGCGCTGCGCACCGTCCAGGAGGCACCCGGGGTGCTGCGCGACCGGCTCGCCGACCGCGGCTTCGTCAAGGACAGCGGCCCGTGGCTGGACGCGACCCGGGCGTGGGGCGTCGCGGCCCGTACCGCCCTGCGGCTGATCGAGGCCACCAGGGCGGGCGACGAGGCGCAGGCGGGGCGGCTGCGGCAGCGCATCCCGGGCGAGGTGAAGACCGCCAAGTCCTTCGTCTATGTCGACATGAAGGGGAAGCGGGTCCCGGTGCTGGTCGCGGACGGGGTGCTGGACACCTTCATCGAGGACGCCGTCGCCGCGCACGACAGGGCACCGGGCGCCACCGGCCGCCCCACATCCTGAAGATGCGGAGCGGGGGCGGCCCGCCGGGCACGGGCGGGCCGCCCCTCGGGAGTCAGCCGCCCAGCGCCTCGACGCGGGTGGCCAGCCGGTGCGCGCCCTCCTCGGTGAGGGAGCCGTGCAGCCGCAGTCGGGCGATGCCGCCGTCCGGGAAGATGTCGATCCGGACGTGGGTGGCGGCCGGGGCGTCGGCCGGCAGGAAGCGGTGGACGGTGTCGGGCTGCAGACGGGTGCGGGGCAGCAGTTCGGTCCACTCGCCGTCCTCGCCGTCCCGCGCGGACAGCGCCGCCCAGCCCGCCGCGTTGCCCTTGAGGTAACCGGTGTCGATCTCCACCGCGCGGATCACCGACTGTTCGGTGAGCCGGTAGCGCACCCAGTCGTTGCCGCTGCCGCGGCGGCGCCGGGTCTCCCAGCCGTCGTCCATCTTGCGGGAGCGGCCCGGCTGGATGGTGTGGGTGGGCGAGGAGTAGAAGCGGTCCGAGGCGTCCTCGACCCGACCGCCGTTCTCCAGCGCGGCGACGTCGAACGTGCCCAGCGCGGCGAGCCAGGCGGGGGCCGGGACGACCTCGCCGTGGACTCGGAGGCGGGCCACGCCGCCGTCGGGGTGCTGGTTGAGGCGCAGATGGGTGAAGCGCCGTTCGGTGTCGACGGCGAAGCCGTTGGCGGCGTGGCCGCCGATGGCGGTGCGCGGGACGAGCGTCGTCCAGACCACGTCCTCGGCCAGGAGGTCGTCGGGCGAGGGGGAGCCGTCGACGCAGGCGCCCTGCACGCTCACGGACTGCGGGTAGTTGCCGCGGAAGTGGGCGGTGTCGACGACGATGCCGTGGATCACGCCGGGCGCGCCGAGCCGGATCAGCGCCCAGTCGTGGTCGGCGTCCGCCGGGAAGGGGTGCTCGCCGTCGATGCCGCGGCGGCGCCTGGTCTCCCAGCCGTCCATGATCTTGCCCTTGTGACCGAAGTGCTCGGGGTCGAAGTGGGCGGGCTCGGGCGTGAGGAGGTTCTCGCGTTCGGCGAAGAACTCGTCGTTCGCGGCGATCACACCCGCGCCTAGTCGCCGATCGGCGAGGTCGGGCAGCTGGTCGAAGGCGAAGCCGTCCGGGCCCGGCGTGCGGTAGTCGGCGTAGGGGTCGCCGCCGGCGTACGGGCCGGCGTCACCGGTGTAGCGGGGGAGAGCGGCGGGCGTCATGCGCGGTCCGCCCTTTCCAGGAGCTCGCCGGTGGGCTCCGCGAGGGCTGCGCCGTCGTTGATCCGGCGGCCGCGGAGCCAGGTGGACCGTACGACGCCGTACAGCGTCTTCCCGGCGTATGCGGTGATCTTGTTGCGGTGCTGGAGGGCCTGCGGGTCGACGGTGAAGGTCTCGTCCGGGGCGAGGACGGCGAAGTCCGCGTCCCGGCCGGGCTCGATGGCGCCCTTCTGCCCCAGGCCGACCAGCGCCGCAGGTGCGGTGGCCATCCAGCGCACGACGTCGTCCAGGGTGTGGCCACGCTCGCGGGCCGCCGTCCAGATGGCGGGCAGACCGAGCTGGAGCGAGGAGATGCCGCCCCAGGCGGCGCCGAAGTCGGCGGTCTTGAGGTTGGCGGTGGAGGGTGAGTGGTCGGAGACGATGCAGTCGATGGTGCCGTCGGCCAGGCCCTGCCAGAGCGCGTCCTGGTTGGCCGCCTCGCGGATCGGCGGGCAGCACTTGAACTCCGTCGCGCCGTCCGGGATCTCCTCGGCGGTCAGGGTCAGAAAGTGCGGGCAGGACTCGACGGTGATCTTCACGCCCTCGGCCTTGGCGGCGGTGATCAGCGACAGTGCGTCGCTGGAGGACAGGTGCAGGACGTGCACCCGGGCGTCCAGCAGCTTGGCCAGGGCGATCAGACCGGCGATGGCGTCGTTCTCGGAGACCCGGGGGCGGGAGGCGAGGAAGTCGGCGTACTTGGGGCCGTGCGCCTCGGGGGCGGCGTCCAGGTGCCCCGGGTCCTCGGCGTGCACGATCAGCAGGCCGTCGAAGCCGGCGATCTCCCCGAGGGCGGCGGCCAGCTGCTCCTGGTCGAGCTGGGGGAACTCGTCCACGCCGGAGGGCGACAGGAAGCACTTGAAGCCGAAGACCCCGGCGTCGTGCAGCGGGCGCAGGTCCTTGACGTTGCCCGGGATGGCGCCACCCCAGAAGCCGACGTCGATGTGCGCCTTGCTGCGGGCCACCTCGCGCTTGGTGTCGAGGTGGGCGGTGGTGGTCGTGGGCGGCAGGCTGTTGAGCGGCATGTCCACGAGGGTGGTGATGCCACCGGCCGCGGCCGCGCGGGTGGCCGTCCAGAAGCCCTCCCACTCGGTGCGGCCGGGGTCGTTGACGTGCACGTGGGTGTCGACGAGGCCGGGCAGCAGGACGTCGTCACCGAAGTCCTCCACCCGTGCGCCGGCCGGAGCCTCGGCGTCGTGCGGCAGCACTGCCACGATCCGGCCGTCCTTGACGGTGACGGACGCGGCGCGCGTTCCCTCCGGGGTGACGACGCGCGTGGAGCGCAGCACCAGCTCTATTTCGGACACCCAGTCCCCTCCTCGTATCGTGTCTTCATCGTTGCGTGACGGCGCGCGGGACGCACGGCCGCAGGGCGCCGTGGCGCCGTCGGCCGGTTTCTCCACTCCGCGACGACATACGGAATTCAACAGTCTGTTGAATGAGTCTTCACTCCGGATCCCGGCCCGTCAAGACCCCTTCGCGGGCAGCGGTGCGACGACCACCCCGGCCCCCTCCGACGCCTCCGGCTGTTCCACGGCACCCGCCCTGACCTGCGACGCGATAATCTCCTGCGGGATGGGCCCGGCACCCGCCCCGACCCGTCCACGGCGCGAGACCGCGGCGTAGAGCGCCCCGGAGACCCCCATGCCGAAGATCCAGGAGAACGGCGCCAGCGCCCCGAAGAGCGGAATCAGGGCGAGCGCGGCGGAGACCGCCGCGGCCGGCAGAAAGGCGATCACGGCCTTCGGGTTGTAGCCGCGGCGGTAGAAGTACGCGCCCTGCTCGTCGGCCGAGAACAGCGCGTCGACGTCGATCCGGCCGCGGCGTATCAGGAAGTAGTCGACGAGCAGGATGGCCACCAGCGGGCCGAGGAAGGCGCCCAGCGCCCCCAGGAAGTACTGGATCACCAGCGCCGAGGAATACAGCTTCCAGGGCAGGACGAGCACGGCCAGCACCGCCGTGATCATGCCGCCGCGCCGGAAGTTCAGATACTTCGGGGCGAGGTTGGCGAAGTCGTAGGCGGGCGAGACGAAGTTGGCGACGACGTTGATGCCGATGGTGGCCACGACGAAGGCCAGCGCGCCGATGACCGTCACCACCGGGTTGTCGATCTTCTGGATCACCTTCACCGGATCGTAGATCGCTTCACCGAAGACGGAGATGGTGCCCGCGGTGACCAGGACGGCGACCACCGCGAAGGCCGTGAAGTTCACCGGCAGGCCGATCAGGTTGCCGCGGCGGTAGGAGCGGTGGTCGGGCGTGAACCTGGCGAAGTCGGCGTAGTTGAGGACCAGCGTCAGAAAGGTGGCCACCGTCAGACTGACCGCGATCAGGCTCTGCTCGACCTGGGCGCCGCTGTCGAGCCCGGTCAGGCTGCGGGTCAGTGAGATGTCGCCGTCCGCCCTGACGACCAGGTAGACGGCGAGCGCCAGCACCACCAGCCAGACCACCGGCCCGGTCGCGAAGTCCTGGACCTTGCGGATGAACTCCATTCCGCGCGTCAGCAGCGCGGCCTGCAGGCCCCACATCACCATGAAGGCGACCCAGCCCAGGGTGGACAGGCCCAGGACCGAGTTGTGGTGGTAGGCGTCGAGCCCCGGCGCGAGCTGGAGCGTCAGCAGGACCACGGCCGTCGAGGCGAGCCAGGTCTGGATGCCGTACCACGCCACCGCCATCACCGCGCGCAGCAGCGCCGGGATGTTGGCCCCGTAGACGCCCCAGCTGGCGCGGGCGAGTACCGGGTAGGGGACGCCGGTCCGGTGCCCCGCGTGCCCCATGCGGTTCATCAGCCAGTAGACGATCGAGATGCCGACCAGCAGCGCGAGGAACACCTCCCAGGCCGGCAGACCGAGCACGAACAGGCTGGCGGCGAAGGCGTAGTTGCTGATCGCGTGGGTGTCGGACATCCACAGCGCGAAGATGCTGTACGTGCCCCACTTGCGCTCGGGGGCGGGCGCGAGGTCCTCGTTGAAGAGGCGGGCGTCGGGTGGTGCGGGGCGCTGTGTGTGCTGCGGGGACGTCGGCATGTGTCCTCCCGGGCAGGTGAGGTGGAGCTCAGGGACCGGTTGTCAGGTGTCGGATCCGGTGGCGTGGTCGTGTGGGGTGGACCGATCGCGGCGCTCGTGGGTGGACCACGGTCGCGGGGCAGTTGTCAGATGTCTGATGTCTGTGCCGAAAAGTCGACGCCCCGTGGGGAGTCCTGGAAACGCTCCGGGGACAGATGGGTGCTCAGCGGCCAGGAGCCGATGACCTTCGGGCGGGGCGGCGCGAAGCTGCGTGCCGTACTGGTCGTCAGCCCGAGGCCGACGACCGCCTCGGCGAACTTCACCGCGGCGGCGACCCCGTCCACGACGGGCACGCCCAGCGCGTCGGCGACCCTCTCCTGCAGGCCGGCCATCCCGCCGCAGCCCAGGCAGATCACCTCGGCACCGTCCCGGACCGCTCCGCGGGCGGTCTCGATGATCACTTCGACGGTCCGCTCCGGGTTCGCCTCCAGCTCCAGGACGCCGAGGCCGGTGCCGCGGACGGCGGCGCAGCGCTGCAGCAGCCCGGCGGTCAGCAGCCGGTCCTGGATCTGGGGTACGGCGCGGTCGAGGGTGGTGACGATGCCGTAGGCGTGGCCGAGCATCATGGCCATCTGGGCGGCGCTCTCGGTGATGTCCAGGACGGGGACGTCCAGCAGCTCCTGGGCACCCTCCCGGCCCGGTTCGCCGAAACCGGCCATCACCAGGGCGTCGAAGGACGTGTCGAGGGTGGTGAGCCGGTCCAGGACGGCCGCGGCGCTGAGGTAGCCCTCGAAGTGGCCCTCGATCGACTCCGGGCCCCACAGGGGTTCGGTGGCGATGATCGAGGTCCCGGGAGCCGCGACGGCGGTGGCGGTGGCGCGGATCGATGCGGTCATGGAAGCCGTGGTGTTCGGGTTCATGACGAGAATGCGCATGACGCTCCAGCAATTTGGAGGATTCCACAGAATGGACAGTAGGTTTCGCGCAGCAGAACGTAGCTATGGCCACTGGCACCGTCAAGAGATGGCGACTAGAGAACGCACCCTTCTCACGCCTTGGGACGCCCAACACGCTGACCGGCGCGAACGAGTGTGCGAGAGACCGTGTGTCGACGGAAGGGGACCGGTAGGCTGCTCCGATCGGGCCCGGCGCCCGAAAGCCTCAGGGCACGCACTTTGCCGAGACCGATCTGACCCGCCCCGAAAGGAACGCGACGTGCCGCCGTCCAGCGCCAGCACCTCCGCCGCCGAAGCCAAACCCCAAGGCGCCAGCGGCGGCGTCCAGTCCCTCGAGCGCGCCTTCGACCTGCTCGAGCGGATGGCCGACGCCGGCGGCGAGGTCGGTCTCAGCGAACT
Organism: Streptomyces sp. NPDC048650; assembly: GCF_043199095.1. NCBI lineage: Bacteria > Bacillati > Actinomycetota > Actinomycetes > Kitasatosporales > Streptomycetaceae > Streptomyces > Streptomyces sp. NPDC048650. The sequence continues at coordinate 19,562 of NZ_JBICVM010000025.1, read as the reverse complement.
CTCCGGCAGCAGCGGCCTGCCGCTCCCCACCATCCACCGCCTGATGCGCACGCTCGTGGCCTGCGGCTACGTCCGACAGCAGCCCAACCGCCGGTACGCCCTCGGCCCGCGGCTGATCCGGCTGGGCGAGAGCGCGTCGCGGCTGCTGGGCACCTGGGCACGGCCCTATCTGGCCCGCCTGGTCGAGGAGACCGGCGAGACTGCCAACATGGCGCTGCTCGACGGCGACGAGATCGTGTACGTCGCCCAGGTACCCTCCCGGCACGCGGTCCGCATGTTCACCGAGGTCGGCCGCCGGGTGCTGCCGCACTCCACGGGCGTCGGCAAGGCGCTGCTGGCCAACCACCCGCCGGAGGAGGTCCGCGCGCTGCTCGGCCGTACGGGCATGCCCGCCGCGACCGAGAAGACGATCACCGACCCGGACACCTTCCTCGACGCCCTCGCGGACGTCCGCCGGCTCGGCTTCGCGGTGGACGACAACGAGCAGGAGATCGGCGTCCGCTGCTTCGCGGTGCCGGTGCCCAACTCCCCCACGTCGGCGGCGATCTCCATCTCGGGCCCGACGGGCCGGGTGACGGAGGCGTCGACGGACAAGATCGTGCCGGTGCTCCAGGAGGTCGCGGCGCAGCTGTCGGTGGCGCTGGCCAACCAGTCGCCGACGCAGTAGGGACCGGCCGGGCCGGGCGCGCGAGCCCCGGCCCACGCCCGTCCGCGCTGCCGTGCACCTGCAGCCTTCCGCTCTCCCGCGGGACCGCGGCGTCACCCGCCACTCGCCGCCCGTCACCCGCCGCCCGTCACCCGTCGCGTGGCAGTTCCCCGAATCCGTCGATTCCCTCGCGGACCTCGGCCAGTGCCGGCGACAGCGCACTCACCGAACCGACCGCCCCCGCGATCAGCAGTAACGAACGCCGCAGCCGGGGCACTTCGGGCGGCCCGTGGCGCACCATCGCCTCCAGCGCGGCCAGCTCTTCGTCCGCGGCCGCGCGGTCCGGCAACTCACCTGGCAGAAACGCCAGTTGACGCCGCAGTCGGGCCACCGCCACCCGCAACTCCCGGACCCGGGCCGCGTCCCCTCCGCCGGCCGTGCGCCCGGTCATGCGCCTGCGCTCCGCTGTCTCCACCTGGGCCTGTTCCACAACGGCTGCGGCCTCCATGGTCGTTGTCCGCTGCACAATGCGGGACAGTAAACGCCACGCTGGGGTGACCGCGCCATACGGAGAGCGAAACCGATCATCGGGTGGGCCGCCCCGGTGGAGGCGGACCGCGGCGGCCCGCCTCCTCCCGGCCCGGGCCCGGAAGCCGCATCACGCCACGGCGCCGGGCCTCCCGCTCACTGCTGGTCCTCGGACTCCACCGCATTGCGCCACACCCGCACCGCAACGGTCACATAGCTGCTCACGTCCGACTCGGGCGCCATGCCCTTGAAGGTGATCAGCGCGACCGTGCCGTAGTTGGTGGTCAGGCACATCTGTGCACCCTTGGTCAGCTTCTTGATGCTGATGCTCGTGGCGAACCGGGTCTCCGTACGGCAGGTGGCCAGCGTGGCCTCCTCGCCGGAGTTGAGCAGGACCAGCTTGCCGGTCTCGGTGTCGACCGTGCTGTCCGTGTAGTCGTTGTGCGAGAAGGAGAAGTCCCCGTCCGCATCGCTGTCCTCGCTCTTGGGCGCGACCGGCTCGTCGTCCATGGACAGGTGGTAGTCGTCGGGCAGATCGATCTTCGCGTAGTCGATGGGCTTGGGATCCTTCACCACCGTTCCGGAGCCGTCGCCGCCGTCCGCACCGGGGCTCGGCGACGCATCGCCCGGCTTGCCGGACTCGTCGCCCTCACTGCCCGCCGGCTTCTTCTGCTGGGTGCCGCCCTTGCTCTCGGCCCGGTCCTGCGTCGCCTTGCCGTCGTCCTTCATGAGGTAGTAGACGGCGGTGCCGCCCGCGCCCGCGAAGACCAGCATGCCCGCCAGCGCCAGGGCCGTGACCAGCCCCTTGCGCTTCTTCTTCGGGGGCTGCGCGGGTGGCGAGCCCGCCACGGTGGCGGTCGGGCCGGTGCCGGCCGGGCCGCCGCCGATCTGGGTGAGGGGTGCGGTGAAGTGGGCGGTCGGCGCGTACGCCGCGGCGCCGGGGCCGGGCGGCGGCGTCTGCGGCTGATGCGGCACGGGCGCCACCGGCTGGGCAAGCGGGTACGCAGGGGCCTGCGGGACGGCCGCCGCGGGCACGGTCGGCTGCGTGGTGGGCGCCTCCACCGGGGGCGGCGGGGTCGGCGTCGGCGCGGGGGCCGCCGTACGCGTGGTGATGTCGGCGGCGACCGCGGTGGGCAGCCAGTCCTCCGGGCGGCGCAGCTGGGTCTGACCGGAGGCCGCGCCGCACAGGGCGATCACCTCGGCGACGGACGGGCGCCGTTCGGGTTCCTTGGCCAGGCAGCGGGTGACCAACTCGCTCAGCTCGTCGGGGAGTCCGGTCAGATCCGGCTCCTCGTGGACGATGCGGTAGAGCACACCGTGCGAAGTGCCCTCGCCGAACGCCGGGGAACCGATGGTCGCGTAGGCCGCCACCTGGCCGAGCGCGAAGACGTCGGTGGCGGGGGTGATGGTGCTGCCCGCGGCCTGTTCGGGCGCCATGAAGGTGGGGGTGCCGACCGTGACACCGCTGCTGGTCAGGGAGGTGGCGTCGGCGGCGCGCGCGATACCGAAGTCGATGACGCGCGGGCCGTCCGCGGCGAGCAGGACGTTGGACGGCTTCAGGTCCCGGTGGACGATGCCCGCGCCATGGATGACCTGCAGCGCTTCGGCGATCCCGGCGACCAGCAACAGCACGGTGGAGACCGGGAGTTTGCCGTGTTCGGCGACGGCCGCGGACAGCGAGGGGCCCGGCACGTACGCCGTCGCGAGCCACGGGTTGGCGGCCTCCGCGTCACTGTCGATGACCGGGGCGGTGAACAGCCCCTGGACGCGCTGCGCGGACTGCACCTCCTGCTTGAAGCGGCGGCGGAATTCGGCGTCCTCGCTGAACTCGGGCCGGATCACCTTGATGGCGACCGGCCGCCCGCCGGGCGTGTACGAGAGATAGACCTTGCCCATGCCGCCGGACCCGAGCTTCGCCGTGAGCCGGTAGCCCGCTATCGCCCGCGGGTCGTCGCCCTCCAACGGCTGGAAGATCCCGGACGATCCCACTCTGTTCACCACTAGGTCCCCCGACTCAGAAAACGGGCCCGCCGTATCGGCACGGCGGCCACAATGCCCGCAACGGAGCAGAACTTTATCCGGCCGATCGCCGTGCCGCGCCATCCGTCCCACCACCGCGGCCGCCATGTCCGAACCGCCGGATTCGCGACCGGCCCGGCGAGCGGAGCAAGCGTCTACCCGCCAACTTCCTGATCATGCATCGGATATGCGTTCGCCACGCCACCCGTTGGCGTGGGCGTAGGGCATCCGATGCGTACAGCGGGACGCGATGGAGCACTCTCACGTTCAGGGAAATTTCCGGCATATCACTGGATCGGAGACTGTCTTGGACCCCAACACCGGCCCCGAATCCGGCCCGAACCCGCACCCCGTCAGCGTCGTACAACTGATCTGCCGGGCGTACGGCCTCTCCGACGCGTCGGAGATCACGGTGGAACACATACACCGCTATGTCACCGAGCACCGACTCGCGGACCAGCGCACGCATCGACTCCGGGACCGCCTGCGGCCGAGAATCCCGCGGCAGCGGGCGTCCGGCGATGCGGCGTGACCCAGCGCACCGCATCGGCGGGCCGCCATGAGGTAAGCACTCCCCATGGCATCGACCTCTCGAACGACAGCATCGAACCGGACGCCGCAGCCGCCACCGGGACGGGTGGCCGGACTCCTCCTCGCCGCGGGCGGCGGGCGGCGACTGGGCGGGCGACCCAAGGCGTTGCTCGACCACCGGGGCCGCCCCCTGGTCGAGCATGCCGCACGGGTGCTGCGGGACGGCGGCTGCGACCCGGTGCACATCGTGCTGGGCGCGGCCTCCGGCGCCGTGCGCGAGCGGGCCGACCTCGCCGCGTACTCCGTTTCGGAGAATCCCAACTGGGCTCAGGGCATGGGCTCTTCACTGCGGGTGGGCCTGGCCGCACTGGCCGGCTCGGGCTCGGACGCGGTCGTGGTCTCCCTGGTGGACCAGCCGGGCATCGGCGCCGCCGCGGTGGCACGGGTGGCCGCCGCCTATGAGGACCGCGCCTCCCTGGCATCGGCGGCGTACGGGGGCCGGCGCGGCCATCCGGTGCTGTTCGGCGCCGACCGGTGGGCGGACGTCGCGGCGGGCGCGCAGGGCGATCAGGGTGCGCGCGACTATCTCCGGCGACACGCCGATGTGATCAACCTCATCGAGTGCTCGGACGTGGCCGAGGCGTACGACATCGACACCCCCGAGGATCTGTACCGGCTGAAGTGACCGGACAGGGGCCCGACCTGGGGCGCGGCCGGAAGTCGCCCCTCACCCCGGGCGGTGATGGAGAGTGACGACAGTGGCACTCGGCGCCATTTGATCTTCATTTCTGTCGACTCAGAGAATCTCGACATCAACAAACCATTGAAGTTCCGCGATAAGGAAACTACTCTCCACTGGTCAGAAGCGCCCTGAACCCAGACGGCGCCCGCGACCGTATCTCGGAGCCCGCGGCACCCCGTGCCGCCCAGGCGCCCCGGCGGCCGCCAGGCACCGCCGCTGAATGGAGTGACAGCTCATGTCCGCACCAGCGCCGTCCCCGCTGGCCATCGTCGAAGTCGACCCCGCCCACACCCCTGCACGGCAGGGCGAGGTCCTCACCGACGCCGCACTCGCCTTCGTCGCCGAGCTCCACCGGCGGTTCACCCCGCGCCGCGACGAGCTCCTCGCCCGCCGCGCCGAGCGCCGCGCCGAGATCGCCCGTACCAGCACCCTGGACTTCCTCCCGGAGACCGCGCACATCCGGGCGGACGACAGCTGGCGGGTCGCCGAGGCACCGGCCGCGCTCAATGACCGCCGGGTGGAGATCACCGGTCCCACCGACCGCAAGATGACGATCAACGCGCTCAACTCCGGCGCCCGCGTCTGGCTCGCCGACTTCGAGGACGCCTCCGCTCCCACCTGGGAGAACGTCGTCACCGGTCAGCTCAACCTGATCGACGCCTACGAGCGCCGGATCGACTTCACGGACCAGAAGTCGGGCAAGTCCTACGCGCTCAAGCCCGCCCAGGAGCTCGCGACCGTCGTGATGCGCCCGCGCGGCTGGCACCTCCAGGAGCGCCACCTGCGGTTCGAGGGGACGCCCGTGCCCGGCGCCCTGGTCGACTTCGGCCTGTACTTCTTCCACAACGCCCAGCGCCTCCTGGACCTCGGCAAGGGCCCGTACTTCTACCTCCCGAAGACCGAGTCGCACCTCGAGGCCCGCCTCTGGAACGACATCTTCGTCTTCGCCCAGGAGTACCTCGGGATCCCCCAGGGCACCATTCGCGCCACCGTCCTCATCGAGACGATCACGGCCGCGTACGAGATGGAGGAGATCCTCTACGAGCTGCGCGATCACGCCTCGGGCCTGAACGCCGGCCGCTGGGACTACCTCTTCTCCATCGTCAAGAACTTCCGTGACGGCGGCGCCAAGTTCGTCCTGCCGGACCGCAACGCGGTGACGATGACCGCCCCGTTCATGCGGGCGTACACCGAACTCCTCGTCCGCACCTGCCACAAGCGCGGCGCCCACGCCGTCGGTGGCATGGCCGCCTTCATCCCCAACCGCCGCGACCCCGAGGCGAACGAGCAGGCCCTCGCCAAGGTCAAGAACGACAAGGACCGCGAGGCCGGCGACGGCTTCGACGGCTCCTGGGTCGCCCACCCCGACCTGGTCCCGGTCGCCCGCGCCTCCTTCGACGCGGTGCTGGGCGACAAGCCCCACCAGAAGGACCGACTGCGCGAGGACGTCTCGGTCGCCGCCGCGGACCTCATCGCCATCGACTCCCTCGACGCCAAGCCCACCTACCAGGGCCTGGTCGACGCCGTTCAGGTCGGCACCCGCTACATCGAGGCATGGCTGCGCGGTCTGGGCGCGGTCGCCATCTTCGGTCTGATGGAGGACGCCGCCACCGCCGAGATCTCGCGCTCGCAGATCTGGCAGTGGGTCGACGCCGGAGTCGAGTTCGAGAACGGCGAGAAGGCGACGGTCGACCTCGTGCGCAAGATCGCCACCGCGGAACTGGCCGCCATCCGCACGGAGATCGGCGAGGAAGCCTTCGCCTCCGGCGCCTGGCAGCAGGCCCACGACCTGCTGCTCCAGGTCTCCCTGGACGCGAACTACGCGGACTTCCTCACCCTCCCCGCGTACGAACTGCTGGGCTGACCCCGCCCGCCCGACGGCTCACCCCCGAAGGGCCGCACGCCCGAAGGGCCCGTACCCGCCGCCGCACTGCGGCGGGTACGGGCCCTTCGCCATGTGCCGTGCGGGAGTCACCCACCGCTGGGGCCCGCCGGATCCTGTGCGGAGGACCGGGTCGCGGTGCACCCGGGTGCACACCGGCCGGCGTCGCTCCGGTAGGCGAACGGACGCAGGAGGAACTGGGTGACCGGGCCGACCGCGAGGGCGTACACCACGGTGCCGACGCCCACCCGCCCGCCGAGCAGCCAGCCCACAACGAGCACGGCGATCTCGACCAGGGTGCGGACGAGCCGCAGGGAACGCCCGGTGACGGAGGCCGCGCCGGTCATCAGCCCGTCCCGGGGGCCGGGCCCGAAGCGCGCGCCGACGTAGACGGCGACGGACAGACCGTTGAGGAGCACGCCGCCGACGAGCAGGAGGGCCCGGGCCGGGAGCCCGAGGTGCTGGGGGATGAGCCGGAGGCCGAGATCGGACGAGCACGCCAGGACGACGACGTTGGCGAAGGTGCCGAACGTCGGTCGCTGCTCGAGGGGAATCCACAGCAGGAGCACGAGCACACCGAGGGCGGCGGTGATCGTGCCGAAGCTCAGGGAGATGTGCCGCGCCAGCCCCTCGTACAGCACGCTCCAGGGGTTGGCACCGAGCGAGGACCGGACCAGGACCGAGAGGCTGAATCCGTACAGGGCAAGGCCGGCGAACAGTTGGGGAAGGCGCCTGAGCGGGCGCTCACGGAGGGGGACGTAGGTGAGCGGCGGCAGGCGCGGGCGCGTCCCGGGTGGCCGGGGTCCCGCGGCCCGGCTCCGAGGGCGTCGCCGGTGTACGCGCTCGCCGCGGTCCGTGGCCTCGTGCTCCATGACCGTCGCCTCCGGTGCGCTCGTCCGCCTCAACATCATGGTGGCGAGTCTGTACAGTCATTGGCCCAGATGGCACAGCCAATTCGGGGAGAATGGTATGGCCGAGGTGCATCCGCTCCCGCCCATGGACAGAGCGGGCCACGCGGGGCGGACGCTGGGGGGCCGTCAGCTCGCCGCCCTGCTGCCCGACCCGGTGGGCGTGAAGCCCGTCTACCGCCACCTCGCCCGGGCGATCGGCGAGCTGATCCTGGACGGACGGATCGCGTTGCACGTCAGGCTCCCTGCCGAGCGCGAGCTGGCCGGCGCCCTGAACGTCAGCAGGGCCACCGTCACCGCCGTGTACGACCTGCTGCGCGAGAGCGGTCATGCACACAGCCGTCAGGGATCCGGCACCTGGACGGCCCTGCCCAAAGGCCGCACCCCGCACGGCGTCACCCGGCTGCTCGGGCGCCAGGACACCGCCATCGACCTGGCGAGGGCCGCCCCCGGACTGCCGGAACAGACCCTCGTCGACGCCCTCTTCCAGATCGCCCCGCAGCTCGCCGAGCACGCGCACACACCCGGCTACCACCCGTACGGCCTGCCGGAACTGCGCGCCGCCATCGCCGAGCGATTCACCCGGCGGGGTCTGGTGACCGTGCCCGAACAGATCCTCGTGACCTCCGGCGCCCAGCACGCGCTCACGCTGGTCATGGGCCTGCTGTGCCGCCCCGGCGACCGTGTCGTGGTCGAGAACCCGTCCTACCCGAACGCACTGGAAGCGATGCGCCGGAGCCGGCTGCGCACCGTATCGGTCCCGGTGACCGACACCGGCTGGGACGGCGAGATCGTCGCATCGACCCTGCGTCAGGTGGTGCCTCAATTGGCCTACCTGATACCCGACTTCCACAACCCGACCGGTTGTCTCATGCCGGACGAGGAGCGTGTCCGCATCCTCCGCACCGCGCAGCGCTCCGGCACCTGGCTACTCGTCGACGAGACCCTCGCCGAACTCGCCCTCGACGTTCCCGCCCCGCCGCCCTTCGCCTCGCACGCCACGCCCGCCGGGGCCGGCCAGGTCATCACGATCGGTTCGATGAGCAAGACCCACTGGGCCGGCCTGCGCATCGGCTGGCTGCGCGCCCCCTCGCGGCTGGTGACCGAACTCGCCGGCCAGCGCGTCGTCACCGACATGGGCGGCTCGGTACTGGACCAGCTCCTCGCCCTCACTCTGCTGGCACGGGCCGAGGAGCTGCTGCCGCCCCGCCTGGAACAGCTGCGCCGACAGCGCGCCGCACTGGTCGCCGCCCTGGCCGAGCACACCCCGCAATGGACCTGGCAACTGCCGCCCGGCGGGCTGTCCCTCTGGGTCGACCTGGGCGAACCGATCGCCTGGACACTGGCCGAGCGGGCGCTGGACCACGGGGTGCGGATCGAAGGCGGCGCCGCCTTCGCCACCGACCCCGGCATCTTCGAACAGCGCCTACGCATCCCGTACACCACGCCGCCGGACACCCTGCGCGAGGCGGTGCACCGCATGGCCACCGCACTCGCCGACGGTCTCCCCCGCACACCGGCGGCGCGCGGGCCGCACTGGATCGCCTGATGCCCCGGGGCGATCACGGAACGGACGAATCAGGCTGGTGAAGCGGCTGCACCCGCCGACCCGATCCGGCCGGCGGGGCCCTGCCGGTCGACCTCCACGACACCCTCGTCGCCCGCATCGCCGAGGCCGAGCACCAAGGGAGGCCGATGAAGAGCCCGTCCTCGCCGCTGAGACCGGCGACGGGAGGGGCCGGGCGGCTTCAGTCGGGCGGGCCGCCGAGGGTGAGTGCGGCGCGCAGGACGGCGTTCCGCGCGCTGGTACAGCGGCGCACCCGGGCCATCCGGCTCATGGCGCGTGCGGTGCGGGCCAGCCGCCGGGTGGGCGGCCGTCGCCGGGCGTCGTAGGCGCGCAAGGCGGTCGGCACATCGGGGGCGGCGCGTAGCGCGGACGCCAACTCCACGGCGTCCACCAGCGCTTCGCAGGCGCCGCGGCCCAGGTCCGGGGTCATGGCATGGGCGGCGTCGCCGATCAGGACCGTGCGGCCGGCGAAGTGGCGCGGCAGCGGCGGGTCGAGCCGGCAGAGGTCGTGCCGCAGCACCTCGCCCTCCTCCAGGCGGTCGAGGATGTCGCGTACGGCAGCGTGCCAGTGGCCGAACCGGGCGCGCAGGGCGGCGATCTCCCCCTCGGGCGAGTGGGATCCTGCGGGCTCGGGGGCCGCCGCGAACCAGTTGGTCCGGCCGCCCTCCTGCGGCGTGATCCCGAAGCGCCGCCCCTCCCCCCAGGTCTCGGTGACCATCCCGGTGTCGCCGTCGACGGTGCCCCGCCAGCCGGTGGTACCCGCGTAGACCGCGCGGTACGCCGGGCCGAACAGGGCCTCCCGCACCCGGCTGTCGGCGCCGTCGGCAGCGACGACCAGGTCGTATGCGCGCTCCAGCGCGGGGAGCCGAGCGCCGTCGACCGGCGCGCCGAAGCGGACCGTGCCGGGCCCGGCGGCGTCGTGCAGCAGGCCCAGGAGGGCGGGGCGGGAGAGCAGGTGGACGGTGTCGCCGGTGCGGCGCGCCAGGCCCGCGATGTCGAGGGTGGCGATCCGGCGGCCGTCGGGGCGCAGGAAGGCGCCGCCGGTCTGCGGCCGCCCCAGGTTCCGTACGGCGCCGCCGATGCCGAGCTGGTCCAGTGCGCGCAGGGCGGCGGGCCACAGACCGAGGGCGGTGCCGGTGGAGGGGACGGCACCGGCGCGTTCGCGGACCTCGACGCGCCAGCCGTCGCGACGCAGGGCGATGGCGGCGGCGAGCCCGCCGATGCCGCCGCCGACGACGAGCGCGCGGGGCCGGGGGCCAGGTGCGGACCACCCATGCGGCGAGGGCTGTGCGAGCGCGGGAGGCGTCATGCCAGCACGGTACTATGTTTGTAGTAAATCGGCACTATGAACGTAGTAAAAGGAGCGGGTGACGTGGCACGACGGCGGGAGCAGGTACTGGACGCGGCGATCGGGGTCCTGGGTGCCGAGGGCTCACGGCGCCTGACCTATCAGGCCGTGGACTCCGCGGCGGGCGTCCCCACGGGCACCACGTCGAACTACTTCCGCAACCGCACCGCCCTGATCGACGGCATCGTCGACCACCTCCAGGCCCTGGAGCGCCGCGAATGGGAGTCCTTCGCGGCCGGCACCGACCCCGCCGACCCCGGAGAACTGGCCGAGGCCATGGCCGCCTTCGCCCGGCACGCCACCGGGCCGGGGCGGGCGCGTACGGCCGCCCGCTTCGCGCTCTTCCTGGAGTCGTCGGCCCGTCCCGAACTGCGCGCCCCGCTGACACGCGGGCGGCAGGCGGTCCTCGCCTGGAGCGCGGAGTGGGTGGGCCGCTTCGGCTCCCCCGCCCCGGAGCGGCACGGGCGGATCCTGCTCGACCACCTCGACGGCGTGGTACTGCATCAACTCGCCTTTCCCGCAGAGGACTTCGACCCGACAGCGGACATCCGGGACCTGCTGGGGGGACTGCTGGGCCGCCCCGGCCACTGACGGACGGGAGCCGGCACGGCCACGCCGGGACCAACCCCCGTACCGCGGCGGGCTGTTGGCGGTGCGTGACGGGTTCACACCGTGTGGCATGACGGGTTCACGCCGCGGTGCGTGACGGGTTCACGCCACACGCCAAGTCTGGTAGGAAAGCTTCCTAACGATTGGGGACCCCCCACGGCCCCCCACGGTTCACTCCGGACTGGAGGACTCCATGCGCACCCGATCGACAGACAGCCGGGCACCGGGCAGCGGTCTGCCCAAGACCGCCGTCCGCGTCGCCCTCGGCCTCGCCCTGCTCGCCATACCCGCCACCGCCGTCGCGACCACGGCCGCCCCGGCCGGACACCCCGCCCCGGCCGCCGCGCCGCAGGCCCCGCGGGCCGCGACCGGCCTCGACGACCCGGCGAAGAAGGAGATCGCCATGCAGCTGGTCTCCAGCGCGGAGAACTCCTCGCTGGACTGGAAGGCGCAGTACAAGTACATCGAGGACATCGGCGACGGCCGCGGCTACACCGGCGGCATCATCGGCTTCTGCTCCGGCACGCACGACATGCTGGAGCTGGTGGAGCTCTACACCCGGCGCAAGCCGGACAACGTCCTGGCCGCCTACCTGCCCGCGCTGCGCAAGGTGGACGGCAGCGACTCGCACGAGGGGCTGGACCCCGGCTTCCCCCAGGACTGGAAGAAGGCAGCGGCCGACCCCGAGTTCCGGAAGGCGCAGAACGACGAGCGCGACCGGGTGTACTTCGACCCGGCGGTCGAGCAGGGCAAGGCCGACGGCATCGGTGTGCTCGGGCAGTTCGCGTACTACGACGCGATCGTGATGCACGGCGACGGCGACGACGCCACCAGCTTCTCCGGCATCCGCAAGCGCGCGCTGGACAAGGCGAAGCCGCCGGCCCAGGGCGGCGACGAGACGGCCTATCTGAACGCCTTCCTCGACGCCCGGGTCTGGGCGATGAAGCAGGAGGAGGCCCACAGCGACACCAGCCGGGTGGACACCGCACAGCGGGTGTTCCTCAAGAAGGGCAACCTGGACCTGCACACGCCGCTGGACTGGAAGGTCTACGGGGACAGCTTCCACATCGGCTGAGCGGCCCCGGACCCCGGCGTACGGCCCGCACGCACCGACGGCCCGTACGGGAGCAGTCGTCGCCGCTCCCCTACGGGCCGTCGTCGGCATCCGGGGCTGTGCGGGGTAATCCGCCTTCCATGGTCAGTGCGCGGGGGCCGACGCCGGGTCGTCCGACTCCCGGTCCCGGTGATCGGGCTGTTGCGGGATGCTCATGGGCGCGCCGTCACCGGCCTCCGCCCCCTCGACCGGAGTCGCCGTATCCGCCCCATCCGCCGTATCCGCCGGATCCGCCGTGTCCGCGCCCTTGCCGAAGTGGTTGAAGGCGAGGTTGAGGACGATGGCCACCAGGCACCCTGTGCTGATGCCGGAGTCCAGGACGACCAGCAGGTCCTTGGGCAGGCTGTGGTAAAAGTCCGGCGCCGCGATCGGGATCAGGCCGATGCCGACGGCGGCCGCGACGATCAGGGAGTTCTCGCCCTTCTCCATCGCGGCGGAGGCCAGCGTCTGGATGCCGCTGGCGGCCACCGAACCGAACAGCACGATGCCCGCGCCACCCAGGACGGGCAGCGGGACCAGCGAGATCACCGAGGCGGCCACCGGGGACAGCCCCAGCACGATCAGGATGAGGCCGCTGGTGGCCACCACGAACCGGCTGCGCACCTTGGTCATCGCGACCAGGCCGATGTTCTGGGCGAAGGCGCTGTTGGCGAAGCCGTTGAACAGCGGGCTGACGGCGGTGCCGAGCGTGTCGGCACGCAGGCCGCCCTCGATGGTGCGCTCGTCCGCCGGGCGACCGACGATCTTGCCGAGGGCGAGCATGTCGGCCGTCGACTCGGTCATGCACACCAGCATCACGATGCACATCGAGACGATCGCGGCGACGTCGAACTGCGGGGCGCCGAAGTGGAACGGCGTCGGGAAGCCGACGACGTCCGCCCGGGTGAGGGCGGAGAAGTCGGTGATGCCGACCGGGATCGCGATCAGGGTGCCGGCGACCAGGCCGAGCAGGATCGCGATCTGCTGGAGGAAGCCGCGCAGCACCTTGCGCAGCACCAGCACGATCACGAACGTCAGCGCAGCCATGCCGATGTTCGTGAGGGAACCGTAGTCGGGCGCCCGGTCGTTGCCGCCCTGGGACCAGTTGAAGGCCACGGGGAGGAGGGAGATGCCTATCAGCGTGATGACGGTGCCGGTGACAACCGGCGGGAAGAAGCGTACGAGCTTGGAGAAATAGGGGGCCAGCGCGAAGCCGAGCACACCGGCGACGATCACCGCACCGAAGATGATCGGCAGGGCGTTCTCGGGGCTCTGGGCCTTGCCGATGGCGACCATCGGCGTGACACCGGCGAACGAGACGCCGTTGACGAAGGGGAGCTTGGCGCCGACCTTCCAGAATCCGAGGGTCTGCAAGAGCGTCGCGATGCCCGCCGTGAAGAGGCTCGCGCCCATCAGGAAGGCGGTCTCGGTGGGACTCAGCCCGCAGGCCGGCCCCACGATCATCGGCGGGGCCACCACACCCGCGTACATCGCGGCCACGTGCTGCAGGCCGCTGGTGAACATCTTGAAGGGCGGGAGGGTTTGATCGACCGGATGCTTCCGGTCCTCCTCCGACTTCTGCCCGGTAACTGCGGCCACTGCGGGCCTCCTGTCGATTTCTGCATCGCCGGCGGCCGGCGAGGCGAGGCTGTCACGGAGGGCGTGCCATGTGGTGCGGTGGTGCGGAGAAGTCGCTGGTGAGCGTGGTGTGGTGGAGCCGCGCTTGTGGCGCTGGGACGGCGCGGGGGCGTGGGGCCGGACCGCGAGGTGCCCGGGCCCGGGGGTACGAGAAGATCTCGCACCCCCGGGGTCCGGCGCTTGTGGATCCCGCTCGGATCCACAAGCTCAGCCGGGAGCCGTCCCTCCCGACCGAGTCTTGTGCTGTGTACCCGAGGAGATCAGCCCTCGGCGGAGATGCGGGCCAGACGCTGGGCCTCGGCACGGGCGGTGCGTGCCACGGCCTCCTCGTCGACACCCGTGAGGTGGTTGTCCTCGACGACCGGCTTGCCGTTGACCAGCGACAGCGTGACCGGGGCGGCCGCGCCGAAGACCAGGGCGGTGACCGGGTCCGCGATCGAGGAGTGACCCAGGCCGTCGAGCTTCCACAGCACCAGGTCGGCGAGCTTGCCGGCCTCCAGGGAGCCGATCTCGCTCGTGCGGCCCAGGACCTGCGCGCCGCCGAAGGTGCCCAGTCGCAGCGCCTTGCGGGCGTTGAGCGCGGCCTCCCGGTGGGCGCCGAGTCGGTTGATCAGCAGCGCGTTGCGCAGTTCGGTGTGCAGCTCGCCGGACTCGTTGGAGGCGGTGCCGTCGACGCCGAGGCCGACCGGTACGCCGGCCGCGAGCATGTCGGGGACACGCGCGATACCGGCGGCGAGACGGGCGTTGGAGGAGGGGCAGTGCGCGACGCCGGTGCCGGTGCGGGCGAAGGCGGCGATGTCGGAGTCGTTCATGTGGACGCAGTGCGCCATCCACACGTCGTCACCGAGCCAGCCGGTCGACTCGAAGTAGTCGGTCGGGCCCATGCCGAAGAGTTCGTGGCAGAACTTCTCCTCCTCGACGGTCTCCGAACCGTGGGTGTGCATCCGCACGCCCTTGCGGCGGGCCAACTTGGCGCCCTCCCGCAGGAGTTCGGTGGAGATGGAGAACGGCGAGCAGGGCGCGGCGGCGATGTGCACCATCGAGCCGAAGGAGGCGTCGTGGTGCTTGTCGATGGCGTCCTCGGTGCCCAGGAGGGCGCCCTCGGTGGTCTCGACGGCGAAGTCCGGGGGCAGCCCGCCGTCCTTCTGGCTGCGGTCCATGGAGCCGCGGGCCAGGGTGATCCGGGCGCCGATCTCGGCGGCCGCGGCCAGCTCGGCGCTCACGAGGTCGCCGGAGCCCTGGGGGAAGACGTAGTGGTGGTCGGAGGCGGTGGTGACGCCGCCCTTGACCATCATGCCGAGCGAGCCCTGGGTGGCGGCGGCGAGCATGGGGGCGTCGATGCGGGCCCAGGTCGGGTAGAGCGCGACCAGCCAGTTGAAGAGGTTGTGGTCGGTGGCCAGACCCCGGGTGATCCACTGGTAGAAGTGGTGATGGGTGTTGATCAGGCCGGGGGTGACCAGGTGTCCCGTGCCGTCGACCCGGCGGACGACGTTCTCCAGCCCCTCGGGGGCCTTGCCCGCGCCCAACGACTCGATGACGTTGTCCGCGACGACCACATGGCCGGTGGCGTACTCGGTGTCGTGGGCGTCAACGGTCGCGATGGCGCAGTTCTCGATGACGATGCGCTGCTTCACCGCGCTGTCAGGGGATGCCGATGCAGCCATGGTGCTCCTACTTTCGATACTGGGCTTTGGGCACGGCATGGCCCTACGGGATTTGAGTGCCGGAGCCGGGCGAGGCGGCTGACAGTACCGCTGCCCGTGTGCTGCTCCGGGTGCCGAGATGGTGGAAGAACAGGTTGAGCAGGACCGCGACCAGGGCTCCGGCGCTGATTCCGGAGCCGAGTACGGTCTGCGCCCAGGCGGGGAAGTCCGCGTAGAAGGTCGGCGCGGCGAGCGGGATGATGCCTGCGCCGAGCGACACCGCCACCAGGATGATGTTGGAGCTGTCGTCGAGTCCGGCCTCGGAGAGGGTGCGGATACCGCTGACCGCGATCGAACCGAACAGGACGATACCCGCACCGCCGAGCACCGGCATCGGCACCAGGGAGACCACAGCGCCCAGGACGGGGAAGGCACCGAGGACCAGGAGGACCGCGCCGGCCAACGCGACGACGTAGCGACTGCGGACGCGGGTCAGCGACACGACGCCGACGTTCTGCGCGAAGGCGCTGGTCGGGAAGCCGCCGAAGACCGGGCCGAGCAGGGTGGCGATGCCGTCGGTGCGCAGTCCGCGGGTGAGGGTGGTGCCGGTGGTCCGGCGGTCGCAGATCTCGCCGAGGGCCAGCATGCCGGCGGCCGACTCCGTCATCAGCACCAGCATCACGATGCACAGCGAGAGGATCGCGGCGGGCTGGAACTCGGGGGCGCCGAAGGCGAACGGGGTGGGCAGGGCGGCGACCGGGGCCGAGCGCAGCCCCTCGAAGCTCGCCATCCCGAAGGGGATCGCGACGAGGGTGCCGACGACCAGCCCGATCAGCAGCGCGATCTGCTTGACGAAGCCCTGGGTGAAGCGCTGGATGAGCAGGATCACCACGAGGGTGACACCGGCGAGGGCGAGGTTCTTCATGTCGCCGAAGTCGGCGGCGTGTTCGTCGCCGCCCTGGGCCCAGCCGACCGGTACGGGCATCAGGGTGACCCCGATGAGGGTGATCACCACGCCGGTGACCAACGGTGGGAAGAAGCGCAGCAGTTTCCCGAAGAACGGGCCGATCGCGAGGCAGAAGACGCCGGCGACCATGACTGCCCCGTAGATCGCGGGGAGTTGGTGGCCCTTGGCGGTGGTCTCGGCGATGGCGAGCATCGGGGTGATACCGGCGGAGCTGGCGGCGTTGACGAAGGGGAGGCGGTTGCCGACGAACTTCCGTACGCCGAGCGTCTGCAGCAGGGTGGCGAGTCCGGCGATGAGCAGGCTCGCGGCGATCAGCCGGGTGCGGCCGGCGGTGTCCAGGCCGACGGCCTGGCCGATGATGAGCGGAGGGGTGACGACGCCGGCGTACATGGCAGCGATGTGCTGGAGTGCGGCAGGGACGAGCCGCTTCGGCGCCGGCTTCTCGTCCACCGGGTGAACCGGTGGGACGGGGTGGTGCGGGGCTTGCTCTTGCTGTGCCATGGGTCGTTCCCCTCGGAATTCGCGGCCCCTCCCCGCTGCGGGGTGGGGAGGGGCGGCGAGGCACGGCGTTGCGTCGGAGCCGTTAGAGGTTCGTCAGATCCATCGGGATCAGGGCTTCGACACCGTCGCGCAGAACAGTGGCTTCGATCAGGCCGTACGGGCGGTCCGCCGCGTAGTAGACCTCGTTGTCGTTCTTCAGCCCGAACGGCTCCAGATCCACCAGGAAGTGGTGCTTGTTCGGCAGCGAGAAGCGGATCTCGTCGACCTCGGAACGGTTGTTGATGATGCGCGAACCCATTTGGTACAGGGTCTGCTGGAGGGAGAGGCTGTACGTCTCCGCGAAGGCCTGCAGCATGTGCTTCTTGACCTGCTCGTACGAACGCTCCCAGTTGGGCATCCGCTGCTCGTCGTCGGTCCAGTTGAACCGCCAGCGGCTGGCCACCTGCGTGGCGAGGATGCGGTCGTACGCCTCCTTCAGGGTCGTGTACTGGTCCTTGATGTACCCCCAGAACTCCGAGTTGGTGGAGTTCATGACGACCAGGTCCTTCAGGCCGGAGATGACCTGCCACTGCTCACCGTCGTAGGTGATCTCGGTCAGCCGGGTCTCCTGTCCCTTGCGGACGAAGGAGTGCTTGACGTCGTCCGAGCCGATGAACTTGGAGTTGGCGTCGGCGGTGGCTATCCGCTCCCAGGAGTACTCCTCGATACGGATCCGGGCGCGCTTGATCGGCTCCTGGCTGGTGACGAAGTGCCGGGCCAGGTGGATGCCGAACTGCTCGGCCGACTCGATGCCGTATTCCTTGGCGAAGGCGTACACGGTGTTCTTCGTCGTGTCCGTCGGCAGGCAGTTGGCGTTGGAGCCGGAGAGGTGGACCTCTTCCAGGTCGCCGGAGAGTGCGACGGAGACGTTCAGGTCCTTGATGTGGTGCGTGTCGCCGTCGCGGGTGATCTTGACGACGCGGTTTTCCGCTTTGCCGTACTGGTTCTGGCCGAGAATCGTGGGCATGTCGGTGCTAGCTCCCTCGGTATACGGAGTAGCCGAACGGGTTGAGCAGCAGCGGTACGTGGTAGTGCTCGCCCGGCTTGACGGCAAAGGTGATTGCCACCTCCGGGAAGAAGGCTCCGCTGTCCCTTACGCGGGGGGCGTCCTGCTGTTCCTCGGCTTGCTGATGGGTGAAGTAGTCCTCGACGGCGAAGTCGAGGCGGACGTGCGTGGTGCCCTCCGGCAGCGCCGGCAGGTCCTTGCAGCGCCCGTCGGCGTCGGTCTTGGACGCCCCGTGGGCGATCCAGGCACCGTCGCTTCCGGAACGCACCGCGAGCGTGAGGGCGACGCCCTCGGCGGGGCGGCCCACGCTGGTGTCCAGGATGTGCGTGGACACCGACGTCGGTGCAGCCGTCTCGCTGCTCATGCTGCGTCTCCTTCTGCGGTTTCGGTCAGGCGGGTCAGGCGAATCCGGTTGATCTTGCCGAGCTCTCCTCGAACGATCTCCCGTTCCTGTTCCGGCGTGTTGTCGATCCGGTTACGGACCGCATCGCGCATCTGCTCCCCGGTACGGCCGGAGGCGCAGATCAGGAAGACGTGCCCGAACTTCTCCTGGTAGGAGAGGTTCAGCTCGAGCATCTCCGTCTTCAGCTCGTCGGAAGCGCCTGCCATGCCGCTCTGCTCGCGGTTCGAGGTCGCGTCGCCCGGCTTGGGCCGGCCGATCGGCGGGTGCCCGGCCATCGCCTCGGCCAGGTCCGCCGCGGTCAGCTCGGCCGTGGCGGCGTCGCTGGCGGCGAACAGGGCATCGGGGGTGGTGTACGGGCGCTGGGCGAGAATCTTGCTTCCCCACGCCCGGCTGGCACACACCTCGTGCAGCTCGGCCGCGGCCGTACTGTCGTCGGCGGCGTTGAGCCGGGAAAGACCTGGGGTCGAACTCGAAGACACGGGAAGCCTCCGTGGCCTGGTGCTGGACAGCTCTGCTTGGCTGGAAACAGCTAAGACCCCCGGCAACATCACGTCAACACTTTGTTGAAAACTCGGCAACACAAAAGCCGCCGTCCGGTGCTTCCGGACGGCGGCTCGGGTGTTCGGGGCGGGGCCGGTTCGCCTCAGTCGGCACCCTTCGCGGCGTTCTCCCGGTTCAGGTAGTTGTAGACGGTGAAGCGGGAGACCCCGAGGGCGCCCGCGACGGTCTCCACCCCGTGCCGCACGGAGAAGGCGCCGCGCGACTCCAGGATCCGTACGACCGACTGCTTGGTCTTGCGGTCCAGGTCCGCCAGCGGCATGCCGTGCCGGCGCTGCAGCTCGGCGAGGATGTGGTCGAGCGATTCCGACAGATGCGGGAGCCGTACGGCCACCCGGTCCCGCCCCTCCCAGGCCAGGACGACGTCGTCGCCCTGGGCCTGGTCCGGCGCGACCATCTGTCCGCCCATCGCGTCCACCAGCGGTTTGACCGCCTGGACGAACGGGTGGTCGGCGGGCTCGGTCACGTCGCGTCCCCCTTGTCCGGCTCGGTGTCCGCGATCACATTGACCTGCAGGGACACCCGGGTGGCACCCGCCCCCAGCGACTCGCGCAGCAGGGCGTCGACCGCGCCGAGCACCCGCTCGGCGTCGCCCTCGGCCGTATTGCCGAAAGGCCCGACATCCACTGCGTCCAGCCCGGCGCCGGTGACGATGTCCCGCGCCACCACCGCATGGGCCGGCGCCTCGTCCAGGTCGAACGGCTCCGTCGTGAACTCCACTCTCAATCGCACGCGGTTCAACCTACGCGCGCATCGCCCCGGCCACCAGAAATTGCCCACGACCCCCCTTGACAGCATCCGAACCCGGCAGGCAATGTTCCGTTAAGCAGAAAAGAAGTTCCGCTATTCGGAAGGGGCGCCGACCTTCATGGGTTTCACGGACACGCGCTTCAACGTCAATCTGTCGATTCTGTTCACCGAGCTTCCGTTGTTG
>NZ_JBICVM010000024.1:0-69296 GCF_043199095.1 Streptomyces sp. NPDC048650 | reverse complement strand
GACGACCGTGCTGGGCAACCGCAACCCCGTCACCGCGTTCAGCCGGTTCCGCAGCTGTACGGCCATCATCGAGTCGACGCCCAGCTCACGGAAGGACGCCTCGACGTTGATCTCGTCGGTCTCTTCGGTGCCCAGCACGATGCCGACGTGGGTGCGGACCAGGTCCAGCGCCGCGTCCTGGCTCGCGCTCTCGCTCAGCGCGGCCCACTGCTCGCGCAGCGGGGCCTCTTCGGTGCCGGGGTCGTCGTCCCCTTCGGCAACGTCGACGGCCGCGACGGCGGGGGACGTCTCCCCGGGCACGGCCGCTCCGGTGCGGGCGGCCGGTGCGTCCAGCCAGAACCGGCGGCGCTGGAAAGCGTAGGTGGGCAGGTCGACCCGTCGGGCGCCGAAGTCGGC
Organism: Streptomyces sp. NPDC048650; assembly: GCF_043199095.1. Lineage (NCBI taxonomy): Bacteria > Bacillati > Actinomycetota > Actinomycetes > Kitasatosporales > Streptomycetaceae > Streptomyces > Streptomyces sp. NPDC048650. Next base: position 68,900 of record NZ_JBICVM010000024.1, on the reverse strand, counting down.
GAAGGCGGCGGACCAGTCAACCGTGACGCCGTGCACGGACGCCTCGGCCAGGGCAGTGAGCATGCGGTCGAGTCCGCCCTCGCCGCGCCGCAGGGAGCCGACGACGAGGCCCTTGCCGTGAGCGTCCTCCACGGTCTCCTGGATGCCGGCGGCGAGGATGGGGTGCGGGCTGACTTCGATGAACGTTTCGTAGCCGGCCTGTGCGAGCGCCCGTACCGCGGGCTCGAAGCCGACGGTGCGCCGGGAGTTGCGGTACCAGTACTGGGCGTCGAGCTCGGTGGTGTCCAGCCACCGACCCTCGACGGTCGAGTAGAACGGCACCTGCGCTGACGTGGGGGTCACGGTACCGAGCAGGTTCGACAGCGGCTCGCGGATCCGCTCCACGTGTGCGGAGTGGCCGGCGCAGTCGATGGGCAGCAGGCGGACACGGATGTCCTGGTTCTCGCACCAGGCGATCAGCTCGTGCAGGGCGGGTACGTCACCGGAGACGGTGACGGCGCGGGGGCCGTTGACGGCCGCGATGGACAGCTGGCTCGCCCATGGTGTGAGCAGCCGCTCCACCTCGGAGGCCGGCAGGGCAACCGAGGCCATGCCGCCGGTTCCGGCCAGCAGGGCGAAGGCCTGGCTGCGCAGGGCGACCACGCGGGCCGCCTCCTCCAGGGAGAGCGCGCCGGCCACGTGGGCGGCGGCGATCTCGCCCTGCGAGTGGCCGACCACGGCACCGGGTTCGACGCCATACGACCGCCACAGTGCAACGAGGGAGACCATCACCGCGAACAGGACGGGGTGGACCACGTCGAGGCGGTCGAGGGACAGCTCGGGGTCGGTTTCGCTGCCGCCGCGCAGCACGTGCGTGAGCGACCAGGGCACGTGCGGGGCGAGTGCCTGCTCGCAGTGGCGGATGTGCTCGGCGAAGGCCGGCGAGCTGTCCATGAGGTCGATGGCCATGCCGACCCATTGCGATCCCTGGCCGGGGAAGACGAAGACGGGGCGGCCCGCGGTGCGGGAGGCGACGCCCTCGATGATTCCGGTGGCGGGACGGCCGGCGGCCAGGTCGGCCAGACGGGTGCGGAAGTCCTCGGTGGTGTCGCCCAGCAGGACGGCCCGGCGCGGGTGGGCGGTGCGGGTGGTGGCCAGGGAGTGGCCGATGTCGACCGGAGATACCGCGTCGTCCAGCCGGTCGAGCAGCGCCTGGGCCTGCCCGCGAAGGGCCCCCTCGGTCTTCGCGGAGATCAGCCACGGTACGGGTCCGCACGGGGCGGGATCCGGCCGTTCCGGGTCGGTGTCGGCGCCCTCGCGCCAGTCCTCCAGGACGACATGGCAGTTGGTGCCGCCGACCCCGAAGGAACTGACGCCGGCGATCAGCGGGCCGTCGTCCTTGGGCCAGGGGCCGTTGTCCGTACGGACCTTCAGCCGCAGCTCCGCCAGCGGGATCGCCGGGTTGGGGGTGCGGAAGTGCAGGCTCGGGGGGAGTTCCCGGTGCTTGATCGCGAGTGCGGTCTTGATGAGGCCGGCGATGCCGGCCGCGCCCTCCAGGTGGCCGATGTTGGTCTTGACCGAGCCGACGATCAGCGGGTCGTCGTCGGGACGGGCGGCGCCGAGCACCTCGCCGAGGGCGGCGGCCTCGATCGGGTCGCCGACCCGGGTACCGGTGCCGTGCAGCTCGACGTACTGCACATCCCCGGGGTGCACACCGGCCTTGTGGTAGGCGCGGCGAAGGAGTTCGGCCTGGGCCTCGCGGCTGGGGGTGGCGAGGCTGTCGCCGCCGCCGTCGTTGTTGACCGCGCTGCCGCGGATCACGCAGTGGGGCCGGTCGCCGTCGGCGATCGCGTCCGACAGGCGCTTGAGGACGACGAGCCCGCCGCCCTCACCGCGCACGATGCCGTTGGCCCGGCTGTCGAAGGTGAAGCAGCGGCCGTCCTGGGACAGGGCGCCGAACTCTGCGACCGTCAGAGCGCTTTCGGGCACGAGGTCGAGGTTGATGCCCCCTGCGAGGGCGAGGCTGGATTCGCCGCTGCGCAGGCTCTCGCAGGCCAGGTGCACGGCGGTGAGCGAGGAGGACTGGCCGCTGTCCACGGTGAGGCTGGGGCCGCGCAGGCCCAGGACGTAGGACAGGCGGTTGGCGATGACGCCGCGCTGGAGGCCGGTGAGGGTGTGCGGGGTGATGGCCGTGGTGCCCCGTCGGTGGGCGAGCGTGGCGTAGTCGTCCCAGATCGCGCCGACGAAGATGCCCGCGTCGGTGCCGCGCAGCGTCTCCGGGAGGATGCCGGCGTCTTCCAGCGCCTCCCAACCGAGTTCCAGGGCGATCCGCTGCTGCGGGTCCATCGCGATGGCCTCGCGCGGGGAGATGCCGAAGAAGGCCGGGTCGAACCGGTCGACTCCGTCGAGGAAGCCGCCCCACCGGGTGCTCGCACCGGGCGTGTCCGTCTCCTGGCCGGTGTGTTCCGCCGCCTCCCAGCGGTCAGCGGGGACTTCCCGGATCGCGTCGACGCCGTCGCGCAGGAGTCGGGCGAAGGCATCGGGGTCGGATGCCTGGGGCAGCCGGCAGGCCATGCCGATGACGGCGATGGCTTCGGCGCGGGTGTCGGGCGTGAGCCGGGCGCGGACCTGGGAGGAATTTCGCATAGTGCTGCCAACCTTCGGGGCAGGGCGGTCCAGAGGGAGTGAACGAGTGATCCGACGCGGCTACGTGGGGTCGGCGAACGGGGCCTTGGTGAAGGCGGTCGCGTAGTCGGCGTGCGCGATGGGTGCGCCGACCAGGTCGTAGGGCACGTCCAGGGCGTCGGCCAGCTCCATGGCGTGCGGGGCGAGGTCGGCGCAGATCTGGTCGAGCAGGCCGGGCAGGGAGCCGACCTCGTCGGCGGTGAGCACGCCCTCGGCCAGGTACCAACCGCTGTGCGCGGAGATCTCGCCCAGCAGGTGCAGGGCACACAGGTCGCGGACCAGGCGCCGGGCATCGGCGTGCGACAGGGCCTCGGTCTCGGTGCGGACAAGGTCGACCAACAGGCGCAGGGCGTGCGCCTCGGCCAGCTGCTCGGCCAGGTCGAAGCGGTCGTTCCAGACGTCGAACTCGCCGAGTCCGGCGGCCCGGGCGGCGCCGAGTTCGGCGACCAGCCGCTCGTGCAGGCGCCGTTCCCGGGTGCTGGTCAGCGCCCGCCACCGCGCGGGGTCGCGCAGATCCTGTCCCTGGGCGGGGGCGCGCTCGTCGGCGGGCGGCTCGTAGTCGAAGCCGAGGGCCATGGTCCAGGCCGCGTTGAGATGGAGGACCTGGGTGCTCAGCCCGGCGGCGTTGAAGGCGTGGGCCAGGCCCTGGTAGTCCAGGAAGCGGTTGCTCGGGCTGAGGCCGAGGACGCCGGAGGCGGCGCGGGCGTCCGCGGTGACCCGTTCGGCCAGCCGGTCGATGGCCGCCTTCAGGGTGAACAGGGTGCGGATCTCGCCGGCGCTGCGTCCGACCGGTTCGGGGCCGGAGAGGGACTTCGCGGCCATGGCGGCCACGTAGGCGGCGGACAGGGCGCCGAACAGGGTGCGCTGTTGGTTGCGGTAGCGGATGACCGGCATGGGGTCGGCGAATCCGGCGAACGTGCCGTTGGTGTAGCGGGCGTGCGCGTGCCGCACGGCGACGGCGGCGCTGGCCCGGGTGACGGCGGCGAGGCCGACGGCGGCCACCTCCCAGACGTACCGGATCAGCCGGGAGGCTTGCCGGGAACGCATCGCGGGGTTGCTGAGAGCGTCGGTGAAGGTGCCGTCCTCAGCGATCTGCGCGGAGTCCCGCAGCCAGTAGCGGTAGGGGACACGTACCCCCTGGAAGGAGACGGTCGCCCAGTCGAGGGGGAGGATCGGGGCCGAGTCCTGCGGCTCGATCGTCACGCCCGGGCAGGGGCCGACGGTGTCCCTGAGCGGTACGACGAAGCAGAACATCCCGCAGTCCTGCCCGTCGACGACGAGCTTGGCGGTGACGATGCCGATCCGGGAGAGTTCCGGACAGGCCACGCTCGGCGGGTACTTGACGGCCTCCGGAGCAGGGGTGGTGAGGACGAACTCGCGGGTGGCCGGGTCGTAGACGGCCTCGGTGCGCACGGCGGCGTTGCTGTTGCCGTGGCCGAGTTCGGTCATCAGCAGGGCGCCCACCGTTTCGGTGGATGCCAGCTGGGCCAGGACGTCGTCGAGGTCGTCGCGGCCGGCGCCGAACTCCAGGATGGTGCCGACCGTGGTGCAGTGGTGCAGGAAGAAGGCGTAGAAGAGGGAAGGGTCGGCGAGGGCAACCCATTCCAGCAGCGGGAAGAGCACATCACGCTGCTTCAGCAGGGGGGTTCCGGTCTCCAACCGGTCGCTGATGTGCCGCAACCGCTGATAGGTGAGCCGGTGACGGTCCTCGTCCGCCAGGCCTGACGGTCTGGCGAAGAGCTCCGGTGAGAAGATCTCCTTCAGCCGCGGCAGCGTCTCCCGGTAGGAGTCGCCGTGCACGAGCGAGGACAGAGCGTCGCGCAACTCGTTGCCCAATTCCATGATGTGATCCCCGTTTTGTCTTCGTCGTCGGTCTGTGAAGCGGCGATGAGCACGCATGCGTGCGCCCCCACACGCACGGCAGGCCGCGGTCAACCTTCGTCCTCGGTGTGTGAAGCGGCGATGGGCACGCATGCGTGCGCCGCCACACGTACGGCAAAGGAGGGCCAGGGCCACGGCGGCCGCGTGGACGTTCACGGCATCACTGCAGGCTGCCTGGCAGGCAGATGTGATACGTCAGCTGACGGTGAGCAAGCGGGAGCGGGGAACGTTCCCCGTCCCACAGGTTGAATCAGTCGTGCGCGTGCAGGGGCTTCCCTGTAAGCGCCAGATGGGCTTCTCCCAGAACCTCGGTCTGAGTGGGATGCGCGTGGATCAGGGGAGCCACCTCGTCCGGCAGCGCCTCCCAGTTGACGATCAGTTGCGCTTCGCCGATCAGTTCACCGACACGTTCACCGACCATGTGCACGCCGACGACAGGGCCGTCCTTCTGCCGGATGAGCTTGATCTCCCCGGGAGTCTTGAGGATCTTGCTCTTGCCGTTGCTGACCAGGTTCTGACGCAGTGTCACTACTTGGTCGGCGCCGTACCGTGCCTCTGCCTGTGCCTCGGTGAGGCCCACTGCGGCGACCTCCGGCTGGGCGTAGGTGATGCGGGGGACGCCGTCGTAGTTGATGGGCGACGGGTCGAGGCCCGCCAGCCGCTCCGCCACCAGGATGCCTTCGGCGAAGCCGACGTGGGCCAGCCGTGGCGTCGGGATCAGGTCACCGACGGCGGAGATGGACGGCACCGAGGACCGGCAGTGATCATCGACTTTCACATAGCCGCGGTCGAGCTCCACACCGGCGGCTTCGTAGCCCAGACCGGCCGAGACCGGCCGGCGCCCCACGGCCACCAGCAGCAGATCGGCGTCGATCCGGGCGCCGCTCTCCGTGGTGACGCGGACACCGGAGGTGGTGTACGCGGCTTGTGCGAAGCGGCTGTTCAGATGAAAGGCGATGCCGCGTCGACGGAAGGCGCGCTCGATCAGCTTCGAGGCGTCCTCGTCCTCCGCGGGAAGCAGATGCGGCAGCGCCTCGATGACGGTGACCTGGGCGCCCATCGACTTCCAGAGCGAGGCGAACTCGCAGCCGATGACTCCGCCGCCCAGCACCACGACCGAGCCGGGGACGTGATCGAGTTGCAGCGCCTGCTCGCTGGAGAGGATCCGGTCGCCGTCGATCTCCAGGCCGGGCAGCGAAGCGGGTGCCGAGCCGGTGGCCAACAGAAGGTGACGTCCCCTCAGGACGTCCTGGCCGACGGCGACTGCATGAGGCGAGATCACTCTCCCCTCGCCGCTCACGACCTGGACCCCCCGTGCCTTCAGGGTGCCCTGAAGCCCTCGGTACAGCTGACCGACCACACCGTCCTTGTATGCGGTCACGCCCGCCATGTCGATGCCGGTGAACGTCGACCGGACACCGAACTTCTCCGCTTCGCGGGCCGAGTCGGCCACCGCCGCCGCGTGCAACAGGGCCTTGGTGGGGATGCAGCCGCGGTGCAGGCAGGTACCGCCCACCTCGGCCTTCTCGATCAGCGCCACCGAAAGGCCCAGCCCGGCTGCGCGGAGCGCGGCGGCATACCCGCCTGACCCGCCACCCAGGATCACTAAGTCGTAACTGTTCCCCACGCCTTCAGGCACGTGCCCGTCCCCCTCGGATAAGCCGCTTCGTAACCGCTCGCAACTTTTTAGCCACGATACGTATGCATTACGCCACGGCCGATCACATAGATATCACGAGGGCCGGACTGGCCGCCCGCAGGGCGAACGTGTCGAACATCACTCCGAAGGAATGCGCGAATGTCGGTAGCCTCGGACCTCAACTGCACGGCGGTCGGGGGCAGTTCGGGCGAGTTGCGCGTTGAGCGGCAGTCGGACAAGGATCGACTCTTTGTGAGCCAACATTTCGATGTCCTTGTTCTAGGAGCGGGCCCAGGCGGCTACACAGCCGCGGTTCGCAGCACGCAACTCGGTCTCTCCACCGCGGTGGTGGAAGAGCGGTACTGGGGAGGTGTCTGTCTCAACGTTGGTTGCATCCCCTCCAAGGCACTGCTGCGCAACGCCGAGATGGTGCAGTTCGTCACGAACGAAGCCAAGGCGTACGGGATCTCTGTGGGCGATGAGGTCTCCGCGGATTACGGGGTCGCCCACCAACGCAGCCGCAAGGTCGCCGAGGGCCGGGTCAAGGGTGTTCATTACCTGATGAAGAAGAACGCCATCACCCAATTCGAGGGGCGGGGTGCCTTCACCGACGACCACACCCTGACGGTGACCTACCCGGACGGGCGTACGGAGACGGTGACCTTCGGCCACTGCATCATCGCGGCCGGCGCCACTCCGCGGCTCCTGCCCGGCACTGCCCTGTCGGAACGTGTGGTCACGTACGAGAGCCAGATCCTCAGCGAAACACTGCCGGACAGCATCGTCATCGCCGGCGCCGGCGCAATCGGTGTGGAATTCGCCTACGTGCTGCGCAGCTACGGCGTGGACGTCACCATCGTAGAGTTCCTCGACCGGATGGTCCCGCTGGAGGACGAGGAGATCTCCAAGGAGCTCGCGAAGCACTACCGCAAGCTCGGCATCGAGGTGCTCACGGGCACGGCCGTCGAGACCATCGACGATTCGGGCCCACGCGTCCGCGTCACGGTCAACAGGAAGGGCGAACGCCGGGTCCTGGAGGCCGACAAGGTGCTCCAGGCCATCGGCTTCGCCCCGAACGTCAAGGGCTACGGCCTGGAGAACACCGGTGTCCGACTGACCGAGCGCGGCGCCATCGACGTCGACGGACGCTGTCGCACCAGCGTGCCGCACATCTTCGCGATCGGAGATGTCACCGCCAAGCTGATGCTGGCGCACGCCGCCGAGTCCATGGGCGTCGTGGCCGCCGAAACCATCACCGACGCGGAGACCATGGAGTTGGACTACACCATGATTCCGCGAGCAACCTACTGCCAGCCACAAGTGGCCAGCTTCGGGTGGACGGAGGCCCAGGCACGCGAGCAGGGATTCGACGTCCAAGTGGCCAAGTTCCCCTTCGCCGCCAACGGCAAGGCACATGGCTTGGGGCACCCCGTAGGCTTCGTCAAGGTCATCAGCGACGGGAAGTACGGTGAACTGCTCGGCGCTCACCTCATCGGGCCCGAGGTCACCGAACTTCTTCCGGAACTGACGCTGGCCCAGCAGTGGGACCTGACGGTCCATGAGGTCGCCCGCAACGTCCACGCACATCCCACGCTCGGCGAGGCGGTCAAGGAGGCCGTCCACGGCCTGGCTGGTCACATGATCAACATGTAGACACTCCCACGCGACACTCAGCAGAGCCTTCTGTCTCATGGCGCAAGGGGTAAGCCAGTGAATGCGTTGAGTTGATTACCGCAAGGCGCCGCGGTAATCAACTCCGCGCGGGATCCGTCCACCGCTGGTGTGACGGTCCCGGCTTTGCCACGTGTGCTCGGCGCGGCTGCCTCAGGCGGCCGTTCTCCTGGTGGAGAGCTGTCGTCCGACCGACCGTCCGTGCGCCGTTGCCTCCGCCACGGGCTGCTGCTGGGTGACGCAGTGAATGCCGCCGCGTCCCGTGCCGAGGCGGTCGATGTCCAGCTGCTCGATGGCGCGGTCGGGGTAGCGGCGGGCCGAGGTGGCCTTCGCCGCCGCGTCCGCGCCGGCGTCACCGAAGTGGGCGCAGCTGACGGCGTCGTTGCACAGGACGACGCGTTGTCGCACACGAGTCCCACTTCCCAGCACCCAGGGCCGAGGTGTGAGAACCCCAAGGTCAGGACCACTATGTCTGAGGGCCCTGAAACGCTCTTCGAGCCTTCTGGAAACGCCTGGTGGGTTTCCCCAGGTCAGTACGCTCGTCACCGAGGGTGACCCACCCGTCCGGGATCCAGATGGCGACGTGTCCCTCGGTGGAGAAAATCGGGGCCGGGAGGCTCCAGCACGACCACAGCTTCTGCGGCCTCCCGGCAGGGCACCCAGAGGACAGCGGCGCCGCACTTCCGCTCTTTCACAGGGAGGCACCACCGGTCGAGGCGCGCCACAACAACCCAGTGTGCACAGCGCACTTGACCCCGAACCGGCCGGGTGCCTCCATCACAACAGAGCCTATGGCGTGGCCAAGGCGCCGCTCGTCCATGCGGCGCGCAGCGCCTTCTTGTCCACCTTGCCGACCTTGGTCGTCGGCAGCTGGTCCAGCAGCACCGTCTTCCGGGGCGTGTACAGCTCTCCCAGCTCGGCGGTCACCGCCGCGCCGACCGCCTCCGGGTCGACCTCGACACCCTCGGCCGTGGCCAGGAAGATCTGCACGGCCTCCCCGTACTCCTCGTCCGGCACGCCCAGCGCCGCCGCGTTGCGCACACCGGGCAGCGTGAGCAGGAAGTCCTCCAGGACCCTGGAGTAGACGTTGTCGCTGGTGCTGCCCGTGACGATGATGTCCTTGGCCCGGTCGACCAGATAGAGGTAGCCCTCGGCGTCGAGGTAGCCCATGTCGCCGGTGCGCAGCCAGCCGTCCTGCAGTGCCTCCGCGGTGCGCTCCGGGTCCTCGTAGTAGCCGAGCATCACCGCGTTGCCCCGGACACACACCTCGCCGACCTGCCGGACGGGCAGCGCCGCAGTGCTGTCCTCAGCACGGATCTCGATCTCGGTGTCGGATATCGCGCGACCGCAGCTGCGCCAGAGCTCGGGGCGCAGGGCACCCTCCGAGGCGAGCTCCTCCGCGCCGAACGCGGCGATGCCGAGCGCCTCCGACTGCCCGTAGCCCTGGGCGAGCACCGGCCCGAAGACCTCGACCGCCTGCTGCAGCCGGCTGGGCGACGTGGCCGCGCCGCCCACGACGATTTGTCGCAGCGCGGGCAGGGCGCCCGGCGTGCACTCCGGATGGTCGAGCACCGCGTACAGCATGGGCGGTACGAACATGGTGGCGGTGATCCGCTCCTCGCGCAGCGCCGCCAGCGCCGCGCCCGCTTCGAACTCGGGCAGTACGACGAGGGTCGACCCCGTCACCAGAGCCTGGAGCGAGATGAGGTGGCCGCTGCCGTGGGTGAGCAGCGTGGCGGCGAGCACCCTGTCCGTGCTTGGGTCCATGGTCGGGAAGAACGCGGGGCCGGAGTCCTCCGCGGCGTCCGTCACCAGGTCGACCAGCGTGTCGTAGAGCCGGTGGGTGTGCGCGGCGAGCTTGGGGCGGCCCAGGGTTCCGCCGGTGTAGAGGACGGTGACGGCCTCGTCCGTTCCCGGGGCGGGCACGCCGTCGGGGCGCGTGTCCGGGCACTCGGCCGCCAGGGCCAGCAGGTCCGCGCACCACTGCTCACAAGGGCCGAGGCCCAGCAGTGCGGGGGCGTGGACGCTGCGGCCGGCCGCATCGGCGGCCCGTTCTGCGAAGAGGGGGTCGGTGACCACGGCGCGCGCCCGGGACTGCTCGACGAGCGCGGCGAGCTCGCCGGGCCCCGGCTCGGGCGGCAAGAAGACGACGCGGCAGCCGATGAGATGGACGGCGAGCTGAACGAGGACCGAGTCGACACGGTTGGCCAGAAACAGCCCCACTCCGTCGCCGGGCGCGAGCCCCTGACCACGCAGCGCATGCCCCAGCCTGAACAGCTGCCGCCGGGCTTCCCCTCTGGTCAGCCGCTGCGTCCCCTGGACGAGCGCCTCGGTGTCCTCGTCCTTGTTCCAGTGCTCCAGAACGCGGTCCACGTACGTCCGCGGCTCGGATATTTCCTGCGTGTTAACGATCACCGATACATGCAAACATGCCGCTCAGCGGCCTTGACCTCACGGGGGCCACCTTCGGCCATCGCCCGGCGGAGTATCATGCCCCGCGATGCAAACACGGTATTCGCAGGTCAGTTGAGCGTCCGAGAGAGCGCACCGGATGCCCGTCATCATGGCGAGGTATCGCTGCTCCCCGAGGTGTGGTCCCAGCAGGCCCTTGCACGGAGAGCCCCGGACCGACAGCGAGGTTGGCCCGACGCGCCGCGTGCACACAGGCCGCTGCCGCGAGATCCTCTCGTCAGCACTGTGCAACCCCGACGAGCCCACCGCCCGCTCAATCGGCCGGTGCCGGGCTCTGCCCCCTGGCCCTGCAGCTTCAGACCAGGAAGTCGCGGAACGCCTGTGAGGTGGCGGCCGGCGTCCTACAGTGCCCGCGTGGACATCGCGGAGAGGACCGCCGCCATCAACGTTCCCGAGCCTGACCCAGAGCGCACGGCCGGGGTCGACCCCGCCGACACGTTGCGCGTGCCCGTGGGTGTCATCACGTCGCGGCCCACCGAGAAATCGACATCGTGCGGACCATCCTTCCGACGCACGCCGCATCGCCCGGACTCCTGGGACTGGCGGGGACTGCAGCCCCGAGCCGGAATCCCTGCCACTGGCATGTCCGCAGTGCGGCGTCGCGGTCCACCACTGCCGCCGGCAGGGGCCGGGGCGGCCCCGATGCCACGGCTGCGGTCCCGCTCCCTCTGTCGTTCCTCAGCCCAGCGACAGGTCGCCCTGATCGTCCTTGATCTTCACCTTGACCCAGGCATGGCCGCTGGTGTGCCCGTCGCCGACGCCGTCGACTTTGCACTCGAACTCCCGGCCCACCTCGACGGGGACGGAAGCGGGGCATCCGACATCGTCGATGGTCGGGGGCTTGACGAAGTCGGCGGGGTTGACGTTGTTGAGCACGGCCCGCGCCAGCGCGTCCTGATCCAGGACGCGCTGCGGCTGCACGGCGGGACTCCCGGCCAGCAGCATGATGGTGAAAGTGAGCGCACAACAGGCGATCACGGCCAGGGAGAGCGCGATGACGGTACGGGCGAAGCTGCGTTGGTCGGTCACGCGGACATTCCTATCCGGCTGTCCGTGCTCATACAATCCCCTGTGGTGACGTGAAGTTCGCCTCTGGTCTCTGCGGAGTGCTCCCGCACCACTGCCCGCGCGGCCGGAGAGGGGCTTGTGCACCCCTGTAGAACGAGGAGTTGGGCGGCGTAGTGCCCGGGCGTCAGGACGAAGGCGAGAGGCCGGCACCGGCCCTCGGCGACGAGGTGGATCTTGGTGGTGAACCCTCCGCGCGAACGGCCCAGGCATGCGCCGATCTGACCAACTCCTCTAATTGGGCGGCCAGTTACCGCAGTACCGGATCGGCCCGGTTCGTTCCCCGGACCTCCCCCTTCGAGGAGCGGCGGCCGGGGGCGCTCGTCGTCCTCGCCGAGCAGGCGGGGACGGCCGCCCGCCCACCGAGGGTCCAGGCAGGCCAGCCGGATCTCGTCGAAACGGTGGATCACGTCACGGACGGTGTCCTCGTCCGCCTGCACCAGATTCGCGATCACCGGCACGGTGTTCCCGCCCGCCGAGGGCCAGCAGCATCATCGCCCTGCGGGGTAGCACCGTACTGGTGATCGTTTTCGGGCAGAGCACTGGTCGAGCTAACGGAGAGTCGGACGTTCAACTGCCGTGCTCAGGAGTGGATCTGGCGTCCCGTACTGCTCCACGGGGCGTGACCGCAGGCATGATGTCGGCCATGACTCACACCGCCCGTCGCATGTTCGAGCTCCTGGAGCCGATCTGCCTGGTCACCTACTTCGCCGACGAGTGCAACGAGGAGCTGGCCGCGCTCGGCCACCGCACCTACTGGGACGGCTACTTCGCCAGCCGCGCCGCGCCTCTGGGGCGGGTGCCGGCGCAGGTCGTGCACGCGGCCTTCTACAGCTTCGCCGACGGGGAGGCCGCGCGGCACATCCCGAGCGCGTGGGAGACGATCCCGCCCGAGGCATCCGTCGCCGCGCGGGAGCGGGGCAGCGCAGCCTCCCTACGGCGGATCCTCGGCGACGAGCTGGCCGGCTCCCCGGGCCTGGTGCGCGCCGCCGACCTGACCACTAAGGCCGCGACGAACGCGCCCACAGAAGGCCGGGTGATGTACGCCGGGATGCGCACCCTTGCGGTGCCGAGCGACCCGGTCGCCCGGCTGTGGCATTCCGCGACCATGCTGCGCGAGCACCGCTGCGACGGGCACATCGCCGCTCTCGTCGGCGCGCGCATCGGCGGCACGGAGGCCCACGTGCTCAGCGCGCTGGACATGGGCATCCACCCGCCGGAGTCCTTCGGGCGCATCCATCACCTGCCGAAGGAGCGGCTGGCCGCGGTCATGGACGGCTTGCGCGAGCGCGGGCTCGTCGACGCCGACGGCCGGTTCACCGACGCCGGCCGCGAGACCAAGCAACGCATCGAAGCCCTGAGCGACGAACTCGCCGCCCCGCCGTACGATGCCCTCTCCCCCGCCGAGCTCGACGAGCTGGTCGCCGAGCTCGAACCCATCACCGCGGCGCTGGTGGCCGCAGGGTCGCGGTGACGGGCGGCGCCTGACGGGACAAGGCGGATCGGATGATCCGAACGAAACGGCCCAGGCCGCGGCATAGCTGAGGCGGAACAGCTCCTGGGCGCGCTCCAGATCGCGTTCGTTACGCAGCTGCCCGTGCCGCGGTGTCCGAGCCCGGCCACACCCCGGGTGAAGCCGAGGACAAGGTCGATCCTCTTCGGGCCGGCCTTGAGGTGGACGAGGAGCTTGGTCTGCTGCGGCGGGCAGACGCACGAGAGAAGAGTCCCTGGTTGATCACGCCTGCGTCCGTCCCCCGCGTGTACTCGACGACGACCGGTGCCCCGTTCTCGTCGATGCCCAGCGAGTCGATCCGCCCGCCATGGACGGGACCGGTGCTGTACTCACTCGCCAGGAAACGAACGCCCAGCATCGTCTCCATGTGCGCCTCAACGAGGCGTTGCAACACAACGTCAGTGAGCCGACGCTTCAGGACGTTCGGGGAGTTCGGGGTAGAGCTCGTCCATGCGGCCTTCGGGGGAGGTGGCCGCGAGGGCGCTCCCAGGCCGCCGACTCCACGTCGCGGACAGCCCACGGGCCGGGCCGCTACGGTTGCCCCATGCACGTACGAGGAGTGGATCCGCAGGACACCACCTGGGAGCAGGACGACGCCACATATCGGGCGTACTTCTGGGACAGGTCGGCGCGGGCCTCGGACGAGTACGAGGTGACCGGCGCCGACGTCGAGGACGTCTTGGCCTGGGCCCGCGCCAAGGCGGAGGAGAGGGGCTCGACCTACACGCTGTACGTGCGCGTCACCGACGAGGGCAGGCCCGGGCTGGTCCGCCTCAGCGGGGTGACGGGCGACCCGTTCGCCTGAAATCCTCACCCCCTGCGCACGTTCTGGCATGGATGTCCCTCAGAGTGCGTTAAGTCCGTTTCCTGCAGAGGCTTCGCCCGGGCTGGGCGAGGACGCCTTGGCGGACGAGTCGGCCGAGTCGGAAGCGGGTGACGTTCACCATGGCCTCAGCTTCATGGCCCGGGGCCGAGTAGCTTGCGCGGCGGCCTGCCTTCATGCGGCCCCGACGGATCGACAACTGCGCCATGGAGAAACGGCAATCAAAGGACCGCTCAGCTGCCCAAGGCTTGCCACTCCCGCGCCAGCACCGACCAGACCTCGGCGTCGTGGCGAATGCCGCGGTAGAGGTAGGTTTCGCGCAGGACGCCCTCACGGGTCATGCCGAGTCGCTTGGCCACGTTGATGCTGGGGATGTTCTTCGGTGACACCAGCCACTGCACACGGTGGATGCCGCGTTCGCTGAACGCCCAGTCGATGATCAGCCGTGTTGCACGTCCGACCAGTCCCCGGCCTGCGGCGGCCGGCTCCAGCCAGCAGCCTGCCTCGCAGATGCCGGCGGCGGCGTCGAACTTCGGGAAGGAGACGCCGCCCACGAGGGTGCCGTCGAGCCAGATACCGTACAGCCGACCGGTGTCCGAGGCCGCCTTGTCGGCGTAGAGCTGGAGATAGCCGCGGGCCGAGTCGAGGTCGGCGGCGAGGTCGGGCAGCTCCATGTGCTCGCCGATGAAGTCCCGGCCCCGGTCCATATGTGCGAGGAACTCCTCGGCCCGCCACGGCTCCAGTGGCCGCAGCTCGGCCCCGTCCCCCAGGGAGATCACGAACATAGCCGTCCTTCAAAGTGTGCTTATCCGATCATTGATCTTCGCATGCACGCCCTCCCGTCCGCTACGGACGGCTTACCGCCGTTTGGATCTGCCGCCTGTCCAACCGTAAGAGCCCCCACCCCTCCGCACCGAAGCAACCCATGTTGCCAGTACAGGAGTTGGGATCAGCCAGATGAACAGATACCGCCACGCCAGTCCGCGCTGCTCTGCCTCAGCCCGCAGTGCTGCGGACGATTCGAACAGCGACATCACCCGCCGTGACCACTCCCCGCCAGCTCTGACAGACCCGAGAAATGGCGTCACTTTGCGACGAGGGACGGCGCCAGCCGTCGAGCGTGGTCAGCTGCAGTGCGACCTCTCGGAGCGCAGTGCTGATTCAACGCGTGGTGATCTGGTGCCTGCTGACCTGAGCGGCCTCTGTGGGAACGGTGCGGGAACACAACTGGAGCCTGGAAACACGGGCGTCGACCTCGGGCCGGTAGGCAGGTCGGAGCGCCCGGGCTGCCGACGCCGACCTTGCCTGGCCGCCCCGCGGGCAGCCGGTCCCGTACCGCCAGGGCGAGCTGCCGTGCTTCGTCCGGGTTGCCGTCGTGCTCGGCGGTACGCAAGGGGGCTCCGGGCTGTCAGCCGGGAAGGGCGGTCGGCACGTCGGCGAGGTGGCACGTCGGCGGGGTGGCGGGGGCCGAGGCGGGCCGGGGCGGCACCTGGACGGGCCGAAGGGCTCGTGAGCCAACCGGCCCACCAGCCCCCAAGCCCACCAGCCCCCAAGCCCCCAAGCCCTTCCGGTGTCAGTCGAGTTCGGCGCTGCCGTGCACGATCTCGCCGCCGACCATCGTCAACAACACCTTCGTCTTGGCGATCTCCTCCGCGGGGACCTTCATGACATTGCGGTCCAGCACGATCAGGTCCGCGAACTTGCCCCTCTCCAGGGACCCGGTGTGCTTCTCCTGCCGCAACTGGTAGGCGCCGTTGATGGTGGCGGCGCGCAGGGCCGTGGCGCGGCTGAGCCGTTGGTGCGGTGTCATCGTGCCGTGCTCGGCGAACGGGCTGTCGGGTGCGGCGGTGCGGGTGATCACGGTCTTGATCGCGGCCCACTCGTCGAGCGGATCGACCGGCCAGTCGCTCCCGAGGGAGATGCGCCCGCCGCTCTCATTGATCTCGCCCTCGGGCTCGTAGTGGGCCCAGCGCTTCGCGCCGAGGTAGGGCTTGACGGAATCGACGGAGTCGGGGGCGGGCTTGGCCCAGTGGAAGCCCATGGCCGCGACGATGTCGAGCCTGCCGAACCGCGGTATGTCCTTGGGGTTGACGAGTTCGGCGTGCGCCACGGTGAGGCGGTTGCTCTTGTGTCCGGCCTCGCGTGCCGCCGCATAAGCGGTGAGGGCGGCGCGTACCGCCTGGTCACCGATGGCGTGCATATGGGGGTCGAAGCCCGCGTCGACGAGCTTCAGAACTGTGTCGTTGAGCTTCTCCTGCTCCCAGTACTGCTCGCCCTTCTTCTTTCCCGCGATCCAGTGGTCGTGCCGGTGCACGAGGTAGGGGTCGATCAGCGAGGCCGTCTGGGCGGGGTGTTGGAGCACACCGTCCAGGAAGAGCTTCGTGTTCCGGACGGCGATACGAGGTCGAGCGGTGATCCGGTTTCCGCTGTCGAAGGCGCGGCGCAGCCGGGTCGGCTCCTTCAGCGGGTCCTTGTCGTCCACATTGACCGGCGCGGCGAAGTGTGCGCGGGCGGTGAGCTTGCCCTGGTCCGCCAGGGTGCTGAAGGCCCGGAGCCCTCCTTCCGAGGCGATGGCGTCCATGAACGTCGTCACGCCCTGCTCGGCCAGGGCGGCCAGGGCGGTGCGGGCAATCTTCAGGTTCTCTTCGGCGGAGGGCTCGGGGATCCTCCGCGCGATGAGGTCGCCCGCGTCGTCCTCCAGTACGCCGGTCGGCTCGCCCTTGTCGTCACGCGCTATGCGCCCGCCGCCCGGGTCGTCGGTCTTGGAGGTGATGCCGGTGCGTTCCAGGGCGCGGCTGTTGACCAGAGTGGTGTGGCCGTCGCTGGACTTCACGACGATCGGCCGCTCGGTGTCCAGGGCGTCGAGGTCGGCCTTGGTCAGCGTGGTGCCCGCCGGTCGCATGGCCTGGAGGTACCAGTGCTCCACCTGCACCCAGCCGTCCGGGTCTTGCGCCTTCGTCTTGTCCAGATACGCCTGGATCTTCTCCTGGAACTCCTTGACGGTGAGCGGGGCGTACTTCAGGTCGCAGCCGAGCAGCCCCTGGCCGCCCGACATCGGGTGCAGATGCCCGTCGTGGAGGCCCGGCATGACCATACGGCCGCCGAGCTTGATCACCTTTGTTCCCTTCCCGATGTGGCGGGAGGCCCCCTTGGTGGTGCCGACATAGACGATCCTGCCGTCCTTGACGGCCAGCGCCCGGTGCACGCTGTCCTCGGCATCGACGGTGTGGACGTACCCGCCGGTCAGCACGAGGTCGGCCGGCTGGTGGCTCTCGGCGGCGGGCTCGGAGCAGCTGTCGACGGCGGCCACTGCCGCGACCGCGCCGGCAGCCGCCAGCACGGTACGACGTCGCGGGTTACCCTCCACGGGACTTTCCACAGGACTCTCCTCCAGATGCGATGAACGAACGGGTGGGCGGGGGAACGGGTGAAGGGGAATTGGTGCATGGCTGAGCGACCGGGCAGCGGCGGCGGCAGAACGCAGGAGCGCGGCAGGCAGGCGCGCCGTGCGGTGGTCGAGGCCGCGCTCGCGCTGATCGCGGAGCGGCCCGTAGGGGAGATCCAGGTACAGCAGATCGCCGAGCGGGCGGGGATGAGCCCGGCACGGGTCCTGTACTACTTCCCCTCGAAGGACCACATCCTGGCCGAGACCTTCCGCTGGAGTGAGCGGGAACTGACCGAGCGCCGGACACAGGAGCTGGCGGGGGTCGCCGATCCTCGTGAGCGGTTGGAGCGGTACGTCAGGCTCTACCTGCCCTCGGGCAGGCACGACGTCTCATGGAAGCTCTGGTTGGAGGCGTGGTTGCGCGCGGTGGAGAACGACGAGATGAGCCGCACGGCCGACGGGCTCGACAAGGGGTGGATGCGGGATCTGTCCGCGATCATCCGTGACGGTGCGGCGAGCGGGGTCTTCCGCCCGGTGACCGCCGAGGAGTTCCTACCCTCGTTCAACGCCCTGTTGGACGGGCTGGCGGTGCATGTGCTGATCGGGCGGCTCGACCGTACGGATGCCGTGCGGACCGCGCTCACCCATGCCTCCGGGGAACTGCACCCGCCCCCGGCCGCACAAACTTGAATCTCATTTAAGTTCGGTGGCGTGAGTATTCACCGGGATGCGTGGCCCCGTCAACCATTTCCACGGGGCCACCGCGGCGCAGCGCGCTCAGCGTCCGGGGCGGATCGCGGGATGGCTGCGACTGCATGGGGACGCGGGCGGTGAGCCCCGGACGCGCCCGGTGCTCGCGCTGAGCGGAGAGCGCGGCACCTGCGCCTGCGCCTGCGGGCACGGAGAACGGAGCTGTCGCCTCTGGTTCTACGGGCCCGAACGGGCGCCGGAACGGCTCGACTTGCAGAAGGCTGCAGCCCGCGCGGACTGCGACATCGCGGAGTACCCGCGCCGGAGGAGGGCGACGGCGTCTGACGATCTTGGCGCGGTATCGCTGGGCGCCGAGCTCGTGGATCTCGGCCGTGCTGCCGTCCGCCAGGGGCTGGATACGGACCGGGGCCACCGTCTTGGCCGTGGCGGCGTGCACGCTGCCACCGCACAGCGCGACTCGGGCCGCCACACACAATCCCCGCCGGCTCAGGGCGACATCCGGACGGTGATCCCGATTCCGGCGGACCAGCGCGGGCACCGACTGCGACGTGGCAGCAAGGGCGGCAGGCCGCCGGCTCTCCACCGTGAGACCTACAAGCAGCGCAACACCGTCGAACAGTGCATCAGCCGTCTCCAGCAGCGGCGAGGAATCGCCACCCGCTACGAGAAGATCGCGACCATCTACCCGGCCGGACGCCACATCGCAGGCATCTTCCTTACCTTGTTGGTGGGTTGATTCCTCTGGTCCGCTCAGCTGGTCCGCTCAGCGATCCGAACGAAACTGCGCGGGATCTCCAGCCCGGGCAGTGCAAACACGCTCAACGAAGTACTGTCGGGGACGCTCGGAATCGTCGTCCCAGCCCTGCCGTTCGACGCCGGGTACGTGCTGATCGGACGGCTCACCATCTCACGGGGGGATCCGTGGCTGACTCTGCCGAAATCGTCGAACCGACCTCCCCGACGTCCGGCGCCGCGGGGCCCGGCGGATCCGCCCGATCCGCCGGGCCCGACCGGCCGGCCGCCGGCGCGAGCATCCGGCCGGACAATCTCACCAAGCGCCGTCCGGACAGCCAGGCCCCGGCCGTGGAGGAGGTGACCCGGGACGAAGCGACCGGCGCATCCGTGGTCCTTGTGGAGCCCTCGGGCTGCGGCAAGAGCACAGGACTCGGGGACCAGGTCTCCTCCGGCACCACCGACCAGCGCATGCCGGTGCTGGTGCTCGGCTCCGTACTGACGGTCGCGATGGCGCTGATCATGGACTGGCTGGGGACGCTCGTCGAGTTGCTGCTCCGCCCACGCGGCCTGGAGGTGGACTGATGCGCATGGCCCATGTACGGACGGCCGTCGCGGGCGCGGGCGCCCTGCTGCTCGCCGCCGCAGGACTGAGCGGCTGCGGACTGACCAGCGGCAGCCCGCTGGCCGACTCGGTGCAGCCCGGCTCCATCGGCAAGGGGCGACCGCTGGAGGGCGCCCAACTGACCGTGACCTCAAAGGAGTTCACCGAGCAGATCATCCTGGGCCAGATCATGGGGCTGGTCTTCAAAGCGGCCGGTGCGGAGGTCCTGGACCGGACGAACATCCAGGGCTCGATCGGTGCCCGCGAGGCGGTCAAGTCCGGTACGGCGGACGGGATGTACGAGTACACCGGCACGGCCTGGATCACCTACCTCGGTCACACCAAGCGGGTCGTCGACCCGTACGAGCAGTGGGAGGCCGTACGCGAGGAGGACCGCCGCAACGGCGTCACCTGGCTGCCCGCCGCCCCGCTCAACAACACCTACGCACTGGTCGCGAACCAGGCGAATGCGCAGAAATACCGGCTGCGCACACTCTCCGACGTGGCACGTCTGACGAAGAGGGACCCGGGCGCGGCGACGATCTGCGGCGGAAGCGAGTTCTCGGTGCGCGAGGACGGCCTGCCGGGCGTGGCGAAGACCTACGGATTCACCCTCCGGCGCGGGAACTTCAAAAAGATGGGCGACGGCGTCGTCTACACCCAGGTCGCGAAGGGCGCGGCCTGCGCCCTCGGTGTGGCGGCCACCACCGACGGCCGCATTCCCGAACTCAAGCTGAAGGTGTTGGAGGACGACCGGCACTTCTTCCCCAACTACAACGCGGCACCCGAGATGAACAGCGCCACGATGAGGAAGTACCCCGCCATCGCCGACCTCCTCGCCCCGATCACCAGGCGGCTGACGGGGGCGGAGGCCCAGCGGCTGAACGCGCGGGTGGACGTGGACGGGGAGGACCCGCACGAGGTGGCGAAGGACTGGCTGGTGCGGGAGGGCTTCATCCGGGAAGGCTGACAGACGGATTCGCACGAGCCTCCGACGAGCAGGAGGAGAACGCCCTGCCGCTCGCGTAGACGCCGCCGTCCGGAAGGCCGGGACACCGTGATCCGAACGACGTGCCCTCTTGCCCCGACGCCCCTGACCGGCGGCGGTCTCCTGGTCGCCGCCACCCGGCTGCTGGGTAGGTCGGTCCGACGCGGGCCGGCCCGAGCTTGCGGTCCTGGCGCAGGCGGCATACCTGTGAGTCGGTGTGGGCCTCCGTGCGGTGCGGGGTCGTCCCGGTCCGGCTGGAGCAGTCGCGCAGCCCGCCCCGCCCTCGGTCCGCCGGCGGAGGATCCAATTGTGGGCCGTGAAGCGGGAGATGCCCATCTCGGCTGCGCCATGGGCGGTGGGACGGCCCAAGTGGACACGGTCGACCAGCAGCCTCCTCCCGAAATCGCTCCGATCCGCCGTGACCCGATGCGTTCACTCCGTACCGGTGATCCAGCCACCGTCCACAACGCCGGTGACTGACCGGCAGGAACGGCCGCAGCCGTTCCCACTCGGCAGCTGTCAGATCACCCCGCCCCGTGTCGGCAACAACGAGCCCACCGGCTGACAGGCGGTGATCTGCCGAACAGGCCCCAGTGTGCGGGCCTACTTCGCCGGGTTCGTCAGCTCCGTGCCGAAGCGGCCCTTCGTCGCCGGGGAACCCAGGTCACTCGGGTCGATGAGTGAGGAGCCCTTGGCGCTCAGCCCGTCGGTGCCCGCGTACAGCAGGGCCGCCGCGCCGACGCCCTCGGTGCGGTTCGGGATGCCCACGGCCAGGTCCGCCTTGCCGTCACCGTTGTAGTCGGCCGCCGAGACGGACGTTCCGAACTTGTCGTTGCCCTCCATGGAGCCAGGGACGCCCTCGGTGTCGAGCGAGAAGGTCTGCGCCCCCTCGTCGGTCAGCCAGTTCTCGGTGCCCTTGAGCACGTTGATGGCACCGGCGTCGTTATAGCCCCCGGGCGCCTCGGCGCCGGTGTTGCTGACCACCAGGTCGTCGTGGCCGTCGCCGTCGAAGTCGGCGAGCCGGATGGCCTCGCCCTCCTGCGCCTTGCCCTTCCAGTCCACCGGCTTGTCGGAGTCGAGCCCGTCGGCGGTGCCGGGGTAGGTGCGCAGCTTCTGCTCCTGCGGACCGTCCGAGAAGCCGGTGTCCGTGACGACGTCCTCCTTCCCGTCGCCGTTGATGTCGCCGACCACGGGGCGGTACTGCGCGAACGGCAGGGGGATGTCCTTGCCCAGCGGCGTGCTCTTCAGGCCCCCGGATGAGCCGGGCAGCACGCCGAGCGTGCCCTCGTCGGAGGGCGAGTCCTCGGAGGCGACGGTGACGAGATCGGTGTAGCCGTCCCCGTTGATGTCGCCGGAGGCCAGGTGCTCGACGCTGACGCCGCCGCCGGGCGGGGTGACGCCGGTCATCTTCGGGGTCGCGGTCTCCCGCAGGTTCTTCGCGCCCTTGACGAGCTGCACCTTCTCGCCGTCGGAGATGGCGAGGTCGCTGAGGCCGTCCTTGTTGTGGTCGCCCACGGCTATCTGGTCGCCGAAGTGCGCGTTGGCGGCGACCTTTGGCGCGTGGAAGGCGATGGCGTCACCGGACAGGCCGCTCTCGGAGCCGAAGACGATCGTGACGGAACCGGCCTGCGTAGTGCTGCCGATGGCCTCGTTGTTCGCGGCGACGACCAGGTCGGCGTAACCGTCCCCGTCCACGTCGCCACGCACCACGGTCGAGCCGAAGCCGTCCTTGGCCTCCGGGGTGCCGGGCACGCCCGCGCTGGCCTGCGTCAGCGTGCTGTGCCGCTTGGTGTCGACGCCACCCTTGGCGCCGTAGGTCACGCCCACGTACCCCGCCTTGGACTTCCCTGAGACGGTGCCCTCGGGCGCTCCGACGCCGAGGTCGGCGTGGCCGTCACCGTCGAGGTCGCCCTCGGTGATCTTGCTCCGCTCGGCGGCATTCGTGGAGGGCTGGTCCTGGCCCCGCCCGTTGCCGTCCGTCGCTGCTGCCATGGCCCCGCCGGCCACGGCCGCGACCACGGCGGCGCCCACAGCGCCGGCCACCATGCTTCTGGTTCGGTTGCGCACAAATCCTCCAACGGGTAACACATCGGTCGCCCCTCGGATCCGTCCCCCTGAGGTGTGGGCCCGGTGGAACGGAAGGGGTTGCAGAGATAGACAGAAACAAAAGCGGGATGGTTGCAGAATGAACAGAAAATAACTCGGTCCAACACATTCGCGCAGCGCACGGCAACTCCGTCGCGGGGCCCCGTACTTGGCGCCCACCATCCGCCCCTCGATTCACTCCTCCATGCCGCACAGCGAGTGGGCGCCCCGCGTTCCGGTGATGCTCAACTGCCTGCCCCGGCGACCGGTCTTCGGTGGATGCGGTACGAGTCGTGCCCACTCGTCGTTCGTCAGACCGCCCCGCCGGGGCAAGATGACTGGCGATGGCGGGGCCGCAAGCGCCTTTCGGGCAGCGGTCGGTGGGGGCACGCTCGCTGTCAGTGCCAGGACGGCAGCAGGTAGGCGGACAGCCGTCCCCACTGCAGCGCGTAGACGACACCATCGCTCTCGTTCACGGCGAGCGAGGCGAGCCCCGAGTTGCGCGCCACCGTTTCCATCCGCCCAGCACTGGTGATCTTGCGGATCCGGCTGGCGCCCGGTGGGTCGAGGCGGTAGTAATCCGCCACGTACGCGTCGCCATCGTCGCCGAGGTCGATGCCGCGCGGGTTGAACATACGAGCTCGGCGGGCGTCGGGGACAGAGCCGCTCTCATCGGTGCCGCCTCCGCCCAGAAGCGTCACGCGAGGACCATCGCCGGACAGATTCTCGACGGTCCCGCACGGAGTCAGGGTGAACACGGCACGGCCGCCTCCGTGGGCTGCCACACCGGCGGAGTCGAAGGGCGACGTCGTTCACCACGCCATGCTCGGCATCGCACGACTGCACCATCTCGCCCTCTCCAGAGAGACGAACGGGCGATCGGCAACCGACCACGCCCGCACTCAGCGGCGGTGTCGCCCGGGCTGGGCACAGGAACGCGCTGGTGGTGACGCTGCTGGTGCAGCTCAGGGTGGTGGCGGTCACCGGGCTGCTGAATCTGCGGCTGCCCCGTGTGATCGGCGGAGACGCGGAGGGTCAACCGAGAGCTGAGCGGGACCGGCCGCGCCCGATACGGCAGCAGAGCCCCGGTACGACAGGAGAGACCCGGTACGGCAGCAGGGCCCGGACCGCGCGTCGCGGTCCGGGCCCTGCCCCGTGCGGTGCCGCCCTGCAGCGGCGGTGAGTCAGCTCTGTGCGGTGTCGTCGCCCGCCTGCCCGGTGCCCTCAGCTGCGCCTGTCTTCTCGCGCATCTTGCGCACCAGCTCCGCCTTCTGGTCGGCTGCACCCTGGCGGTCGAGGTTGCGGTGCGGGCCGTTGTTCTGCCGTTCGGCGCGGGACAGCCTCTTGCGCTGGCCGCCGCCCATGCCCACGGGGTTGTTGATGTTCTTGCTTACGGTCACGGGTTCTCCCGGTCAGGATGTGAAGTGATCTACGGATTCGTCGGTGGGGGACGGGCGGCGACGTCGAAGGACGTCAGCAGGGGCCCGTCACGCTCTCACTCGTAAATCGGCGTCTGGAAGAACATGACAAAGACGTTACCCGGTTCCGTCGGCCCCGCGCACCAACCTTTTTGCCGCTCCGGCGTCGGCCGGCCTTCGGCGAGCGCCCGGGGTGAGTCGTTTCCGGACCGCTTTCGGCCCGCCGCGCGTGGAAGTCCCACCGGAGCATTCCGGCGGGACTTCTCGTCCCACGTGCTCTCCCACGCGTCTCACAGACTGTGTGGACGCCCTCGGGCTCAGGCTCCGACATGGCCCTGGGAGCCATTCACTGATTTCGGCTGGACGCCCCAGGACACGGGTGACGACCTGCGCCTCGGCCCCTCCGCTTCAGGTGCTGCGGCCCGCCATCGTGAGCAGCCCGGCGACGGTCCGTCCTGACGGAAGACCGTCGCCGGGCTCTTTCGGTGCGCCGCTCCCGTCCCCACGGGCGGGCGCCCCCTCCGGGATGCCGTACCGCTCATACGGCGGTCCCGGAGGATCTAGAGGATCTAGGTGTGACGGCCGGCGGCCGGCGGCCGGCGGGCGGGCACGGAAGGGGCCGTCAGACGCCCACCGGTTCGCGGGGACTGCTCGCCTCCGGTCCGTCGGCGGCGAGCAGATGGCGCAGCCCCTCCCCCTCGACGTCCACGTTCGGCAGGATCTTCTGCAGCCACCGGGGCAGCCACCAGGCGGAGCGGCCCAGCAGCGCGAGGACGGCGGGGACGAGCGCCATCCGGACGACGAAGGCGTCGAAGAAGACGGCGATGGCAAGGCCGAAGCCGATCATCTTGATCATCGAGTCGGTGGAGCCGATGAAGCCGGCAAAGACGCTGATCATGATGACGGCAGCGGCGGTGACCACCCGCGCACCGTGCCGGAAGCCGGTGACGACGGCCTGGCCGGGGTTCTCGCCCTGCACGAAGGCTTCCCGCATCCGCGTGACGAGGAAGACCTCGTAGTCCATCGCCAGTCCGAACACCACGCCCACCATGAAGATTGGCATCATGCTCATGATCGGGCCCGTCTGTTCGACGTCGACCACATCGGACAACCAGCCCCACTGGAAGACCGCGACGACCGCGCCGAGCGCCGCCACCACCGAGAGCAGGAAGCCCAGCGCCGCCTTGAGCGGGACGAGGACCGAGCGGAACACCACCATCAGGAGGAGGAAGGCCAGGCCGACGACGAGCGCCAGGTAGGGCAGCAAGGCGTCGTTCAGCTTCTTCGAGACGTCGATGTTCATCGCGGTGGTGCCGGTGACCAGGGTCTTCGCGCCGGTGTCGGCGGCGATGTGGGTCGCTGTCGACCGGATCTGGTGGACCAGGTCCTCGGTTTCGGTGCCGCTGGGCTTGGACTTCGGGACGACGTTCAACAGGGCGGTGTCCTGGGCCTTGTTGAAGGTGGGCGGAGTGACCACTGCGACGTCGTCCAGCGCACGCACCTTCTTCACCACCCGCGCGGTGGCGGACTTGGCGCTCTGCCCGTCGCGGGTGTGCCGGCCGTCGACGACCACCGTCAACGGGCCGTTGAACCCGGGCCCGAACCCGTCCGACAGCAGGTCGTACGCCTTGCGCTGGGTGGTGTGGGTGGGCTGCGAGCCGTCGTCGGGCAGGCCCAGTTGCAGGGAGGCGGCCGGGATCGCGACAACGCCGAGTCCGATCACCCCTGCGAGGAGGACGACGACCGGACGGCGCAGCACGAAGCGCGCCCAGCGGGTGCCCCCGTTGGGGCGTTCGGTGTCAGCCGCGTGCTCGGCACCGGCGCGCTTGGGCTTCCGTGCCGCGCGGGGCAGCATCCGTCGTCCGGCGAAGCCGAGCAGCGCCGGGATGAGGGTGAGGGCGATCAGGACGGCGATGACGACGGTGCCGGCCGCGGCCAGGCCCATCTTCGTCAGCATCGGGATGTTGACGACGGCGAGGCCGACCAACGCGATCACCACGGTGAGTCCGGCGAAGACGACGGCGGAGCCCGCGGTGCCCACCGCGCGTCCGGCGGCCTCCTCGCGCTCGCGGCCCTCGGCGAGTTCACCGCGGTAGCGGGAGACGATGAACAGGGCGTAGTCGATACCGACGGCCAGGCCGATCATCGTGGCCAGTGTCGACGTCGTGCTGGACAGGTCGAGCGCATGGCTCAGCGCGGTGATGGCGGAGACGCCGACGCCGACGCCGATCAGCGCGGTCAGCAGCGGCAGTCCGGCCGCGATCAGTGCACCGAAGGTGATGACGAGGACCACTGCGGAGACGGCTACGCCGATGATCTCGGTGTTGCCGGTCTCGGGTACGGCCTGGAGCGCGTCACCGCCGATCTCGACAGTCAGCCCCTCCTGCCGGCTGCTTTTGGCCGCGTCCTGAAGGGCATCGCGGGAGGCGTCCGACAGCTCGAAGCCGGTGACCGTGTAGGAAACCTGCGCGTAGGCGGTGCGGCCGTCCTTGCTGAGGGTCTTGGCGAGGTACGGGTCGGCCACCCGGGCGACCTGCTTGGAGCCCGACTTGAGGTCATGGACGGTCCGTTCGACGGCCGCCTTGTTGGCCGGGTCCGTCATCGACTCGCCCTTGGGCGCCTGGAACACGACCCGGGCCGTGGCGCCGTCGGCGCTGGCGCCGGGGAAGCGCTGGTCTAGCAGGTCGAAGGCGCGCTGGGCCTCGGTGCCGGGGATCGAGAGGGAGTCGGAGGCGGGTGCGGAGGCGGTGGCAGCGCCGGCGCCGACCGCGGCCAGCAGTGCCAGCCATATCAGGGCGACGACGCCGCGTCGCCGGAAGGCGAGGCGTCCGAGTTTGTAGAGGAAAGTGGCCACGAGACCGAGTGCTCCCGTCAGGGGAAGGGTGTACAGAGACGTGCGCCATCGCCCCGGCGACGAGAGCGGCGCACCGGGTACGGGGGCTGGAGCCCGAGGGGGTCGGGCGGGGAGGTCAGAGGCCGAGGGCGGGGAGGACCACGGCGTCGAGATAGGCGGAGAGGAACGCGACGTCGGCGCTGCGGTCCTCGATGAGTTGCTCGGCGACCAGTGCGCCGACGAGCATGTGCGGGGCGAACCTCAGCGCGGGACAGTCGGCCGCGATCTCGCCGCGATCGATGGCCCGTTGCAGCATCGCGTTGAGGCCGGTCACCTCGGGGTCGAGGAGCACGTCGCGCAGGGCGCGGTGGAGATCGGGATTGCCGTGGATGGCCATGCCCAGACCGCGCATCAGTGCGGCGTCCTTCTCCATCTGCCCGGCTTCGTCGGCGCGGCACACCAGTTCGGCGAGGTCACCGCGCAGGCTGCCGGTGTCGACGTCCGCGGTGCTGACCGGCTTGCAGCTCTGCAGTGCCCTGGCCACCAGCTCCGGCTTGCCCTGCCATTGTCGGTAGAGAGTGGCCTTGCTGGAGCGCGTGCGGGCGGCGACGGCATCCATGGTCAACGCGTCATAGCCGACCTCGCGCAGCAGCTCGAGGACGGCGTTGTAGAGCTCCGCCTCCCGCTCGGGAGTCAGCCGGCTGCGTCCCATGACATGCCCCTTCTCACTGGACCGTACTGTGCGCCACCACCCTACGACAGCGAACGAAACGGTTTCGTACACTTCGAAGATAGCGCCCCGCGGAGCGAAACGAAACCGTTTCGAGGGTGGTCTGCGTCACCCGCCCGACGCGTACTGCCCGGCGCCCCGGCGCGGCGGGCACATGAGCGATGCAGCCGCGCCGCGGGACAGTCCACCGAGCCCAACTCCGGGACGCCGCGCGGCCGGTTGCACCGGATGCCGCGCGGACGCTCACGACCGGCAGGCCGGCCTCGCCGCAGTCCGGAGCGGTCGGCCGGACCCCGTCACCGTCAGACGGCGAGCCGAGGGAAGAGCGCCTCGGCGTGGCCGCGATCGATGGCAGCACGCTGGGCGGCGTCGAGCGGGTAGGCGTCGAACTCTCCGGTGACGTGAGCGGCACCTTCGGAGGTGGCGTGCGGGTAGCCGTACGGCATGGACTTGCTGCCATGGTTCCGATCTCTTCTCTGCGCCATGTCAGGCGGAACCAGCGGCCGACGTGGCTTCGTGCCCAGTTGTCAGTGGGGCGCAGGTCGTGTCCGGCCGAGTGGTGGAGCGGATCACACTCCGCTTTGGGGTGGTGCTCACCGGGCCTGAGGACCGTCGCAGCTCCTGAGGCCGTCGAATAATCCCGTGCCGTGCCACCAGTGGATGTGCAGACTCGCCCCATGGCGGACATGAGGGCGTTCCGGGATGCGGTCACCAGCTGGGCGACGGGCGGTCCCGACGGGCCGGCGCGCGATCTGGCGGAAAGCCTGGGGGCACGGACCGCGGTACTCCTGGAAGGGCTGAGCGATCTCGCGGCCGTCGAGGCGCTGGCCACCCGACGTGGCAGGGACCTGGCCGCCGAGGGGTGTGTGTCGTGCCGATGGGCGGGGCGATGAGCGTCGGCCGCTATGCCGGCCTCCTCGGGCCACCCGGCCTCGGTCTGTGCCTGACAGGACTGTGCGACGAGGGCGAAAAGGGCTTCTACGAGCGCGGCCTGACACGAGCCCGGGCACCGCTCCAGGACATCTATGTGTGCACCGCGGATCTGGAGGACGAACTCATCCGCGCGCTCGGCACGGCAGGAGTCGAGGAGATCCTCCGTTCCGAGGGCGACTTCCGCGCCTGGCAGACCTTCCAGCGCCAGCCCGCACAGCACGACCGGCGCCGGCATCAGCAGATGCGGCGCTTCCTCGGCACAAAGAAGGGCCGCAAGATCCGCTACGGCCGTCTCCTTGTGGAGGCCCTCGCACCGGACCGGACACCGCCCCGGCTCGACGGCCTCCTCGCGATCCTGTGAGGTCGTGGACGGACTGCCGTTTCGAGCGTGCTCGACAAGCGTGCTCGACAGCAGACGAGCGCGGGGCTTGATCACTTGACCGGGTGGCGACGGCTGGGCAGGTTCCAGCCCGACCCGCCTGCCCCTACCGGGAGACCTACGGATGACTTCTCACCTACGTCCACAGCTGCAATTGTTCCGCCAGGGGTGTTGGTAAGGCGGGTTCAAACAGGTCACGGTCGCACGTGCGGGCGGCCCGTGCGGTTCAATGCAGGGATGGAGAATGCCCTCCGGGGCCGGCTGTCGGTGGAGGTGCGCCGAGAGGTGGACCGCCTCGTTTCGGCCGGGCAGAACGTGCAGGCCATTGCTCTGGTGGATGAGCATGCCGGTCTGCCAACGCCGCATCTGCATGATTGCGTTGATGCAGTGGACCAGCGATTCGGCATATTGCGGCACAGGCCGGCGAGTTCGTGACAATGCCTTGCGTGGTGGTTACGCGTCACGCCGGTTCGGGGTCGATTCGCGGGTGAGCCTGCGGGCGGGTCAAGCCATTTCGCGGGGCCCGATGCCAGACCGGACCAGGTTGAACACCATCGACGCCGGGGCAGGCGCACCGCTCCAAGAGCGGATGGAGGCGTGGCGGGATCGGACTGGCCAGGTGAATCGTCCCGGAAGGTTGTTCACGCGGTTGATGGGACTGGCCTGCGAGCACGGTGCAGCCGCGGGGTCCAGGTGATCGAACTTCGATGAAGCGATGAAGCGATGAAGTAGGGAATGCCATGCTGCTGGAGAACAAGACCGCCATCGTCTACGGCGGCGCTGGAGCGATTGGCTCCGCGGTCGCCCGCGTCTTTGCCGGCGAAGGCGCCACGGTCCACTTGGTCGGGCGCACCCACGCACCTCTGGAGGAGCTGGCCCGCACCATCGCCCAATGCGGTGGTCGCGTCGAGGTCGCCACGCTCGACGCGACCGACCGCGCCGCGGTCGAGCAGCACGCCGACGCCGTCGCCCGGCACTCCGTGGGGATCGATATCGCCTTCAACGCCACCTCCAACGACGACCTGCACGGCACCCCGCTGGTCGACATGGCCGACGAAGACGTGCTGCGCCCCGTCACCAAGGCAGTCACCACCCACTTGACTCTGGCCACCGCCGTCGCCCGCCATATGATCCCCCGCCGCACCGGGGTGATCCTGGCCATGGGCGGCGGCCGAGAAGCCATCCCTGGCCTCGGCGGCTCCCATATTGCCTGGTCCGCCCTCTCCGGTCTGTGCCGCCAGCTCGCCGGCGAACTCGGCCCGCACGGCATCCGGGCAGCCTGGCTGCTCTCTCCCGGCTCGCCCGATCCATCCAACCCGCCCGAGGACGACCCTGAGGCGACCGCGACTCTGCTCCACCGCCGGCCCCGTCTCGAAGACGTCGCCTACGCCGCAGCCTTCCTCGCCTCCGACCGCGCGCCGACCATGACCGCCACAGAGGTCAATGTCACCGGCGGCGCCGTCGTGGACTGAACGCACTCGCCGAGCTGCCCCCGCCCATACGGCGAACCACGCTCTGCTCATCACCGGCGTCGCCGCATCCCTGACGGGCTGCACCTCCACGCCGTCAGCCTCCACCGGCGCCTCGCCGCCGAACGCCGCGACCCGCTCACCGGAGCCCACCGCCTTCGAACGCCGCACCCGGCGACTGCTCGACACAGCCGTGGCCCTGGCGTGGCCCTGGCGTGGCTGGCTGGCTGGCTGGCTGGCTGCTGCTCGACGCCGCACGGGCCCTGGAACGCCACGTCCTGCGCATTCAGACGGTCGCCACCGCGATCCGCGGCCACAGGCGACTGAGCCACCCGGCGACGGAGACGCCCTCACCGCTCCCCCGCCCTACCGGCTCCGAAGGAGACCCCGGACATGCCCCAACAGACCCCGCCCACTGCCTCCCCCGCACACGGGACGCCGGCCCCTCCCCTGCACGACGTCGGCCTCGTCCTGGGGTGCGGAGCACGACGTCGGCCTCGTCGGCGGTCTCCGCGTGCCGTGCCGCCATGCCTCTACTCGCGCGCGCAGTTGTGCGCAAGGTGTGCAGCGCGGCCGGCCTGGACGAGGTTCCGTATGACCCCTGTGAGCTGCGATTGTGAGGAAATCGAAGCCATTAATTTAGTTGTTGTTCACCTGATGGACACCATCGGTGGGCCTACTGAGGCCCAACTTGTTCAGGCCAGTGGCACGGACAACTGCTCACCCCCCACGTGCATCCCCTGTGTGGCCCCGCATGATTGCCCTCAACCCCTCTGTGCGTACCCCTGGAGAGACCGTGACCGTGTTCCCGCCGAGGACCGCCGCCCTCACCGGCGTCCTCGCCGTCGCCACCGCCCTCGCCCTCAGCGCCTGTGGCTCGGCCACCGACGGGTCGACCGACCCCGACGGCAAGAGCGCGGCCACCGCGACCACGGCCGAGGCCGCCGGCGGCATCGACGCCCTGGCCAAGGCGGCCAAGAAGGAGGGCACGCTGCATGCGATGGCGCTGCCCCGCGACTGGGCAAACTACGGCGCCCTGATCGACGGCTTCGAGAAGAAGTACGGCATCAAAGTCGAGGTCGAGAACGCGAACGGCACCAGCCAGGACGAGATCAACGCGATCACCTCGCGCAAGGGCCAGGACCGCGCGCCCGACGTCCTGGACCTCGGCAGCTCCTTCGCGCAGAGCGGCGCCCAGCAGGGGCTGTTCGCGCCGTACATGGCCGCCGGTTTCTCCGACATCCCCGATGTCCAGAGGGACTCGATCGCCCGCTGGGCAAACGACTACGGCGGCTATATCTCCCTCGGCTGCGATGCCAAGCGTGTGCAGACCTGCCCGACCAGCTTCAAGGATCTGCTCAAGCCGCAGTACAAGGGGCAGGTCGCGCTCAACGGCAGCCCCACCAAGTCGGGTTCGGCCTTCGGCGCCGTGTACGCGGCCGCCCTCGCCCGCGGCGGCTCCTTCGACGACATCCAGCCCGGCACGGACTTCTTCGCCGAGCTGAAGAAGATCGGCAACTTCACGCCCGTCGACTCCACCCCGGCCACCATCGAGAAGGGTCGGACGCCGATCAGCATCGACTGGGACTACCTCAACGCCGGGTACACCGACGAGTTCAAGTCCAAGGGCCTCGACTGGACCGTCGCCGTCCCCTCGGACGGCAAGTTCTCCCAGTACTACTCGCAGGCCATCAACAATTATGCGCCGCACCCCGCGGCCGCCCGCCTGTGGCAGGAGTACCTCTACAGCGCCGAGGGCCAGAACCTCAGGCTCAAGGGATACGCGCGCCCGGCTCTGATGGCCGCCATGAAGAAGGCCGGCACGCTCGACAAGGCCGCAGCGGCCAAGCTGCCGAAGGTCTCCGGTACGCCGAGCTTCCCGACCGAGTCCCAGCAGGACCGTGCCAAGTCCTTCATCGCTCAGAACTGGGGCGACGCCGCTTCCGGATGACCGCGACGTGCGTCAGGGCCGACGTGGTGCCCACCGCTCCCTCTCAGCGGCGGCACCGCGCGGCCGGCCGACTCGCCGTCGTCCCGCTGCCCGCCTCCCTCGGCCGGCGCATCACCGCCGGTCCGCAGCACGGCAGCGGCCGGCGCGTCCTTACCGAGGCCGGCGCGTCCTTACCGACCAGGACGGACTCGCCCTGCGGCCGCCGTGTGCGGTGTTGCGGTGTTGCGTTGTTGCCGCTGCGGGCGAACGGCTCCGGCCGCGGGCGCGGGGCGGCAGGTCACAGCCCCGCGACGTCGAGCACCAGCTTGCCCGTGGTTGCCCCCGCCTCGAGACGGCGGTGCGCTTCGGCAACCCGCGCCAGTGGGAGAGCCTCGACCTGTACCCGCAGCTTCCCCTTGGCCGCCGCCTCCACGGCGCGGCGCAGTGCCCGGCCCGTCTCGTCAGGGCGGGCGGCAGCGAAGGCGGCCAGGTTGAAGCCGGAGACCGTCTTGTTGGTGAACCAGAGTTCGTTGGCCGGGACGCCGACGTCCTCCGCGCCCGAGGCATTGCCCATGACCACCAGGCGCCCCATCGAGGCCAGTCGGTCAAGGCTCGCTCGGCGGGTCGGGCCGCCGACCATGTCGACCACGATGTCGAACTCGCCGGCATCCGCGAGCCGGTCACGGAGGATCACCTCGTCGTAGCCGAAGCCCTTGGCAGTGTCGATCTTGGAAGGGCTGCCGACGGTGCCGACCACGCGGCCGGCGCCCAGCAGACGGGCGGCCTGGCCGAGTTGACTGCCCACTCCGCCGGCGGCGGCGTGCACCAGGACGCTGTCGCCGGGAGCGATGCGGGCCACGCGGTCGAGCACCAGGAAGGCGGTGGTGCTGTTGGACGGCAAAGCCGCAGCCGTGCCCATCCCGATGCTCAGGCCGTCCAGCGGGGCGACCAGGTCCGCCGAGGTGATCGCGACCTCGGCATAGCCGCCGGAATCGACGATCGTCAAGGCGGCCACCGGCTGGCCGGGCCGCAGACCCTCGACGCCCTCGCCGACGTCCCGG
Source organism: Streptomyces sp. NPDC048650 (assembly GCF_043199095.1). Taxonomy (NCBI): domain Bacteria; kingdom Bacillati; phylum Actinomycetota; class Actinomycetes; order Kitasatosporales; family Streptomycetaceae; genus Streptomyces; species Streptomyces sp. NPDC048650. The sequence continues at coordinate 35,914 of NZ_JBICVM010000024.1, read as the reverse complement.
ACGTAGCCGGCGACCTCGATGCCCGGAACGAAGGGCAGCGGAACATCCACCACCCCACGCCGGTAGAGGACCTCCGCGAAGTTCGCCCCCGCGTACGCCACGTCGATGGCGACCTGCCCCGGCCCCGGGGCGGGGATCGGCACGGCGTCGACGCGGAGCACCTCGGCGTCACCGAACTCGGGGATGGTCACTGCCTTCATGTGGGTGTCGTTGCTGTTCATGGCAGTGATCCTGCCGCTTGGTCAGCGGGCCGGGCAGTGTCCGTTCATCCTGGGTGTGCTGCCACCAGGCTGCGCTGCCGCATCAGTTCCTCCAGCCGCTCCTGGGTGTCGGTGCCCGGGCGGGGGTTGTGCAGGATCAGGGAATGCCCCGGGGTGTCGGGCAGCGGCATCAACGTCGCGTCGAAGACCAGAACCCCGGCCTCGGCATGGTCGACCGCCTTCACCGCACTGGTGTGCTCAGCCACGTCGTGGCGGGCCCACAGCTCCGCGAACTCCGGGCTGACCGCGGCCAGGTCGCCGGCGATGCGTTCGAACTCCCCGTCATCCGGGTAGCGTGCCGCATCGGCCCGGAAGCCTGCGGCCACCTCGGGCGCGCATTCGGCCCAGTGCCGGTGCAGGGCCCGGTAGCGGGCGTTGGTGAAGAAGGAGACCAAGCAGTTGTGGTCGGTATCGCCGTAGCCGAACACCTCCCGTGCCATCTCGTTGACGGCGGCGAAATTCCAGTGACGATCGCGGATGTAGCCGGGACGCGGCAGCCAGGAGTCGAGCAGCCGTTGCAACTCCGGCGAGGTGGGCGCGGACGGCGCGGGGGCATCCTGTGGAGGATGGAGCCCGGCCAGCCGGTACAGGTGCGCGCGTTCGGCCGCATTCAGCAACAACGCGCGAGCGATGGCGCCGACGACCTCCTCGGACACCGTGATGTCGCGCCCCTGCTCCAGCCACGTGTACCACGAGACCCCGACCCCGGAGAGCACCGCGACCTCCTCGCGCCGCAGTCCCGGGGTGCGTCGTCGACTGCCTTCCGGCATACCGACATCGGCCGGCGAGACCCGTGCCCTGCGGCTGCGCAGGAACTCCCGCAGCTCGGTGCGGCGACGGTCACGAGATATGAAGGAGTCAGCACTGCCCATGAGACAAACCTTAAGAGGTCGCGCGGAGAGCCGCGGGGTGCCCCTGGCAAGCAGGACGGCCACGGTCTTGGCGATCCATGATGGTGCGACGCTCTGCGTCCACGGGGGGGGATGCGGCAGCCTGTCCGTACCTCATGGCTCACCGCTGTTGTGGGGCCCCGGCCCGAGGGTTCGCGCGCGGTGTGTTTGCGGGACGTGAGTGAGGCGTTTCCGGAACGTCAGCGGCTCCGGGAAAAGTGGTGTCCACACCGCGGGAACAGCCAAAGCGACCGGCCGAAGGAACTCCCGCACAAAGCACAGGGGGAACCCGATCATGCGTACTTCCCGGATTCGTACCGCCACCCTGGCCGCCGTCACCGCCGCGCTGGCGCTGGGCCTGACCGCCTGCGGCGGCGCCGACGGCGGCTCGAAGGCCGCGGGCGGCGACCACGCCGCCGGTAGCGCGCCGAGCCGGTCCGCGTCCAGCGGGGACGGCAAGGGCGGCGCGGAGCAGGCCAACGGTGGCGGTGACAACAAGGAGGGTGCGCGCTCGGCGACCGCCTCGGGCGGGACGGGCGAGGTCGCGAGCAAGGACGCAACGGCCGGCGCCCAGCAGTGCCGCGGCGACGAGATGCTGCTCACCGCGGTGCACCGGTTCGCCGGGCAGCAGGGCGACCACCTGCTGCTCACCGCGTCGAACGAGGGAACCGAGCCCTGCTGGGTCACCTCGTACCCGGCCGTGAAGCTCGGCGACGTCGACGGCGTCGCACTGCCGCACTCGAAGAAGGACAACCCGGGCGGCGACAAGCACCTCACGCTCCAGCCCGGCGGCAAGGCATACAGCGCGGTGAACCTCTTCGACTACGGCTCGAAGAACCACACGGCGCAGTCGTTCGCCCTCGCGCTGCGCGGCGCGGACGGTCACGACGGCCCCTTCTACTCCGTCCACATCAAGGGCGAGAAGCCGCAGTTCAGCTGGAACGAGGCCGACGTGTTGAACTGGAACACCGAGAAGCCGTACGACTTCTGACGGCCCGTCGGCCAGTGGCGCGTCGTCCCGGACGTGCCGCCGACCGGTCGGTAGAGCCGGTGCGGCTGCCGGCAGTCACGTGAAACTCATCAGATTCTCGCTCCCGCAACCCACTTCGACGTCCCGGCGTCCCCCTCCATGTCGGACGGCTACCGATCACCCAGGAGAGCACATGGCGAAGAGGGACCGGAGGACGGACGCGGCGAGGGAGAAGGACCGCGAAAAGTGGATGGCGCGATTCCAGGTACGGCTGGCCATGCAGCCGGGCGTGGACCGGGCGGTCGTGCTCCGGGCGGTCGAGGATGTCACGACGCGCTGCCCGGCTACGGGAGAGCACCCTCGGACGGCCTTCGGCGACCCGGACGCCTATGCCGTGCAGGCCGCCGCGCAACTGGTGCCGGCGGACCGGGCGGCGCGCGCGAGGCGGCACGACGCCGTGGTGGACGCGCTCGACTCCGCGCTGAAGAGGGCCGGGGACATCGCCGGTCTGTGACCGGTTGAAGCGACTTCCCTCATGGCCCGGCGCACGGGTTCCGCCACGGCTGCTCTCCGCCTGGGCTGCTGGTCAGCTCAGACGATTGGCGGAGCGCCGGAGCCCGGTGACACCGCATTCCCTGCGTGACCCCGACCGGGACGGACGCTCCACCGGCGTCCAGGACCGGCGCCGATCAGGCGAGCGCCACGTGGGCCGCCTCATAGCCGACCTTCAGCCGGCTCGACTTGATTTTGACGGAGCGGATGGAGACGTCGGTGAGGCAGCTCAGGTCGGTGACGTGTGTGCCGCCGCAGAACTCCGTCGCGAGTCCCTCGATGGTGATCGTCCGCCGCCCGTCCCACTCGCCGGAGCTGATCGGGAGGCCCTGCGCGATGGCCTCGACCACTCCCTCCCGCAGGGAATCAGCCAATTGTTCCTTGTCCACTTCCGCGCCTTCCAGCTCGTATTCGACCCGAGCCTGACCGGGAAAGTGGTTGCTGCCCACGTGCCGCACCCCGAATGGGCGGATCAGCGCGTCGACCAGGTGACCCGCGGTATGGAGGGCGGCATGCAGGCGGCGTTGTTCGGCGTCGATGGCCGCGGTGACCACTTGCCCCTCGGAGAATGCACGCGCGTCGTTCTCGGATTCCGGGGCCAGATCGACGTGCACCCATCCCGAGTCGGGGTCGCGGACCGGGGAGACGGGATTATCGTCGACCCAGCCCCGATCGCTCGGCTGCCCTCCGCCCTGCGGATGGAAGATGTTGTCCACCAGGGTCAGCCGAATCCCGACGGCGCTCGATGCGCGGCTCAGAATCCTGCTCTTGGCCTCGTAGGTGTACGTCTGGGTCAGATAGACGTTGTTCTGCGTGCCCATTGTCCTTGGGGTGCCTTCCATGTTGCTCATGGTGTGGTGCGGGAGCGTGCTCATGGTGTGGTGCGGGAGCGTGCTCATGGTGCGCTGCAGGAGAAGGTGAGGGGCGGAAATGGCGAATTACTCAAGCCCCGGTGCCGCCGGTCCGCGCCGCTCTGCCGGTCGCGCCGTTCTGTGATGGGACGGCGGCTCCTTCCCGTCCGCATCCGGCCCGTCCCACTCGCCCGTGCGGGCCGTTCCGGGCTTTCCGGCCAGCGCGTCGGGGGCATTGCCGGAAGCCGCCCGGCCCGGGCGGCGATTGATGAGTGCGACGCCCGTGATCCCGAGCACCCCGCCGACCAGCGCCAGCGGGGGCGGCACCTCCCCCAGCCATACGTACGCGACCACGAGGGCGACCGGTGGCACGAGGTACAGGGCCGCGGTGGACGAGGCGATGGACAGCCGGGCGACCGCGTACCCCCAGACGACGAAGCCCACGGCGGAGGGGAACAGCCCAAGGTAGATCGTGGACGCCAGGGACGCCGTCGAGGCGGTTGCGAAGCCGTGCGCCATCCGGGGGAGGAGGGGGAGCAGGAAGAGGGTTCCCGCCCACATCGCATAGCAGGCGACCTCGAGGCCGGTGTACCGGGCCAGGAGGGGCTTGGTCGCGAAGTGGTAGACGCCCTGGACGACGGCCGCGGCGAGGACGACCCACGCCGAGGCGGTGTATTCGGCGTGGCCTCCGGCCACCGCGATCACCGCCGCGCCGGTGATCGCCACCACGCTTCCGACCGCCTTCAACCAGGTGATCCGCTCCCCGAGGAAGGCCGCCGCGAGCAGCACGCTGAACACCGGCGCGACGGCGATGAGCAGGCTCGCGGTGCCGGCGGGGACGTGCACCTCGCCCCAGTTCAGCAGGACTTGATAGGCCGACATACCGCTCAGACCGCACAGCACGATCATGGGCAGGTCGCTTCGGCGTGGCGTGCGTACGCCGAGGAACGGTGCCGCGATCGCCAGGGCGACCGAGGCGACCATGAGGCGGGCCAGCGAGAGACCGGCGACACCGAAGCCCTCCAGGCCCACGCGAATGGCGGGGAAGGCCGACGCCCACGCGAAGACGGTAAGGGCCAGGGCCCAGCTGGCTTTCGGGATCTTCACGAGCCCGATCGTGTCACCCACGCGCGTACGGATCAAATGGCCCATACGCAAATAAAGGGGTCCAGGCTATTTTCCGGCCACGCACCTTACGGCGATCGTTCGCACTTTCTTGCGAGAACTCACCGGAACGGGTAATTCCGATCCCGTTTCCCCTGACGGGCTCGTAGCCTCGCCTGGAGCACCCGGTCCTTATGGATCTGTGCGGACCGCCGGCCGCAACCCAGACAAGCGAGGTAGAGCGCTTCTTATGGCTGATTTCGATTTCACACGGATTCTCATCTATGCGTTCAACTACGCCGACCGGATGCTGCAAGAGGTGTCGTACCTTCGGTACTCGGCGGAGCGGAGCCTTTGTTTCCTGTGGGAGCTCCGCGACCCGGCGGTGCGGGCTGTCGTCATTACGTCGGAACCAGTCGATCCCTACACGCTCGAGTACCACTTCCGCGACGTTTTCCGGTTCGACGACCGAATGGTCGAAAGCGCCCGTGAGCGACTGACCCTGCTGACGCCGAGCTCCCACCAGCCGGGCACGCTCGATGATCTGGCCCTCGGCGAGGACCGGATCGTGGACGCGCTGCGGGGCGCCGCGCAGGAGAGTGCGCGGACGTCCATCGTCCACTTCATGGCCTCCGACTCCCTCGACGAGCTGGCCCGCAGGATCGGTGCCGATCCCGAAGAGGGCCACCGGTCCTTCGTCGCCCGCTGGGGCAGCAAGGCCGGGGGCAAGGAGATCCTCCTGCGCGCCGGTGTCGCGGTGCCCGACGGGACGGCGGAGGAGCTGCGCAGCGAGGAGGCCGTGGTACGGGAGATCGAGCGGCTCGCCTCCGGCCCGCACCGGGCGCAGCGCGTCATGGTGAAGCTGAGCCCGGACACCTATGCCGCGTCGATCGGCAATGTGCTGGTCGACTGCGACAAGCTCGAGATCACGGGGGATCTCGTCGCGGCGGCCGAAGTGATCCGGATGCCCGCCGACGACTTCCACCAGGAACTCGCCGGCGGAGGGGCGATCGTGGAGGAGTTCCTCGACGACGTCACCTCGTCGCCCAGCGGGCTCGGGCACATCGGCGCGGACGGCACGGTCAAGGTGGTCGCCAGCCATGACCAGGTGCTGTCGGGCGGCCAGTACTGGGGGTGCCGGTTCCCGGCGGAGGAGCGGTGGCGGCCCGTCATCAGCGACGCGGTCGCGCGCACGGGTGCGGTGCTGGCCGAGCTCGGCCACCGGGGCACGTTCGGTATCGACTTCGTGATCGCGGGAGAGCGCGGGCCGCTCGCGGTGGAGATCAACCTGCGCAAGGTCGGTCCCAGTCATGTGCTGAGGTATGCCGAGGCACTCGTCGGCCGGGAGGTCGGAGACGACGGACTGCTGCGACGGAGCGACGGACGGCCGATGTGCTACGTGCACGGGCGGCTGCACGAACCGGAGGCGCTCGGCAGGATCGACCCGAGGACCGCTGTCGAGCGGCTGCGTGCGGAGGGGCTGCTCTACCAGCAGGACAGGGGCGAGGGTGTGGCCCTGCATGTTCTGGGGGCCCTGACGTCCTGCGGCTTCGTGGAGTTGACCGCCTTGGCGCCCACCTTCGAGGCCGCCGACGCGTACAGCAAGGCGGCGAAGGCGACCCTGATGCGTGGGTGAGGACGCGTGGGTGAGGACGCGTGGGTGAGGACGCATGCTCGAGAAGATGAACCGCCCCGCGGGTGCAGGGCGGTTCATCTCGCTCAGAGGGGGCGCAGGGCCTGTTCGAAGGTCTCCACGATCCGCTCCGGCTCCTCGGTGCCGACGGAGATCCGCAGCATGTCCCGGTGCAACCCTCTGGATCGCAGGGCGGCACGGCCCTCGGGCGTCGAGAGCAGGTCGTGGTGTGCGATGAAGATCTGTGGTGACGCCATCGTGAACTCGGCACCGAAACTGGGACCCTTGGCGACCGCGAGGCGGTCGTACACCTGCTCGAGCGGGACTTTGAGGTCCACCATGAGCAGGCCCCCCGGTGCGTCGGGCCGGCGTTCGACCTTGCGGTAGTTGCCCTCGGAACGGGCGTCGTAGGCCCAGTCGACGCGTCGGACGACCCTCCCGTGGCGTTCGAGACAGGCGGCGAGGGCAAGGGTGTTGGCGTTCACCCGGTCCATACGTTCCGCATAGCCGCGGATCCGGGCGGCCACGCGTGCCGTGTCGCGGTGGTAGGGCTCGTCGCCGTGGCGCCGCAGCTCGGTGCGGAGGTCCGGCCCGAAGGAAGAGTCCGGGTCGACCACGGCCGCGCCCATCAGGACGTCGGCCGATCCGGTGGCGTACTTGGTGAGGCTTTCGCAGACCACGTCGGCGTGCGGAAGCACATCGACGTTGTAGGGGGTGGCGATCGTCGCGTCGACCACCAGCGCACAGCCGGCCCGGGCTGCGATCTCCCGCAGGGCCGGGATGTCCGGGGTGCGCAGGCTCGGATTGCTCGGAACCTCCGCGATGATGCCGGCGAGCTCCCCGGCGTGCGCGTCGGCGGCACGGGCGATTCTCGCCAGGTCGAACGGGTCGGGGAGCGTGGTGTGTTCGACGTCGATGACGCGCTTCTCCAACAGGCTCATGGTGTCGAAGAAGATCCAGCCGAGCTGGAGCCATCTGCGCCGCCCGTTCTTCCGCTGGATCCCGGAGACCGCGGCGATGGCCGCCGCCACGGCGTTCATGCCGCTGTTGTGCAGCGAGACGTCCGCCGTGTCGCGTACGCCGTAGGCGTGGGCGAGGACGGCCCTGACGGCTTCCGAAGGCGCGTCCTCCACCACGGCTTCGGCTTGCCGGCTCTCGATCAGGCCGGCGTCCAGCAGCACGTCCTCCGCCTCGCGCGAGGACAGATGGCTGCCCGTGTGCTGTACGTACGCACGGACCCGTGCGGCCGAGGCGTCGTCGGCGGGGAGCCGCACCCCGTGCAGGCCGCGTCCTGCGAATGCGGCGCCTGGGGAGAGCCCGGCGTACGCCGCAGCGGCCGTCGCGGCCCGATCCGAGCGGGTCAGGACGAGGCCGTCGCCCGGCCCGATGCCGTCCTGAGCGAGGAGTCCGGCCACCCGTGTCACATACGGGTGGGTACGGAAGCGCGGGTAGCCCCACGGGATGCGGTTCCGGGTGGCCGCATCGCCCGACTCGTAGCCGATGACCGCCGCGATGTCGGGGATCGAGACGGACACCGAATGGACGGAGCCGGGGATGGGCCGGCCTACGGCGATGTGCCGCAGGCCGCGGGCCGACCCGATGTCCCCGGATGCCTCGAGGGTCATGCCTCGAGGCCCACGAGCTGCTGCACCCCGTCCCAGTAGTTCTCCACGAGTCCGAGGAACTCGAAGGCCCCCTCCTCGAACTCCGCCCGGGTGGCCGGCGAGCCCACATAGGGGGCGATCGCGTTGAAGACGGAGTTGCTGTGCCCGACCTCGACGTCGATGTGCAGTTGCCAGAAGTGGCGCAGGTCCTTGTCGTAGCCCTGATGGGCCAGCCCGTCATTGATCTTGGAGACCATGATGGACGACATGGTCTCGTCGGCGTACAGCGCGCCGAGGGCCTTGTGAATCGGCGATTCGGTGTAGAGAATCCGGATTCCGTCGTTCAGGCGTTTGGTGACCTCCAGCGGCTCGTAACCGTCGAGGTGTTCCTTCTCGATTCCGATCCGGGCGAGAAACCTGCCGAAAAGGGTGGAGTGCGTGGTGTCACCGCCCACCTCGTCGAACACGTTCAGGATGATCTCGCGAAGGATCATCTCGTCCCGGGTCCTGATCGCCATTCCGGTGATGTAGAAAGGGAGATGGCGGAAGAAGTAGTGGCACTCGCTGTACATGAGGCGTTCTTGTTCTGGAGAGAGCCGCGTGGTGCGATAGGCGTTCAGGTACGGGTGCTCGACACCGCGGTGCCCAGCGATACGGGCCAGCATTCCGTCCAGGTATTCCTTGATCGCCGGGTCCTGGACGGATATCCGGCGACGGATTCCCGGTTCGACGTTGTCGAAGTGATCCCAAACGGCTGTGGTGGCGGAGTCCGCGGTGTTCAGCTCGGTCATGGTCGTCTCCCTTCGTGGACGGAAATCAATCGGCGTCGGGTGCCTTCACTCCTTGATGGCGGACGCCGCGGAGACGTTGGCATCGTCCCACCACCGGTCATCCGCGTCGAAATCGCGCGTCAGGTCCCGGTCCCCTGCCCACGTCATGTTGAGGATGATGCGGGTGGCGTCCTCGCGCAGCGGGATCGTGCGGTGCAGTGTGGTGTCGGTTCGCAGGAAGTACACGTCTCCCGACCCGAAGTGATAGGTGTTGATGGGGTTTTCGGCGAGGTAGTTGTTGATTCGCGGTGCCGACTTGTCCCATGCGGTGTGGGGTACGCACTGAAGCAGCCCGCCGACGTCGATCGGCGGCGCCAGGAGCACCCAGATGAGGGCGAAACTGAAGTCGCCCCAGTGCCATCCGTGCGTGTCGCCGCGCTGTTCCTGACGAGTGATCAGGAACTCCTCGTCGGCCTTGGGGCACGGGTGGAGCTTCTCGCCGGCGAGGGCCTCGAGCGCCCGTAAGAGCTCGGGGTTCGAGTAGATCGAGGTCACCAGTTCGCTGTTGGCCGCGATCAACTCGCTGGGCACCACGGACATGGAGCGGCGGGTGAAGTCGGTGGTCTCGAGACGTAGATCGCGTCGCTCGGAGTGCTTCTCGAGAAGGCGTTCCGCTTCGGCGCGCACCAGTTGACGGGTGTGCGCTTCGATCAGGTCGGTCACGGTGGCGATGCCGTGCCGGTGGTAATGGTGCGACATCCGGCGGATTTCGCCGGTCTCCAGCGGGGCGCAGACGTTCTTGGATCCAAGTCCGTTACCGCTCACGAAGGGTCTCCCAAGTTCGACGGGTGAATGCGGGATCCGCTGCAATGATCAGAGGCGGTGCCTGGTGGAACGCACGTTGGAGGACGGTAGGCGTGTTTCCTGGCCCCGATCAACCACCCAACCGGACGACGGCTTGATTCTGGTCAAGTCGGGAGGCGAATTCGACGCGGTTTATGGCCGATTGATGGAGGGCGGCGGGCGGCGGGCCGCGAAATTGCGGTCGGTCGTCTGCCGGAGGTATGGGCCGGCAGGCGTTCGAGGTGCGACATGTTGGATCTCCGGTCGCTCAGAAGGTCATCGTTCGTTCAACTGTGGCGCGAATTGCATAAGGGCCGTTTTCGACCCCTCGGCTGTTCGGTGGCATGTTCTATTGGGGCCCCGTTGCTGCGCCGGCCCACTCGCGCGAATAATCATCGGGGTTTACTGTGATGGGCCGACATCCACCAAATGCCTCAGCCGCGAGTCGACGACCGCCCCGTCGGCACCCGATGCGCCGCCAACGTTCAGGAGCCCGTGCATCCCCGCGCGCGAAGACGCTGCTCCGACCGGCCCTTCCCAAGCCTTGGCACCCCAGTCATGACATCGGATTCGGAGACATGATGCCCAGCACAGCGCTCGACCCGAGTTTTTCCGCCGTGGACGTTTCCGCCTTCTCCAGGCAGCACTTCGCCGATATCGCGGCGGGCAAGCTCGCCGCGGCCCGCATCCCCGGCTTCCTCGACCGGGCGATTCTCGACAGCATGACGTCCGCACTGCACCGTCTGCCCACGGTCGACTACTACCCGGTCCGGGTCGCCATGACGAGGTTCGGCCCGGCCCTCAACGACTACCGCACTCCCCGGGGAGTGCTCGATGCGGAGCGCTATTGGACGGATGCCGACGCCGCGGAGCAGATGTGGCGGGAGGCCGGCATGGAACCGGATCCGGCCCTGGTGTCGCTGGACATGCTCGGCACGGCATGGGGCGCGAAGGTGACAACCGCCACCATCGGGGGGCGGCCCGCCTTCGTGGGGATGATGCGCGAGATCAACGCGGGCACCCTCCTGCACTACGACGACATCCACCTCGAATACCCGGATGGCCTCTTCGATCAGGAGATCGTCTCCCAACTCACCTACAACGCCTACCTGGTGGTACCCGAGGACGGCGGCGGGACGAGCCTGTGGCAGCACCGCTGGGAGGCGTCCGACGACGTCCACCGCCAACGGTACGGGTACGCCCCCCGTGTGGTGGACGGCTGCCGGCGCGTCACCATCGCCCCCGGCCACGGTGACGCTCTGCTCTTCAACCCGAACCACTACCACCGTGTGCTGCCCAACGGGACGGGCGAGGGGGGCCGGCGTCGGATCACCGTGACGTTCTTCCTCGGCCTCACCCCAGCGGGCGATCTGGTCGCCTGGTCCTGACTCCGCCCTGCCACCCGACCTGGAAGGAGCCGCGGCTCCATGGACGCCATGACCGCGATCGTCACCCGCAGGAGCGAGAAAATACTCACCGAACCCACCCCGAGCGATGAGGAGTTCCACTACCTCCTGAGCGGCGCGGCCACAGCGCCCGATCACGGAAGGCTGCGCCCCTGGCGCTGGATACTGGTGCGCGGCGAAGCGCGCGCCGCTCTGGTTCGCGCGCCGGCCCCAACGGGATCCCGCGCCGTCGGGACGGGGTCGAGCAGCCTCCCGGAGCCGCCCCTGCGGGCGCTCCTGGTGTTCGCCCCCTTTCCGGGACACAGGATTCCCGAATGGGAGCAGCTCGCCGCCGGTTGCTCCATGACGCACGCGCTGATGATGCTGCTGCACGCCCGTGGTTACGGCAGCATCTGGCGCACCGGTCGGCTGTGCACCAGCCCCGGCCTGCCCGCCCTGCTACACCTGGCGGAAGGGGAACGATTGCTGGGCTCCCTGGACATCGGTACGTCTCCGGAGGGCCCGCGGCAGCGCAGGCCGCTTCCCGACGTCTCGGACCGGGTCTCCGTCTTCGAGGCAGTGACCGCCGTGCGGGCGGCGCACGGACCCCGGGAAGCCGTCGATGCGGAATGAGCGGCGGACTTCTCGTACAGGCCGGGGTGTTGCTGGCGACAGCCCTGGTGCTGGGGCGGCTGGCCGTACGCATCGGGATGCCGCCCGTGGTCGGTGAACTGTGCGCGGGGATCCTGCTGGGACCCTCGGTGCTCGGCCACGCCGTCCCCGCCCTGTCGTCCTGGTTGCCCCTCGCGGCCGCGCCGCACGGCCCCTTGGACTCGATCGGACAGCTGGGCGTCGTGCTTCTGGTGGGCACCACCGGGATCGAGATCGACACGAAGATGCTGCGCCGCAGAGGAGTGGCGACCCTGACCGTAGGCGCCACCGGGCTGCTGGTACCGCTGGGGCTCGGGGTGGCGGCGGGGTTCCTGCTGCCGTCGTCACTGGTCGCCGAGGGCAGCGGGCAACCGGTGTTCGCCGCGTTCCTCGGCGTGGCCCTGTGCGTCAGCGCCATCCCCGTGATCGCCAAGATCCTCGCCGATATGCGCCTGCTTCATCGCACCGTGGGGCAGCTGATCCTCGGGGCCGGCATGGTGGACGACGCGATCGGCTGGTTCCTGCTGTCGGTGGTGTCCGCCATGGCCACCAGCCGGATCCAGGCCGGCCACGTCCTCCTGTCCGTCGGGTACCTGGCGGGGGTGGTGATCCTGGCACTGACCGTCGCCCGGCCCCTGGTGCGCCGGGCGCTGGCCATGGCGGAGTGGGCCGACGATGCCGCGCCCACGATCGCCGTGGTCACGGTGATCCTCGTACTGGGCGCCACCGCCACGCAGGCGCTCGGCCTCGAGGCCATGCTCGGAGCGTTCATCGGCGGCGTTCTCATCGGCTCCGGAAGCGACGTCGACCTCCGGAAGCTCGCTCCGCTCCGGACGGTCGTCATGGCGGTGTTCGCCCCCCTCTTCTTCGCCACCGCGGGCCTGCACATCGACCTGGCCGCCCTGGCCCGTCCGGTGCTGGCGGTCACGGCACTGGTGGTGCTGGCGGTCGCCGTGCTCGGGAAGTTCGCCGGAGCGTTCCTCGGCGCGCTGCTCGCCCGGCTCGGCGTGTGGGAAGCCCTGGCCATGGGCGCCGGAATGAACGCGCGCGGTGTCATCCAGATCGTCGTGGCCACGGCGGGCCTGCGCCTGGGCGTACTGACCACCGCCACTTACACCGTCGTCGTCCTGGTCGCGGTCGTGACCTCGGTGATGGCTCCCCCCGTCCTCCGCATGGCGATGCACAGGATCGAACAGACCGAGGAAGAGGAGCTGCGCCGCCGCGACCTCGCCGCGTTCTCCGAGCCGAGCCTCGATGGCCCGCCTCCACCACGGCATTGACCGGGCTCAGCCGGTTGGTGGTGCCTTCTCCACCACGTACCGCGCGCTCGCCGCAATCGAGGTCCGCCACGGAACCGTCGTGCCGGCGGCGCTCGCGCCGAGCTGACATCCCGTCCCCCTGTTTCCCGCCACAGCGGCGGCGCGGAAAGAGAATGGACCGCAGGTGCTCCGGACCGCCCATGAGAAGGATGCGGGAAGCACCTGCCGAGCCCCTGTGAGAGGAAGCGGATGACGTACCCGTACGACCCCGAGCTGGCTCCCTTGGCACCGCAGCTCAAACCCTCGGACTACAACGACGTCGTCCAGGCCCGGGCCGAGTTGACCTGGTTCATCGCGCAGTTACCCGTGTACCGGCCTGCCGAGCCGGTGGATGTGGAGGATCGCAGAGTGCCCGGGCCGCCCGGCGCCCCCGAAGTGCCCGTGCGCGTCTACCGGCCGCACGGAGCCACCGCACCGATACCGGGCCTGGTGTACATGCACTGGGGCGGGCTGATCAGCGGCGACCTGGACACCAACCACTCGGCTGTGCTGCGCATCGCCGAGCAGGCCCGGGTCATGGTGTTCTCGGTGGATTACCGGCTGGCCCCGGAACACCCTTTCCCGGCCGCTCTGCACGACAGCTGCGCCGTACTGGAATGGGTCGTCCGGCACGGCCCGGAACTGGGCGTGGATCCCGACCGGCTCGGAGTGGCCGGAGACAGCGCGGGCGGCGCACTGGCCGCCGGGTTGGCCCTGCTGGCCCGCGACCGCGGCCTGCCGTTGCGGATGCAGTGCCTGAGCTTTCCGGAGCTGGACGACCGGTTGGACACCCCGTCCGCCCGCGCCTTCGTCGACACACCGGTGCTGGACCGGGGCGCCGCGCTGCTGAGCTGGCACCACTATCTGGGTGGCAAGGACGGCTCCGAGCGAACCGACGTCTCCCCCTACGCGGCGCCGGCCCGGGTCGACGACCTGACGGGGCTTCCCGCCACCTTCCTCTCGTGCTGCGAGTTCGACCCGCTGCGCGACGAGGACCTCGACTACGCCGCCCGGCTCGTCCGGGCGGGCGTGCCGACCGAACTGCACCACTACCCCGGCACCTTCCATGCCTGCACCGGATTCACCGAGGCCGCGGTGTCGGAGCGGATGGTGCGCGACCAGGTCGACGCGATCCGCCGGGTCCTGCACGGCTGAGGGAACGCCCGCGGCGGCCCGGGTCTCGGTGTCACGCGTTTGCGGCCACCGAGCTCGCGGCCTCCGCAGCGGCGGTGAACTGCGCCACATGTCCGGGCAGTTCCGCATGCCGGTACCAGGCCAGGCAGACCGGGACGGGCGGCAGATCATGGACGGGTACGACCCGGATGGCCGGCGGCGCCACGTCTGCCAACGACGCCACCGAGAGATGCACCGCGTCGGACTGCACCACCAGAGCCATCATCTCCGGAATGCCGTTCACCCGGTGGCGCCGGTGGATCGGCCGGCCCTGTGGGGTACGGCGCGGCACGATCTCGTCCCACAGGTACTCGGGGAAGTCGCCGGGGCGGTCGAAGGCGTCGTATGCGGCGACCTCCTCGACGGAGACGGTGTCGCGCTCGGCGAGCGGATGCCGCGCGCCCACCACGACGGCGCGTGTCTCGTAGTGCAGCACCTTGCTCGTGACGAGGTCCGGCTCCTGCGGGTCGAACTTCACGACGAGCACGTCGAGTTCGCCGCGGCGCAGTGCGGAGAAGGGGTCGGCGAGATCGTAGGGGGCGAGCACCGCGCGGTCCTCGCTCAGTCCCGCGGAGGCGAGGATGTCGTGGGCGGTCAGCGGGGAGCTGGGGTAGCCGAGGCGGATCGGGCCGCCCGCGGGGCAGGCGGTCGGTTCAGGCATCGTGGATTTCCTCGGTGAGGGCGGTGTAGGCACGGAGGTGGTCCCGGCGATCGGGCGTGCCGCCGATCCGCAGGGCCGCGAAGGGGCCGGCCGAGGCCGGCAGCCACGGCGCCTGGCGGACGACCAACTCGTCCCCGGGGCCGATGATGTCGTCCAGTACGGCTTCGACCAGCAGGTGGTTGAGGTGGACCAGACAGTCGGCGATGGTCACCCCGGCAGTGGCCACATGCAGCTCCCGCCGGACCGGAGCGCGGCCTCGCGCGTCCTGGCCGGCCAGGACGGGCACTACCGCGGAGGGACGGGTCGGCAATTCGGCCGACCCGTCGAAGAGCTTCAGCAGCCGGCGCAGGGCGGTGCTCTCCTCGACGGGTGCCGGGCTCTGCCAGGCGGCCGATCCGTCGTCGGCCACATGACCGAAGGCGAATCGGTCCTTGAGGTTGTCCGGGTTCCCGGCGAGAAAGACGGTCCGGGTGAAGTCGCGGCGCCAGTCCGCGGCCGCAGACCGGTCGATGCCGGCGGCGAACGCGCACGTGGCACGCACCCAGGCCGGCAGGTCGAAGTCGCGCAGCACACAGACCGCCATGACCTTGGCGTCCTGCGCGGCCCGGGTGATCTCCCGCTGCGCGGCCAGCAGCCCATCGGCGGTCAGCAGGTCGAAGCGCGCCGCCAGCTCGGGTCGAGCGGTCACGATGCGCCGAGCCACCTCTTCACGGAACAGCTCTTGGGAGGTGGTCACAGGTAGACCGCCGACAGCAGGTCAGGACTGGGTGCCGGCCGGTGTCTGGCCAGCAGACTGGACGTCAGCCGGTACGGATTGACGTAGAGGTGGTCACCGCGGTGCCGGGAGAGCACCTCCGGCAGCGGTGCCGGGTCGGTGGCCCTTCCGCGGGACAGCAGTCGGGCGGCACGCGCCAGACTCTGGCGCAGCGCCTCGTGGCGGAAGGACTGCTGCTGGCCCGGGCCCAGCCCGGCGATGAAGTACAGCCGCATGCCCAGCCGGAGCACCGGATCGTCGTACTCGGCCGCGGCCCTGCTCAGCAGAGCGCCGGTGGTGTGGTCGTGCCAGTCACCATGGCGCGCGGAGCGGATCTCCCCGTCGATGGGCACCCGGCCGAGAGTGACCCTGCGGACGGCCGCTCCGAACACGGACAGCGTGCGCTCCAGCAGCAGGTAGTCGGGTTCCAGATCACGGTCGTACAGCAGCACCATCTCGTCGAACCGAGGTGCCAGCGGTACGAGTTCCCGCAGGGCGCAGGCCAGGTAGTTGGGCCGGCCCTGGGCGTCGACGATCTGGCGCAGCGGCAGCCCGTACCGGGTGGCGTCCAGGAAGACCGGGCCGCCGTAGGCGCGCTGGTCGAGACACATGCCGAGGGCGCCGAGGCGGTCGATCACCTCCTCCAGCCCCAGGTCGGGGGGCTGGTGCGCGAGCAGCCCGGGGTCGTGCATGCCCAGGCGCGCGTAGTGTGCCGCCCACAGCTCCAGGATCCGGGCGCTCGCCGGGTGAACCCAGCCGTGCAGCTCGACCGCCTCCGCATACGGACGCAGCGCGGCGAGGTCGGCTCGCTGTCCTTCGGACCGGTAGCCGACGTACAGCTCGCCGATGCCCTCCTCCGTGAGACCGGAGTAGTCGGTGTCCCCGACGGAGCGGTCGAGGTATTCCCAGAACCCGAGGGTCTGCTCCGTGAGGTGGTAGGTGGTGGGGCTGTACCGATAGGTCACCTCGGCCAGCTGCGCGGTGGCCCGGTACATCACGTCGGTCCACAGCAGCCCCTTGAGATGGCTCGGTGTCAGGGGCTTGGACGGGGTCACGGTGATCGGGGCCAGCAGCACCCGGCGCCGCACTGCACCGGCGGACACGGCTTCGGCGTGCGGGAGCCGTGCCCGGTCACCCAGGGAGGTGGCGTGAAGACGGGTTTCCACTACGCTCCTTCCTCCGCCGCGATCAGGTGGAGGAACTCGTCCCGGCTCGGCGCCGCGGGCAGCAGCGCCGGATCGATCGGGGACGCCTGCTGCACCCGGGCCCGGAACTTCTCGTCGCCGAAGGCCGCGGCCGGAGTGGTCAGCCCCATAATCACGCGGGTGACGGAACGCCAGACCAGCCCGTCGGTGAGTGTCGCGGCCCTCACCTGCGCGGGGCTCGGCCCGTTGCCGCGCTGCTCCTGCGACGGCGTCGGCGGCCTGTCGCCGCCGGTCACCGCCTTCCACTGAACGGCTCGCTCCGCGTCCTCCCGAGCCGCGAACTCGTACCAGGGCGTGAAGTACTGATCGGCGAGCCGGGCAGCCGCCTGGCCGAGCGCCTGGTCGGGCACTGCATCGCCGAGCAGGTCGGCGAGCCGGAAGGCGTGGTCCAGCGCGAGCGATATGCCGCGGCCGTACAACGGATTGGTGACGCAGGCCGCGTCTCCGACCGCGAACAGGCCGGCCACCGGCCGCTGCCGGGTCGTCGCCGTGCCGCGCAGCGTGTTCGGCGGGCAGGCGATGACGTTGACCGGGGTGAGCGGGTCGCTGACCCCGGGGGCGAGCCAGGCACCGATACCGGGAGTGGCCCGGGCGGCGGCGGTGAACGCACCCGGCTCGCGCAGGCGTGCCGTCGCGCGGTCGCCGGGCGGCACCATCACCGCGACGGCGAAGTGATGGTTGTCCGCCGGGTGCAGCGCGGCGGCGTAGTGGTCCCACACCCCGCCGGTCGCGTTGCCCCGGTTGAGCGGTCCGGGGCGCCCGGTACCGCGCAGCCGATACTGGCGGCTGTATCCGGTGATGGCGGAGGGCTCGACCAGGTCCTCGGCGACCGTGATCCCGGCGGCCGCCAGCCAGTCGCGGGACTCGGCGCGCCGGCCGGTGGCATCGATCACGACCGAGGCCGGCAGCATCTCGCCGTGAGCGGTGTGCACCCCCCGCACCCGCTCGCCGGAGGCGTCGAGCGCCAGCCCGCGGACCACCGTTCCGTGGTCGAACCGGACCTGCGGCAGGTCCCGCACGGTCCGGTACAGGAGCAGCTCGAGGACGGTGCGCCGGCAGCCCAGGGCCACCAGATCGTCGTCGCCCACCTCACGGGCACGGTCCTCGACCAGCGGGGGCAACGCCTCCAACAGGTCCAGCAGCTCGGCGCCGGCCTCCAGCAGCGTGGTGAGCAGCTGCGGGGCTCGTCGGCGCAGCGTCCGTACGCCGACCGAGGTCAGGGTGTGGGAGTGGATCGCCTGCGGCACGGTGGGCCGGTGCCAGTCTCGTACGGCCTGCTCTACGGGCCCCTCGGGAGGTGGCGCGGAGCGCTCCAGCACCCGCACCTCGTAGCCGGCGCCGCTGAGGGCGAGAGCGGTGGCCAGACCGGCGATGCTCCCGCCGACTACTGTCGCGCTCGGCATCTCAGGTCCGTCGCCCGTGGACGAAGAACACCCGGCGCACATCGGCCACGGCACGGTCCGGTACCGGGTCGGGCCACCGTCCGTAGTCGGCCGCCGGCTCGCCCGGCTGCACGGCCTCGACGGTGAAGCCGTGTGCGTCGAACAGTGCTTCCGGCTCGTCGGTGCCGAACAACCAAGGACAGCCCCAGCCGGCGAACACGTCGAGCAGGACTCGCATGTTCGGCAGGGTCAGCGCGGCCGCATTGACGATGTCCGCGGCGATCCGGCTGCCCGGTGCCATGATCGCCGCCACCCGGTCGAGGATGCGGTGCGCGTCGTCGCGGGGGATGTAGTAGAGCAGACCCTCCAGCAGCCAGGTGGACGGCTGCTCCGGGTCGTAGCCGGCAGCCGTCAACTCGCTTTCCCAGTCGGGCGAGGTGAGGTCGAGGGCGATCGAGCGATGGTCGACCCGGGGCCGCACGTCCTGCAGCCGCTCGTCCTTGTAGGCCAGAACCGCGGGCCGGTCGACCTCGAAGTAGCGGATGTGGGAGGGCCAGTCGAGCCGGTAGGCACGCGAGTCCATCCCGGCGGGTGCCAGCACGATCTGGTGCATCGCCGGGTCCTGGGCGGCCTCCTGGAGGAAGTCGTCGAAGAACCGGGTACGGATGGCGTTGTAGTCGGGGGTGCTCGGTACGGAGCGTTCCGCGTCCTTGGGGAAGGTGGCCTCTCGGACCTCCCGGAGCAGTTCCGGGCCTCCCTCGCCGGCCAGCCGGGCCGCGTAGGGGTCGCTGTAGAGCCGGTCTTCGCGCCCGGTCTCCGCCGCGCGCAGCGCTGCCGTCAGGAGTGCGGTCCGCTCGACGGCGTCCAGTGTCTCGGTCATGCCCTGCCTCCCTCGCTGACCGGGTCTGTGCCGGTCAGCCGCTCCCAGAGTGTGTGGTCCTGTCGGAACAGCCGGTCCTTGACCTGGGTCGGCCGGATGCCGGTGGCGACGCTGGCGTGCCAGTCACGCAGGAAGGCGTCGCCGTCCAGGCGTCGCACGGTCACGGGGTCCAGCCGACCGGCCGACCGTGCCGACCGATACGCCGCGGCCTCCCGGCCGATGGCCGTGTCCAGCTCGGAGGCGAAGCGATCCGTCTCCTGCCGGCTCCACTCGCCGCGGGCCGCGACGGCGAACTCGTAGTGCGCGGCGGCACCCTCGGGCCGGTCCCCCACCCGGCAGGCGGCGTTGCGGACGTCGAGGCCGGTGGCCTGGGCGGCCGCGGCGAGTGCGCGGATGACCTGGGCGTCGCGCAGCCGCTCGCCGGCGGCGTCCGACCGGGTGTTCCGGCCCGCGTACTCCACCCGCGGCACGCCGCCGACCCGGTCGACGACCCGGACCACGTCGCCGACCGCGTAGCGGTACAGGCCGCCGATGTGGCTGAAGATCACGTGGTAGTCGCGGCCCGGCTCCAGATCGTTCATGGTCAAGGTCGAGGAGTCGGGCCTGATGTCGGACTCGGCGTCCAGGAACTCGTAGGCCGACGCGGTCACCACCAGAGAGCCGGCGGAGCCGTGCCGGTCGAGGGCGACACCGACGGGCCCCTCTGACGCGGCGACGGGCGCCGGCAGGGTGGCCACGCCGGGGCCGAACTCCTCACGCAGCCGCTCCAGGTAGAGCGACGCCATACCCGTCGTCCAGCAGAACAGTGCCCGCATGTGGGGCCAGACATGGGCCGGGCGCACCGTCCCGAAGTGGTCGGCCAGCCGCTCCAGCGTGGCCGCCCGCTCCGGGTTGGGGCTGCCGTACGGCACCCCTCCGAGGGTGCCGTCGCGGATCTCCTTGACCAGCCGGGGCCACCAGAGGTTCAACTGGTAGGGCAGGGCTGCCACCATCGCCGGGTTGATGCCGATGACGCAGCGGACATCGCTCTCCACCGCGAGGCGCAGCCGCAGGTAGGTCTTCTCCAGGTGGTCGTCATCCTCGACGGGCACCGACAGCGTGCCCCACGGCGCGAACGTGCCGGGCTCGGCGGACAGCGGCTCACCGAACCTGGTGCCGAGGTCGACCTGGCTGGCGCCGACATGGGGCCGGCCCGAGGCCGTGGTCGGGGGCGTGGGGCGCGGGTCGTGTTTGAGGTTCAGTGTCGCGTCCGGACGGTCGAGCACATCGGGGAAGTGCTCGATCAGCGGGGCCCACGCCGCGTAGTAGAACGGAAAGAAGGTGCGGCGCATGAAGCCCGCGGTGACCGGCAACTTCTTGTGGGCGCCGGTGGTCCCGCTGCTGGTGAAATACACTGCGGGGTCGTCCGCACTCAGCAGGTTGCTCTCGCCCGTCGCCATCCGCTCGATCCAGGGTGCCAGCGCCGCATAGTCGTTGATCGGCACCGCTTTGCGGAAGTCGTCCAGGGATCGGATCGCACCGAAGGAGTGGGCGCGGCCGTACTCGGTGTCGGCGTTGTGCTCCAGCAGTTCGGTCAGGACCCGGCGTTGGTGGCCGTCCGCGTCCGCGAGCGCGGCTCGGAGGCTCGCGCGTTCACCGAGGACCCGCTCTCCGTAGCTGCGCATCCGGGACGGATCAGTCCATAAATCAGCTGACTTCACGGCCCATCACCTCTCCTAGTATCTGTACGGTCCGCGAGACCTGTTCCTGCTCGTCGACGACGGTGACCGGAAGGTCCCAGACCTCTTCGAACATGGCCACGCGCAGGTCGGACTGGAACTTCTCGAACGACGCCTGGTCGGGCTGCTCGCCGTAGTACTCCAGGGAGTTGGTCCCGGCTCCTTCGCCGCAGCGCTTCCAGGCGGTGGCCGTCGACACGTCGAGGAAGATCACCCGGCGCGGCTGGGGAAAGGTGCGCCACCAGTCGAACAGGGGATGGCTGTCGACTCCGGCCAGCCGGCACTTGGCGAGGATCTTGTAGTAGTAGGAGTCGACCAGAACCGGTGCTCCGCCCGGGCTGCGCTCGATGCTGTCGCGCAGATGAACCGTCGCCGTCTGCAGCAGGCTGACCATGAAGTCAAGGGAGTAGCCGTCGTGCAGATCCGGCAGAACGTCAGCAACCAGGTTGCGGCGAAGTCTTCCGATCAAGGAGTGTCCGGGCTCCAGGAACTCGTCGTCGAGGGAGACGACGTGCCAGGAGGGCATGTGGTGGGCGAGTTCCGTCAGCGCGGACGACTTGCCGGCGTAGTCGTTGCCGAGAAGCACGACGAACGGGGGTGTGGTGCACAGCGCACCGGACCCGGAGCTGCGGGTGGCCGTGCGGCTCGTGGTGTTCCGCGTCATCAGCGGATATCCGTACCGAGGCGGTGCTCCGCGGAGCCAAGAAAGCTGCGTCGCACGTATTCCGACGCAGCCACCGGCCGGCGGACCGGATGACGGCGCCTTCTCCGTCCGGAATGACTCAATGGGTCAGGGCCGGTAAGTCGTAAACCGGAAATTGCCGAAGTCGACACGCTTTTCCCCCGCTTCTGAACGTGTGGTTCCATCGGCTCGCGCAGCCCATCCCTCCTGCCGAGCCCACGGCTTTGCCGACCCGACAGACGTTAATTCGCCCACCGTTAGGGATCAACCTAGACTTGACATATTCCGCACGCGGGAATCCCCTGGCCAGGTCGGATCGCGGGTGAGGAGCCGTGACGCCGTGACCGGCGGTGCCGAGATCGGCCGATCCGGCACCCTCCGGGCATGAAGTCGCCGCCCGGGCGGGGAGGGCGATCAGGCTTCGCCTGTCGACGGAGGCCGAACCGGTCGGCGTTGGAGCCTGCTCGCCGGGCTGCGGTAGCCGAATCGGCAGCGAAGGAAGCCACGGGGAGAGACCCTCACACGTGCCGCGAATGTTGCGCATTCAAGGAACTCGAGCGGCGCGTCGGCCTCCGTCCGGGGTGGACCCGGGCTCGTCCGGAACAGGGAATGCCCTGCATCGCGAAAGGCGATGCATGCACAGCAAATGCGCCGCGAAATCCCGGCGGTGGCCGCCGGTTGCGCGGCGTGGACACCCACCTCTCACACCCACTGGTGAGGCGCATTTTTTCGGCCCGGCGCGGCCGACGCGTCCCACTTGCCCAACGCCCGCGGAGCGGGCCTTCCGAGTCACGGAACGGAAGCTCCGACTCCAGCACCTCGGGGCCATGACCCTTCGATCCTTGCCCGCGGCATTCACCTCTTCCGTGCGGCCGAGCGGTACAGCGAGGTTCGCCCTGATGTCCTCCGGAACCGGACCGGTCGGACGGCCGGCCCGGCCGGATCACCGCGTGAGGTGGGCGAGGCTTCGCCACTGGTCCACGGGAAGAGTGGCCGGGTGCGCGGGCAGCGCCTGGAGGCACACATGGTCGGCACCCGCCTCCAGATGGGCGTTCACCCGCTGTGCGATCTCCTCTTCCCCGATCGCGACGAGCGCTTCGACCAGACGGTCGCTTCCGCCGTCGGCGAGGTCGTCCTCGTCGAACCCGAGCCGTCGCCAGCTGGCCCGGTACGGCGCCGCGGGCAGGTACCCGCCGACGTGGGCGCGCGCCCTGTCCCATGCCTCGCCGGCACCGAGCCCGGTCACCACGGCCTGTTCGACGATCAGGAACCGGTCGGGCCCGAGCGCCGAGCGGGCTTCGGCCGTGTGCTCCGGCGTGACGAGGTAGGAGAACGCACCGGCTGACCGGTCCCGGGCCAGTTCAAGGGCGCGCGGCCCCAGCGCGGCGAGCACCCGGGGTGGCCGAGGTGCCGGGCTCCCCGTGATGCCCGCCAGTTGGAGGACGGGGTCGGGTGCGTCGAGACGGTCCACGTGTTCGCGCAGCGCGGCCAGGGGCCGTTCGTAGCGGAGGCCCAGCCCGCCTTCGATCAGTCCCGCGTGGGAGGTGCCCAGGCCGAGGACGAATCGGTCGGGATGGGCGTCGAGCAGCGCGCGGGCCTGCGATCTGATCACTCGAGGGTGGCGCCCCCAGATCACTGCGATTCCGGTGCCCACGACGAGAGAACGGGTGGCGCCCAGCAAGGTGTTCGCCTCCATGAACGGGTCGCGGAACAGCCCTTCGCTGAGCCACATCGCGCCGTAACCGAGCGCCTCGACCTCGGTGGCCGCCTCGGCGGCCGCGGCCGGTGACCGCCTGTCCATACCCTGCACCCACAGTCCTACGGTGCCGATGGGCGGCAGGTTCGACTCCATGGTTGACCTCCCAAGATACGATCCGGAGCGGCGCTCCGAATCGTATCGAGTGACAACTCGGGGCGTCCATTGGGGAGTTGACACAGTGACAGGCCAACCCGAGCGCAGTGATGCCCGCCGCGACCGGGCTCGACCGGTCGACGGGCAAGGCGGCTCATCAGGTGCCCGCGATGGGGGAACGACGCGTCGTCGACCACCCGCACCTCAGGGCGGACCGTCTCGCACCACCGCTCGGCGATCCGCAGCCCGACCGGTAGCGACTCCATGACGACTGGTTCACCGACAGCGCTCGATCCGTCGCCGGCGAGTCCGCGTCCTGGTGGTCCAGCAGGCGCTGCAGGCCCGCGAAACGCCCATGTCCCGTTCGTCGCCGACGCGTTGATCCTGCGGCTCGACCCTGCGGCGGTGCCCACAGTGGTGATAAAATCATCGCCATGGGTTCTCTGTGATAGCTGAGTCGAGTGTGTGACCGCGTCGAGTTTCTGCTCCGCCGTCACACCTCCGCGTGCCCCCGCATCGCCGGCCGGTGAGGACGACCGTTTCGGCGTTCCCCGTGGGTCTCCCCTACGGCTGCGGTGTGCGCATGCGGACACGGCATCCCTGTTTCGGCTGTGCTCAGGAGGAAGCCCCCGTGCGTTTCGCCCACGTCACCCTGCATGACCTCACCAAGCGCTTTTCGGACCACGTCGTACTCGACCGGGTGGATTGCCACGTCAAGCCCGGCGAGCGGATCGGCATCGTCGGCGACAACGGATCCGGCAAGTCGACCCTGCTCAGGCTGCTCGCGGGTCGTGACACCCCCGACAACGGGACGGTCACCGTGGTAGCGCCCGGCGGAGTGGGATATCTGCCGCAGTCGCTGGAGCTGCCGGACGACGCCGTCGTCCAGGACGCCGTCGACCTCGCCCTGGCCGACCTGCGGGAGCTGGAGGCCCGCATGCACGAAGCCGAGGCACAACTGTCTGCGCACGCCGACGCCTCACGGTCGGACGAGCCACTGGACCGGCTGCTCGAGGAATACGCGGAGCTGCTCGAACGCCATACGGCCCGCGGCGGACACCGGGCAGACTCCCGGGTCGACATCGCGCTGCACCACCTCGGCCTGCCCGGGCTGGAGCGGAGCCGGCCGTTGGCCACCCTGTCCGGGGGAGAGCGGTCGCGCCTGGCTCTCGCCGGGACGTTGGCGTCGGCACCCGAGCTGCTGCTGCTCGACGAACCGACCAA
The DNA here is from genome assembly GCF_043199095.1 of Streptomyces sp. NPDC048650. NCBI lineage: Bacteria > Bacillati > Actinomycetota > Actinomycetes > Kitasatosporales > Streptomycetaceae > Streptomyces > Streptomyces sp. NPDC048650. The sequence continues at coordinate 11,572 of NZ_JBICVM010000024.1, read as the reverse complement.
CGACCTGGACGAAAAGGCCGTGAACTGGCTGGAGGAGCATCTGCGTCGGCATCGGGGCACCATCGTCGCGGTCACCCACGACCGGGTGTTCCTGGAGCGGCTCACCACCACCATTCTGGAGGTCGACTCCGGCCGGGTCACCCGCTACGGCGACGGCTACGACGGCTTTCTGTCCGCCAAGGCCGCGGAGCGCCGTCGGCGACTGCGCGAGTACGAACAGTGGCGCACCGAGCTGGAGCGGAACCGGGAGCTGGTGACCAGGCACGTGTCGCGGCTGGACGGCATCCCGCGCAAGCTGCCCCTCGCCAACTTCGGGGCCGGCCAGTTCCGGTCGCGCGGACGCGTGCACGGCGCAACGTCCCGGATCCGCAACGCCAAGGAGCGGGTGGCCCGGCTGACGGAGAACGCCGTCGTCCGCCCCTCGGACCCGCTCGCCTTCGAGGCTCGCATCGACACCACCCGTCCGCAGGCAGCGGTGAAGGACGGGGACACAGTGGCGGATATGACTGCGGTCCGGGTCGGCGACCGGCTGCAGGTCCGGTCCCTGTGCGTCGGGCGGGGCGAACGCCTGCTGATCACCGGGCCCAACGGGGCGGGCAAGACGACGCTTCTGCGCGTGCTGGCCGGTGAGCTCGCGCCCGACGACGGTTCGATCACCGTTTCCGGCCGGGTGGGCCATCTGCGGCAGGACCCCACGCCGTGGCCACCCGGGATGACCGTGTCGCAGGCATTCGCCCACGGAAGGGGCGGGCATACGGACGACCACGCCGAGGAGCTGCTGTCCCTCGGGCTGTTCAGCCCGGATGACCTGCTGCGACACGTCGGGGAGCTGTCCTACGGGCAGCGCCGCAGGATCGAACTCGCCCGGCTGGTGAGCGACCCGGTGGACCTCCTGCTGCTGGACGAGCCCACCAACCACCTGTCGCCCGCGCTCGTCGAGGAGCTGGAGCAGGCGCTGGCGGACTATCGCGGCGCCGTGGTCGTCGTCACGCATGACCGGCGGATGCAGCAACGGTTCGCCGGGTCCCGGCTCACCCTGCGCGGCGGACAGGTCGCCGCGTTCGGGACGAGCTGCCGGGCGCCGTCCCGGAGCGGCCCCGCGCAGGTCCGGTGATGCCGGTCAGACGTGCTTGAGGGTGGCCTCGACCGCGCCGCACAGGTCGGCCCACTCGGCACGGACGGCCTCGAGCTGAGCCTGCTGCAGCTCGAGGCCGACGGCTTCCAGGTCGACCTTCCGGCGCCGCAGGGAGGACAGCAACCGGCGCGAGTACCTCTCCGTACCGCTGACGGTGTCGCCCCGCAGTTCGGCCCGGCCGCCTACGGCGCGCAGCGTCGTCGGCCCCGCCGAGAAGCCGCTGTTCCAGCCCACCAGCTCCTCCAGGTAGTGCACCGCTTCGCGGACGGGCGCCTCGCAGGAGGACCAGACGAAGTACGGGGGGCGGGCGCCGGCACGGACCAGCAATCGCCAGCGGGCGCCGCCCATCAGCTGCTCCCGGCGGTGGTACAGCAGCCGGGCCACGGCCACCGCCCAGCCCTCGCACCGCGCCGTCACACCGAGCCGGGCGGCGATCATCTCGTCCAGCAGCCACAGCGGGACGGAGATCGTCAAGTGAATGCCTGTCAGGTCGCACCCCGCGTCACGGGCCCGCTCCAGGCCGGTGAGGAACTCCTCGAAGAGGATCTCGAACTGTTCGAGCGTGGACAGCGGCCGGACGTCGACGCTGATGCCGCGCGCCAGCAGGTCGCCGACCAACAGCATTGCGCCGTCCGCCAGTTGCACCGAGACCACTACGTTGGGCCGGTCCACCGTCCACCACAGCGCGGCGGCTTCCGCCAGGGCCCGGCGGCCGTCGGCGTAGGGGTCCAGCGGTACGAAGACGCAGGCGCACATCCGGCACCCCCGGCGGTAGTGCGACAGCAGCACGTCGCAGGCGGCGCGCACGTCCTCGTACAACAGGCTGTGCACCGCCTCGGCGGTCGAGACCCGGCGGCACGCCAGGTCGGACAGATGCGCTCGGTAGGCGTCGCCGTGGCGGACGGCCTGGGAGACCGCAGCGAGCCGGACCGCGGTGGCACACGCGCCGAGCTCGCCGAGCAACCGCGGCAGCCGGTGGCCGTGTTGCAGCTCGCGGGTCAGGCCCTCCATGCTCAGGCAGACGCCTTCCGCCGCGAGTCTGTCCACCGGCGGGCGCGATCGAGTCATTTTCCGGTCCGCGCAATCACTCGGTGGGGTCGGGAAGGGCCCGGTAGGTGCGCAGGCACTGCTCGTACGTGGGCAGGGTTCCGGCGGCGGTCGCCGCGGCGAGGGAGGGGGCAGCGGCGTCCCGGGCCGACCGTATCGGGGGTGCGTCGAGGTTCCACGGGAGGCCAAGAGCGGGATCGAGCGCGTCGATGTCGATGATGGTGCCGTGGACGTACTCCCGGGTGCACAGGTAGTTCATGCAGGTGTCGTCGGCGAGCGCGACGTAGGCAAGGCCCAGTCCGTCGGGCAGGTACACGGCGGTGGCGGAATGCGGGTCCTGCCGGATGACGTCGTGGTGGCCGAAGGTCGGTGAGCCCACTCTGATGTCCACGACCATGGTGAGGGCGGCGCCCCGTACACAGGTGACGATCTTGCCCTGGCCGGGGGGCAGCGTGGTGCCGTGGATGCCGCGCAGCACGTTGCGGTGGGAGACCGTGAAGTTCACCTGCCGGACCTCGAAGAGAGCACCGGTGACCGCCCGCAGCGTCTCGTGGCGCAGGGCCTCGTAGAACTGCCCCCGGTGGTCCGGGAGCAGTTCCGGCTGGATGCGGTAGGCGTCGGGGACGGCGGTTTCAGTGATGAGCATGGCCGGTTTTCCACTGGTCGGAGGGTGGGCATGGCGAGCGGGCACTCAGCGGTGCGCGGGCACGAGCCCTTCAATGACGGTGGCCGCCGCGCCGGGGCCGCCGGCCGCCCGGATCAGCTCCCGCATCTGCCGCAGCCGTTCCGGGATCTCGTCGTCGGCGAGCATCCGGCGCGCGGTGTCGCGCAGCTCCGCCGCCGTGACGTCCGGTTCCGACAGCTGTGTGCCCAAACCGAGTTCGGCGATCCGTCGCGCGGTCGCCCTCGGCTCGGTCATCACCGGTACCGCCACCACGGGGACGCCGTACGAGAACGCCTCCATGGCCGTGCTCATCCCTCCATGGTTCACCACCAGGTCCGTGTGCGGGAACACTTCGCCGAGCGGGACGAAGTCCCGTACCTGGACGTGGTCCGGCAGCGGGCCCAGGTCCTCGCGGGTCAGGCCGCCGCCGAGGACGAGGAGGACGTTCCACGGTTCGTGGCGGAATGCCTCGACGCAGGCGCGGAAGAATTCCGGCCGCTCGTTGTACAGGGTCCCCATGCTCACCATGACGAGCGGTTTGCCGTCGTGCGGTGGCTCCCAGGTGCCGTGGAAGGAGGTGTGGGGCGCGCAGGGGCCGACGAAGTGGTGCTGATCGTCGAAGGTCTCCCCGGCATACTGGAAGTGGCGGGGCATGTAGAGCAGCGCGGGGCCGCTGTGGATGCGTCCGGTGAAGGTGCCCGCATCGTCCGCGACGCCCTGGCCGCGCAGCAATCGGTCGATTCTGTCGATGAGTTCGAGCAGAGCCGGATCGTCGGGAGGCCCGGCGGCCTCGGCATCGGGGTGCAGGGACCAGTGTTCGTTGGAGGCGTAGGTGGGGGTGCTCCGGATGGCCGAAATTCCCCACCGGTCGGCAAGAATGCGTCCCGTCCAGAACGATGACGGGTCGTTCACGATGACGTCGGGGAGGTCGTCGGCAAAATGCCGCGCCAACGGCTCCGCGGTGCGCTCCGTCATCTCCAAAAGCCATTCCAGGGACCGGAGTATTTCGCCCTTGTCGCTGTACTCGTCAGAATTCTGCTGGGGCACCATATGGGTGCGGAACCGCTCCTTGTCCATGCGGTAAGTGACGACCCCGGCGCCGACCTGTCGTGCTCGCCCGGCGATGTCTTCGGGAAGTGCGTAGGTCACCCGGTGACCGCGGGCCACGAGTTCCTCGGCCACTCCCAGAGTCGGATTCACATGCCCGGGAACGGGGAGAATGAAGAATGCTATGTGAGCCACGCGGAACCCTTCACTGGGTGTTTCGATCGCACGATCACGGCGGTGGACGGTGGCAAGGAAATGTGTCTCCGGGGGTACGGCGCCATACGTTAAGAAAACGGTCCGGCCGAGGCAATACCGAGCTGACATAGTGTGGTTCGCTGTTCGCGGAGGGACACGTGACAAAGTGCCGCCCGAGCCGTCGATCGCCCACCGGCGCCCGCGGGAGAATCCGGCAATGATCACCACTGCGTGCCGCATCTGCGGCAACCGTGAGCTGCTTCCGGTGCTGGACCTCGGGGAACAGGCGCTTACCGGCGTGTTCCCCACGCGCCGCGACCAGGTCGTCCCCTCGGTTCCACTGGAACTGGTCGTCTGCTCCCCGGCTGGATGCGGGCTGGTGCAGCTGCGCCACACCCCGGACGCGGACCTCATGTACGGCGACAACTACGGCTACCGCTCGAGTATCCGGCCCTTCATGATCCACCATCTCCACGGCAAGGTGGCAGCCATACGCGACCTGGTCGAACTGGGCCCCGAGGACCTGGTGGTCGACATCGGCAGCAATGACGCCACGCTGCTGCGCGGCTATCCCGAGGACGGTCCTCGGCTGGTCGGTATCGACCCGACCGGTGGGAAGTTCCGCGACAGGTATCCGGAGAAGGCGGAACTGATCGTGGACTACTTCTCCCGCGCGACGTTCGAGAACCGCTTCGGCCCGGAACGCGCAAAGGTCGTCACGTCCATCGCCATGTTCTACGACCTGCCGGATCCGATGGGCTTCATGCAGGACGTCCATGACATTCTCGCCGACGACGGTATCTGGGTCATGGAACAGAGCTACATGCCGTCGATGCTGAGCGCGGACGCATACGACGTCGTGTGCCACGAGCACTTGGAATACTACGCTCTCCGGCAGATCGAGTGGATGGCGGAACGGGTCGGGCTGAGCGTGGTCGGGGCCGAGCTGACCGAGGTCTACGGCGGCAGCCTGTGCGTCACCCTGGCCAAGAACCCGGACCGGTACCCGCGGGACGAAGCCGGGCTTGCGCGGATTCGCGCGCGGGAGACGGCGGCGGGGCTCGACACGACCGTTCCGTTCGAGGCGTTCGCGCGTCGGGTCGAGAGGCAGCGGGAGATCCTGCTCGACTTCCTCACGCGGTCCCGGGAGTCCGGGAAGCTGACCCTCGGGTACGGCGCCTCCACCAAGGGGAATGTGATCCTGCAGTACTGCGGGCTGACCGAGCAGGACCTGCCGTGCATCGGTGAGGTCAGTCGGGAGAAGTCCGGCCGGTTCACGCCGGGGACGGGAATCCCCATCGTGTCCGAGGAGGAAGCCAAGGCGAGGAAGCCGGACCAGCTGCTCGTTCTGCCGTGGATCTACCGGAACGGATTCGTCGAACGCGAGCGGCGGTTCCTCGGCGACGGAGGAAAGTTGGTGTTCCCGCTGCCGGCGCTCGACATCGTCTGACGGCGGTATCGGTCAGCGCACCGCCGACCGATCCGTCCGCCCGCTTCACCCCGCCCCGGCCACCCGCGGCAGCGCGACATCGCCCGGGGCGGGGAAGAGGGCGCCCAGTTCGTCCAGTTCGGCGTCACCGAGGACCAGGTCGAGGGCGCGCAGCGCCGAGTCGAGTTGCTCGATGGTGCGCGGCCCGATCACCGCGCCGCTGATCCCGGGCCGGGACAGTACCCAGGACAGGCCGACCTCCGCGGGGGATTCTCCGATGCGGTGGCAGAACCGCTCGTACGCCTCGATGTTGGCCCGTAGCGCGGGCAGCAGCTCCTGTGCCCGGCCCTGGGCCGACTTGACCGCCGTGCCCTCGGCCAGCTTGCGCAGCGCCCCGCTCAGCAGTCCGCCGTGCAGGGGCGACCAGGCGAACACTCCGACGCCGTACGCCTGGGCGGCGGGGATCAGCTCCGAATCGGCCCGGCGCACCGCCAGGTTGTAGATGCTCTGCTCCGAGACCAGCCCCATGGAGTTGCGGCGCACGGCGGTTTCCTGGGCGGCCGCGATGTTCCAGCCGGCGAAGTTGGACGACCCGACGTAGCAGACCTTTCCGCTGGTGACGAGGCGGTCCATGGCCTGCCAGATCTCGTCCCACGGGGCGGCGCCGTCCAGCCGGTGCATCTGGTAGAGGTCGATGTGGTCCACGTCGAGGCGGCGCAGCGACTGCTCGCAGGCGGCGACGATGTGCCGGGCCGACAGTCCGCCGTCGTTGACGCGGCCGCTCATGTCCTCGCCGACCTTGGTGGCGAGCAGGACGTCCTCCCGCCGGACGCCGCTCTTCGAGAGCCAGCGGCCCACCAGTTCCTCGGTGTGTCCCTTGTGAACGCGCCAGCCGTAGATGTCGGCCATGTCGATGCAGTTGATGCCGCGGTCGAGCGCTCCGCTCAACAGCCGTGCGGCGTCGTCGTCCTCGACGCGTCCACTGAAGTTCACCGTGCCCAGCCACAGCCGGCTCACCAGAGTCGCGCTGCGTCCGAGCCGTACGTAGGGTGTGCGCTTTGGATCCTCGCTCACGCTCGGATTCCTCCCTTCAACTCGACCATCGGGGCTCGCTGAGCCGGTGTGCGTCACCGCTCGCGAAACGTGCTCGCTTCCGCGGCCACCAGGGCGGCCACCAGCTCTTCCAGCCCCTCGTGCAGTGGTACCGAGGGGGACCATCCCGTCACAGCGCTGAAGGCCGCGGGGTCGCTTTTCGGAGTGTGGAAGTCTCCCGCTTCGGCGAAGTCGGGCGGCTCCACGGAGAGAACCGGGACGGGCGGGCGTCCCGTTCGCTCGGCGACGGCGTCGGCGAGCGAACGGAACACCTCATCGAGACGGACCCGGCTGCCGCTGCCGACGGCCCAGTCGCCGCCCTGGAGACGCGGCAGGTGGTCCAGCGCCGTGACAAAGGCGCGGGCCGCATCCCGCACATGGAGGAAGTCACGTTCGACGGATCCGTCGTGCCACATGGTGAGCGGGGCGCCCTCGACGGCGCGGTGGGTCATCGTCGCGAGTACGCCGCGCCCGGGCGAACCGGACAGCGGAGTCCGGCCGTAGACGGTCGACAGCCGCAGTACCACCCCGCGGACCAGGCCCCGTGAGGTTGCCTCGCGCAGCAGCTTCTCGGCAGCCATCTTCTGCTGGGCGTAGGCGGCGCGCGGGTGGCCCTCAGAGGGGCCGGCCTGTGCGGTGCTGGCGAAAACCACCGCGGTCGGGCGGGCGTTGTGGCCTCCGAGCGCCGTGACGAGGTCGCGCATCAGGCCGACGTTCACCCGCTCGGACCGTTCACCGGCCCCGCGCCAGGACCGGTCGCCGCCCGAGTCGGCGGCGAGGTGGATGACCGCGTCGGCTCCCTCGACGGCACCGGCAAGCGCTCCGGACTGGGCCAGGTCCACCCGGCACCGCTCAATATCGGCCACGGCCTCAGGAGGTACGGGAGTGACGCCCCGTGCCACGGCGCGGATCGTCACCTGCAGCCCGGCGAGTCGGTCGATGACGGCGGACCCCAGGAACCCGGACGCGCCGAGCACGACGATCAGTGGTTTTCGTGTGTTCTCCGACTGGTTGAGTGACGCGGCACCGAGTTTCACATGCCTCCTCATCCGCCGTTTCCGTGCGCCGAACGTATCAGGAGAAGATCGCCCGTTCGAGTGTTCACGTGCCAATTCCACGGCGCCGAGGGCGATTTGGCGAAGGTGTGTCATGTCGCCACACCTCTGGCGTCCATCGCCGGTCGCGCGGCCCCCGGGCGCACGGCGTACCACGATGCCGAGGTTCTGGGACCACCGTTCCTGACGCACCGGAGGGCGTGTGCGCGTGCGGCTGCGGTGGCCGGGCCACCCCTGCCCCGCCGGCACGGGGGGAGCATCCGACCACCGCTGTGAACCGGCCACCGGGACCCTGCGGGAAGTAGGTCATCTGCGGACCTGGGACGGCGGGAACCGCCCGAGGAGGCTGAGGGCATGACGAGCCCGGCCGTCATGCGCCACGGAACCTATCTCTGAGGAGCTCCATGGGGACGCTGACCATTGCCCCGACGTCGCACCACGACCCGGTCCCCTCCCCTGAAGGGCGACTCGCGCAGGAGGTGTGTGCTTCGGTGCTGGCCTCGCTGCGCCGCCGTGACCAGCGGCACAAAGGACAGCTGTACGTGAACGGCCTGCTGACCGCTCAGGGCCGCAAGACGATGCGGAACCTCGCCACCAGCACGGCGGAGCCCGCCGCCGCCCAGAGTCTGCACCATTTCATCAGCGTCTCGACCTGGGACTGGTCCGAGGTGCGTGCCTCGCTCGCCCGCCGGGCGGAGTGGCTCATGACACCGCACGCCTGGGTGGTGCAGCCCATGGTGACGCCGAAGAGCGGCGTGCATTCCGTGGGAGTCCAGCGGCGTTTCATCCGCCACCTGGGTCAGGCCGTCACGAGTCAGCACAGCCACGGGCTGTGGCTCGCCGGTCCGGCCGCGGCGGCGCCTGTCAACTGGCAGCTGTCCGTGGGTGCGGAACGGGGCAGGGAGCCGTCACCCGGCGCGCGGGGGACGACGGGCGACGGTCTGTCCTGCGACGACACGGCGGTCTCCGTGGTCCTGCAGGCCGCTTCCTGGGGACTGACCCCGCGGCCCGTGGTCATCGACGCGCGGGATGTGCCGCCGGCACCGCTCATCGAGGCATTCACGGCCGCCGGCCTGCCGTTTCTCCTCCGTGTGGGCGGCAACACGCCACTGCTGGCACCGGATCTGTCCGGCGGGCAGCACCGTGTGCTGTCCGCCTCGGCAGAGCATCTCACCACGCTCGCCAGGTCGCAGCAGCGGCCCGTGGAGTGGGTCGATCCGGCCATGCCCCGTGTCCTGCGCACGAGTCTGGTCGCCCTCCTGCCGGTGCTGTGGCCGGGCACCGTCCCCCGCCGGCCCCGTGCCAACGGGGTCTCCGGGACCGATCCGCGCCGGTCCGGCGGAGCGAACCTGCTGCTGATGGGCGAGTGGCAGCCGAACAGGCGCCAGGTGGCGGAGCTGTGGCTCACCAATATGCCCCGCGCGGGACGCGGCACGCTGCTGCGCCTGAGCAAGCTCACCCGCCGCGCCGACACCGACTTCACACGCATCTGTCTGGACGTCGGGGCCCAGGACTTCGAGGGGCGCTCCTACAACGGCTGGCACCGGCATATGACGATGGTCTCCCTGGCACACTCCGTGCGTGTGCTGCTGCGGGAGAGGCGCGGATCGACGACACCGAGTGGTGTGGGTCAGGAGCACCGGCCCCGGGAGGCGAGGGCAGCGGTGTCCGCCACCTGTGAGGCGTAGCGCGTGCGGTGCAGCCGCAGCGCGAGCTGCAGTTCCAGGGCCTGGTCCGGCTCCTGCCAGTCGCGGTCCAGCAGTTGGGTGATGCGTTCCAGACGTCGGGAGACCGTGTTCGGGTGAACGTAGAGCAGCTCAGCCGCGCGGGTGGGGCTGCACGCCGCCTGGAAGTACGCCTCAAGCGTCTCGACGAGCGCAGTGAACCGCTGCGTGTCGTACTCGATCACCGGGCCGATGATCTTGTTGACGAACTCGGCGACATCGTAGTCCTCGGCGAACAGCAGGCCGAGGAAGCCGAGGTCCCGTGCGCAGGCCGCCCGGCCCTCGCCGCCCATCGCGACGAGGGCTTCCACACAGCGCATCGCCTCCTGGTAGAAGCGCTGTATGCTCTCGGGCCCGGCAGCGGGACCGGCGGCTCCCACCGTCACAGGCACCTCCAGCGCAGCACTGAGCCCGGCCGACACCTCGTGGGCCATGGCCGCCGGGTCGTCCCCGGGCAGCAGCAGCACCACACAGTCGTCCCGGGTCATCTTCAGGCCCCGCCGGCGCTGCACCCAGGAGGCGGCCCAGGCGGCTGCCTGTTCGGCGACCGGGCCCTCGGGGCGGGCGATGACCACGTTGTGGGGGCGGTCCAGCCCCACCTGGAGCCGACGGGCCCGGGCCATCGCGACCTCCGCCGGGTGGTCGAGGCCGATCAGGTCCTCCAGCAAGTCGTCCCGCCACTGATGGTCGGCGGGAGCCGAGCGCCGTGACGCCATCATCATGCTCACCACGTTGGCGACCAGGAGGAGGATTTCGGACGGGGCGGGGTCGAGGCCCCCCGCCCCGTCCGGGCGGAAGAGGAGCCAGCCAGGGTCGGAGCGGGCCGTCAGCCTCGCCAACCAGGTGCCGTCGGCGAGTGCGACAGGGCGCCCGGAGGCGTGGACGTCGAGGTGTGCCCGTGCCAGTTCGGCCTTCTGCCGCGGTGGCATGTGCCCGGATGTGCCGACGACTTCACCGTACCGGTCGTAGACCGCAAGAGAGCCGCCCAGCTCACGACTGCAGTGATCGAGCACCTCGTCCAGTTCGGCACCGTCGATCGCCCGTTGCAGCAGGCGCTGCTGAGTCAGGGCCGTGCAGGGCTCGTCGGGTGTGGTGGGTCTGCCGCCCGACCGCCGGTGGCGGTCGTGCCCTTCCAGTCGCGCGAGCAGCCGACCCGACATGACGGCAACGGCAGCGATGTCGGCGAGCGACTGCAGCAGGGCCACGTCGTCCGGCGAGAACTCGTGGGCACTGCGGTCCGCCACGTAGAGGACGCCCAGTTGTTCGCTGTCCGCCCACATCGGCACCGACAGCACGGCGCGCAGCCCTTCGGCCTGCATCGTGTGGTCGATGCCGGGGTCGTGGGTGATGCGGTCCTCGGTCAGGTAGTCGGATACCCAGAAGGGCCCTCGGTTGCGGACGACGGCCCCGCCGATTCCTCGCTCGACCGGCACCCGCAGGCCGGGGAGTTGTGTGGTGACGGCACCGTCGACGGCACTGATCACGACGTCCCCGTCCGGCTCGTCCAGCCGGGCGATACAGGCCAGATCGCTGTGCATCAGCATCCGCGTGCGCCGGACGATCTGGTTGAGTGCCGCTTCCGGGTCGGGGGAACGGGACAGGCCCCGTACGACGTCGACGAGCCCGGTCAGCTCTGCCTCCCGTCGCCGACCGCGGCTGACGCGGTCCTCGATCTGCAGCGCGAGGCGCTTGGCACACACGAGCTGTTCGACGGTCTCGATGTCGGTACCCGCGGCACTCGCCCGCTGCACCAGCTCTTCGTACCGCCATGCCGGAGCGTCGGCGATGAGCAGCTCCAGGAGGCGCAGCGCCCCGGTCGTGTCTGTTAAGCCCAACTCCTCCATCAGTCCCCCGTTGTTGCTGGTGACCTGCTTCGGGATCCACGACCCCGACGCCGTCGCCTTACAGGTGGAGGAGAGCCGGTGTCGGACGATGACTGGTCAGGGTCATCGCGGCCCTCTGCTCCGTGCCGCACCGGCAATCACATTCGATCACCAAAGCGATCGCCATATTAAAGAACTTTGGTACTGCCGTGAAGCGTTTTTGGTTCACACGATCAACTCGATGCGCTCGTCAACGCGGTATCCGCCGGAAGCGGTTGATGGCGTCGAGGTGCTTGGCGCGCATCTCCTCGTCGTGCACGCCCATGCCCTCCTCGGGGGCCAGTGCCAGCACGCCGACCTT
>NZ_JBICVM010000023.1:0-77296 GCF_043199095.1 Streptomyces sp. NPDC048650 | reverse complement strand
AAGGTCGGCGTGCTGGCACTGGCCCCCGAGGAGGGCATGGGCGTGCACGACGAGGAGATGCGCGCCAAGCACCTCGACGCCATCAACCGCTTCCGCAACGTCTGACACGGCGACGACCGAACGACGAAGATACGGGTCACACATGACTGAGCGTCAGAAGGATCGTCCGTGGCTGATGCGGACGTACGCCGGGCACTCCACCGCCGAGGCGTCCAACGAGCTGTACCGGCGCAACCTCGCCAAGGGCCAGACCGGCCTGTCGGTCGCGTTCGACCTCCCGACGCAGACCGGTTACGACCCCGACCACATCCTCGCCCGCGGCGAGGTCGGCCGGGTCGGGGTCCCGGTCTCCCATCTCGGTGACATGCGACGCCTGTTCCAGGACATCCCGCTGGACCGGATGAACACCTCGATGACCATCAACGCCACCGCCATGTGGCTGCTGGCCATGTACCAGGTGGTGGCCGAGGAGCAGGGCGCCGACATCACCAAGCTGTCGGGCACGACGCAGAACGACATCGTCAAGGAGTACCTCTCGCGCGGGACGCACGTCTTCCCGCCCGGGCCGAGCCTCCGCCTGACCACCGACATGATCGCGTACACGGTCAACAACATCCCGAAGTGGAACCCGATCAACATCTGCAGCTACCACCTGCAGGAGGCGGGGGCCACTCCGGTCCAGGAGATCTCGTACGCGATGTCCACCGCGATCGCGGTCCTGGACGCGGTGTTCGCCTCGGGCCAGGTGCCCGAGGACCGCAAGGGCGATGTCGTCGCCCGGATCTCCTTCTTCGTGAACGCGGGGGTCCGGTTCGTCGAGGAGATGTGCAAGATGCGGGCGTTCTCCCGCATCTGGGACAAGGTGACCCGCGAGCGCTACGGCATCGAGAACCCCAAGCACCGCCGCTTCCGCTACGGCGTCCAGGTCAACTCGCTGGGTCTGACCGAGGCGCAGCCGGAGAACAACGTCCAGCGGATCGTGCTGGAGATGCTGGCCGTCACCCTCTCCAAGGACGCCCGCGCCCGCGCCGTCCAGCTCCCCGCCTGGAACGAGGCGCTGGGGTTGCCGCGGCCCTGGGACCAGCAGTGGTCGCTGCGCATCCAGCAGGTCCTGGCGCACGAGAGCGACCTGCTGGAGTACGAGGACATCTTCGCCGGCTCGCACGTCATCGAGGCCAAGGTGGACTCCCTCGTCGACGAGTGCCTGGCCGAGATCGGACGCATCCACGAGATGGGCGGCGCGATGGCGGCCGTCGAGTCCGGCTACCTCAAGTCTCAGCTGGTCTCCTCGCATGCCGAGCGCCGGGCCCGGATCGAGGCCGGCGAGGAGAAGATCATCGGTGTCAACTGCTACGAGTCCACCGAGCCGAACCCGCTCACCGCGGACCTCGACACCGCCATCATGACCGTGGACCCGGCCAATGAGGCACGGGTCGTCCAGGCGCTGCACGACTGGCGGGACAACCGGGACGAGACGCGCGCCCAGGAGGCGCTGTCGGTTCTGAAGAAGACCGCGGCCGGCGACTCCAACCTCTTCGCCGCGACCCTGGAGTGCGCGCGGGCCGGGGTGACGACCGGCGAGTGGTCCTGGGCCCTGCGGGACGTCTTCGGCGAGTTCCGGGCACCCACCGGCGTCTCCGGCGCGCCTCTCGCCGTCACGGCCGAGAAGGGCACGCCGCTCGCGGTGGTCCGCGACAAGGTCGACAGGACGGCGGCCGACCTGGGCAGCGGCAAACTGCGGCTGCTGGTCGGCAAGCCCGGCCTGGACGGGCACAGCAACGGCGCCGAGCAGATCGCCGTGCGGGCCCGGGACGCCGGCTTCGAGGTGGTCTACCAGGGCATCCGGCTGACCCCCGAGCAGATCGTGTCGGCGGCCGTCGCCGAGGACGTGCACTGCGTGGGGCTGTCGATCCTGTCCGGTTCGCACGCCGAGCTGGTGCCGGACGTACTGGAGCGGCTGCGCGGTACCGGCGTCGACGACATCCCCGTCATCGTCGGCGGCATCATCCCCTCCGCCGACGCCGCCGCCCTCCGGGAGGCCGGGGTCGCGGCCGTCTTCACGCCCAAGGACTTCGGAATAACGGAGATCATCGGCCGTATCGTCGACGAGATCCGGAAAGCGAACAAGCTCGACCCCCTGGAGGTTCCCGCATGACCGCGCCATCCCAGCGCCTGCGTCCGCGCCGCTCGTGTCTGGCGGTTCCCGGCAGCAACCCCCGCTTTCTGGAGAAGGCCCAGGGCCTGCCCGCCGACCAGGTCTTCCTCGACCTGGAGGACGCCTGCGCCCCGCTGGCCAAGGAGGGCGCCCGGCACACCATCGTCGACGCGCTGAACAACGGCGACTGGACCGGCAAGACGCGGGTCGTGCGGGTCAACGACTGGACGACGCACTGGACCTACCGGGACGTCATCACGGTCGTGGAGGGCGCCGGCCCCAACCTCGACTGCATCATGCTGCCGAAGGTCCAGGACGCCCAGCAGATCGTGGCACTGGACCTGCTGCTGACCCAGATCGAGAAGACCATGGGCTTCGAGGTCGGCCGGATCGGCATCGAGGCGCAGATCGAGAACGCCAAGGGCCTGGTGAACGTCGACGACATCGCCGGTGCCTCGCCGCGCCTGGAGACCATCATCTTCGGACCGGCCGACTTCATGGCGTCCATCAACATGAAGTCGCTGGTGGTGGGTGAGCAGCCGCCGGGCTACCCGGCGGACGCCTACCACTACATCCTGATGCGGATCCTGATGGCCGCCCGGACGCACGACCTCCAGGCCATCGACGGCCCGTATCTCCAGATCAAGAACGTCGACGGCTACCGCGAGGTCGCCGGGCGCGCCGCCGCCCTCGGCTTCGACGGCAAGTGGGTGCTGCACCCGGGCCAGGTCGACGCCGCCAACGAGGTCTTCTCGCCCTCGCAGGAGGACTACGACCACGCGGAGCTGATCCTGGACGCCTACGAGTGGTGCACCTCGGAGGCGGGCGGGAAGAAGGGTTCCGCGATGCTGGGCGACGAGATGATCGACGAAGCGAGCCGGAAGATGGCGCTGGTCGTCGCCGGCAAGGGCCGGGCCGCCGGCATGACCCGTACGTCCAAGTTCGAAGCCCCGGAGGCGTGAGCGCGATGCAGTTCGGCCGTACCTACGAAGAGTTCACCGTCGGCGATGTCTACAAGCACTGGCCGGGGAAAACCGTCACGGAATACGACGACCACCTCTTCTGTCTGCTCACCATGAATCATCACCCGCTGCACATGGACAGCAACTACGCGGAGCAGACCACCGACTTCGGAAAGAACGTCGTGGTCGGCAACTACATCTACTCGCTGCTGCTGGGCATGTCGGTGCCGGACGTCTCCGGAAAGGCCATCGCGAACCTGGAGATCGAGTCGCTGAAGCACGTGGCGCCGACCTTCCACGGCGACACGCTCTACGGCGAGACGACGGTGCTCGACAAGACGCCGTCGAGGTCCAAGTCGGACCGCGGAATCGTGTATGTCGAGACCAAGGGCTACAAGCAGGACGGCACGCTGGTCTGTGTCTTCCGGCGCAAGGTGATGGTGCCGACGGCCACGTACATCGAGGAGCGCGGCGGCGAACAGCCCGGCCGCCCCGAGCTCACGACCCCGCCGGCCAAGAAGGAGAAGTAGCCATGACGCGTCTTGCGCAGACCGAGGGCCTGACCGACATTCAGCGGGAAATTCTCTCCACCGTCCGCGACTTCGTGGACAAGGAGATCCTGCCGGTCGCCACCGAGCTGGAACACCGCGACGAATACCCCTCGCAGATCGTCGAAGGGCTCAAGGAGCTCGGCGTCTTCGGCCTGATGATCCCCGAGGAGTACGGCGGGCTGGGTGAGTCACTTCTCACATACGCGCTCACCGTCGAGGAGATCGCCCGCGGGTGGATGAGCGTCTCGGGCATCATCAACACCCACTTCATCGTGGCGTACATGCTCAAGCAGCACGGCACGCAGGAACAGAAGGACTATTTCCTGCCGAAGATGGCGGCCGGCGAAATCCGCGGCGCCTTCTCGATGTCGGAGCCGGCACTGGGTTCGGACGTCTCGGCCATTTCCTCCAAGGGCGTGCGGGACGGCGACGATTACGTCCTCAACGGCCAGAAGATGTGGCTCACCAATGGCGGTTCGTCCACTCTGGTGGCGGTGCTGTGCCGGACGGACGAGGGCCATCCGGAGGGCACCGCGCCGCACAAGTCGATGACGACCTTCCTGGTGGAGAAGGAGGCCGGCTTCGGCGAGGTGCGCCCCGGACTCACCATCCCGGGCAAGATCGACAAAATGGGCTACAAGGGCGTCGACACCACCGAGCTGATCATGGACGGGCTGCGGATCCCCGCCGATCGGGTGCTCGGCGGGGAGACCGGACGTGGCTTCTATCACATGATGGACGGCGTCGAGGTCGGCCGGGTGAACGTCGCCGCACGTGGCTGCGGTGTCGCCCAGCGCGCCTTCGAGCTGGGCGTTTCCTACGCGCAGCAGCGCCACACCTTCGGCAAGCCGATCGCCCAGCATCAGGCCATCCAGTTCAAACTGGCTGAAATGGCCACAAAGGTCGAAGCCGCCCATGCAATGATGGTGAACGCTGCTCGCAAAAAGGACTCCGGCCAGCGAAACGACCTCGAAGCGGGCATGGCGAAGTACCTGGCCTCCGAGTACTGCAAGGAGGTGGTCGAGGACGCTTTCCGTATCCACGGCGGGTACGGCTTCTCCAAGGAGTACGAGATCGAGCGCCTCTACCGCGAGGCCCCGATGCTGCTGATCGGTGAAGGTACCGCCGAGATCCAGAAAATGATCATTGGTCGCCGGCTACTGGAGGAGTACCGAATCCAGGGGTGAACATCCCGTTTGGGGTGTTTTCGCCTAGACGAAGATCACACCCCGTCATCATTCTTCGGCCACGGATTGGCTCTGGCTCTTGGCCAGTTGCCGCCCGCAACCGATAGCATCTCGGAAAGCCGCCGTCCCCCGTATCCCTACGCGGCATCCTCCGCTACGAAGGTCATCCATGCCCCACAGCCAATCCTCTGCACAACGCGGTCGCGTCCGCCTCGCGCGCGGAGCGTCGCCGTGGCTCCTCCCGACCGTTGCCACGGCAGCGGTCAGCCTCGCCCGCTCCCGCCGTTCGGGACGCTGGGCGGCCGTTGCCGTGCCCACCACCGCACTCGCGGCGGGCATGCTGTGGTTCTTCCGCGACCCCGAGCGGGAGATCGCTCAGGGCCGCGTCATCTCCCCGGCCGACGGCGTGGTGCAGAGCATCATGCCGTGGAAGGACGGACGCACCCGCGTCGCGATCTTCATGAGCCCGCTGAACGTCCACGTCAACCGCGCGCCGCTGGCCGGCACGGTGACGTCCGTGGAGCACATCCCCGGCGGATTCGTTCCGGCGTTCAACAAGGAGAGCGAGAACAACGAGCGGGTCGTCTGGCACTTCGACACCGAGCTCGGCGACATCGAGATGGTGCAGATCGCCGGCGCGGTGGCACGCCGTATCGTTCCGTACGTGCCCCAGGGCACCAAGGTCGAGCAGGGAGAGCGCATCGGTCTGATCCGCTTCGGCTCGCGCGTCGACGTGTACCTCCCCGAGGGCGTCGAGGCTGCGGTCGAGGTCGGCCAGGCCACCACCGCGGGGGTGACACGCCTTGACCGTGATTGATCCCGAAACCCAGGCGGGCTGGGCACCGGAGACCGAGGAGGACGGGGACGACATGCCGCTGTCCACACGGCTGTCGATAGCGGACACCCTCACCCTCGGTAACGCCATCTGTGGCTTCATGGCCGTGTACTTCACGACCACCGGCGTCCTCATCCCGCATCTGACGGGCACCGAGGACGGCGGCATGGCGCGGCACAGCGCCGCGGTGGCCGTGATCCTCATGCTGATGGCGTCGGTCTTCGACCTCTTCGACGGGCTGGTCGCCCGCAAGCTGCGTGCCTCGGCGATGGGGGCCGAGCTCGACAACCTCTCCGACCTCATCAGCTTCGGCCTGGCACCCGCGTACTTCGTGGTGACCTGGGGCATGGTCGCCCAGGACGCCAACCAGCGGGTTTCGGTGGTCGCGGCGGTGGTGGTGCTGCTGGCGGTGGTGCTGCGGCTCGCCCGGTTCTCCTGCGTCACCCTGCGCGACGGCATCTTCCAGGGCATGCCGAGCCCGTTCGGTGCCCTGACCGTCGTCGCCATCGTGCTGCTGGAGCTGCCGTTCCTGCCGACGCTGCTGGCGATCATCGGGGTCGCCTGGCTGATGGTGAGCAGGGTCGAGTACCCCAAGCCACGAGGGCGGCTCGCGGTGGCGATGCTCAGCTGGATCGTGCTCAGCATGGGCATGCTCGCGGCCTGGGCGCTGGACGCCCCCGGTGGCCAGCTGCTGCTGCAGACCGGCTGCTCCCTGCAGGTGGTCCTGGGCGCGATGATCCCGCTGTTCGCGACGGCCCGGAGGGTCAACACCTTCCGCGACAACCGCCGCGAGTCGCGCGCCGCACAGCTTCCGTAGCGGAACGCATCCGAACAGACCGAGAGCCCCGGGCGAATCCCTTCGCCCGGGGCTCTCGGCTTGCCGCTCAGCGCCGTGGATCAGACCAGGAAGTCCCGGGCCAGGCTCTCCGCCGCCCGCTCCAGCAGCGGCCCCGCCTCGGCCATGCAGCGGGCCGGGTCGGGCTCCAGGTCCGTCAGGGCGTACGCGCGCTGGATACCGGCCGCCGCGAGGGCCTCCCGGGGCAGCTGGAGGCGCCCGCAGACCGCGACGACGTCGATGCCCGCCCTACGGGCCGCGGCGGCGACACCGGCCGGCGCCTTGCCGTGCAGCGTCTGCTCGTCCAGCGAGCCCTCCCCGGTGATCACGAACGTGGCCCGGGCGAGCGCCGGCGCGAAGCCCAGCACGTCGAGCATCACGTCGATGCCGGGACGGAACGCCGCGTCCAGCCCGACCAGGGCGCCGTACCCGATACCGCCCGCCGCGCCGGCGCCGGGCGCCAGGGCGTGCTCGGCGGCCGTGGGGCCGACGGCCGCCGCCAGCACCCCGGCGTAGTGCGACAGCGCGGCGTCCAGGGTGACCACGTCCGCCTCGCTCGCGCCCTTCTGCGGGCCGTAGACGGCCGGGGCGCCCTTGGGGCCCGTCAGCGGGTTGTCGACGTCGCTGGCGAGCACGATGTCCACGGCGGCCAGTCGCGGGTCGAGGCCCGAGAGGTCGGCCGTGGCGAGATCCGCCAGCGGGCCGCCGCCGGGCGCGACGGGTGTGCCGTCCGCCGCCAGGAGCCGCGCGCCCAGGGCGGCCAACATGCCCGCGCCGCCGTCGGTCGTCGCACTGCCGCCGACGCCGAAGACGATCGTGGTCGCGCCCGCGTCCAGCGCCGCGAGCAGCAGCTCGCCGGTGCCGTACGTGGTCGCCGTCAGGGGCGCGAAGACGCCCTTCGGGAGGTGCTGGAGACCCGACGCCTCCGCCATCTCCACCACGGCCGTGCCGTCCTCGCGGAGCGCGAAAGTGGCCGTCACCGGCTCACCGGTGGGGCCCGTCACCCGCGCCTCGTGGCGCGCGAAACCGGCCGCGAGCGCCGCCGCGACCGTGCCGTCGCCGCCGTCGGCGACCGGAATGGCCGCCACGTCCAGCCCGGGGACCGCACGGCGCAGACCGGCCGTGACATGCTCGGCGACCTCTACCGCCGTGAGCGAACCCTTGAACTTGTCCGCGGCGATCAGCACCCGTGCGGTGCCTGTCCTTGCTGCGTCCGCCACCGTGTTTCCCCTTGCTTTCGTACTGGCAGTCGCGCCGCTGTGACCTTATCCGGCGAGGGGGCCGGGCGAACAGGGCATCTCGATCCGCAGGACCGGGCCGGCGGCCTTCAAGGCGGCCCGGGCCCGGGCACCCCCTAGGCTCGCGCCGTGACGACCATGGATTACGCCACGTACATCGCCGGGCTGCCCCGCGTTCTCGCGGGCGCCGGCGCCATCTTCCGGGACGCGGACGGCCGCGTCCTGCTCGTGGAGCCCAACTACCGCGACACCTGGATCCTGCCGGGCGGCACCGTCGAGTCCGACTCCGGCGAGTCGCCCCGCCAGGCCGCCCGGCGCGAGACTCTCGAGGAGATCGGCCTGGACGTCGAGCTCGGGGCGCTGCTCGCCGTCGACTGGGTGCGAGGCAGGGATCGGCCGCCGCTGGTCTTCTACCTCTTCGACGGCGGAGTGCTCGACGGCTCCCGGCTCGCCGCGATCCGCCTCCAGGAGGAGGAGCTGCTGTCCTGGCGGCTGGTGCACTGGGAGGAGGCCGAGACGATGGTGAACACGGTGATGCGGCTGCGGATCCGCGCCGCGCTGGACGCCCTGGCCGACGGCCGCGGGCCGGCCGAGCTGGAGGACGGGCTGCCGCCGGCGGGGGCGGTCCGGCGCGGCACCCCGGACTGAGCGCCGAGGGCCCGTTCACCGGATATCCGGCGGCGCTCCCGTGGCAGGCGTGTCTACTGTGGGGCGCATGGACGAGCTGGAGCGGATGGTCGACATCGCCGCAAGGGCCGCGCGGGTACCGGGAGTTGTGGGTGTGATGCTCGGCGGGAGCCGGGCGCGCGGTGCGCACCGCCCGGACTCCGACTGGGACCTCGGGGTCTACTACCGGGGGGAGTTGGCCCTGCCGGCGCTGGAGACCCTGGCCGCGGAACTGACCGGGGGCCCCGTGGAGGTCCATCGCCCGGGCGCCTGGGGCGCATGGGTGAACGGCGGAGCCTGGCTCGTCCTGCCCGACGGCACCCCGGTGGACTGGATCCTGCGGGACCTGGACCGGGTCCACCGGGTGTGGCAGGACTGCCGCGCGGGCCGCTTCGAGACCGGGATGCAGCCCGGTCACCCGCTGGGCTTCTGGTCCCCGGCCTATCCGGGCGAGGTGGCACTGGGGCGGGTGCTCGCCGACACCGGCGGGGAGTTGGCACGGCTGAAGGAAGAGGCCCGGCACTACCCCGGGGCGCTGCGGACGTCGCTGACCGACGGCGCGTTGTGGGACGCGGGATTCTCGACGGCCATGGCGGCCAAGTCGCAGGCCGCCGGGGACGTGCTGCACGCGGCACTCTGCCTGTCCCGGGCCGTCGGCGGCCTCGTCCAGGCCCTGCACGCGCAGCACGGTGTCTGGTGCCTCAACGAGAAGGGTGCCCTCGCGGCCGCCGCCGCCCTGGACGCGACGCCGGCCGGCTTCGCCGCCAGGGCCACCGCCCTGCTCGGCCGACTCGGCTGCACGGCGGAGGAGTTGGGGACGTCGCTGACCGAGGCGGAGCGGCTGGTGGCGGACGTACGGGCGGTGGTCGGCGCCTGACGGCGGGCCCGGTTCTCGGGCGCGGGGCAGGGCGCCGGGCCCGGCCCGGCCCGTGCTCGACCCGGCGCCATGGAGGCGTCACCCGATGGGGACGTTTGTGCGACCGAATGCCCGGATCAGGTGGAAATATCGCCTCTTTTGCGCTCTCTGGAGTGTTCGGGTGCGTTCCTGGGGAATCCCTCGCGGAGAGCGTGGGGAGAAACGCATGCGCGACAGCGTCAGCGGTGACCGTTCCGCCGATGCCGGCGGGGTGCGCGGTCTGCTGCTCGTCGCATTGCTGGCGCTGCTGCACGCCGTGGTCATCGCCGGCTTCTGTCACCCGCCGTCCTCCGGGGCGGACCACTGCCTCGCCCGCACGTTCACGGCCGCGGCGTCCGGCCCGTCCGTGGGCCACTGCGTCACCGACGGACCCGAGCTGACCTCGACCGGCGGCAGCGGAAAGCATCACCCCGGCAGCGGCGCCCGGCGGGTCAACGAGGCGTCGGGCTCCCACCTGCGCCATCAGACGCCCTCGGGCTCCTGCGGCAAGGCGTTCGGCGCCCTCTCTGCGAGCGCCGCCGTGGCGGCATCGGGGGATGCCTCCCCCGGGGCCGTGCGCACGGCCGCGGCCGGTGCACCTCCCGGACTGACGGTCGTCCTGCGCTGCTGATCCGGCCCCGGCCGACGCTGCGCCCGCCGTTCCCCGTATGCGGTGAAGGAGGCGCTCTCGGCCTGCCGTCATCAGGTACAGGACTTCCTCACCCAGGAGATTCGGCATGCCCCTCGACGTCTTCGCCGCTCTCGGCGCGCTCGTGCGCGCCGAGGCCGCACGCGCCGGAAAGAAATCCGTCCCCAGGCCCGTGACCAGGGCCGCACACGAGCGCACCGGCCCGCCCGCACCGGAGGACTCCGGCAGCGTGCCGGCCGACCGTCCGGACGCGCCTTCGCCGGCCGCCTCGCACCCGCCCGCCGCGCCTGAGCGCCCGCTGCCCAGGGTCCTGCGGAGACTGGCCGCACTCTTCCATTAGACGAACGAGTCCGAAAGCCTCGCCGCCCGTCCGTAGGCCGTGGCCCGGGCGCCCCGCGGAGGTGCCCCGGCCGCGGCCCACCCACCGCGGGGTGCGGCGGAGTTCACCGCCCGGACCGTGCGGGACCCTCTCGGCGGCATCACCCGGGATCCGGTCAACTCCCCTGCGCCGTCAGGGTGTTGGTTCAGCCGCACGCCTCCATCGGGAACAGCCCGTGGTCCGTGCGTTCGAACTCCAGCAGTCGGCGCTTGCGGTCCAGGCCGCCGCCGTAGCCGGTGAGGCTGCCGTCGGCCCCCACGACGCGGTGGCACGGGACGATGATGCCCACCGGATTGCGGCCGTTCGCCAGGCCGACCGCCCGGGACGCCGCCGGCGCGCCGAGCCGTTCGGCGAGCCGGCCGTAACTGACCGTCTCGCCGTACGGGATGGTGCGCAGCGCCGCCCATACGCGCTGCTGGAACGGCGTGCCGCGCAGCGCGAGCGGGAGGTCGAAGGTGGTCCGTTCGCCCCGGAAGTAGTCCCGGAGCTGGGCGATGGCCGCCGCGAAGGGCTCATCGCCGGGATCCGCCCGGGTGCCGAACGTCTCCAGGGGCGGCCGGTGGCGTTGGTCGGTCATGTAGAGGCCGGCGAGGACGTCGCCGAGTGCGACGAGGGTGAGCGGGCCCACCGGGGTGTCGGCCAGGACGGTGTGGGTGAGCGGGGCGTCGGGTGCGGGAGCGTGCACGGTCATGGCGGGCGTCTCAGTTCGTCGGGAGGTGGTTGACGGGGTGGTCGTCGGTCGCCCAGAGGTACTGGACGGCGTAGGCGCGCCAGGGGCGCCAGGCGGACGCATGGCGGATGAGGGCCGCGGGGGTCGCGGGCAGCCCGAGTCCGGCGGCGGCGCGGCGCAGACCGAGGTCGGTGGGGGTGAAGGCGTCCGGGTCGCCGAGAGCCCGCATGGCGACGACCTCGACGGTCCAGGGGCCGATGCCGGGCAGTGCCGCGAGCTCGGCCCGGGCGGCTTCCCGGTCGCTGCCGACGCCGAGATGCAGGGCGCCGGAGGCCAGGGCGTCGACCACACCGGTGAGGGTGGCGCGGCGGCTGCGGGGCATCGCCAGGGACTCCGGATCGAGTCCGGCGAGGGCGGCGGCGGAGGGGAAGAGGTGGGTGAGGCCGCCGCCCGGGTCGTCGACCCGCCGGCCGTGCGCCGCCACGAGGCGTCCGGCGTGGGTACGTGCCGCCGCGGTGGAGACCTGCTGGCCGAGGACGGCACGGACCGCGAACTCGTCCGCGTCGACGGTGCGCGGCACCCGGCGGCCGGGTGCCTTGTCGACCAGCGGGGCCAGCTGCGGGTCCTCGCGGAGCAGCCCGTCGACGGCCTCCGGGTCCGCGTCGAGGTCCAGCAGTCGCCGGCAGCGGGCGATGGCGCCGGCCAGGTCCCGCAGATCGGTGAGTGCGAGCCGGCACTCGATGTGTTCGGGGCGCGGGGCGAGGGCGACTAGGCCGTGCCCGTAGGGGAGGCTCAACGTGCGGCGGTAGGCACCGGTGCGGGTGCCGCCCACGTCGTCCAGGCAGTGGGGGAGCCACTCCTCGACGCCGGGCACGGCGGTGGCCGCGAGGTGCCCGAAGAGGTTGTCGGGGTTCAGCGGCCGGCGGAAGGGGAGCCGCAGGGAGAGGCTGCCGGGCACCGCGGCGGCGGCGTGACCGGGCCGGGCGCGGGCGCGGAGTTCGGTCGGGGCGAGCGCGAAGACCTCCCGTACCGTCTCGTTGAAGGTGCGGACGCTGGAGAACCCGGCGGCGAACGCGACATCGGCCATCGGCACCGCCGTGGTCTCGACCAGTAGCCGGGCGGTCTGGGCGCGCTGGGCGCGGGCGAGCGCGAGCGGCCCCGCGCCCAGCTCGGCGAGCAGCTGGCGTTCGATCTGGCGGGTGCTGTAGCCGAGCCGGGCGGCGAGCCCGGGGACGCCCTCGCGGTCGACGACGCCGTCGGCGATCAGCCGCATGGCGCGGGCTACGAGATCGGCCCGCTCGTCCCACTGCGGCGATCCCGGGCTGGCGTCCGGGCGGCAGCGCTTGCAGGCTCGGAATCCGGCCTGCTGGGCGGAGGCCGCGCTGGGATGGAAAACCATGTTCTCGGGCTTGGGCGGCACCACGGGGCAGCTGGGCCGGCAGTAGATTCCGGTCGTGAGCACGGCGGTGTAGAACCAGCCGTCGAAGCGGGCGTCCTTGGACTGCACGGCGCGCAGACAGCGCTCGGTGTCGGTGTGCATGCCCTCAAGGATTGCTCAGCGGAGGGGGCGGGGCTGGCGAGAATCCGACATCAGCGTCGGGCTACCAGGACCGGCACCAAAGCCGTACCCCTCTCCTGGTGCGGGGCCGCGGAGACCTCAGCCGCCGTCCTTCCCTGCGAACCGGTCCAGCGCGCCGATCGCCGCCGCCCGCGTCGAGGCGCTCCCCTTGTGGCCCGCGTCGTCGATGACGGTCAGCCGCGCGTCGGGCCAGGCCGCGGCCAGCCGCCCGGCGGTGTCCAGTGGGCTGCCGAGGTCGTGCCGGCCGTGCAGGAGGACGCCCGGAATGCCGGCGAGCCGTCCGGCGTCGCGCAGCAGGGCGCCCTCCTCCAGCCAGGCGCCGTGCGAGAAGTAGTGCGCGCAGATCCGGACCAGCGCCTGCCGGGCCGCGGACGGCCGGTCCCCGTAGGGGTGGGCCGTCCCGTTCGGCTCCAGGGAGAGCACCGCGTCCTCCCAGGCGCACCAGTCTGCGGTGGCCTGCTCCCGTACGGCCGGGTCGGGGTCGTTCATCAGGCGGGCATACGCTCCGACGAGGTCGCCGTCCTGGCCCGCGCCGGCCGCGCCGGCCGCGCCGGCCGCGAAGCGGTCCCACTCTGCGGGGAAGAACCGGCCGACGCCCCGGTAGAGCCAGTCGGTCTCCGTGCGGCGGGTCGTGGTGACGCCCGGGATGACGATCTCCGACACCCGCTCGGGGTGATGCTCGGCGTACGCCAGGAGCAGGGTCGACCCCCAGGACCCGCCGAACAGCAGCCAGCGGTCGATGCCCAGGTGGTCGCGCAGCCGCTCCATGTCGGCGAGCAGGTGTCCCGTGGTGTTGTGCCGCATGTCGGTGGCGGCGTCACTCGCGTGCGGAGTGCTGCGGCCGCAGCCGCGCTGGTCGAAGAGCACCACCCGATAGCGGTCCGGGGCGAAGTACCGGCGCGCAGCGGGCGTGCATCCCGAGCCCGGCCCGCCGTGGACGACCAGAGCGGGTTTGCCGGCCGGGTTTCCGCAGACCTCCCAGTACACGAGGTTGCCGTCGCCGACGTCGAGCAGCCCTGTGTCGTACGGGTCGATGGGCGGGTACCGATCCGGCATTGTCCTTCTCCTTTTCATGCCGCTCCGGTCGCTGCGGCCACTCCGGTCGCTGCGGCCGGGTCGTCGCCGGGTGACTTGGCATTCCGTGTGCGCAAGGGCGTTCCGGCCGCCGCGGACCCGGGCCGGACCGTCTCTCCTCCCGCGACGTGCGACGACGCGTCCGATCTCCGATCAGCCCTGGTACTCCGTGAGATCGATGCTGTGCACGGTCAGCGCATGACCGTACTCCGCGTCCGTCGTCTCCCGCTCCACGGCCATGCCGAGCTTGCGCAGGACGTTGTCCGAGGCCTCGTGACCGAGCCGGTTGATGGCGATGACCCGGTCGAGGCCGCGGTCCTGGAGAGCGAACTCCAAGACGGCCTGGGCGGCTTCGGATGCGTAACCCTGACCCCAGTACTGCCGGCCGAGGCGCCAACTGATCGCCACATCGGGCAGTACTTCGGGAAGGAACTCGGGTACGGACAGACCGACGCATCCGGCCAGTTCGCCCGATGCGAGCAGCTCGACGGCGAAGATGCCGAAGCCTTCGTCGTCCCACTCCTCCTCCCAACGTTCGATGTCCTCGGCCGTCCGCTCCAGGCCGAGGACGGAGCCGTCGCCGATCCACCGCATGACGACCGGGTCCGCGTTGATGTCCGCCATGGGGGCGAGGTCGTCGTCGGTCCAGCGGCGGAGGATGAGGCGGGGGGTGTGGATCTCGGTCATGGCGCCCATCCTGTCGAATGCGAGGGCTCAGCGGTAATCGGCGGTGCGTCGCCACGCCTGGGCAGGCGTGGGGGGCCGCGGTCAGCGGACCTGCGCGGCGAACGCCGCATACGCCCGCTCGTCGAAGAGGACGAACCGCACCTCCTCGACGGCCGTGTCCGTATCGCGCACCGTCTCGACGGCGAGGCGGGCGGCGTCGCCCAGGGGCCAGCGGTAGACGCCGGTGGAAATGGCCGGGAAGGCGACCGTCCGCGCGCCCAGTTCGTCGGCGACCCGCAGGGAGCGGCGATAGCAGGAGGCGAGCAGGTGGGAGCGGTCCTCGGAGGCCGAGAACACCGGGCCCACCGTATGGATCACCCAGTGCGCGGGCAGCCGGCCCGCGGTGGTGGCGACCGCCTCGCCGGTGGGCAGGCCGCGGCCGTAACGGGAGGCGCGCAGGTCGCGGCACTCGTCGAGGATCTCGGGGCCGCCGCGGCGGTGGATCGCGCCGTCCACTCCCCCGCCGCCCAGGAGGGAGGAGTTGGCGGCGTTGACGACGGCATCAACGGACTGATCGGTGATGTCGCCCTGGACGAGGGTGAGGGAGGCGCTCATGATGTCCGAGGGTAGGCAGGGGTGCGGCGGCGCGGCCAGTTGATTGATCAGCGGCGGTGGTGACGCAGGCGACGCCAGATGGCCTTGGCGGCATGGTGGCCGGACATGCCGTGGACGCCGGGGCCGGGCGGGGTGGACTGGGAGCAGAGGAAGACCGCGGGGTGCGCGGTCTCGTACGGGATCCGGGCGAGCTTGGGCCGGATCAGCAGGCGCAGCCCGGCCGCGGAGCCGCTGGCGGTGTCGCCGCCGACGTAATTGGCGTTGCGGGCGGCGATCTGGGGCGGTCCGGCGATCGCGCGCGCCAGCACGAGATCGCGGAAGCCGGGCGCGAAGCGTTCGATCTGGCGCTCGACGACGTCCGTGGCATCGCCCTCCCAGCCGTTGGGGACATGGCCGTAGGCCCAGAAGGTGTGCTTGCCCTCGGGGGCGCGGCTGTCGTCGATCAGGCTGGGCTGGGCGGTGATCAGGAAGGGGACGGACGGGTCCCGGCCGGTCACCGCGGCGTCCAGGGCGGCACCGATCTCGGCGCTGGTGGGGCCGATGTGTACGGTGCCGGCTCGGCGGGCCTCCTTGGCCGTCCAGGGCGCCGGCTCCGCCATGGCGTAATCGATCTTGAAAACGCCGGGGCCGTACTTCATGTCGCGGTAGGCGTTGCCCAGGCCCGCGATCCGGGCGAGCGCGGTCGGTGAGGTGTCGAAGACGTAGGCGCGGGCCGGAGGGAGATCGTCGAGCCGCTTGACCTCGTAGTCGGTGTGCACCGCGCCGCCGTGGGCGCGCAGCAGTCCGGCGAGGGCGTCGGAGATGGCCTGGGAGCCGCCGCGCGGCACCGGCCAGCCGCCCGCGTGCGCGGCGAGCGCGAACATCAGGGCCAGGCCGCTGGTGCCGAGACCGCCGAGCGGCGCCATGGAGTGCGCCGCCAGCCCCGCCATCAGGGCGCGGGCCTTCTCGTCCTGGAAGCGGCGGTTGAGGAGGGTGACCGGCTGCATGGCGACCAGACCGAAGCGGGCGTACGTCACCGGGTCCTCGGGCAGGCCCAGCCACTGGGTGCGCAGGAAGTCGCGGGCCATGCTGTCCCACCTGCCGACGAACGGCGCGACCAGGCGGCGGTACGTGCCGGCGTCGCGGGCCCCGAAGGACATCGCCGTCTCGCCCACGGAGTGGGCCAGCACCGCGGCCGTGCCGTCCGGGAAGGGGTGCGCCATCGGCAGATCGGGGTGCAGCCACTCCAGCCCGTACCGCTCCAGGGGCATGGCGCGGAAGGCGGGCGAACCCACGCCGAGCGGGTGCACCGCGGAGCAGGGGTCGTGGCGGAAGCCGGGGAGCGTCAGCTCCTCGGTGCGGGCTCCGCCCCCGATCGTGTCGCGGGCCTCGAACACCTCGACGGACATGCCGCGGCGGGCCAGTTCGACCGCCGCCGTCAGGCCGTTGGGTCCTGCCCCGATCACGACCGCATCGAGCATCCTCGGCACCTTCGCCACTCCCCTCAAGTCGACCCTCGGCGGTGAGGATCAGTTGGCGGCTGCCAGCAGTCCGAGGATACGCCGGGCCGTTTCGGCGTCCCGGGCCGCGGTGAACGGCAGGGCGTTGCCGCCCTCGATGCGGAACGGCTGCCCGGCGACCGTACCGCTGGCGCCGCCCGCTTCGTGGACCAGCAGCAGTCCGGCGGCGTGGTCCCAGGCGTTTTCCCAGCTGAAGGCGGTGGCGTCGAGGTCGCCGCGGGCTATGTGGAGATACTCCAGGCCCGCCGAGCCGCAGGGGCGCGGGGCGATACCGCCGGTGTCCAGGGCGGCGAGCACCCGCTTCTGGTCGTCGTTGGTGAAGTCGAAGTGGGAGGTGGCGACGTCGAGGACGGCGCCGGGGTCCGGGGATCCGGACCGCAGCGGTACGCCGTTGAGCTCGGCGCCGGCGCCGCGGCGGGCTACGGCCATCAGGCCGAGCGCGGGGGCGTACGTCCACGAGGCGAGCACCTCGCCGCGGTGGGCGAGCGCGACGAGGGTGGCGAAGCCGGGGTCGCCGTGCACGAACTGGCGGGTGCCGTCGACCGGATCGACGATCCAGACGGGGGCGTCGCCGTGCAGCGCTTCCAGCACGCCGGGATCGGCGTGCACCGCCTCCTCGCCGACCACCCGGGAGCCGGGCAGCAGGGCGGTCAGGGCGGCGGTGAGGTGCTCCTCGGCGCGCCGGTCGGCGACCGTGACGAGGTCGTGCGGGCCGTTCTTCTCGACGATGTCCTCGGCGGCGAGCTGCCGGAAACGCGGCATGATCTCGTCTGCCGCGGCCTGCCGGACGGCGGCCTCGACGGCTGCCGGGTCCGGCAGGGAGAAGGCCGGGGCGGGGGCGGCGGTCGTGGTGCCGGCGGCGGTGCTGGTCGTGGTGTCTCCCGGGTTCTGGGTACGAAGTGCTTCGATCATGTGTCCATCGAACCACGAGCCACTGACACGGCGACCGGACTCCAGGTGAACTCCCGGTGCCCTGGAGACCACCACGCGATGCCCGCCCGCGCGGGGCCGCCTCAGCGTCCGACCGCGTATCCCTGCATCCCCCGGGGGTTCGCCGCCGCCGACAGCACTCCGGTCTCCGGGTCCCGCGCCACGGCGCACAGCCGCCCCTCCGACCAGGCACCGCCCACCGTGACCAGGTGGCCGCGGCGCCGGAGGCCGTCGATGACCGGCGCGCCGATCCGGGACTCGACCGTGACGCTCCCCGGCCGCATCCCGCGGGGGAAGAAGGAGCCGGGGAAGGAGTCGTTGTGCCAGTTCGGGGCGTCGATGGCGCCCTGGAGATCGAGGCCGCCGCGGACGGTCGGGCGGAGCGCCACGGCGAGGAAGAAGTGCAGCTGCCACTGGTCCTGCTGATCACCGCCGGGCGTCCCGAAGGCCATCACCGGCACACCGTCCCGCAGTGCGAGGGACGGGGTGAGGGTGGTGCGGGGGCGGCGTCCGGGCGTGAGGGTGTTGGGCAGCCCCTCCTCCAGCCAGGCCATCTGCAGCCGGGTGCCGAGCGGGAAGCCGAGGGCCGGGACGACCGGGTTGGACTGGAGCCAGCCGCCCGAGGGTGTGGCCGAGACCATGTTGCCCCAGCGGTCGACGATGTCGAGGTGACAGGTGTCTCCTCTGGTGGCGCCGGTGCGGTCGATCTCGGGCGCGACGTCCGCCGGGACGTCGCCGCCGACCGTGGGCTCGCCGGCCCCGCCCCCGTGGACGCCCGTCACGAGGCGACCGCCGTCTCCGTCGGCCACCGCCACCGCGTGCCGGCTCAGCCGCGGGGCCCGGCCGTCCGGACTGCCGGGCCGCAGCGCGTACGCGGCGCGCTCGCCGATCAGCGTCCGGCGGGCGGCGTTGTAGTCCGCACCCAGGAGGGTGTCCAGCGGCACGTCGTCGGCGTCGCCGTACCAGGCCTCCCGGTCGGCCATCGCGAGCTTGCAGCCCTCGATGAGGAGATGGACGTACTCCGGGCTGCCGTACTCCGGCAACTCTTCGGGCAGCAGGGCGAGTTGCTGGAGGAAGGCCGGCCCCTGGGACCAGCCGCCCGCCTTGGCGACGGTCCATCCGTGCCAGTCGTGGGTTGCGGGCTCCTCGTACGTGGCGGCGAAGGCGGCCAGGTCGTCGCCGGTGAGGGTGCCCGCATGGCGTTCGCCGGTGGTGTCCATGGCCGGGCGGGCCGCGAAGCCGGCGAGCGCCTCGGCGATGAAGCCCTCGCGCCACACCCGGCGGGCGGCCTCGATCCGCGCCTCACGACCGGCCGCCGCGGCCTCCGCCTCGGCGATCAGCCGACGCCAAGTGGCCGCCAGCGGACGGTTCTTGAGGAGCCCTCCCGGGGCGACGGACCTGCCGTGCGGCAGGTAGATCTCGGCGGAGGAGGTCCACTCCGTCTCGAAGAGGTCGCGGACCGTCTCCACCGCCTCGCCGATCCGGCCCACCGCCGGGTGGCCGTGCTCGGCGTACCCGATGGCGTAACGCAGCACGTCGGCGAGGGACTTGGTCCCGTGGTCCCGCAGGAGCAGCATCCAGGCGTCGAAGGCCCCCGGTACGGCGGCGGCGAGCGGCCCGGTGCCGGGCACCAGGTCGAGGCCGAGTGCGGTGTAGTGCGCCACGCTCGCACCGGCCGGTGCCGGTCCCTGGCCGCACAGCACCCGCACCGGGCCGTCGGCCGGAGCCAGCAGGATCGGGACCTCGCCCGCCGGCCCGTTCAGGTGCGGCTCCACCACGTGCAGCACGAACCCGGCGGCGACGGCGGCGTCATAGGCGTTGCCGCCGTCCTCCAGGACGGCCATCGCCGACTGCGACGCCAGCCAGTGGGTGGTGGAGGCCATACCGAAGGTGCCTTGGAGGGTGGGGCGGGTGGTGAACACGGGGCTCCTCGTCCGGACGTCGGCGATCACGGCTTACGTACCCCCTTCCCCTGGCCGCGCATCGCACCCGCTGCCGCCGGAAGCGGCGTGCGCACAAATCGAGTCGCCCTCCCCCACTCCCGTGCGTACGCTCGCTCCATGACCGGCACCGACCACGATCCGGCGGCCGGCCCGCCGCGCCGTCCCCTCGTCGCGATCCTGAGCGGCGCCGGGATCTCCACCGACTCCGGAATCCCCGACTATCGCGGCCCGAACGGGCTGTGGCGGCGCGATCCGGAGGCCGAGAAGCTGGTCACCTACGACGCGTACATGGCCGATCCGGAGATCCGGCGGCGGTCGTGGCGGATGCGGTTGGACAGCCCGGCGTTCCGGGCCCGGCCGAACGCCGCGCACGAGGCGGTGGCGCGGCTGGAGCGGTCCGGCGCCCCGGTGCGGGTGATCACCCAGAACGTCGACGGGCTGCACCAGCTCGCCGGGATGCCCGAGCGCAAGGTCCTGGAGCTGCACGGCACCGCCCGCGCGGTCACCTGCACCCGCTGCCGTGCGCGGTCCTCGATGGCGCGGGCGCTGGAGCGGGTGGCCGCCGGCGAGGCGGACCCGCCGTGTCTGGTGTGCGGCGGCATCCTAAAGTCGGCGACGGTGATGTTCGGGCAGCGGCTGGACCCGCAGGTGCTCGGGACGGCGCTGGGCCTGGCGAAGGCCGCCGAGGTCTTCCTCGCCGTGGGCACGACGCTGCAGGTCCACCCCGCCGCCTCCCTCGCGGGGATCGCCGCCGAGCACGGTGCCCGCCTGGTCATCGTCAACGCCGATCCGACGCCGTACGACGAGATCGCCGACGAGGTGGTCCGGGAGCCGATCGGCAGCGCACTGCCGCGCCTGCTGACGGATCTGGGCTGACGGATCCGGACTGACGGATCCGGACTGACGGCCCGTGCCCCGTCCGGAGCCGGCGTCCACCGCGGCGCTCCGTGCGGCGGGACGCGGTTCCGTCAGGGGACGCGGGCGGTCCACTCCCGGGAGCTGAACTTCCCCGCCGCCAGGGCCCGCGCCCGCGCCAGTTCCGCCTCCGAGACCGTCCCGTCCGCGCCGCCGTAACGGGACCGGAACGACCCGATCATCCGCTCGATGACCTCGGCGCGGGGCAGTCCGGTCTGCCGCCGCAGCGGATCGACGCGCTTCTTCGCGCTGGCGACCCCCTTGTCCGACAGCTTCTCCCGGCCGATGCGCAGCACCTCGACCATCTTCTCGGCGTCGATGTCGTACGCCATCGTGACGTGGTGCAGCACCGCCCCGGCATCCGTCACGACGCGCTTCTGAGCCGCCCCGGCGACCTTCCCGGCGTCCGTCGCGATGTCGTTGAGCGGCTTGTACCAGGCCGTGACGCCCATATCGCCGAGCGCCCCCAGCACCCAGTCGTCCAGATAGGCGTAGCTCTCCGCGAAGGACAGCCCCTGGACCAGCGCCGCCGGCACGCACAGCGAGTACGTGATGGTGTTGCCCGGCTCCACGAACATCGCGCCCCCGCCGGAGACCCTGCGCACGACGGTCACGCCGTGCCGTGCGGCGCCACGGAGGTCGACCTCGTTGCGCAGCGACTGGAAGCTGCCGATGATCACCGCGGGGCGGTCCCACTCCCACACCCGCAGCGTCGGCGCCCGCCGCCCGGCCGCCACCTCGGCGGTCAGCACCTCGTCCAGCGCCATGTGCAGCTCCGGGGGCCGGGGGCCCTCGTGCAGGATCTGCCAGTCGTAGTCCGTCCAGTCCGTGGCGCGGACCACCGCGCGGCGCACGGCGATCCCGACGGCCTCGCTGGTGAAGCCGAACAGCACCGCACCGGCGGGCAGCGCCGCGTCGATCCGGGCCGCCAGCGCCCGGGCATCGCTGTCGGCGGCGGCGCCCTCCAGGGCCCGGTCGATGTCGAGGAGCGCCTCGTCGGGCTCCAGGAAGAAGTCCCCGGCGACGCGCACGGCGCGCAGCGCGCCGTCCACGACGTCGAGGTCGACGACCACGAGCTTGCCGCCGGGCACCTTGTATTCACCGTGCACCGCGGTCCTCCCTGTGCTGTCGGGCGAGCGGAATCCGGAGCGATGCCGCCCCGCCGCGCGCACCCGGGCCCGGACCGGCCGCTGGGGCGGGCCCGGGCTGTGCCCGGGCCCGGTGCCCGTTCAGTCGGCGAACGCGGGGATGATCCGTGCGCCGTAGGCGTCGATGGTGGCTTCCCTGGCGTCGTGCATGGCGTACACCGCGAACTGGTCCACGCCCAGTTCCTCGAGCCGGCGCAGCTTGTCGATGTGTGCCTCGGCGGGGCCGAGGAGGCAGAAGCGGTCGACGACGGCGTCCGGCACGAAGGCGGTGTCCGGGTTGTCGGCGCGGCCGTGGTGGGAGTAGTCGTAGCCCTCGCGGGCCTTGATGTAGTCGGTGAGCTCACCGGGCACCAGGCCGGAGTGTTCGCCGTAGCGGGCCACGAGGTCGGCGACGTGATTGCCGACCATGCCGCCGAACCAGCGGCACTGCTCACGGGCGTGGTCGAGGTCGTCGCCCACGTACGCGGGCGCGGCGACGCAGATGGTGACGTCGGACGGGTCGCGGCCGGCCGCCACCGCGGCGTCCCGTACGGCCTTGATCATCCACTCGGTCAGGAAGGGGTCGGCGAGCTGGAGGATGAAGCCGTCCGCCAACCGCCCCGCCATGGCGAGCGCCTTGGGCCCGTAGGCCCCCATCCACACCGGCAGTTTGCCGTCCTTGATCCAGGGGATCCGGACGCGCCGGTCCCCGATGTCCGCCTCGCGCCCCTCGGCCAGATCGCGGATGACGCCGATGGCCTCGCCGAGTCGGGCCAGGGTGTTGGGTGACCGGCCGGCCACCCGCATCGCGGAGTCGCCGCGCCCGATGCCGCACACGGTGCGGTTGCCGTACATCTCGTTGAGGGTGGCGAAGGTGGAGGCGGTGACCTCCGGGGTGCGGGTGGAGGGGTTGGTGACCATCGGGCCGACGATCAGCCGCTCGGTGTGGTCGAGGATGCGGCTGTAGAGGACGAACGGTTCCTGCCACAGGACGGCCGAGTCGAAGGTCCAGCCGTAGCGGAAGCCGTTGCGCTCGGCGCGGCGCATCAGGGACACGACGGCGGACCCGGGCGGGTCGGTCTGCAGGACAACTCCAAAGTCCACGGCGGCGCTCCTTAGATGAGGTACTGGCAGGTGCCACGTGGGATGTACTGCCCGTGCCCCGCGTGGCCGGTGAACTCCCGCCGGTCGATGACGAGTTCGCCTCGCGAGAGGACCGTCTCGACCTGCCCGGTGAGCCGCTTGCCCTCGTAGGCGGAGTAGTCGACGTTCATGTGGTGGGTCTCGGCGGAGACGGTCTGCTCGGCGGTGGGGTCGTAGATGACGAGGTCGGCGTCGGCGCCCGGGGCGATGGTGCCCTTCTTCGGGTAGAGGCCGAACATCCGGGCCGGGGTGGCGCAGGCGATCTCGATCCAGCGCCGGCGGCTGATCCGCCCTTCCACGACGCCCTGGTGGAGCAGGTCCATGCGGTTCTCCACGCCGGGCATCCCGTTGGGAATCTTGGAGAAGTCACCGCGGCCGAGTTCCTTCTGGCCCTGGAAGCAGAAGGGGCAGTGGTCGGTGGAGACCACCTGGAGGTCGTTGGTGCGCAGCCCGCGCCACAGCGCCGCCTGGTGCTCGCGCGGCCGCAGCGGCGTGGAGCAGACGTACTTGGCGCCCTCGAAGTCCGGCTCGGCGAGGTTGTCGGTGGACAGGAACAGATACTGCGGGCAGGTCTCGCCGAAGACGTTCAGCCCCTTGTCGCGGGCCTGGCTGATCTCGGCCAGGGCTTCCTCTGCGGAGACGTGGACGACGTAGAGCGGTGCGCCGGCCACCCGCGCCAGCTGGATGGTGCGGTGGGTGGCCTCGGCCTCCAGGAGGACGCGCCGAACCTCGCCGTGGTAGCGCGGGTCGGTCCGGCCCTCGGCCAGCGCCTGCTCGACGAGGACGTCGATGGCGATGCCGTTCTCGGCGTGCATCATGATCAACCCGCCGTTGCCCGCGGCGCGTTGCATCGCCCGCAGGATCTGGCCGT
Source organism: Streptomyces sp. NPDC048650 (assembly GCF_043199095.1). NCBI lineage: Bacteria > Bacillati > Actinomycetota > Actinomycetes > Kitasatosporales > Streptomycetaceae > Streptomyces > Streptomyces sp. NPDC048650. The sequence goes on along the minus strand of NZ_JBICVM010000023.1, from coordinate 53,912 downwards.
CGTCGCTGTAGAACACGCCCGGGTAGGCGGTGAACAGCTTGAACGAGGTGACGCCCTCCGCCACGAGGAGGTCCATCTCCTTGAGCGTGCCGTCGTTCACGTCCGAGAGGATCATGTGGAACGCGTAGTCGATGGCGCACTGGGCGTCGGACTTGGCGTACCAGGTGTCCAGGCCCTGGCGCAGCGCCTGGCCGCGGCCCTGGACGGCGAAGTCGACGATGGTGGTGGTGCCGCCCCAGGCGGCGGCGCGGGTGCCGGTCTCGAAGGTGTCGGAGGAGGCCGTCCCGCCGAAGGGGAAGTCCATATGGGTGTGCGCGTCGACGCCGCCCGGGATGACGTACTTGCCGGTGGCGTCGATGGTGCGGTCCGCCGACCGACTCCAGCTCTCTGCGGACGGGCTGTCGTGCGTGGCGAGGGCCGCGATCCGGCCTTCCTCCACCAGGACATCGGTATGCATCTCGTCGGCGGCGGTGATGACCAGTCCGCCCCGGATGACCGTACGGCTCACAATCCTGCTCCTTCCACCCCAGCAACCTCGGCGGCACCGGAAGGCGGAGCGCGACGTCCACCGTCCCCTCGGCACACCTGCTCCGCTGACGCCATGCCACAACCGGTCTACACCCGTAGATCCCGGCCGAGAAGGAGACGGTAGAAGCATGTCACCCACGGTGGCAATACCGTGACCGTTAATCAGCGGGGGCGTTCGTGTTGCGCCGACGATCGGCTGGACGGTGGAACGCCGGTGCGGTTCGGAGCCCGGCCACCGCTTGCTCCGGGCCGGTCCGGGAGGGGTGCGGGGGCGCCGCGGCGGGCAGAACGAGGACGCCGGAGCGGGCGGTGGGAGGGCGCCCGACCGGCCCGTAGGGCGGCCGGGACGGCGGAAGGGCAGGAGGGGCCTCAGGGCGCGGACGACGCGGCACAGCGCGGATCACAGGACATCGGAGACGTCAGAAAGGCGACACGTCATGGAGCAGAGCACGCCGTGGGAGTTCTCCGACGACCGCGGGCGCCTGGCGGTGGCCGGGGCCCGACCGTTGAGGATCGTCACCTATGTACAGGCGGGGGCGACGCTCTGGGACCACGGCATCCGCCCGGTGGCCGTCTTCGGGTCCCAGCACGACGGCGACGCCCCCGACCCGGCCAAGACCGGCGAGCTGCCGCTCGGGGAGATCCGGTACCTCGGGCCGGGCGGCGCACTGGATCCGGACACCCTGTTGGAGGCCGCACCGGATCTGGTGGTGGCGGTCACCTATGACGGCGAACAGGTCTACGGGCTGGCGCCGAAGACCGCGCTGGAACTGGAGGCGCACGTCCCGGTGGCCGCCGTCGCAGTGGGGCCGGGGCGGGGGCTCGCCGAGGTGCGGGAGCGCTTCGCGGCCCTCGCCGGATCGCTGGGCAAGGGCGAACCGCTGGGCACGGCAAGGGAGTTGGATGCGGCGGAGGACCTGCTGCGGCAGGTGACCGGTGGTCCGGCGCGGCCCCGGGTGCTCGCGCTGTCACCCGGCGACCGCGAGCGGGTCCATCTGGCCCGGCCCGGCGCCTGGCCGGATCTGCGGGCGCTGGCCGAGCACGGCGTCGAGCTGCTCGAGCCGGCCGCCGGTTCCGGTGCGAACTGGTCGACGGTCGGCTGGGCGGAGGCGGCGGGCATGCGCCCGGACATCGTGCTGTCGGACGAACGGGTCAACGCGGCCCGGCCCGGGCAGCTGCGCGGCGACGAACACTGGCGCGCCCTGGAGGCCACCGCCCGCTTCCTGCCGTGGAACCCGGAGCCCCCGTGCAGCCGCCGCGCGCACACCCGCTTTTTCACCCTGGTGGCCGAGACGCTACGGGAGGTGGCGGCCGGAAGGTAGCGCACCCGGCCGAACGGGCCCTGGGGCGACGGGCGGGAACCGGAACCCTTGACGGGAACGGAAGACACACCTGCGGCATGGACGCGGGAGGGACCGGCGCGCTCGCACGCGGGCACGGCGCCGTGCGCGGCGACGGCGGGCGGGCGGGCGGGACGACCGGAGTCGTCCCGCCCGCCGGGTGCTGCCGCTAACCACCCGCGAGCATGCCCTGCGCCGCCGCCAACGCCGCCGCGAGCAGCTCCGCGCCCTCCTCCGCCTCGGCGACGGTGAGCGTCATCGGGGGCGCGATACGCAGCGAGGCACCGCCCTGGCCGCCCCGGCCGATCAGCAGGCCGCGTTCCCGGGCCGCCTCGACGACCAGGGAGGCGGCGTCCGGTGAGGGGTCGTCGGTGCCGGGGCGGACGAGCTCGACGCCGATCATCAGGCCACGGCCGCGCACCTCCCGTACGACGTCGAGGGCGGCCGCGACCGCCCGCAGCCGCTCGATGAGCAGGCCGCCGACGCGCCGGGCGTTGCCCTGGAGGTCGTGTTCGAGGAGGTAGGTGAGGTTGGCGAGGCCGGCGGCCATGGTGACGGGGGTGCCGCCGAAGGTGGAAATGGAGTGTGCGGAGAGGGAGTTCATCACCTCCGCGCGGGCGACCACGCCGCCGATGGACATGCCGTTGCCGATGCCCTTGGCGAAGGTGAGCATGTCCGGCGGGCCGTTGCCGGCATGCGCCTGCCAGCCCCAGAAGTGGTCGCCGGTGCGGCCCCAGCCGGTCTGCACCTCGTCGCTGATCCACAGGATGCCGTGCCGGACGAGCACCTCACGGAACGCGGCGTACAGTCCGTCCGGCGGTGCGGTGAAGCCGCCGACCCCCTGCACCGGTTCGGCGATCAGCGCGGCGACGCCGCCCGCGGTCTGCTGGAGCATGTCCTCCAGGTCGGCGACACAGGCCCGGATGAAGTCGGCGTCGCTCAGCTCGGCGTACGGGCCACGGCTGCGCACCCCGCCCTGCACATACAGGGTCTGGAGCGGGGAGAGACTGGTCGGCGACCAGCTCTGGTTCCCGGTGATGGCGACGGTGGAGAAGGACCGGCCGTGGTAGCCGTTGCGCATCGCCAGGATCTGGTTGGAGCGGCGGTGCGCGGTGGCCAGCAGCAGGGCCGTGTCGTTGGCCTCGGTGCCGGAGGTGGTGAAGAAGACCCGGGCGTCGGGGATGCCGGAGAGCGCCACGATCCGCTCCGCCAGCTCGACCATCGGGCGGGAGAGATAGAGCGTCGAGGTGTGCAGGATGCGGCCGGCCTGTTCGCCGACCGCCTTGGTGACCTCCGGCAGGGCGTGCGCGGTCATGGTGGTGAGGATGCCGCCGAAGAAGTCGAGGTAGCGGTTGCCCTCGGCATCCCAGACGTAGCGGCCCTCGCCGTGGGTGATCTCGATCGGCTGCCGGTAGTAGAGGCTGAGCCAGGACGGCATGACGGCCTGATGGCGGGCGTGCAGTTCCGCGGGGTCGTGGGTCATGGCTGCACCAGCCCGCCGTAGGCGTCGGGGCGGCGGTCGCGGTAGAACGCCCACTGCTGGCGGACCTCGTCGATCACCTCGAAATCGAGGTCCCGGATGACCAGTTCCTCCTTGGAGTCGCTGGCCACCTCGCCGACGAACCGGCCGCGCGGGTCGACGAAGTAGCTGGTGCCGTAGAAGTCGTTGTCGCCGTACTCCTCCACACCGACCCGGTTGATCGCCGCGATGAAGTACTCGTTGGCCACCGCGGCCGCGGGCTGCTCCAGCTGCCACAGGTAGGCGGACAGTCCGCGGGAGGTGGCGGAGGGGTTGTAGACGAGCTGCGCGCCGTTGAGTCCCAACTGCCGCCATCCTTCGGGGAAGTGACGGTCGTAGCAGATGTAGACGCCGACCTTCCCCACGGCCGTGTCGAAGACCGGCCACCCGGCGTTGCCGGGCTTGAAGTAGTACTTCTCCCAGAAGCCCTTGACCTGCGGGATGTGGTGCTTGCGATAGGTGCCCAGCACCGTGCCGTCGGCGTCGATGACGGCCGCGGTGTTGTAGTAGAAACCGGACTGCTCGACCTCGAACACCGGCACGACGATCACCATGCCGGTCTCGCGGGCGAGGTCCTGCATGCGGCGCACGGTCGGGCCGTCGGGCACGGGCTCGGCCCAGCGGTAGTGCTCCGGCTCCTGGACCTGGCAGAAGTACGGGGCGTTGAAGACCTCTTGGAAGCCGATGACCTTCGCGCCCTGCGCGGCCGCCGCGCGGGCGTGCTCCTCGTGCTTCGCGATCATCGATTCGGTGTCGCCGGTCCAGGTCGCCTGAACCAGTGCGGCACGCACAACATCGGCCATGAGCTGCTCCTTTGTCGATGCGTCAGCCTGCAGCCCACGCGGGTCTACGCGTGTGGAGGTGACCGTAGGCCCCGTCACGCACGGTGGCAAGACCATCTCTCAGCGCGGCGCGTCCGGGGCGGAGGTCACAGCCGGGCGGCGCGCAGGGCGTGGGCGACGTCGCCGCGCCGGTGCGGCGAGACCCGCTCGGCCGCGGTCAGCAGCAGCGGGCCGAGCACGCCCGGCGCCGCCTCGGCCGCCTGGGCCGCCTCCTGCGGCGTCCGGGCCCCGACGAATGCGGCCAGCAGTTCCAGGGCCGGTGCGGCCCGGTCCCGGTCGAGCAGCGCCAGCGTGGCCCGCGCCACCTCCGCGGCCGGACGCGTCACGGCCTGCCGCAGCATCCGGGCGCCGTCCTCCGTGCGCCCGGCGGCGACCAGTGCGTCGGCGGCCGCGGCCAGCCCGGCGGGCGGCAGGCAGGCCGCCTCCCAGAGCAGGGTCGGCACTTCGGAGGCGAGGCCGGCGTGCTCCAACTCCGCTATCAGCAGAGGGATTTCTTCGGGGGCGCGGTGGGCGGCGGCGCAGAGTTCGGCGTACGCGAGGCCGCCGTCGCCGGTTGCCCGCAGGCGGACCAGGCGGGCCGCGGCGGTGGCTGCCGCGAGGCGGGCCTCGGGGGTGACGGGGGCCGCCTCGGGGCGGGTCCCGCCCGCCGCCGCGCCGTCACCCGCCGACTCCTCGCCGTACGCCCCGGCGAAGCGGGCACCGCGCGGAGCGGGCCCCGCGGCGGGGATGCCGCCCTCCCCTGCCCCCTCGACCTCCTCGGCCCCCTCGACCTCCTTGGCCTCCCCGACCCCCTCGGGCGCCTCCAGCCCGGCGAACCGGGCACCCCGTGGACGGGCCGGCCGCCGGGCGGCGGCACCCCGCGGGCTCTCGCGCCGGGGCCGCCGCCGCTCCGCCGCCTCGTCCAGCGCCTCCAGCCGGGAGCGGAGTTCGCCGACGCGGGCGCCCGCCCGGGCGTGGTCGTCCTGCGCCCAGGCCAGCTCGTCGCCCAGCCGGAGCGCCTCCGGGAAGCCGGCCGCCGCCTGCGCGGTGGCCCGGAGCTCGTCCGTGCGCCGCGCCGCCCGCCGCTGCTCGTACAGCATGGCGGCCAGGCGCCCGTGGAGGTCGGAGCGGGCGCCGGGCCGGGCGTCGTGGCCGGCCACCGCCCGGGCGTGCAGCCGCTGGGCGCGCGGCCTCGCGGCGCTCCCGGCGTGTTCACCCGGTAGCCCCGCCAGGTCGTGGAGCAGCGACTCCACGACGTCCCAGGGCGGCACGTCCCGCCCCTCCAGGCAGGCCCGCAGCCCTTCCGGGTCACGTCCGGCGAAGACCGCGTACCACCCGGTCGACGGGTCGATCCGCCGCACGAGGCCGTTCAGGAATTCCGCGAACTCCACGACGGAGTCCTGGAGTTGAGTACCGGACACGCTCTTCGCCCCGCCCTCTCAGCCCGACTTCTCCCCTCGTGCGCAGTCGACTCCACCGATGTTTCGGCGACGGCGACGGCACGCTACGGGCGTTTTACGGAACGCGCACACAACAGGGAAACTTGCAAGTTTGCCTGTCGACTGCATACGCTCGACGGTATGACCGACCAGAGCCAGGAACGCCTCGCCACGGACCTCGGCGCGGCCGTGGGACTGCTGCTGCGCCACCTGCGCGCCGCTTCCCCGCAGGGCGAGCTCAGCCCCACCCAGCGCGCGGTCATCGCCCGGATCGACGCCGACGGACCGGCCACCACCGCCGCGCTGGCCCGCGCCGAGCTGGTCCGCCCGCAGTCCATGCGGATGACGCTGAGCGCGCTGGAGGAGCGCGGCGTCCTCGCCCGCAGCCCGCACCCGACCGACGGACGACAGGTCGTCTTCTCCCTCACCGAAGAGGGGCACCGGGTGCTCAAGGTCGTACGGCAGGCCAAGCGGAACTGGCTCGCCGTGGCCATCGGGGAGCGCCTGACCCCGGAGGAGCAGCGCACCCTCGCGACGGCGACGGCGCTGATACGACGGCTGACCGAGGAATGAGCGCACCGATCCGTTCCCGCGAGATCGAGGCGATCACCGCCTCCGGCCTCGTCGGCCTCCCCTACGGCGGGCCCTACGGCGGCCCCGCCCGGCACCGCACCACCGACCCCCAAGGAGCACCTGCCTGATGCCCGCCACCGCGCTCGACCCCCGCACCGCCCTGGTATTGATCGACCTGCAGAAGGGAATCGCCGGCCTGCCCACGGCACCGCACCCCGCCGCCGACGTCATCGCGCACGGTGCCCGCCTGGCCGCCGCCTTCCGCGCCCGCGAGCTGCCCGTCGTCCTGGTGAACGTCACCGGCGGCGCCCCGGGCCGGACGGACGCCCCGCGCCACACCGCCACCCCGCCGGCCGACTGGGCCGAGCTGGTGCCCGAACTCGACCGGCAGCCCACCGACATCACCATCACCAAGCAGCAGTGGGGCGCCTTCCACGGCACCGCCCTGGACCTCGAACTACGCCGTCGCGGCGTCACCCAGGTCGTCCTCGCCGGCATCGCCACCAGCATCGGCGTCGAATCCAGCGCCCGCGCCGCCCACGAGCACGGCTACCACGTCACCATCGCCACCGACGCGGTCACCGACCTGGACGAGGCGGCGCACCGCAACAGCGTGGAGAAGATCTTCCCCCGGCTGGGCGAGACCGACACGACGGACGCGGTCGTCAAGCTGCTGGGCTGAGTTGGCAGGCAGGCCCGCCCCGCCGGACGACGATCACGCTGCATAGGATGCGGCCATGAGCGCTTCGGAGCCCACCATCCTCGCCACCTCCGGTGGTCACCGCGTCGGAAACCGCACGATGGTGGCCTTCGACGCCCTGGTTCATCATGCGGTCGAGCTGTCCGGGGTCCACGGCCGCCGGCCCCGCGTCATGTACGTCGGCACCGCGATCGGCGACGCCGAGCACTTCACCGCGCGGATGACCGAGGCGGCCCGGGTCGCCGGGTTCGATCTCACGCCACTGCACCTGTTCCCCATGCCGAACGTCGAGGACGTGGCGGGCACCGTCCTGGAGCAGGATGTCGTATGGGTCATGGGCGGTTCGGTGGCGAACCTGCTGGCGGTGTGGCGGGTGCACGAGCTCGACACGGTCTTCCGCCGCGCCTGGGAGGCGGGTGTGGTGCTCAGCGGTGTGAGTGCGGGGTCGATCTGCTGGTTCGAGGGAGGGGCCACCGACTCCTTCGGGCCCGAACTGCGGCCGCTCACCAACGCGCTCGGCTTCCTGCCCTACGGCAACGGAGTCCACTACGACAGCGACCCCGGGCGCCGCCCGCTGGTGCACCGGCTCGTCGCGGACGGCACCCTGCCCACCACCCACTGCACCGACGACGGCGTCGGCCTGGTCTACCGGGGAACCGAACTCGTCGAAACCGTCACGGAAGCACCGGGGCGGGGCGCGTATGTGGTCGTGCGCGAGGGCGGCTCGGCCGTCGAGGAACGGCTCGAACCACGCCGGCTGCCGGCTCCGCGGCGGTAGCCGCCACCGCCCGCGCCCAAGTCCGCCCGATGGCCCGGGGGTACGGCTACGGCGCCGGTTGCCCCGCCGGTCTGCGCTCGTGCCACCGCAGGTCGTCCTGCAACTGCGCCGCCAGGGAGATCAGCCGCGGCTCGCCATGGGCCGGGCCCAGGAGCTGGGCGCCCAGGGGGAGGCCGTCGGCGCTGAAGCCGGCGGGGACGCTGACGCCCGGCCAGCCGAGGACGTTCCAGGGCCAGGCGTAGGGGCAGGCGGCGATCATGGCCTGGTCGGTGCGCCACCCGCTGAGTCGGGCGAGGGTGCCGATGCGCGGCGGCGGGGTGGCGGTGGTGGGGGTCAGCAGGATGTCGTAGGGGCCGAACAGGGCGCCGATGCGCCGCTGTTGGCGGCCTTCGGCCGCGCGGGCGCGGCGCAGGACCGGACCGCCGAGGACCCGGCCCATGCGCACCGACCCACGGGTGCGGGGATCGAGCAGGGTGCGGTCGGGGACGCGGGCGGCCCATTCGCCGACACCGGCGGTGGCGCGGGGCAGGAAGGAGAGGCCGACCAGGCCGTAGGCGGGTTCGGCCTCCTCGACGAAGTGGCCGAGACGGGCGAGGGTGCGGGCCACCCCGGTGACCGCGGCACGGACCTCGGGGTGCAGCGACTTGCGGGTGAAGGTGAGGGCCGGCTTCCAGGAGAGGGCGATCCGCAGGCGGCCGGGGTCGCGGCCGGCGGCCTCGCTGGCCGCGATGGCGGGTGGCCGGTGCAGATCGCCCGCGTGGTTGCCGCTCGCCACGTCCAGGAGGAGCGCGGCGTCCTCGACCGTGCGGGCCAGGGGCCCGATGCCGGTGATGCCCTGGAAGGACTCGGCGTCCGGCCAGGTGGAGATGCGGCCGCGCTGCGGCTTGATGCCGACGAGGTGCGACCAGGCGGCGGGGATGCGGACCGAGCCGGCGCCGTCGGTGCCGAGCGCGGCGGGGACCAGGCCGGCGGCCACCGCGGCGGCCGAGCCGCCGGAGGAGCCGCCGGGGGTGTGGTCGAGATTCCAGGGATTGCGGGTGGCGCCGAAGGCCGGGCCCTCGGTGAACGGCCACTGGCCCAGTTCGCAGGCGTTGGTCTTGCCGACGATGACCGCGCCGGCCGCCCGCAGCCGCCGCACGACCTCGGCATCGTGTTCCTTGGGCGGGAACTCCCCCGCGCAGCCGAACGCGGTCGGCTCACCCGCCACGTCCGTGTCGTCCTTGACCGCGACGGGGACGCCGAGGAGCGGCAGCCGTTCGCCCGCGGCCAGCCGGCGGTCGGCCTCCGCGGCCTCGGCCATCGCCGCCTCGGCACGTACCCGGCGGAAGGCATTGACGGTGTCCTGGGTGGCCTCGATGCGCTCCAGGCAACGGCGTACCAGTGCGGTGGAGGTCACCCGCCCGTCGGCCAGCGCACGCGCCTGTTCGGTGAGCCCCTCCAGCTCTCCGTCGGCCGTACCTCCGCGGTCCGCCGGGCCGGACCCGGGTCCGCCCTCATGACTCTCGTCAACGCTCACAGTGCGCGCCCTCCCTGGGACCGTTCTTGCGAACAGACCGTCCCTGCCGATGAACGGCTCTTGCCGTCGAACGGTCCCAGGAGGCTAGTCGTCACCCAGGTGGCCAGCAATGACACGCGCGGTGGGCCACATGGACGCCACACGGACGGCACAGTCCGTTCTCAGGGGCGTCCCCGGGACGGCCGGACCACCATGGCCGAACCGCCGCCGCGCCGTACCTTTTCGGCCGCCGCCAGCCAGCGTCCGTCCGGCATCCGCTGCACCCCGGTGGCCGCCCCGATTTCCGGATTCTGTGTGAAGGCGTGCCCGAGCGCCGCCAGTTGGCCGCGCAGTGCGCTGTTCCACAGGGCCGGTTCGAGTTCGGTGGCGGGCGCGTTGCGCTGGCTGGCGCGGGGGGCGGCGATGGCGTCGGCCAGGGGCATACCGCGGTCGAGGAAGTTCACCAGGGTCTGCAGGACGGTGGTGACGATGGTCGCGCCGCCGGGTGACCCCAGGGCGACCACGGGCGTGCCGTGCCGCAGCACGATGGTCGGGGAGATGGACGAGCGCGGGCGCTTGCCGGGCCCGGGGAGGTTGGGGTCGTGCACGGCGGGATCCGCCGGGGCGAAGGAGAAGTCGGTGAGTTCGTTGTTGAGGAGGAAGCCGCGGCCGGGTACGACGATGCCGCTGCCGCCGGTCTGCTCGATGGTGAGGGTGTAGGCGACGACGTTGCCCCACTTGTCGGCGACGGTCAGGTGCGTGGTGTTCTCGCCCTCGTACGTCGTCGGTGCGGCCTTGCCGGCCGTGCCGCAGGGCTTGGGATGGCGGGGGTCGCCGGGGGCGAGCGGGCTGGTGAGGGCCTTGTCGTCGGTGATCAGGCAGGCGCGGGAGTCGGCGAAGCGCTGCGAGGTCAGGCCCCGGGTCGGTACGTCCTCGAACGCCGGGTCACCGACCCAGCGGCCCCGGTCGGCGAAGGCGATCCGGGCGGCCTCGATGTAGCGGTGCAGGTACTGCTTCTCCGTCAGGCGCGAAATGTCACTCCTCTCCAGGATGTTGAGCGCTTCGGCGACGGTGGTGCCGCCGGAGGAGGAGGGGCCGATGCCGTAGACGTCGAGGCCGCGGTAGGCGGTGTGGGTGGGCGCCTGGGTCAGGGCCCGGTAGGCGCGCAGGTCGCCGGCGGTCAGGTCGCCCGGCCGTACCCGGCGCTCCGCACCGGAGCGGACCGGCGGCCGGCGGACGGTGCGCACGATGTCGCGGCCCAGGTCGCCGTGGTAGAGCGCGCCGACGCCCCGGTCCGCCAACTCCCCGTATGTGCGCGCCAGGTCGGGGTTCCTGAGCGTCGAGCCGACCGCCGGCAGCTTGCCGCCGGGCAGGAAGAGGCGGGCGGTGGCGGGGAAGTCGCGGAAGCGGGCTTCGTTGCCGGCGGTCTGCTGACGGAAGGTCTCGTCGACCGTGAAGCCGTCGCGGGCCAGTTTCCGGGCGGGGCCGAGGACCTGGCCGAGCGAGCGGCTGCCCCACTTGCGCAGGGCGGTGTCCCAGGTGGCTGGTGTGCCCGGGGTGCCCACGCCCAGGCCGCTGGTGACCGCGTCGGCGAACGGTATCGGCTTGCCGTTCTCCAGGAAGAGGTCCTTGCCGGCGGTGTGCGGGGCCCTCTCGCGGCCGTCGAGGGTGTCCACGGAATGCGTCGCGGCGTCGTAGCGGACGAAGTAGCCGCCGCCCCCCACACCCGAGGAGTACGGCTCGGTGACGCCGAGGGCGGCGGCGGTGGCGACGGCGGCGTCCACGGCGTTGCCGCCGTTCTTGAGGACGGCGATACCGGCCGCGGAGGCGTCCGCGTCCACGCTGGAGACCGCCCCGCCGTACCCGACGGCGACCGGGGACTTGGCGGGGGCGGCGGCCGGCCGGGGCGAGGAGCCGCCGGGTGGGGCGGGCCGTGCGGCGGCCGGCACGGTCAGCAGCGAGCCGGCCAGCGCGGCGGCCGCCCCCAGGACGGTGAGACGTCGGACGTTCGGCATACCGGTGTCCTCCAGATGCGTACGCGGCGGGGGGCGGCAGGGGCCCGGAGCCTACTCGCGGAGGCAGCGCCGCGGCAGAGGGCATAGTGGGGCAAGCCGGCCCAGCCGCCCGCCCCGCCCTCGAACATCCACCCGGGCAGCCGCTACGCTCGCCCGCCATGGATGACACCCTGCTGCTCCTGACCGTGGCGTTCGCGGCCCTCGTGGTGGGCCTGGCGGCCGGCTGGGCCGTGCAATCGGCGGCGGTCCGCCGGAAGCTGACCCGCGAACAGGGCTTCTTCGGCCTGCCGGACGGTTCGGAGTGCGTACTGGTCACCCACCGGGACAGCACCTCGGCCCACTGGAGCATCCCGCGCCATGACGCGCTGGCGCTGCTCGGGCTGGCCTCGGTGATCGAGAACTGCGGGGCGCACCCGGAGGTGGCCCCGCACGACACCGGCCTCCAGGGCTTCGGGGCACGCACCGAGTTCTGTGTCGGCGACCCGACGGCACACCGCCGGCTGGCGGCCCATCTGGCCAATCTGCTGCCGGGCGTCGCGGTGCATCCGGGCGACGAGTCCGGCGCCGGCCGCGGCACCTTCACCATCGGCGGCACGGCGTACCGGATGGAGCCGGGCGCGGTCGAGTACGTCCTGCTGGCCCGACTCACGGCCGGCGAGGGGGACCGGCCGGTGTTCCTGGCGGCCGGTCAGCGCCCCGTCACCCACCGGGCGGCGGTGCGCCATCTGGTCCGCAACCGGGCGCGGCTGGCCCGAAGGCACGGCGCGGGCGGCCAGTTCGCGCTCCTGCTGAAGGTGGTGAACTCGCAGGCGTACGGGCCCGATGTGGTCGAGTTGGTCGCCGATGTCACCAAGGCGGCGCTCTCGCCCGTGGAGACGAAGGGGCACCGCGCGGCGGCCTGACGCCCGGCGGGCGGCCCCCGGAGGTATCTGCCAAGCTCGGAGGCATGATCGCCAGCCTGCGTCCCGCCGTGCTGCACTGGACCGGTGTCGTGCCGGTCCTGGCGGTCGTCCTGCTGGCCCTGACGTGGGGGCGGTCGCTGCCGGTCGGCGTGGTGGTGCTGGTGTCGTGCTTCCTGGCGGGAGCGGTACTGGCCGCGGTGCACCACGCCGAGGTGATCGCGCACCGGGTGGGCGAGCCGTTCGGGTCCCTCGTCCTGGCGGTCGCGGTCACGGTCATCGAGGTGGCGCTGATCGTCACGCTGATGGCCGACGGTGGCGACAAGAGTGCGGCGCTCGCCCGGGACACCGTCTTCGCCGCACTGATGATCACCTGCAACGGCATCGTCGGCCTGTGCCTCCTGGTGGGCTCCCTCAAGCGCAAGGTGGCCGTCTTCAACGCCGAGGGCACCGGCGCGGCGCTGGCCACCGTCGCGACGCTGGCCGGACTCAGCCTGGTCCTGCCGACGTTCACCACCACCACGCCGGGGCCGCGGTTCTCCACCCCTCAGCTGGTCTTCGCCGCGCTGGCCGCGCTGGTGCTCTACGGCATGTTCGTCACCACCCAGACCGTCCGGCACCGCGACTACTTCCTGCCGGTGACCGCGGCGGGCGAGGTGATCGACACCTCGGACCACGCCGATCCGCCGACCCGGCGGATGGCGCTGGTGGCCCTCGGGCTGCTGACGCTGGCCCTGGTCGCGGTGGTCGGGCTGGCCAAGGCGGTGTCGCCGACCATCGAGTCCGGCGTGGCCGCGGCCGGCCTGCCGTCCTCCGTCGTCGGCATCGTGATCGCCCTGCTGGTGCTGCTGCCGGAGACCATCGCCGCCGCACGGGCGGCCCACCGGGACCGTGTGCAGACCAGCCTCAATCTCGGGCTGGGCTCGGCGATGGCCAGCATCGGGCTCACCATCCCGGCCGTCGCGGTGGCCTCGGTCTGGCTCACCGGCCCGCTCTACCTGGGGCTCGGCGCGACGCACATGGTGCTGCTCGCCCTGACCGTCATGGTGGGCACCCTGACGGTGGTCCCCGGCCGCGCCACTCCCTTGCAGGGCGGCGTGCATCTGACCCTGCTGGGCGCGTACATCGTGCTGGCGGTCAGCCCCTGACGCCCTCGCCGGAGGTCGGCCGAACGGGTGCGGCACCTCGCGCTCCTGGTGTGGCTGCGGCCCGGAGCGGGGGCCGTATGAGAGCACGGGAAGGTGACCTCCGATCGGTATGCTCGTCGCACGAACTCCCGGCGGCTGGTCCTTCGGGGCGGTGTCGCGGTGGGCCTGCTCGGCGTCGGCCGCCTGCTGACCTCGTCCGGCTCTCGGGCTCCGCAGGCCCAGTGGGACCGGGTGCCGGTACCGAAGCCGCATCCGCCGGCCGGTGCGCCCCCACCGAGGATCCAGCGCGCGATCGCCAGGCACTACCGGCTGCGCCCGATGGCGGGCGAGACGTCGCTCTCCGGCCCCGGCGCCTCGCCCGTCCACCCGGACGTCGCCTTCCGGCTGCCGACCCGGGGCCACGAGGTGGCGCTGACCTTCGACGACGGGCCCGACCCCCGCTACACCCCGGAGGTCCTGCGGGCGCTGCGCCGGCACGGGGTCCGGGCGACCTTCTTCGTCGTGGGCGAGAGCGCCGCCGCCTTTCCCGGCCTGCTGCACGACATCGTCGACGACGGTCATGCCGTCGCGAACCACACCTGGGCCCATGCCCAGCTCACCACGCTCCCGCCGGCCGCGGTCCACGATCAGCTCGGCCGCACCAGCAGCGTCATCGCCGACACTCTGGGCGCCGCACCGCGGCTGGCCCGCGCTCCGTACGGCGCCTGGAACGCGCCGTCGCTGAGCATCTGCAGCGACCTGGGCATGTCGCCCGTCGGCTGGTCGGTCGATTCGCAGGACTGGACGCGCCCCGGCCCCGGGTACATCGCGGACACCGTTCTGAGGGGCCTGGAGCCCGGCACGATCGTCCTCTCCCACGATGGCGGCGGCGACCGCGCGCACACCGTCGAGGCCCTGAAGCGGTATCTGCCCCGACTGTTGGACCGCGGCTACCGGCCGATCCGTATCGAGGTCTGAGGTCGGCCGACACGCACGGCGGGACCCGCCGCTGCGGTGGCGGTGCGCCACACCGGACACGGCCCGCCGCCCGATCTGCGGCTGCCGTGGCATGAGGGGCACCTGCGGCGGGTGGGCCGGGTGACCACTGTCACCCGGCCCACCCTCTTCGGGAACGGCCCGAATGGTTTATCGTTCAATTGGAGCGGGACGGAAACGAACTTCCGGATCCCTCCCCCACAGACCGCCCCGGCCGAAATCCCCCGTTCGGCCGGGGCTTCCCCTTTTCCACCGCCGGCGCCCCGCTCAGCGCAGATGCGACGCCCCGTTGACGTCGAGCACCGCCCCCGACGACCAGACGGCGTCGGGCGAGGCGAGGTAGTGCACGGCGGCGGCCACGTCCTGCGGCGTGGCCACCCGACCGAACGGGCTCTGCCGCTCGACGTCGTCGGTGATCCGGTCCGCGACCCGTTCGGTACGGACGAAACCGGGCGCGACCGAGGCGACGGCGATCCCGTACGGCGCCAGATGCACCGCGAGGGACTGGCCCATGGCGTGCAGCGCCGCCTTGGCCGCCCCGTACGCCGGGTGGTCCGGCTCGCCGCGGAACGCACCCCGCGAACCGATGTTGACGATCCGGCCCGTCACCTCCCGCTCGATCATGTTCCGCGCCGCGCAGTAGCTGAGGTGCGCCGCCCCGAGCAGGTTCACGTCCACGATCCGCCGCCAGGCGGCCTGCCACTCCTCGAACGACGTACGGTCCAGCGGATGTGCCGTATTCGCCGCGGCGTTGTTGACCAGCACGTCGACCCCGCCCAGACCGTCCACCGCCGCCTCGGTGACCGCGGCCGCCCCCTCCGGAGTGGACACGTCGCCCTGCACCAGGACGTGGCCGCTCCCGGGCAGCGCGGCGAAGGCCTCCTCGGCCGCCTCCCGGCGCGACGCGAAGTGCAGCGCGACCCGGTCCCCGTCCGCGGCGAACCGCTCCGCGACCGCCCGGCCGATCCCCCGCGAGGCTCCCGTCACCAGTACCGCCCGGCTCATCCGCACTCCCGCCCGTCCACAACAGCCTCGACAGTTCCGATCGACCACCCGCGGCATCCCGCCGGGCGATGACCGGACAAGATCGTAGAGGTACGACGCCCGAGCTGCCGACGGCGGGCCTTCGACGGCGCCACCCGCGAGTTCTCCGCGCCGTGCGCCCCGGCACCCACTGCCTCCGCCGCACCACGACCGCCACCCGCGACGGGCGCACGCACCGCGCCGGCCCGGCACCGGGCCCGTACCGGCATCACCCGTCTCGGCCCCCTGGACGTGCCGGACGGCCGGAACGCGCCTTGAATGCTGAGTGTCCGATGCGCTCCACGTGCCGCCCCGCTCCCGGGGCGGCACGTGGAGCACCACCAGGCCGTGGTGGCCGTCCGCGCCCCGGCCACCGTCGGGAGCACACATGCCGTTGCCGAAGGAGCCGAGCGCCCCCACCGCGCCCGGCGACGGCCGCCGCAGAGGTGTGCTGCGTCCGCTGGGCGAGTGGTGCGCCCGGCACTTCGTCACGGTCCTCGTGCTCTGGCTCGCCGCGCTGGTCGGCGTCCAGGCGTGGCAACACGCCTACGGCGGCGAGTACTCGGACAACTTCACGCTCCCCGGCACCCAGTCCCAGCAGGGCAGCCAGGTGCTCAAGGCGCACGAGCCGCAGGCCGGCGGCTACAGCAGCCAGGTGGTCCTGCACGACACCCGGCCGCTGACGGACTCCCGCAGCCGGATCACCGACGCCGTCGGCGCCCTGCAGAAGCTGCCGCAGGTGCTGGCCGCACAGAACCCGCTGCCGCCGTCCGGATCGGCACCGGCGAAGCCGCCGCCCGGTACGCCGAACGTCGGCCCGCTCGCCGCCGACGGCCGGACCGCGTACATCACCATGCGCTTCGCCGTGCAGCCCTCGACGCTGCACGCCGGCTACCTCGACGGCGTCGACCGGGCCGTCCAGCCGCTGCGCTCGGCCGGCGTGGAGGTGGAGTACGGCGGGCCGCTCGGCGAGCTGGCCCGGCCCAAGGCGAACGACGTGGTCAGCGAGGCGATCGGCTTCGGCGTGGCGATCCTCGTCCTGTTGGCCGGCTTCGGCAGCGTCCTGGCGGCCGGGGTGCCGCTGCTGACCGCACTGATCGGGGTGGTCTGCGGGCTGGGCGTCCTGGGGCTGATCGCCGCCGCCTTCACCTTCGCCACCGTCTCCCCCACCCTCGCCACCATGATCGGCCTCGGCGTCGGCATCGACTACGCGCTGTTCCTGATCACCCGGCACCGGCAGAACATCATGGACGGCCTCGACCCGGTCTCCTCCGCCGGCCGGGCGAACGCCACCAGCGGCCGGGCCGTCCTGGTCTCCGGCTGCACGGTCGTCATCGCGCTGACCGGGCTGACGGTCTCCGGGGTGAGCTTCATCGGCAAACTGGGCGCCGCGGCCGCCGTCACCGTGGTCTCCGCCGTGCTCGGCGCACTCACCCTGGTGCCCGCACTGCTCGGGCTGATCGGCCGTCGGATCGACCGGCTGCACGTCCGCAGGCCCGTCGCGGAGACCGACAGCCCGCCCGGCCACGAAGCCCAGGGCACCTGGCACCGCTACGCACAGCGGGTGGAGCGGCGCCCCTGGTGGTTCCTGACGGGCGGCGTGCTCGTGATCGCGGTCCTGGCCGTCCCGCTGTTCTCCCTCCAACTGGGCCACATCGGCGACGGCGCCGACCCGAAGTCCTTCACCGACCGGCGTGCGTACGACCTGATGTCCTCGGCGTTCGGCCCCGGCTCCAACGGGCCGCTGATGCTGGTCATCGACCAGAGCGACGTCCCGCAGCCGGACCGCCCCGATCTGGCGGCGCAGGCCCAGAAGGCGCTCACCGGGGTGCCGGACGCCGCCCTGATCACCCCCCTCAAGCCCACCGCGGACGGCGATGTGCTGGTCGCGACCGCGTACTCCACCCGGTCCCCGCAGGACGCGGCCACCACCCGGCTGACCAACCACCTCACCGACGACGTCCTCCCGGACGCCGTTCGGGGAACGGACGCGCGCGGCCTGGTCACGGGCACCACCGCGGCCCAGGTGGACTTCCTCGACATCGTGGCCGCCCGCCTCCCACTGATCATCGCCGTCGTCGTCGGCCTCGCCTTCCTCGTCATCCTGCTCGTGTTCCGCGGGGTACTGGTGGCCGTCAAGGCGGCGGTGCTCAACGTGCTGTCGATCGCGGCCTCGTACGGGGTGGTGGTGGCCGTCTTCCAGTGGGGGTGGGGCGGCCCTTCGCTCGGCGTCTCCGGCACCGTGCCCATCGAGAGCTATGTGCCGATGATGATGTTCGCGATCGTCTTCGGGCTGAGCATGGACTACGAGATCTTCCTGCTGTCACGGGTCCACGAGGCGTGGCTGCGCACCGGCGACGCCCGGGCGAGTGTGGCGCACGCCCTGGAGATCACGGCCCGGGTGATCTCCTGCGCCGCACTGATCATGGTGAGCGTCTTCGCCGCCTTCATCATCAGCGACAACATCGTGGTGAAGATGCTGGGGCTGGGCCTGGCGGTGAGCGTGTTGATCGATGCCACCGTGGTGCGGCTGCTGCTGGTCCCTGCGGTCATGACGCTGCTCGGCCGGGCCGCCTGGTGGACGCCGCGATGGCTGGACCGGATCCTGCCGCATGTGGACCCGGAGGGCGGGGACGCGGACGCGGCGGTGCGTACGGCGGCGAAGCCGTAGGGGCTCGACCCGTGCGACCGTACGGCCCCGACCCCGGCGCGGGGCCGCCTGGCCCGCCTGGCCCCCGGACCGGTATCCGCCGATCATCGGAACATGGCCCCGAGCGAGGAGCGCGGCTTCTTCCCGTACCCCGAGATCCGGCCGATGCTGGCCACGGTCGGACCGTTGCCCGCCGAGTACGAGCAGGCGTCGTGGGCGTTCGAGGCCAAATGGGACGGTGCGCGCTGCGTCGTCAGCACGCCGGGGGACGGCACGGTCCGGCTGGTCACCCGGGCCGGCAACGACGCGACCACCACCTACCCCGAGCTCGCGCCGCTGGGTGAGCAACTGCGCGGGCGGCCCGCGGTGCTGGACGGCGAGGTGGTGGTGCTGGACGCGCGCGGGCGGCCGGACTTCGGGCTGCTGCAACGGCGGATGGGGGTGGTGAACCCGCGCCGCACGGCCCGCCTGGCCATGGAGCACCCGGTCCATCTCGTCCTGTTCGACGTGATGTATCTGGGTGGCTCACTGCTCGGCGCGCCCTACTTCGAGCGGCGCGGCGTCCTGTCCGGGCTGCGACTGCGCGGCCCGAACTGGTCGGTGCCCGCCTACCTGGAGGGCCATGGCCAACAGGCGTGGGAGGCGTCGCTGCGGGGCGGCATCGAGGGCGTGGTGGCCAAGCGGCTGAACTCGCCGTACACGCCGGGGGTCCGGTCACCCGAGTGGCGCAAGACCAAGCATCTGGAGACCCTCGACGTGATCATCGGGGGTTGGACGGAGGGCCATGGCGGGCTGGCCGGGCTGCCCGGATCGGTGCTGGCGGGCGTGGCGGAGGCGAGCGGGCTGCGCTACGTCGGCAACGTGGGCTCGGGGCTGTCCGACCGGGAGCGGCGCGAGCTGGCGCAGTACCTGGGCGTGATCCCCCTCGGCCGGTCCCCCTTCACCAACCCCGTGGAGGTGCCCGGTGCCCATTGGGCCGAGCCCCGGCTCGTCGCCGAGGTCACCTTCACCGGCTGGACCTCGGCGGGAAAGCTGCGCCACCCGATCTGGCACCGGCTGCGTCCCGATCTCACCCGCCTGGGGTGACGCCGTGTCGGGACTGCGGGGGAGGGCCTGGTGGGAATGCCTGGTGTGCGGGCCTGGTGGGGTGCTCGCGGGCGGCCACCGTGAGGCAGGGACGGCTGCCCCTCGGCCACGCTTGCCCGTCAGCGGTTCATCGGTCCGACAGTGGGCCTCACGGGCGGCAGAACCCGGCGACGGCGACCGAGCCGCCGTCGTTCTCGTCGTCCGTGCCCAGGATTCCCTCGTCCGACCCCGGCAGACAGGCCAGCGCCTCGACCTTGTGGCCGGCGAACGCGGCGAGCCGGTGCGGCGAGCCGGAGACGGACAGACGGGCGTCGCCGTCGTCACCGACGGAGAGGTGCCCGGCGCGGTAGAGCGCGGAGTCGTACGGCCCGTCGTCACCCGGGTCCGATGCGGAGGACACGGTCAGCCCGCCGGCGGGCGAGACCTTGACGTCCGAGACGTGCCGGACGTCCTCGGCCGGATACGGCGCGGTGAATTCAGCGGAATCGCGTTTCCCGAAGTCGCCGGTGGCCGGATTCCAAGTCGCGGCGGTCAGCTTCGCCGGCCGGTCGTCCTGTCCGCGGTCCGCCCAGACGGCGGCAATGCCGTCCTTCGTCGCGGTCAGCGCAAATCCCTCGTAGTTGCCGTCCGAGGAAACACCGGGCAGCCGAAAGGAATCGACGACGTACGCAATGCCCTTTTCCGTGTGAATGCGGTACGCCGTACCGCTGCTGGCCAGGGCCACGTACTCGTGGGCGTGCCCCGGTACGGCGTCGATCGCCTCCAGGTCGACGGGCGGTTTCCCGCGCCACTCCACCGGTTGCACCCGGGGTGCGGCGGTCGGGCTGTAGCGCACGGCAACCAGCCGGTTCTCGCCGGGGTTCTTGTTGTCACGGACGGCGAGGGTGTTCACTGCGTCGCCGTCCCGGCCGTCGACCACGATGCCGCTGATTCCGGAGGTGATGCCGTCCCCCACCCGCTGCCAGTCCGCCGATTGCGCGGCGTGGGCGGTCGCGGTGGGCGCGATGAGTGCGGCGCCGGCTATCGCGGCGCCGAATAGCTTCTTGATCATCGGCCGATTCTAAATGCGGTCCCCGGGTTACCGGCGAGTGGCCTTTACGACCTTCGTAAAGCTTTGCACAGCGCGCGGTCGTCGCCGGCCACTCACCGTCAAATCACCACCTCCATAATGGTATTCCGGGACATATATCCCTGCGCGTCACCGGCCGGCCGCCGGGGAAGGCTCGCACTGCGCACGTACGACACACCGTCCGCCCCGCGACCCTCGCGCCCGCACGTACAGGACACGGAAAGGAGCCGGTGATGGGCCACCCCACGCACCACGACGGCACTCGGAACGACGGCAGCGGCGGCGCCGGCGCCGGCGCGGACGGCAACGCCGGATACGGCCGACGGCCGTTCGCACGCTCGAAGAGCCACTTCGCCGACCGGATCACGGCGGACGGCCGGGACGGCTGGCCCGTGGAGGCCGGCCGCTACCGCCTCGTGGTCAGCCGCGCCTGCCCCTGGGCGAGTCGGGCCCTGATCTCACGGCGACTGCTCGGCCTGGAAGGCGCGCTGTCGCTCGCCGTCACCGATCCCCTCCAGGACGACCGCAGCTGGCGCTTCACCCTGGACCCCGGCGACCGCGACCCCGTACTCGGCATCCGCTTCCTGAGCGAGGCGTACACCGCTCGCGAGAAGGACCACCCGGGCGGCGTCAGCGTCCCCGCCGTCGTGGACGTGCCCAGCGGACAGCTCGTCACCAACGACTACCAGTCGATCACCCTGGATCTGGCGACCGAGTGGACGGCCCTGCACCGCCCCGGCGCACCCGACCTCTACCCCGAGCCCTTGCGCGCCGAGATCGACGACGTCATGGAAGCGGTCTACCGCGACGTCAACAACGGCGTCTACCGCGCCGGTTTCGCCACCGGGCAGCGCGAGTACGACCAGGCGTGCGGCGATGTCTTCCGCCGTCTGGACCTGCTGTCCGAGCGCCTGGCCGACCGCCGCTACCTGGTGGGCGACACCCTCACGGAGGCCGACATCCGGCTGTTCACCACCCTGGTGCGCTTCGACGCCGTCTATCACGGCCACTTCAAGTGCAACCGCTACAAGCTGGCCGAGGACCCGGTGCTGTGGTCGTACGCCAAGGACCTGTACCAGACGCCCGGCTTCGGCGACACCGTCGACTTCCACCACATCAAGCAGCACTACTACCGCGTGCACACGGGCATCAACCCGACCGGGATCGTCCCGCTGGGGCCGGACCTCCACGGCTGGCTGACGCCGCATCACCGCGAGGAGCTGGGCGGCCGGCCGTTCGGGGACGGCACGCCGCCGGGCCCCGTCCCGGCGGGCGAGGAGGTGGCGACCGGGCACGCGTAACCGCCGCCACCCCCGCCGTCCACCGTCGCGGGGCGGGCCCGCCGGGCCGGGGAGGCCGGGGAGGCCGGGACCGCTCGCTCTGCCGTCGCCCTCGTCCGACACCGAACAGCCGTTACGGCTGCCGCGCGGACCGCTCCTCGATCCAGCGGCCGTGCGCCTCCCAGGCGGCCTGTTTGCTCATGCCCAGGGCCGCGCCGATCTGCGACCAGGAGGCACCGGCCTCCCGCGCGGACCGCACCGAGACCTGCCGCCCTTCCGCCGCCTTGCGCGCGACCACCTCGCCGAGCGCCAGCATCTCCAACACCTCGTCCCGGGAGAGCGGCTGGACGTCCGCATGCGACGCCGGGGAGTCGCGTGCCCTGAGCGCGTCATAGCGGGCCGTGGCGGAGTGCAGGGTGAAATGCCCCGCAAGGCTGTCGGGAGTCAACATCACCCCAGGCTTTCGTCATGTGATCTTGACGTCAAGTTGCCATGACAGTTTCCCCGGAGGGCACCCTTGACGTTACTCAGCCGTAACCTACCGACGGGTTACCTCAGGTAAGCGGCGGACCTTACTCTCCAGTCAACTCGAGCCTCGCGCGCCCCTCCTGTCTTCGGACAGCGCGCGGCTCGCCTCGAGATCTGGAGCAGAAGATGAAGCCCTCCCGCACGACCCTGCGCGCCGCGATCGGCACCGCCTCCGCCGCGGTCCTCGCCACCACGGTTCTCACCGGCGCACCGGCCACCGCACACGCCGCGACGCCGGCAGCGGCACCGGCAGCCGCCTCCGGCTCGCCCTCGGTGAAGTTCGTCGACATCCAGGGCGACGGCGGCACCACCCTCAAGGCGAACGTCTTCACCCCGGCCGGTGCGGACGGGACCCGGCGCTACCCGGTCATCGTGCTGCCGACGAGCTGGGCGATGCCGCAGGTCGAATACCTGGCGCAGGCCAAGAAGCTGGCCGACTCGGGGTACGTGGTCGTCGGCTACAACTCGCGCGGCTTCTGGCAGTCGGGCGGGCAGATCGAAACCGCCGGCCCGAAGGACATCGCCGATGCGTCGAAGGTCATCGACTGGGCGCTGGCGCACACGCCCGCCGATCCGCACAAGGTCGGCATGGGAGGAGTCTCCTACGGGGCCGGAATCAGCCTGCTGGCGTCCGCATTCGACAAGCGGATCAAGGCAGTTGCGGCCCTCAGCGGCTGGGGCGACCTGATCGGCTCCATCTACAGCGGCCGCACCCAGCACCTCCAGGCCGCGGCGATGCTCGGCGGCGCGGGCGCGCTCACCGGCCGCCCCAGCCCGGAACTCCAGACCGTCCTGAAGGACTTCCTCGCCTCCCGTCTCGACAAGGAGCAGGACATGATCGCGTGGGGGAGGAAGCGCTCCCCCGCCACGTACATCGACAAGATCAACGCCAATGGCGCGGCCGTGATGCTGGGCAACGCCTGGGGCGATTCGCTCTTCCCGCC
This sequence comes from Streptomyces sp. NPDC048650, assembly GCF_043199095.1. Lineage (NCBI taxonomy): Bacteria > Bacillati > Actinomycetota > Actinomycetes > Kitasatosporales > Streptomycetaceae > Streptomyces > Streptomyces sp. NPDC048650. Next base: position 31,102 of record NZ_JBICVM010000023.1, on the reverse strand, counting down.
GAACCAGTACGCCGACTTCTACGAGAAGCTGAAGGGGCCGAAGCGGCTGGAGTTCCGCCCCGGTGACCACGCGACGGCCGAGGCGCTCGGACTCCTCGGACTGCCCAACGACACCTGGACGCACACCAAGCGGTGGTTCGACCACTACCTCAAGGGCACCGACAACGGCATCGACCGCGAGTCGCCGGTTCTCCTCAAGTCCCGTTCCACCGGCGCCTACGAGGGCTACCCGAGCTGGAAGGACGTGCCGTCCGCGCACCGCAGGATAGACCTGGACGGCAGCAAGCAGATCAACACCAACCTCGACTCCGGCGCCGACGGCGGGCTGATCTTCCTCTCCAGCATGCTGGACCAGTTCCTGCGGCTGCCGCCGATGGCGTCGGTGCCGCTGCTGCCGCGCTCCCTGGCCGCCGTCTGGCAGTCGGAGCGCTACGAGACGGGGCAGCGGGTGCGCGGGACGACCCGTGTGCACACGACCGTGACCAGCACCGCCGAGAGCGGCACCGCCATCGCCTACCTCTACGACGTGGGCCCGCTCGGCCTGGGCAAACTGGTCACCCACGCGCCGTTCACCTTCCACGGCAAGACCCCGGACAAGCCCTTCGGCGTCGACCTGGATCTCTTCTCCACGGCCTACGACGTCCCGGCCGGGCACCGGCTGGCGGTGGTCGTGGACACCGTCGACCCGCTCTACATCGAGCACAACCCGCACGGCGCCCGACTGACGTTCTCCTCGCCGGCGGACGACCCGTCGTATGTGTCGGTGCCGGTGCGCGACTGACGCACCCTTCCCGCGGGCCCGGGTCGCATCCGGGGCACCGGCCGCCTCATCCGTGGGGCGGCTGGTGCGCGCCCGGCAGCAGGGTGCCCGGCTCCGGCGGGGCCACCTCCGCCGCCTCCACCTTCGGGTTGCGCCTCTGGCGCTTGGCGACCCAATTGGCGAGCCAGGACAGCAGCATGCACATCCCGATGTAGATCGGCGAGATGATCATGACGACGGGGATGAACGGCAGGTCGTAGTCGAGGTTGGAGGCGATGAGCTTGCCCGCGTGCAGGAACTCCTCGTAGGTGATGAGGTAGCCGAGCGAGGTGTCCTTCAGGGCGACGACCAGCTGGCTGATGATTGCGGGCAGCATGGCGCGGAGCGCCTGCGGCACCAGGACGTACGTCATGACCTGCGTCTTGCGCATGCCGAGCGCATACGCGGCCTCCCGCTGGCCGCGGTCGACGGAGTGGACGCCGGTGCGGAAGACCTCGGCGAGCACCGAGCCGTTGTAGAGGGTCAGGCCGGCGACGAGGGCGGGCAGCGGGGCCACCTGCAACGCCACATAGATGAAGAAGATCATCACCAGGACGGGCATCGCGCGGAAGAACTCGACCAGCAGCGTGCTCACCCAGCGGACGGCCCGGTGCTCGGAGAGCCGGCCGGTGGCCAGTACCGCTCCCAGCGCCAGCGAGAGGACCGCCGCGAAACCGAAGGCCCGCAGGGTGTTGCCGAGGCCGGTGAGCAGGAGTTCCTGAATTCCCTTGTAGGTGAAGGGAGTCCACTTCGCCGCGGTGAACTGCCCGGTGGCGAAGAGGAGCTGGATGATCCAGCCGATCAGGGCCAGGAGGACGAGGGTCGACAGGAGGCCGTAGAGCCGGTGGCGGTGCCTGGTCCTGGGGCCCGGGATGTCGTAGAGGGCGGTGGTGGTCATCGGGCGACTCCGAAGTGCTTCTCCAGAAAATTGAAGATCGCGCTGATGGTCAGGGTGACGATCAGATAGCCCACGGCGATCCAGACAAAGGTCCAGATGATGTTGTAGCCCTGCTCGTTGAGCGGTTTGTAGACCCCGAGGAGTTCGACGACGCTGAAGGCGCCGGCGATCGCGGAGTTCTTGGCGAGCGCGATGAGAGTGGAGCCGATCGGCGGGATGACCGAACGGAACGCCTGCGGCAGGACGATTCCGCCGAGGGTCTGCGGAAACGTCATGCCCAGGCTGCGGGCCGCCTCGCCCTGCCCCGTCGGCACGGTGTTGATGCCGGAGCGCACCGCCTCGCAGATGAAGGCGGAGGTGTAGCAGCCGAGGGCGAGGACGGCGAACAGCTGGAAGGGCAGGACGAGGCCGAAGCGCGGCAGCCCCAGCACCACGGCGAAGAACAGCAGCGTCAGCGGTGTGTTGCGCAGCACCGTCACCCAGGCCGTACCGAAGGCCCGCAGCGAACCGACCGGCGCGACGCGGAAGGCCGCCATCACGAAGCCGAGGACGAGGGCGAGGAGCGAGGCGAGGACGGTGAGTTCGACGGTGCCCAGCAGACCGTCCCCGTAGAGGGCGAGGTTGTCGAGGAGAACATTCACGGGTCGGGTCCTAGCTCGCCGGGTAGCGGTCGATCGGGGGCGGCTTCGGTGCGGGCACTCCGGACAGGCCGAGCGTCGCGTCGTACGCCTTCTTCCAGTAGCCGTTCTTCTCGTCGGTGGCGAGGATGCCGTCCAGGGCCAGGCGCAGTGCGTTGTCCCCGCGCGGGACCCCGATTCCGTAGGGCTCCTCGGAGAACGGCCGGCCGACCACCTTCAGTTCGTCGGGCACCTTGGCCGCATAGCCCAGCAGGATGGCGTCGTCCGTGGTGACCGCGTCGACCTGATAGGTCAGGAGGTTGTCCACGCACACCGAGTAGGTGTCGTAGGTGACCAGGTCGGCCCGGGGGTAGTCGGCCTGGATGCGTTGCGCGGGGGTGGAGCCGGCCGCCGAGCAGACGCGCTTGCCGGCCAGGTCCTGCGGCCCGTGGATGTCCTTCTCGTCGGCGCGGACCAGCAGCGACTGACCGGCCATGTAGTACGGCCCGGCGAAGCCCACCAGCTTCTTGCGCTTGTCGTTGATGGTGTAGGTGCCGACGTAGTAGTCGATCTGCCCGTTCTGCAGGGCCGTCTCGCGGTTGGCCGAGGCGATCGTCTTGAACTGGACGGACCCGGGCGGGAAGCCGAGGCCGGCGGACACCATCTTGGCGATCTCGATGTCGAAGCCGGTGTAGCGGCCGGAGGCCGGGTCCTTCTCGCCGAGATAGGGCTGGTCCTCCTTGGCGCCGACGATGAGGTGGCCACGGCGCCTGGCCTTCTCCCAGGTGGGCGAGGCGGGCAGGGTGAAGTTCCGGGCCACCGGATACCGGGGCAGTTCGCTGCCCTTGGGGCCCTTGACCGGCGGGCTGCCCTCCCGGCCGCAGCCGGCGACGGCCAGGGCGAGCGCGGTGAGCAGCAGAGCCGTCAGGGCGCGGCGCAGGGGCGTGAGGTGACAGTGCGGCATCGCGGCGCCCCCGTTCAGTGCTTGAGGATCTTGGAGAGGAAGTCCTTCGCCCGTTCGCTGCGCGGATCGGTGAAGAAACCCTCGGGGGTGCGGTCCTCGACGATCCGGCCGTCGGCCATGAACACCACACGGTTGGCGGCGGAGCGGGCGAAGCCCATCTCATGGGTGACGACGACCATCGTCATGCCGTCCTGGGCGAGCTGGCGCATCACTTCCAGCACCTCGTTGATCATCTCCGGGTCGAGCGCGGAGGTCGGCTCGTCGAAGAGCAGCGCCTTGGGATCCATGGCGAGCGCACGGGCGATGGCCACGCGCTGCTGCTGACCGCCGGAGAGCTGGGCGGGGTATTTGTCGGCCTGGGAGGAGAGCCCGACCCGGTCGAGGAGTTCGCGGGCCCGCTGCGCCGCCTCGTCCTTCTTCTTCCTGCGGACCTTGACGGGCGCCAGCATGATGTTGGCCAGGACGGTCTTGTGGGCGAAGAGGTTGAAGGACTGGAAGACCATGCCCACATCGGCCCGCAACTGGGCCAGCGCCCGGCCCTCTTCGGGCAGCGGCCGTCCGTCGAGTTCGATGCTGCCCGACTCGATGGTCTCCAGGCGGTTGATGGCCCGGCACAGTGTGGACTTCCCGGAGCCGGAGGGCCCGATGACCACCACCACCTCCCCACGGCCGACGGTGAGGTCGATGTCCTGAAGGACGTGCAGTTTTCCGTAGTGCTTGTTGACCCCGCGCAGTTCAATCAGCGCATCACCGGCCATATGCAGACCTGCCCACTCTCATCCGTACAGCGGAGAGCCCGCAAACTACCGGGATGAAAGGGGCACTTCCCTTCGGACACGCACGCAGTGCGGGATATGGGAGGTTAAACCACGGCGACGGCGGAACTCTGCGCGCCGGCCACCGCTCCGGGGCGGCTCAGCTCTCCGCCGCCTCGGCATACAACTGGGACAGCTCGGGCACCCCGACATCCGCCCACTCGTGCCCCGCCTCCACCACATCGAGCTCCCGCCCCGACGCCAGCCGGACCACCGGCTGTCCGTTCGGCCACACATGCCACACGGCTCCCCGGACCGTGCGCACCAGGACCGTGCCCAGATACAGGCCCGCGTCATTGCCGAGCCAGGACTCCACTTCCGGATCGTCCCTCCAGACCGGCTGCAACTGGTCCAGCGCCTCCAACGAGGCCACGGAGTCGTCCAGTTCCACGCCTTCGGCGGCGGCCTGCGCCCGCAGCAGTTCGCATTCGGAGAGCAGCTCGATGACGCTGTCGGGGTCGGCGCTGACCGACTCCGCCAGCGGTACCGAACGGTCCGCCTGCGCGCGCTTGCGCCACTTGTCCAGGAAAGACATGTTCATGGTGTGAGGGTCCCACCCGTACCAGGGCCGCGGCCACAGGCGCGCGGCGCAACGGATCCCTGTTCGTCACCTTGACGCCCCCTCTGGGCGTCCCTACTTTCATGGCGCTCGGATCGGATCTGTCGGGTCCGCAGGAGCAACCCCGCCCCTCGCGGGAACAGCCGGACCGCAGCTCAGCACCTGCCCGTTGACCTCGTCCGACGTCGCCCGGGGTCATCCGACTTCGCCGGAGCACCAGCCGGATCACCAGAGGGAAGGCATTCATGCGCGTACGACGACGGGGCCCCGCCCTGGCACTGCTGCTCGCCGCGACCGTACTGCCCGCCGCCACCGTCCTCGCGGGACCGGCCGCCGCGGTGCCGCACCCGTACCGCCCGCTGCCCTTGGCCGGGCTCTTCGACAACACGGCCGTCAGCGACGACGCGAGACCGGGCGCCGCCGACCTCGACGGTGCGGGCCACTCGCTCTCCGCACAGGACCTGGCGGCGGCCGGCTGGACGCCCGGACGCACACTCACCCTCGACGGGGCACACCTCGGCTGGCCGCGTCCGGCCGCCGGCACACCGGACAACGTGGTGGCGGACGGGCAGGCGGTGGCGCTGCGCGGACGGGGCGGGGCCCTGACGTTCCTGGTCGCCGGGAGTGGCGCCGCCGGCGCCGCGGTCACCGGGCACGGGACCGTGCACTACCGCGACGGATCCCGCTCCTCCTACGAACTCACCGCGCCCGACTGGCGCTCAGGGCCGCTGAGCATCAAGGCGGTGGCACTGCCGCACATCAACGGCGCGGGCGGGCAGAGCGCGGGGGCGGCACGGCTGTACGCGGTGTCCGTGCCGCTGCGGGCCGGGCGCGAGGTGGCGTCGGTGGTGCTGCCGCGGAATGCGGGGCCGACCGCCGACCTCCATGTCTTCGCGGTCTCGGTGGCCGACAGCGGGCGGGGCAGGACCGGGAGTTGGGCGGCGAGCACGGCCGGCTATCGGGCGGTGGGCCCCTGGACGGACCGTACGCTGCGGCTGGTCGTGCACTCCGGTGCGGGCGGTCGGCGGGCGCGGATACGGCTGGCGAACACCTTCGCGGCGGCTCCGGTGGACATAGGGGCGGCGAGCGTGGCGGTGCAGGGTGCGGGCGCCGCTGCGGACGGGGTGCCGGTGCCCCTGACGTTCGGCCGGGGCCGCCCCGGAACCCGGATACCGGCGGGCGCCGAGGCGTTCAGCGACCCGGTCGACTTCCGGGTGCCGGCGGACACCAACCTCCTGGTCTCGCTCCATCTGCCGGGGACGGTGACGGCCGCGCCGGTCCACCAGGAGGCCACCCAGGTCTCGTATCTGAGCGCGCCGGGCAGCGGGGACCGCACCGGTGAGCGCGAGGGCGCGGGCTTCCCGGAGACCCTGACCATCTGGCCGTTCCTGACGGGGGTGGATGTCGACGGCGGACCCGGTTCGATCGTGGCACTGGGCGACTCCATCACCGACGGCGTGCAGTCGACAAGCGGCGCCAACCGCCGCTGGCCCGACGTCCTGGCCCGCCGCTTCCAGACGCAGTCCGCACTCCCCCGCTACGGCGTACTCAACCACGGCGTCTCCGCGAACCGCATCGTCACCGACCGCTACCAGGGCGACGGTGTCAGCACCGACACCGGCGGGGTGAGCGCCCAGCACCGGCTGGAGCGCGACGTGCTCGCGCAGCCCGGCGCCCGTACGGTCGTGGTGTTCGAGGGCATCAACGACGTGCGCTGGGGCACCGGCGCGGACGAGGTCGTGGCCGGCCTGCGTGCCCTGGCCCGGCGTGCCCACGAGCGGGGGCTGCGGGTCGTGGCGGCCACCATCACCCCCTGTGAGGGCTACGCCGACTGCACCCCGGCCGTCGAAGCGCGCCGCCAGGCCGTCAACGCCTTTGTGCGCGACCACGGCGGCGTCTTCGACGCGACACTGGACTTCGACGCCGTCCTGCGCGACCCCGGCCGGCCGCAGCGGATGCTGCCCGCCTACGACAGCGGCGACCACCTCCACCCGGGCGATGCGGGCCTGAAGGCGCTGGGCGAGTCGGTGGACCTGCGGGCGCTGGTGCCCGGACGGGGCTGACGGCGCCGCTCGCCCGGCCCGGCCGCCGGTGCGCCGAGGTCCCGAGCGCCGACGCGACGGTTCTCCCGAGCGCAACAGGCCACGGCATCACGTGAGTTGCGTGGGTCCGTGCGCCGCGATCCGTGTGACGCACCCGGCGCACGGCGTGACATCAGCCACTCGACATCGGCTCCCGGCAGGCCGTGCTCGGCCAGGAAGGCGGTCGTCGCGGCACGGAAGGCGGCATCGCGGTCGACCGGCGTGTTGTCGAGGTCGAGCATCAACAGCGGCCTGCGACGGCCGGCACTCCTGATGCGTCTCCGCTCAGACGTCGAGGTCCACCACGACCGGCGCATGGTCCGAGGCGCCCTTGCCCTTGCGCTCCTCGCGGTCGACGTAGGAGTCCGAGACGGCCTTGGCGAACGGCTCGTTGCCGTAGACCAGGTCGATGCGCATGCCCTTGTTCTTGGGGAAGGCGAGCTGGCGGTAGTCCCAGTAGGTGTAGGGGTGGTCGTACTTGAGCGGGCGCGGTACGACGTCCGTGAGGCCCGTGTCGCGGAGGGCGGTGAGGGCGGCGCGCTCGGCGGGGGTGACATGGGTGAGGCCCTCGAAGACGGCGGGGTCCCAGACGTCGTCGTCCGCCGGGGCGACGTTGTAGTCGCCGAGGACGGCGAACGGGCGACCGCCCGCCGCGTCCCCGGCGACCGCTGCCTTCAGGGCCTCGAACCACTGGAGCTTGTAGGCGTAGTGCGCATGCTCGACCTCGCGGCCGTTGGGGACGTACACCGACCAGACGCGGGCCGGGCCGCAGGTCGCCGAGACGGCGCGCGGCTCCTGGACGCCGTCGTAGTCGGGGCCGCCCGGCAGGCCCTTGACGACGTCCTCCAGTCCCACCCGGGACAGCAGCGCCACGCCGTTCCACCGGCCGTCGGCGTTGACCGCGGCTTCGTAGCCGAGCTGTCGTAGCTCGTCGTACGGGAACTGCTCGGCGGAGCACTTTGTCTCCTGGATGCACAGCACGTCCGTGCCGGTGCGCTCCAGCCAGGCCAGCAGCCTCGGCAGACGGGCGGTGATCGAGTTGACGTTCCAGGTCGCGATGCGCATGTACGCAAACCTACAGCGAGGGTGTGACAGCCGGCCGGGGCAGTCAGCCGAGCGTGGTGCTGGCGCCTGGGGTCAGGCGGCCGTGGTCGGCGCCGCCCAGCTTGTCGATCATGGAGTCGTAGATCGGCCGGGCGTGGTCCTGGAGCAGACTGTCGTGGACGTCGATGGCCCTGCGGGGCGCGACCGCGCGGACGTAGTCGATGACCTCGGCGACCTTGTTCCAGGGGGCGTGGACCGGCAGCAGGAGGGTGTCGACGGTGCGGCCCTCGGGGACGGTCAGCGCGTCGCCGGGGTGGAAGACCGCGCCGCCGTCGACGAGATAGCCGACGTTGGTGATCCGCGGGATGTCGGGGTGGATGACGGCGTGCAGCTGGCCGTGCACCTCGATGTCGAAACCGGCGGCGGTGAAGGTGTCGCCCTCGCCCACGGTGTGCACCCGGCCGGGGAAGGCGGCCGAGAGCTGGTCGGCGACGCTGGCCAGCGTCCAGATCTCGGCGCCCGGCTTCGCCTCCATGCCCGCCCGCAGCCGGTCCTCGTTGAAGTGGTCCATGTGTTCATGGGTGACCAGGATCGCGTCCGCGCCGACGGCCGCGTCCTCCTCGCTGAAGAGGCCGGGGTCGATGACGAGCGTCTGCCCGCCCTTTTCCAGGCGGACGCACGAGTGGGTCTTCTTCGTCAGTTCCATGGGGCCATCTTGCCGCGCGGGCCCCGTCGCACACTGCCGGAACCCCGCACCCACGCCGGATCTTGTCACGCACTCGCGGAAGCCGGCGGAGGCGCTCACCCCTCGGGTGTCGTCTCCTCCTTGATCACCCGCTGGGCCACCGCGAACGCGGAGTTCGCCGCCGGGACGCCGCAGTAGATCGCGGTGTGGATCAGTACTTCCTTGATCTCGGCGGGGGTCAGGCCGTTGCGCAGGGCGGCGCGGGTGTGCAGCGCCAGCTCGTCGTGGTGGCCGCGGGCGACGAGGGCAGTGAGGGTGATGACGCTGCGGATACGGCGGTCGAGGCCGGGACGGGTCCAGGTCTCCCCCCAGGCGTAGCGGGTGATGAAGTCCTGGAAGTCGCCGGTGAAGTCGTCGGCGGCGGCCTCGGCGCGGTCGACGTGGGCGTCCCCGAGAACCTCACGGCGGACCTTGACGCCTGCCTCGTACGTGCCGCCGCGGTCCGGGTCCGACTTGGTGAGGCCGGACTCTATGGCGGCGGGGGGCGCCACCGGGGGCGGCGGGGGCGCGATCTGTGCCTTGGGGGCGGCGGCGCCGATGGCGACCTGGCCGGCCGGGCCGGGCTTGTCGTGCCAGGCGGTGGTGAAGTGCCGGATGAGGAGTTCGGTGACGGCCGAGGGCTGCTCGACGGGCGCGAGGTGTGAGGTGCCCGGCACCAGCGCCAGGCTCGCGTCCGGTATGCCGGCGACCAGGGTGCGGGCGTCCGTGGTCGGGGTGACCTGGTCCTCGGAACCGACGACGACGAGGGTGGGCACGCCCACCCGGCTGAGCGAGGACCGCACGTCGTACGAGGCCAGCGCCTCGCAGGCGGCGATGTAGCAGCCGGGGTCGGTGGTCCGCACCATCTGGACGGCCCACTCGACGATGGCCGGCTGGGCGCCCGCGAAGTCGGCGGTGAACCAGTGCTCGGGGGCGGTGCGGGCGATCGGGTCGAGGCCGTTGGTACGGATCACCACGCCGCGCTGGCGCCAGGCGTCCGCGGTGCCGTAGCGCGGCGAGGAGGACACCAGCGCGAGGGAGGTGACCCGGTGCGGGCGGGTGAGGGCCAGCTGGAGGCCGATGGCGCCGCCGACGTTGCACCCCGCGTAGCCGAACCGCTCGACGCCCAGAAGGTCGAGAGTGGCGACCAGGCGGTCGGCCAGTTCCGCGATGGAGGACGCGGCGTGGGCGGGCGAGCCGCCGTGACCGGGCAGATCGAAACGGATGACGCGCCAGTGGCGGGTCAGTTCGGGGATCTGCCGGTCCCACATGTGCCATGTGGTACCGAGCGAGGCGCCCAGTACGAGTACGGGTGCGTCGTCGGGACCGTCGATCCGGTGCTGCAGGGTCTTCTCGCTCACCCGACCACGCTACCGAACTCTGTGACGCGGTCCTGACACCCGGGTAAGGAAGAGCCGCCGAAGTGCGGCCGCCGACCGCGCCCGAAGCGGGATTTACGCAGGTCAGAGCCCCATCGACAGAGACGACGAAGACAACCGGATGAACCCGGCCCGTCGAAGCACACCCTGACCCGCCGGTACGGATGCGGCGCCTTGCACGCGATCAGGACCGGGCGCCTTCCGGCCCGTCCAAGCGGCGTCGCCGGGTGTGCCGATATCTGAACTCATGCCCCTCATACGCTCGGATCTCACCATTTCTCACGTGGTGGGGTCGGAACGCCGTGCGGCCGCCGTGCTGCGGGACGCCGCGTGCGCGCTGTCGGGGAGGCGCGCCCCGGCGGATCGGGCGGCCGTGCCCTTCGAGGGCGGCTTGGGCTGGGGTCCGGCGGCGCCGCTCCTGAGAGGACGCCGCCGACGCGCCCGGGTCCCCTCAGGAGACCTTTTGCCCGATTTTCCCTACCAGGTGACGGGCAGAGACGTCACCCCATGGATCAGACGGCCGGAGGACCTCGGCACCTGCTCCGCCGGCACGGCCAGTTGGAGCGTGGGGAACCTGCGCAGCAGGCTTTCGAGCGCGATCTCCAGTTCCAGGCGAGCCAGTCCCGCGCCGAGGCAGTAATGGATGCCGTAGCCGAACGTCAGGTGCTGGGCGCCGGGGGCGCGGGTGACGTCGAGGGTGTCGGCATCGGTGAACTGCCCGGCGTCACGGTTGGCCGAGGCCAGGGACGCGAGTACCGCGGTACCCGCGGGGACGACGGTGTCGCCCAGCTTCACCTCCTCCACGGCGATACGCAGGGTCGCCTCGTCACCCGGCGGCACGAAGCGCAGCAGCTCCTCCGCGGCGGCCGGGACCATGCCGGGGTCGCGGCGCACCGCCTCGAACTGCTCGGGGTGTGTCAGCAGCGCCAGGACGCTGTTGGCGATCTGATTGGTCGTGGTCTCGTGCCCGGCGATGAGGAGGGTGATCGCCAGGTGGAGCAGCTCCTCCTCGTCGAGCCGTTCGGCGTCCGCCTCGTGAATCGACACCAGGGCGGAGAGGAGGTCGTCGCCCGGCTTCTGCCGCTTGGCGGCGATGAGCCCGCCCAGATAGGTGGCGAGGCCCGTGTGGGCGGCGACGATCTGCTCGACCGGCAGGGAGACGGTCGACAGGACGGTGCCGGACCATTCGGCGATCTGCTCGCGTTCGTCGAGCGGCACCCCGAGCAGTTCACAGATCACGGTCACCGGCAGCGGGAAGGCGAAGGCGGGGACGAGGTCGGTCGACGACCCGGTCCGCTCCATCGCGTCCAGCAGTTCGTCGGTGCAGCTCTGGATGCGCGGCCGCAGAGCCGCCACCCGGCGGGCGGTGAACTCCCGGGACACCAGCCGGCGAACCCGGGTGTGCTCCGGCGGGTCCATGCTGAGCAGGTTCTTGGCGTTCTGCGGCTCGGTCCCGATCCGGGGGGCACCGGGCTGCGCGGTGGCGGCCCGGCTGAAGCGAGCGTCGGACAGGATCGTGCGCACCGATTCGTAGTCGGTGACGAGGAGGGCCTGGTCCCCGCTGGGCATCCGGATGTCCGCGACCGGACACGTCTCCCTCAGCCGCTTGTAGTGAGGGCACGGTTCGAGCGCATCGGGCCGCTCGAACGGGTAGGCCAGGGAGGTGTTCTCGACCGGGTTGTCGGTCACGTGTGTACGACCAATCTGTGTGAATGTGAGAGGGATGGCAGCGCGGGCGACCTGGCCGCCCGCGCTCAGACGTTGCGGAACCGGTGGATGGCCGGCTCGTGCCGCTCTCGCAACTCGGGCGCGGTGACGCCCAGACCTTCGTGCGGGGCCAGGCACAACACACCGACCTTGCCGTGGTGGCGGTTGCGGTGGACGTCGCTGACCGCCTGGCCGATCTCGGTGAGTGGGTGGGTGCGGGAGAGCGTGGGGTGGATCCGACCCTTGACGACCAGCCGGTTGGCCTCCCACGCCTCGCGGTAGTTGGCGAAGTGGGATCCGATGATCCGCTTCAGGTGCATCCAGAGGTAGCGGTTGTCGAACTCGTGCCGGTAGCCGGAGGTGGAGGCGCAGGTCACGATGGTGCCGCCCCTGCGGGCGACGTAGACCGAGGCACCGAAGGTCTCCCGGCCCGGGTGCTCGAAGACGATGTCCACGTCCTCGCCGCCGGTCAGCTCGCGGATCCTGCTCCCGAAGCGCTTCCACTCCCGGGGGTCCTGGGTGTGTTCGTCCCGCCAGAACCGGTAGTTCTCCGCGCTGCGGTCGATGATCGCCTCAACGCCCATCGCACGGCAGGTCGCCGCCTTCTGCTCGCTGGAGACGATGCAGATCGGTATCGCGCCCCCCGCCAGCGCGTACTGAGTGGCGTACGAACCGAGGCCACCGCCCGCTCCCCAGATCAGCACGGTGTCGCCGACCTTCATGCCGGCGCCGTTGCGTGAGACGAGCTGGCGATAGGCGGTGGAGTTGACCAGGCCGGGTGCGGCGGCCTCCTCCCAGGTCAGGTGGGCGGCCTTGGGCATCAGCTGGTTGGCCTTCACCAGCGCCAGCTGGGCGAGACCCCCATAGTTGGTCTCGAAGCCCCAGATCCGCTGCTCGGGGTCGAGCATGGTGTCGTCGTGGCCCGCCGCGTCCTCCAGTTCGACGGAGAGGCAGTGCGCCACCACCCGGTCACCGGGCTGCCATCGGCGCACTCCGGGGCCGGTGCGCAGGACCACGCCGGACAGGTCGGAGCCGATGACGTGGTACGGCAGGTCGTGCCGGGCGGCCGGGCCGCCGGTGCGGGCGTAACGTTCGAGAAAGGCGAAGGTCGGCACGGGCGAGAACAGCGCGCTCCACACCGTGTTGTAGTTGACGGAGCTCGCCATGACGGCGATCAGGGCCTCGCCGGGGCCGGGCTCCGGGGTGGGTACGTCACTGATGTGCAGGGCTTTGGCGGGATCCCGGTCACCGACCGGGATCCCGTCGAACATGTGCTGCTCATCCTTGAACAGCACGGCGGCCCGGTACGACTCCGGTACCGGCAGCGACGCGACATCACGCGTCTCCGCGTCGGGTGACTCGATCGCGGCAACGAGGTCGGTCATCATTACAGACTCCCTTGGTCCAGGGGGTGTTCGGAGCCGTCAGGCGGTGGCCGCGCCCGTCACCACCTGACGGAGGAATTACTTGGGCAGTTTCACGGGCAGTTCGGTCAGGCCGCGCATCACCAGCCCCGGACGCCATCGCAGATCGGCCGACGGGTCCGGACGCTCCATCCGCGGAAAGCGCTCCAGCATCTGGCGGAAGGCGATATGGGCCTCCAGCCGGGCCAGCGGGGCGCCCAGGCAGTAGTGCATGCCGTAGCCGAAGGCCATGTGCTGGTTGGGGTTGCGCTCGGCGTCGAAGGTCATCGTGTCGGTGAAGACCTGCTCGTCGCGGTTGGCGGAGAGCAGGGAGATCAGGACGAGCTCGCCCTCCTCGATGGTCCGGCCGCCCAGTTCCAGGGTTTCGGTGGCGACCCGGAAGCTGGCGCCGGGCACCGGACTCTCGAAGCGCAGGAACTCCTCGACGGCCGCCGGGATCGCCTCGTGGTCGGCGCGCAGGCGGTCGGCCAGCTCGGGCCGGTCCAGCAGCAGGGCCGTGCCGTTGCCGAGCAGGTTCACGGTGGTCTCGTAGCCGGCGATGATGAGCAGGAAGCACATCGAGGTCAGCTCGTGCTCGGCGAGCCGGTCCTCGTTGTCGCGGGCCGCGATCATCGCCGACAGCAGCTTGTCGTCCGGTTCGGCCCGCTTCTGCTCGACGAGGTCGCGGACGTAGTGGACGAACTCGGTGACCACCTCGACGGGGAAGTTCTGGGTGCCCACGCCGGCGAGGTAGGCGCTGGACCAGGTGCGGAAGCGCTCGTGGTCGCTCACGGGCACGCCGAGCAGCTCGCAGATCACCTGCATCGGCAGCGGGTAGGCGAGGTCGCGGATGGCGTCCGGCTGTTCCTGGACGGCCATTTTGTCCAGCAGGTCGCTGGTCATCTGCTCGATCATCGGCCGGAGGCGCTCGATCCGCTTGGCCGTGAACACCGAGGCGACCAGCCGCCGCAGCCGGGTGTGGTCGGTGCCGTCCACCCGGAGCATGTGGGTGCCCATGCTGGCGCGGATCTCGGCGGGCAGGATGTCCTGGGCGACGATCCGGGTGCCGATCCGGTTGGACAGCCGGGCGTCACCGAGCCCCGCCCGGCAGTCGGCGTACCGGGTGACGAGCCACAGCGGCACGCCGTTGGGCAGTTCGACCTGGAAGAGCGGGCGCTCCTCGCGCAGACGCTCGAAGAGGTCGTGCGGGGACTTCACGCCGTAGTCGGCGTAGAGGTCGGCGAAGGTGACCATGTACGTGTGCTCCTTGCAGAGTTGGGAGATCAGTCGAGCGCCGGCTGCTTGGCGGCGGGGGCCGGGGCCGGGGCGGGGGGCTTGAGCGCCGGGATGCCAAGGGCCAGTGCGCCGCCGGCAAGCATGACCACGACGCAGATCCACAGCCCGGGGATCATGGCGTCGGTAAAGGCGCCCGGCGAGAAGTAGTTGCCACCCCGGCTGGTGAACACGGTGGCGAGGACGGCGATGCCCAGGGCGCTGCCGATCTCGCGGACGGTGGCGTTGGTGCCGGACGCCTTGCCGATGTCCTGCGGCTCGACGGAGGTCACCACCACCATCGCGCTGGGCGCAAAGGTCAGGCCGGTGCCGATGCCGCACAGCATGCACGGCACCACCAACTGCCAGTCCGCGGTGCCCGGGTCGGAGATCAGTGCGCACCAGGCCAGACCCACCGCGGCGAGCCCCAGACCGGCGGCGATCAGCCTGCTCGCGCCCACCTTGGGAACCAGCTTTCCCGCGTAGGGCCCGCAGATCATCGGCATGACGGCCCACGGCAGGGTCCACAGACCGGCCACGAACGGCGAGTGGTGCCGGGCGACCTGGAGGTACTGGGCGAGGAAGAAGACGGATCCGAACAGGCTGAAGTACACGGTCAGGGAAGCCAGATTGGTCAGGGTGAAGGAGCGGCTGCGGTAGATCCGCAGCGGGAGCAGCGGCTGATCGGTGCGGCGCTCCCACAGTACGAAGAGCAGCAGCAGGACGGCAGCCGCCCCGTACAGTCCGAGTATCCGGGCGTCGGTCCAGCCGTACTCGCTGCTGTCCACGATCGCCCAGATCAGGGCGAGCACACCGGTGGCGCCGAGGAACAGCCCGGGCAGGTCCAGTCCGGCCGCGGCGCCCCGGCTCTCAGCATGGACGCGCAGTACCAGCGGCACGGCGACGATTCCGATCGGGACGTTCAGCCAGAACAGCCAGTGCCAGCCGATGCCGGTGGTGATGGCGCCGCCGAGCAGCGGCGCGATGCCGACCGCCAGGCTGCTGATGCTGGACCAGACACCGATCGCCACGCCCCGCTTCTCCGGAGGCACGGCCACGGTCAGCATGGTCAGCGACAGCGGCAGCACGGCCGCCGCGCTCATGCCCTGCAGGGCGCGCAGGGCGATGAGCGCCCCGGTCGAGGTGGCGAGGGCGCAGCCGATCGAGAACAGCACGAAGAGCGAGAGTCCGGAGACGAACACCTTTCGGCGTCCGAACCGGTCCCCGAGGCCGGCCGCGACAAGCAGCAGGCCGGCGAAGCCGAGGATGTAGCTGTTCGTTATCCACTGCAGGCCCTGGATCGAGGCGCCCAGGTCGCGTCGGATGGATGTCAGGGCGTTGGTGACCACCAGGTTGTCCAGCGCGACCATGAACATCGGCAGGGACACGGCAAGGACGGTCAATCCGAACGACGGGCGTGCCGGGGCAGCCGGTTCGTTTTCCATTGCTCGATCTTTCTGTGTTGGGGGATTCGCCGGCGCGGGGGCGTCGGCGGGTGTGCGGTCAGCGAAAGCGGGCCAGGTCCTCGGTCAGCGTCTGGGCCACCTGGGCCTTCTGCTCGGCCAGATAGAAGTGGCCGCCGGGGAAGCCACGCAGGGTGAAGCCGCCCTCGGTGTGGTCGCGCCATTCCTCGGCCTCGGCGCGGGTGACCTGCGGGTCGTCGTCGCCGACGAGCACGCTTATCGGGCAGCGCAGGGGCGGCCCGGGCTGGTACCGGTACGACTCCACCGCCAGGTAGTCACCGCGGATGGCCGGCATGATCATCCGGATGACGTCGTCGTCGAGGAGCAGCCGGTCGTCGGTTCCGTTCAGGCGGCGGATCTCGGCGGTGACACCGTCGTCGTCCATGAAGCGGACCTTGGTGTCGCGCAGCGTGGGCGGTGCGGAGCGGCCGGAGGCGACCAGCCCGAGCAGTTCGAGCGAGGAGCGCTGCTCGATCCGGCGGGCCACCTCGAAGGCCACGCAGGCGCCCATGCTGTGCCCGAAGAGCACCAGCCGGCGCCGCGGCAGGGACTCCAGCACGGTGAGGATCTCGTCGGCCAGTCGGGGAATGGACGTGATGGGCGCCTCGGCACGCCGGTCCTGCCGTCCCGGGTACTGCACCGACAGCACCTCGACCGCGGGGCCCAGGGTGTCGGCGAGCGGGCGGAAGTAGCTGGCGGAGCCGCCCGCGTGGGGGAAGCAGACCAGCGTCAGGTCGGTGTCCTGGGGGGCCGGATGGAAGCGGTGGATCCAGAGCTGTTGTGCAGTCAGGGCGTGGGTCATCCTCGTACCTCCGTGCGGAGCCAGGACGCGATGGCGTCGGCGGTTGTCCGATGGTGTTCGTCGAGCATCGAGAAGTGGTCGCCGGGCACGCCGACCACGTGCTGGGCGGGCTCCCAGCCCGGCCCACGCTCGCCCGGTGGCGCGCCGGGGGCCTCGGCGGTGGCGCGCAGCAGCAGCACGGGGGTGTCGAGGGGCTGCGGGGACCAGTGGGCGAAGGCCCGGAAGTAGCCCCCCATCGCCACCAACCGCTGGTCGTCGAGGAGTTCGGCGGCCTCCTCGTTCTCCAGTAGCTGCGAGACCATCAGCCGGGTGCTGGACCGGTCCGCGCTCCGGGAGAAGGTGTCGGCCAGGACGACGGCGGCGGCCGGGGTGCTGAGCGCAGCCAGGTGCTCGGCGACGGCGTGCGCGATCCAGCCGCCGGAGGAGCGTCCGAGGAGCACGATCCGGCGGCCGGCGGCGAGTTCGACGGCGGTCTCCGCCTGGGCTACGACCAGCGCCTCGGCCGAGCGGGGCAGCGGCTCGCCGGCCGCGAAACCGGGGTTCGGCAGCGCCCAGACCTCGCCGGCCGCGCCGAGCGCCGCGCCGAGCCGCAGGTACTCCTGCGGTCCGGAGACGGCGCTGAGCGAGGGGAAGCACAGGACGGCGAGGTCTCCGGCGCCCGCGGTGATGCGGACCGGGGTGGGCCAACGGTCCGCCTCGGCACGGCGCGCGAAGTCCGGCCGCAGCGCCGCGGCGGCGGTCAGCAACTGGAAGCCCTCGGTGAGTCGGTCGGTGCGGTGGGCCTGCCGGAACAGGCCGGTCAGCGGGTCGCCGGCAGGCTCGTCCGGCGTCTGCGCCAGTCGCTCCGCGAGGTGGGCGGCCAGTGCGTGGACCGTGGGGTGGTCGAAGATCAGGGTCACGGGCAGGGACAGCCCGGTGGAGTCCCGCAGCCGATTGCGCAGTTGCACGGCCGTCAGGGACTCGAATCCGAGCTCCACGAAGGACCGGTCGGAATCGACGTCCTGCGCAGTGGCGTGGCCCAGCACGGCGGCAGCGGCCGAGCGGACGTGGTCGGTGACCGCGGCGGTCCGCTCCTCGTCGTCGGCGAGGCGGGCCAGCATCGCCGGCAGGGTGTCGGTGACCTCCTGCCCGGTGAGGGCGGGCGCGGGCGCGGCGGGCAGCGTCGCGGCGGGCTCGGACGCCAGCCAGAAGGAACGCCGTTGGAACGCGTAGCGCGGCAACTCGACGCGTCGGGCAGCCGGGAGTGCGGCGGTGAAGTCCACGGCGGCGCCGCGTACGTGGAGTTCGCCGGCCGACGCCAGGAAGCGGCCGATGTGGCCCTCGTCGCGCACCAGCGAGCCGGTCACCGTGACGGTGCGGCCGGCCTCGGTGGTCTCGGCCGTCTCCGTCATGCCGCCGACGAGCACGGGGTGCGGGCTCGTCTCCACGAAGTACCGGAAGCCGTCCTGGACGAGCAGCCGTACGGTGTCCTCGAATCGCACGGTCCGGCGCAGGTTGCGGTACCAGTAGTCGGCGTCCAGTTCGGTCCCGGCGAGCGGTGTGCCGGTGACCGACGAGTAGAACGGCACGTCGGCGGGTTTGGGCGCGACGGCGGACAGCCGGGTCAGCAGTTCCTCGTGGACGGCCTCGACCTGCGGCGAGTGGGAGGCGTAGTCCACCGGGATGCGGCGTACCCGCACCGCGTCCGCCTCGCTCTGTGCCAGGAACGCGTCCAGGGCGTCAGCGTCACCGGCGACCACGGTCGCGCCGGGGCCGTTGACCGCGGCGACCGCGAGCCGGTCCGCCCATGGGGCCAGCCGGGGCGTCACCTGCTCGGCGGGCAGGGCGACCGACGCCATGCCGCCGAGGCCGGCCAGTCGGGTCAGAACCTGGCTGCGCTGGGCGACCACCAGCGCGGCGTCCTCCAGCGACAGGGCGCCGCTGACGCAGGCGGCCGCGATCTCGCCCTGCGAGTGGCCGGCGACGGCGTCCGGCTCGATGCCGTACGACCGCCACAGAGCGGCCAGCGACACCATGACGGCGAACAGGGCAGGCTGGACCACATCCACCCGGTCGAGGGAGGGTGCGGCCGGGTCGCCGCGCAGGACCCGCGTCAGTGACCAGTCCACGTGTGGGGCGAGGGCTTCCTCGCAGGCTTGGAGGCGGTTGCGGAAGACCGGTGAGGAGGCCGCGAGTTCGGTGGCCATACCCCGCCACTGCGAGCCCTGGCCGGGGAAGACGAAGGCGGTGCGACCGGCCGTGCGGGCGGCGGTCGTGCCCCGCACCGTCCCTGGGGCGTCCTGGCCGTCCGCGAGGGCGCCGAGCCGGGCGAGCAGGTCGTCGCGGGCGTCGGCAACCACGACCGCCCGGTAGTCCAGCGCGGAGCGACCGGTCGCCAGGGACCAGGCCACGTCGGCGGCGGGCTGATCCGAGTGGTCGAGCAGGTGCGCGCGCAGCCGGGCGGCCTGGGCGCGCAGCGCCTGGGGAGTGCGGGCGGAGAGCACCCATGGCAGGGGGCCGGCTGCCCTCCCGGCCTCGGCCTCCTGCACCACGGCCGCCCCGGACGCCGCTTCGTCGGACGGGGCCTGCCGCCGGCCGGCGGCAGGCCCGGACTGCTCCGCTGCGGGTTCGCCGGCCGAAGTCTCGGGCTGTTCGAGGATGACGTGGGCGTTGGTGCCGCTCATCCCGAACGAGGAGACGGCGGCGCGGCGTGGGCGGTCCGCGCGGGGCCAGGGCCGTGCTTCGGTCAGAAGCTCGACGGACCCCGCCGACCAGTCGATCTGCGGGGACGGCGCGTCGACGTGCAGGGTCTTGGGCAGCGTCCCATGGCGCATGGCCTGCACCATCTTGATCACACCGCCGACGCCGGCCCCGGCCATGGTGTGTCCGATGTTCGACTTCAGCGAGCCGAGCCAGAGCGGGCTGCCGGCCGGGCGGTTCTGGCCGTAGGCGGCGAGCAGGGCCTGGGCCTCGATGGGGTCGCCGAGCCGGGTGCCGGTGCCGTGTGCCTCGACGGCGTCGATGTCCGCGGGATCGAGGCGGGCGTCGGCGAGGGCCTGCCGGATCACCCGGCGCTGGGCGCGGCCGTTGGGTGCGGTCAGGCCGTTGCTGGCACCGTCCTGGTTGACGGCACTGCCCCGCACCACGGCCAGCACCTGGTGTCCGAGCCGGCGTGCCTCGGACAGCCGCTCCAGCAGGAGCAGGCCCACGCCCTCGCCCCAGGAGGTGCCGTCGGCCCCGGCGGCGAAGGACTTGCACCGGCCGTCCGCGGCCAGGCCGCCCTGCGCGCCGAAGTCCGCGAACGCGCCGGGCGAACTCATCACCGTCGCACCGCCGGCCAGGGCCATGGCGCACTCCCCGCGCCGCAGCGCCTGGGCCGCCAGGTGCAGGGCCACCAGGGAGGAGGAGCAGGCCGTGTCGACGGTGACGGCCGGGCCCTCCAGACCGAGGAAGTAGGCGATCCTCCCGGAGGCGACGCTGCCGGAGTTTCCGGTGCTGAGGTAGCCCATCACCTCGGCGGGGATGGCCTCGGCCCGGGTGGCGTAGTCGTGCAGGTTCAGGCCCGTGAAGACACCGACCGCCTCGCCGCGGGCGGCGGACGGGGCGATCCCGGCCGCCTCGAACACTTCCCAGGCCGCTTCCATCAGCAGCCGCTGCTGGGGGTCCATGGCCAGGGCCTCGCGCGGCGAGATGCCGAAGAAGTCGGCGTCGAACTCGTCCGCGCGGTGCAGGAATCCGCCGCGGCCCGCCGCGTCGGCCGGCCAGCCCCGATTGTCCGGGAAGCCGGTGATGGCGTCCCGTCCCTGCGACACCAGGTCCCACAGCCCGTCCGGGTCGTCGACGCCGCCCGGGTAGCGGCAGCTCATGCCGATGATCGCCACCGATTCGTGCCGGCGGTCGGTCAACTCGCGCACCTGTCGGCGGGCCTCGCGCAGGTCGGCCGTCGCGCGCTTGAGGTAGTCGAGGTACTTCGCCTCGTTGGTCACAGCTTCCGTGCTCACGGCGACTCCAGTTCGGCGTCCAGCAGGTCGAAGATCTCCTCGGCGGTGGCGGACTCCAGCTCCGTCTCCGCCGGGCGGTCCACCGGCCGCTCCCGGGAGCCGGTGAGTGCGCGCAGCCGGGCGTGGATCTCCTCGCGTTCTGCGCCCTCGTCGGGCAGCGCGGCCAGCAGCTCCGCCAGCCGGTCCAGTTTCCGGTGGAGTTCGCGCACGCCGGAGAGCTCGGCCGCGGCCTCCTCCGCCAGCCGCTCGGCGAGCGCGGCGGGGGTGGGGCAGTCGAACAGCACGGTCGGCGGCACCTGGAGGCCGGTGGCCACCGTCACCTGGTTGCGCAGTTCCACGGCGGTGAGCGAGTCGATGCCGACGTCCTTGAAGGACTGCGCCGGGTCCACGTCGTCGGGGCCGAAGTGCCCGAAGACCACGGCGGTGCCGCGGCGGACGATGTCGAGCAGGGTGCGTGCCCGCTCGTCCGGCGTCAGCGCGAGCAGCCGCTCCCTGGCCCCGGGCACCGCGGCGGGCGCGGCCGTGACGGTGCGCCGGGCCGGCGGGGACGCCGGAACGGTGCGCTCCGCCGTCGGGCGGGGCAGGTCGGCCGGTGCGGGACGCAGGCCCACACGGCCCGCGGACGCGACCGGCAGCCCGTCCGGGTCGGTGAGCAGGATGGAGACGGTGCCCGGCTCGGCCGGGACGACCCGGACGCGGACGGTCGTGACGCCGGTGGCGTGCACGGACACGCCCGACCAGGACAGGGGCAGCAGGCCGGCCGACTCGGTCAGGGCCAGCGGGTGCAGCGCCCCGTCCAGGAGGACGGGGTGGATGCCGTACCGGTCCGCCTCTCGCGCCTCGGCCGGCCCGAGGGCGACCTCGGCGAACAGCTCCGCGTCGCGGCGCCACACGGACCGGACGGCCTGGAACGCGGGTCCGTGGTCGAGTCCCGCCCGCGCGAGGAGCCCGTAGAGGTCCTCGGCCGCGGCCGGTTCGGCACCGGACGGCGGCCACACGGCGAGACCGGTGTCCGCAACAGGGCCGGTGTCCGGGGCGAGGCCGGTGGGGTGCAGCGTGCCGTGGGCGTTGCGGGCCCATCCGCCGGGGCCGGAGGCGCCCTCGGGCCGCGAGTGCAGCTCAACGGTGCGGCCGTCGCCGGACGGGCCGACGCTCAGCCGGAGCTGGACGCCTCCCTGGTCCGGCAGGACCAGTGGGTTCTCCAGGGTGAGTTCCTCAAGGAAGGCGCAGCCGGTCTCGTCCCCGGCCCGCAGGACCATGTCGAGCACGGCCGAGGCGGGCAGCACCGGCGTCCCGGCGACGGTGTGCTCGGCCAGCCAGGGGTGGGTGCGGACGGCGAGACGGCCGGAGAACACCAGCCCGTCGGAACCGGGCAGTTCGATGGCGGCGCCGAGCAACGGGTGGTCCGCCGCGTCGATTCCGGCCGCGCCCAGGTTCTCCGGGGGCGCCGGCGGCGCATCGAGCCAGTACCGCTGCCGCTGGAAGGCGTAGGTCGGCAGCTCGGTGCGCGGCGGGCGGGGTCCGTCGAACGCCGCCGACCAGTCCACCGGGGTGCCGCAGAACGCCGGCCAGTCCAGAGCGACGCCGTGTGCGTGCAGCTGGACCACGGCCCTGGTGAGGCTCTGCGCCTCGCCGGTGCCGCCGCGCAGGCAGGGCACGAAGGTGACGGCTTCGGTGTCCGCCGGCAGGCAGTTGGGGCCCATCGCGGAGAGCACCCCGTCCGGGCCGACCTCCAGGAAGGTGGTCACCCCGTCGGCCACCAGCGCGGACACGGCGTCGTGGAAGCGCACGGGCCGGCGTACGTGCCGTACCCAGTACTCCGGGCCGCCGAGCTCCCCGGCCGTGACCGGCCCACCGGTCACGGTGGAGACGAACGGGGTGCCGGCCGGGGTGAACCGAACGTCGCGCGCCACCTCGGCGAAGCCGTCCAGCATGGGCTCCATGAGCGGCGAGTGGAAGGCGTGGCTGACCTCCAGGCGCTTGGTCTTGCGGCCCGTGTCGCGCAGCCGTTCGGCGATGCCGAGCACGGCTTCCGCGGCGCCGGACAGGACGACGGCGGACGGCCCGTTGACGGCGGCGACTCCGACCTGGTCGGACATCTCCCCGACGAGGTCGAGCGCTTCCTGCTCGGTGGCCTGTACGGCGACCATGGCGCCGCCCGCCGGCAGCTCCTGCATCAGCCGCCCGCGCGCCGCGACCAGGGCGGCGGCGTCCGGCAGTGAGAAGAGGCCGGTGACGTGCGCGGCGGCCAGCTCACCGATGGAGTGCCCGGCCACGGCGTCCGGCCGGATGCCCCAGTGCTCGATCAGCCGGTAGAGGGCGACCTCCAAGGCGAAAACCGCGGGCTGGGTGAACCCGGTCTGGTGGATCAGGCCCGCCTCGGGGCTGTCCTCGGCCGCGAAGACGATCTCCTTCAGCGGTCGGTCGAGATGCTGGTCCAGGGCGGCGCACGCCGCGTCGAAGGCAGCGGCGTAGACGGGGTACGTCTTATACAACTCGCGCCCCATGCCGAGCCGTTGGCTACCCTGCCCGGTGAAGAGGACGGCGAACCGACCGGAGCGCCGCCGGCCTTCGGCGACTCCCACGGCGGGCTCACCGGCGGCCACGGCGGCCAGGCCGCGCAGGAGTTCGACTCGGTCCCCGGCCATCACCACAGCCCGGTGCTCGAAGGTGCTCCGCGTGGTCAGCAGCGCGTACCCGGCTGCGCCCAGGTCGAGTCCGGGGCGCTCGGTGACGAAGACGTGCAGGCGCTCGGCCTGTGCGCGCAGCGCCACCTCGGTCTTGCCGGCGAGCACCCAGGGAACCGGACCGAACCCCGCGTCGGCCACCTCCTCGGCGTCGGCGGCCTGTTCGAGGATGACGTGGGCGTTGGTCCCGCTCAGCCCGAAGGAGGAGACGGCGGCCCGGCGCGGCCGGTCGGCTTCCGGCCAGTCCCGCTGCTCGGTCAGCAACTCCACCGACCCCGCCGACCAGTCCACATGCGACGACGGCACATCCACATGCAACGTCTTCGGCAACACACCATGCCGCAGAGCCATCACCATCTTGATGACCCCACCCACACCCGCAGCCGCCTGCGCATGCCCAATATTCGACTTCAACGACCCCAAAAACAGGGGCTGTTCAACGGGGCGCTCCTGACCATAAGTGGCGATGAGCGCCTGCGCCTCGATCGGATCACCCAACCGCGTACCGGTCCCATGCGCCTCCACCACATCCACGTCGGCGGCACCGAGCCTCGCATCGGCCAGCGCCTGCCGAATCACCCGCTGCTGGGAAGGCCCACTCGGCGCCGTCAACCCATTACTCGCACCGTCCTGATTGACCGCACTCCCCCGCACCACAGCCAACACCCGATGCCCCAACCGCAGAGCATCCGACAATCGCTCCACCACCAGAACACCCGCGCCCTCAGCCCAGCCGGTACCGTCCGCACCCTCAGCGAACGCCTTGCACCGACCGTCCGGGGACAGCCCCCGCTGCCGGCTGAAGTCCAGGAACGCGGCCGGCGACGACATCACCGTCACACCGCCCGCCAACGCCATGGAACACTCACCACGCCGCAATGACTGGACCGCCAGGTGAAGGGTCACCAGGGACGACGAACACGCCGTGTCCACCGTGACGGCCGGACCCTCCAGGCCGAAGGTGTAGGACAGCCGCCCGGCGGCCACGCTGCCCGCTGTGCCGGTGCCGCGGAACGCCTCCAACTCCTCGGGGATGGTGCGCAGCCGGGCGAGGTAGTCGCGGTTCATCAGGCCCATGTAGACGCCGGTACGGCTGCCGCGCAGCGAGTCCGGGTCGATACCCGCACGCTCAATGGCCTCCCACGACGTCTCCAACAACAACCGCTGCTGCGGATCCATCGCCAACGCCTCACGCGGCGAAATCCCGAAGAACCCCGCATCGAACTCGGCGGCGTCGTAAAGAAAACCGCCCTCACGGGCATAGACCTTCCCCCGCACCTCCGGGTCCGGGTCGAACAGGCCCTCCAGATCCCAACCCCGATCGGTGGGGAAACCGAAGATCGCGTCCGAGCCGGTGGCCACCAACTCCCACAAATCCTCCGGAGAACGCACCCCGCCAGGGAAACGACAGCCGATTCCCACGATGGCGACCGGCTCGTCGTCGGTGCCGGTGACGGGTTCGGCGGTATCGGCGGTGTCGGTGGTGTGCTCCGCCAGGAGTTCCCCGCGCAGGTAGGCCGCCAGCGCGGTCGGGGTGGGGTAGTCGAAGACGAGGGTGGGGGGCAGCGCCAGCCCGGTGAGGGGGCCGAGCGCGTTGCGCAGTTCGACGGCGCTGAGCGAGTCGACACCGAGGTCGCGGAAGGTGTGTTCGGCGCCGATGGCGTCGGGGGTGGCGTGGCCGAGGACGGTCGCGGCGTGTGCGCGCACCACGTCGAGCAGCATGGCGTCGCGTTCGGCGGCGGGCAGCGCGAGCAGCCGGTCGCGCAGCGTCGCGGCGGGCGCGGCGGCCGTCCGGGCGGTGCGGCGGGGGGCCCGGATCAGCCCGCTGAGCAGCGGGGGTATCTCCTTTCCGGGCCGGGGCGCGGTGTCGAGTCGCATCGGGAGCAGGGCCGCACGGTCGGCGGCGAGGCAGGCGTCGAAGAGCGCCAGTCCGTCCTCGAAGGTGAGCGGGGCGAAGCCGGCCCGCTCGATGCGGGCGAGGTCGGCCTCGGCCAGGTGGTCGGTGATGCCGCTGCGTTCGCCCCACAGGCCCCAGGCGAGCGACAGCGCGCTCCGTCCGGCCGCGCGGCGGTGTGCGGCCAGGCCGTCCAGGAAGGCGTTGGCCGCCGCGTACCCGGCCTGTCCCGCGCCGCCGAACACTCCGGCGGCGGAGGAGAACAGCACGAAGTGCGCCAGGTCCATGTCCTGGGTGAGTTCGTGGAGGTGGAGCGCGGCGTCGGCCTTGGGCCGCAGCACCGCGTCGGCCCGCTCCGCGGTGAGGGACTCCAGCAGTCCGTCGGCCACGATCCCGGCCGCGTGGACCACACCGGTCAGCGGGTGTGCGGCGGGGATGCCGGCCAGCAGGCCGGCGAGAGCGGACCGGTCGGCCACGTCACAGGCGACGACCGACACGGTGGCACCCAGTTCGCCGAGTTCGGCCGCCAGAGCCTCGGCGCCCCCGGCCGCCGGGCCCCGGCGGCTGGTCAGCAGCAGCCGGCGGACGCCGTGCGCCGTCACCAGGTGCCGGGCGACGGCCGCGCCGAGGGTGCCCGTGCCTCCGGTGACCAGGACGGTCCCGTCCGGCCGGAACGCGGCTGCGCCGGCGGGGGCCTCGGCCCGGGCGAGCCGGGCCACCGACCAGGTGCCGCCGCGGACGAGGAACTGCGGCTCGGTGCCGAGCACCGCTGCCGTGAGCGACTCCCCGGGGCGGTCGGTGTCGACCAGGACGAACCGGCCAGGGTGCTCGGTCTGTGCGGAGCGCACCAGGCCGTGCAGCGCGGCACCGGCCGGGTGGGTGACCTGCTCCCCGGTCGCCCCGCTGGTGACGAGGACCAGGCGGGCGGCGGTGAAGCGTTCGTCGGCCAGCCATCCCTGCAGCAACCGCAGCGTGCGGTGGACCGCGTCGTGGAGGTCGTCGAGTGCCGGCTGCTCGCGTACGACCACCACGTCCGGGAGGGCCGCTCCGGCGTCGAGTGCGGCTGCCAGGGCCGGCAGGTCGGGGTAGTGGTCGTCCGCGGCGGGGCCGACGCCGGCCCAGCTGCCCGGGGCCAGCGGCTGGGCCGCGTCCGTGGGCAGCCAGTCGAGCCGGTACAGGCTGTCCGCGGTGGCCGAGGTGCGCAGAGTCTCGGCCGTGACGGGGCGCACCACCAGTGATTCCACGGACGCCACCGGCTGTCCGGACGGATCGGCCACCGTCAGGGCCATCGTGTCCTGGCCGGCCGGGGCAAGCCGTACCCGCAGGGTGTCGGCACCGGTCGCGAAGAGCCGCACCCCGGCCCAGTGGAACGGCAACTGCGGCCGGCCCGAGTCAGCCGGTGCGGCGAGGCTCCAGACGTGCAGCGCGCTGTCCAGGAGCGCAGGGTGCACGCCGTACCCCTCGGCCGGCTCCTCGGACAGGGTGACCTCCGCGAAGATTTCCGGACCACGCCGCCATGCCGCGCGTACGCCCCGGAAGGCCGGGCCGTAGTCGAGTCCGGCGGCGGCGAGGTCGTCGTACAGCGTGTCCACCCCAAGGGGGCGGGCGCCCCGCGGGGGCCAGTGGGCCAGGTCGGGACCGGGGTCGTCGACGGCGTCGTCGGCGGCGGCCAGGGTGCCGGCGGCGTGTCGGGTCCACGGCCGGTCGGGGAGGCCGTCGGGCCGGGCGAAGACGGTGAGCTCGCGCCGGCCGCTCGCGTCCGCGACGCCGACGGCCAACTGGATCTGGACGGCGCCCTGTTCGGGCAGGACGAGCGGGGCCTCCAGGGTCAGCTGCTCGATCGTGCGGCAGGCGGACAGGTCGGCCGCGTGAAGCGCCAGGTCGACGAAGGCGGTGCCGGGCAGCAGCACGGTGCCGGCCACCGCGTGGTCCGCGAGCCAGGGGTGGGTACGCACCGACAGGCGCCCGGTGAGCAGCAGCTCGTCGGCGCCCGCCACCGAGACCGCCGCGCCCAGCAGCCGGTGCTCGGCGGCGCGCAGGCCCAGCTCGGCCGGCCGGGCGGTGCCGGCGGCCGGGGAGTCGGCGAGCCAGTAGGGGACGCGTTCGAAGGCGTACGTGGGCAGCTCGGTGCGGCGCGGGCCGAGGTGGCCGAAGACCGCGTCGGCGTCGACGTCGATACCGCGCACGTACAGGTGGGCGAGGGCGGTCAGCAGCGTGTCGGACTCCGGGCGCCCCTCGGCCAGGGTGGGCAGCAGCACTGCGTCGCTGTCCTCGGCGAGGCACTCGCGTCCCATCAGCGACTGCATCGCGACCGGGCCCAGCTCCAGGTAGGTGCGGACGCCGTCGGCCTCCAGGGTGCGCATCCCGTCCAGGAACCGGACGGCGCCACGCACATGGCGGCCCCAGTACTCCGGGGAGCAGAGCTCGGCCGGGTCCGCGAGCCGGCCGTCCAGGCAGTTGATGACGGGGATGCGCGGCCGGTGGAACTCCAGTGCCCGGAGCGCTGCCACGAACGGTTCCACAACCGGTTGCATGTGCGCGGAGTGGAACGCCCGGCCGAAGGACATCCGATGGGTCCGCCGGCCGGCGGCCTGCCATTCGTCGCCGATCCGCGCGACGAATTCCTCGTCCCCGGAGACGACCACCTGCCGCGGGCCGTTGACCAGGGCGATGTCCGCCGTGTCGGAGCGGCCCTTCAGGGAGGCGCGGACCTCCTCCTCGGACGCCTCGATCGCGACCATCGTGCCGCCCGGCGGTGTCTGCTGGAGCAGCCGTCCCCGGGTGGTGACGAAGACGGCCGCGTCCTCCAGCGAGAGCGCACCGGTCACGTGCAGCACGGCCGAGTCTCCGTTGGAGCCGCCGAAGACGACGTCGGGCCGGATGCCCCAGTGCTCGATCAGCCGGTGGAGGGCGACCTCCAGGGCGAACACTGCCGGGTGACCGTACTCGGCCTGGGCCAGCAACGCGGCCTCGGGGCTGTCCTCGGCCGCAAAGACGATCTCCTTCAGCGGCCGGTCGAGATGCCGGTCCAGGGCGGCGCACGCCTCGTCGAAGGCCGTCGCGTAGGGCGTGAACGCCTCGTACAACTCGTGTCCCATGCCCAGCCGCTGGCTGCCCTGGAAGGTGAACAGGAAGGCCAGCTTGCCGTCGCCGTGCGCGCCCCGCACCACGTGGGCCACGGGCTCGCCGGCCGCCACCGCGGCGAGCCCGGTCAGCAACTCGGCGCGGTCCCCGGCCAGGACGACTGCCCGGTGCTCGAACCCGGCGCGACGGCGCAGCAGCGAGTACGCCGCATCGACCAGGTCGAGTTCGGGGCGCTCGGTGACGAAGGCGTGCAAGCGCTCTGCCTGTGCGCGCAGCGCCACCTCGGTCTTGGCCGAAATCACCCAGGGGAGCAATCCGTGCGGCCGGCGGGACACCTCTTCCGGCTCCGGTCCGGTGAGCTGTTCGAGGATGACGTGGGCGTTGGTCCCGCTCAGCCCGAAGGAGGAGACGGCGGCCCGGCGCGGCCGGTCGGCTTCCGGCCAGTCCCGCTGCTCGGTCAGCAACTCCACCGTCCCCGCCGACCAGTCCACATGCGACGACGGCACATCCACATGCAACGTCTTCGGCAACACACCATGCCGCAGAGCCATCACCATCTTGATGACCCCACCCACACCCGCAGCCGCCTGCGCATGCCCAATATTCGACTTCAACGACCCCAAAAACAGGGGCTGTTCAGCGGGGCGCTCCTGACCATAAGTGGCGATGAGCGCCTGCGCCTCGATCGGATCACCCAACCGCGTACCGGTCCCATGCGCCTCCACCACATCGACATGCCCCGGGCTCAACCGCGCATCAGCCAGCGCCTGCCGAATCACCCGCTGCTGGGAAGGCCCGTTCGGCGCCGTAAGACCGTTGCTCGCACCGTCCTGATTGACCGCACTCCCCCGCACCACAGCCAACACCCGATGCCCCAACCGCAGAGCATCCGACAACCGCTCCACGACCAGGACACCCGCGCCTTCGCCGAAGCCGGTGCCGTCCGCGCCCTCCGCGAACGCCTTGCACCGACCGTCCGGGGACAGCCCCCGCTGCCGGCTGAAGTCCAGGAACGCGGCCGGCGACGACATCACCGTCACACCACCGGCCAACGCCATCGAACACTCACCACGCCGCAACGCCTGCACCGCCAGATGCAACGCCACCAGCGACGACGAACACGCCGTATCGACCGTGAGGGTGGGGCCTTCCAGGCCGAAGGTGTACGCGATCCGTCCGGCCGCGATACTGCCCGCGGTACCGGTGCCGAGGTGGCCCTCCAGATCCTCCGGTACGCCGGCGGCGTGGACGGCGTAGTCGTGGTACATCAGGCCCATGTAGACGCCGGTACGGCTGCCGCGCAGCGAGTCCGGGTCGATACCCGCACGCTCAATGGCCTCCCACGACGTCTCCAACAACAACCGCTGCTGCGGATCCATCGCCAACGCCTCACGCGGCGAAATACCGAAGAACCCCGCATCGAACTCGGCGGCGTCGTAAAGAAAACCGCCCTCACGGGCATAGACCTTCCCCCGCACCTCCGGGTCCGGGTCGAACAGGCCCTCCAGATCCCAACCCCGATCGGTGGGGAAACCGAAGATCGCGTCCGAGCCGGTGGCCACCAACTCCCACAAATCCTCCGGAGAACGCACCCCGCCAGGGAAACGACAGCCGATTCCCACGATGGCGACCGGCTCGTGCGCCTTGGCGTCGACGTCACTGAGCCTCTGGTTCGCCTGCCGGAGGTCGACCGTCATCCGCTTCAGGTACTCGAGGAGTTTTTCCTGCTCTGCCATCGCCTTGCCCATTGCCTTTCGAAGATCACGTAGAAAGTGCCGCTCATCGCCTCGAACCGGTCCGCGTCACACGGATCCGAATTCCTTGTCGATGAGGCCGAGCAGCTCGTCAGCTGTGGTCGAGGCGATTTCCTGGTCGATGTCCGCGCTGCCGCCGGTGCCGGCGACCTTCGCGGCGAGGGCGCGCAGCCGGGACGACACCTGCTCCGGGTCCGCCAGCCGTGAGACGGAGGCAAGCAGGACGGACTCCCACCGGTCCAGCTCCGCCAGGACGGCAACTGCGTCCTGGTCCGGGCAGTCGTCGAAAAGTTCGCTGCCGAGATGATCGGCCAGGGCGGCCGGGGTGGGGTGGTCGAACACGACGGTCGGCGGGAGTTTCACACCGGTTGCCGTGATCAGCTGGTTGCGCAGCTGGACGGCGGTGAGCGAGTCGAAGCCCAGCTCCTTGAAGGCGTGTTCCGCCGTCACTGAGCCGGTCTCCGAGTGCCCCAGCACCGCGGCGGCATGGGTGCGGACGAGGTCCAGCAAGGCCGTCCGGCGCTCCTCCTCGGGCAGCCCCAGCAGCTGATCCCGAGCGGATACGGGCGTGGACCGCGCGGTCACCGGCCCGGCGTGCCCGGGGCGGCGCACCTCGTACCGCAGCACCGGCGATACGTCCTGGCGTCGAAGCGCCGCGTGGTCGAGGCGGATCGGCACCAGCACGGGTTCTCCGGAGCTTCGCGCGGTGTCGAAGAGGCCCAGTGCCTCCTCGGACGACAGACCGAGCACTCCCGAGTGCCCCGCGCCCTCGCCCTCCGCGTCGGAGAGCGACGCCGTCAGCGCACTGCGCTCGCTCCACAGGCCCCACGGCAGGGACAGCGTCGGCAGCCCAGCAGCAGTGCGGTGAGCGGCCAGGGCGTCCAGGAACACATTGGCCGCCGCGTAGTTGCCCTGTCCGGGGCTACCGAGAACGCCGGCCGCGGAGGAGAACAGCACGAACGCCTTGAGGGGGTGGTGGTGGGTGAGCTGGTGGAGATTGAGTGCGGCGTCGATCTTCGGGCGCAGTACGCGCTCCAGCTGCTCGGAGGTCAGCGCGGTGACCACGGCATCGTCGAGGACACCCGCCGCGTGGATCACAGCGGTCAACGACCGCTCCTGCGGAATCGCCGCCAACACACCGGCCAACGCCTCACGGTCCGCCGCATCACACGCGAC
>NZ_JBICVM010000022.1:0-84141 GCF_043199095.1 Streptomyces sp. NPDC048650 | reverse complement strand
ATGAGGGGCGTACGCGTCCATCGGCGACGGCAGGCAACAGATCGTGGCCGGCGGCTGCGATGACGGCGCCAAGTTCCGCGGCGCGGGTGACCCCGAAGGACACGCCGTGCACCCGCAGGTGGTGGTAAGAGAGAGCGTCGAGGTCGATGGTGCGGCGCCTGGTCGAGGAGGCCGATGTTGACGACCGCGCCGTCGACCTTGGAGCGGGCAGGCAGGCGGCGAAGGCCCGACCACCGACGTGGTCCAGGGCCAGGTCGACGCCGAGGTCTGGCGTGACAACCTCATGCCCGGCACGACGCAGTCGCTGGGCAGCGGAGAGTTCGGCGGAGCGCAGGCCAAGAACGGAATGGAAGAGAGCAATATGGGCCATCGGATCATCGTGCCGCACGAGACAGTAGCTGCAACCAGCACATTCAAAACACGCCCTAGTTGTGCTGTTCGGAGAGGTTGGTGACGCGGCTGGCTGGGGTGTGGCCGCCTATTCCGGTGTGGGGTCGGTGGTAGTTGTGCCAGTCCAGCCAGTCGGTGAACGCTGCTTGTCGTGCGGCATCTGAGATGTAGGGCTGGTGGTCGGCCCATTCGTCGAGCAGGGTGCCGTGGAAGCGTTCGACCTTGCCGTTGGTCTGGGGCTGCCAGGGTCGTGTCCAGCGAGGGCTGATGCCCAGGTCGTGGCAGGTGTGGCGCCAGGTGTTCTTGCTGTAGGCCCAGGCGTTGTCGGTCAGGACCCGTTCGACGGTGACGCCGCATTGCGCGAACCAGGCGGTGGCGCGGGTGAGGAAGTCTGCACAGGTGGCGGCCTTCTCGTCGGGGAGGTCTTCGGTGTAAGCCAGGCGAGAGTGATCGTCCAGTGCGGTGTGCAGGTAGGCGTAGCCCATGCCGTTGCGGCGGTCCTTGTTCGGGCTGCCGGCCACTCGGCCGAGGACCTCGTGACCGCCGCCGTGGGGGATGCGGCCGAGTTTCTTGACGTCGATGTGGACGAGTTCGCCGGGTCGGGTCCGCTCGTAGCGGCGGACGGGCTGGCCGGTGGCCCGGTCCAGTGCGGCCAGCGGTGGTAGGCCGTGGCGCTTGAGGAATTCAAGCGTGGCTTCGTCACGCCGAAAGCGGAACTGACATGCCTGCAACAACTCCGACGGTGTCGGCCCGCAGGTGCGGGAGCCACAGTGCCGGCCCGGACGTTCTGGTCGATGGTGATCCTCATCCTGGTGCTGCTGAGGCTGCTCGTCCTGGGAGGTCTCGTCTACATGACGTGGCGACACCCCTCCCTGGAGGCACCGTTCGCCGTGGGCTTCGCGGCCCTCGCGATCCTTGTGTCGACCGCGCTGGCGCTGGCGCGCCCGGTGAGGCAGCGGGCCTCGCAGGACGGCGTTATGCGAGGCCCACTGCAGGACCCTGAATGCGGCCTCCGAACTGGGGGTGCCACCAGCCGGGCCCGCCAGGCCACCGTCACCCGGTGCGGCGGGGGCCCGGCCGCTCGGAGATGTCCTGTCCCGTGGCCCCTGCCTCCTGCGCGGCCCGGACGCTTGCCTGGAGCATCGCCACCAGGCCCGACTCTCCCCGCTGGACCGAAGAAGGGACGCAGCAGGTCGACGCACTGCGGGCACAGGAGCTGAAGCTGGCCACCACCGTCGTCACCCACGACTTCTTTCCGCTGTTGAAATCTGTCTCATAAGATCTGCGGTTCAGTCGCGTTCCGTTGTGGTGGAACGAGGCCGGTGAGCTGAGAGGTTCCTCGCAGTCCCTGGGAAGGGACGAGAGTGGATCTTGCCTTTGTGCAGTCCGGGCTGCTGGAGAAGTTCCTAGACTCCGAGTTGGTCTCCGCAGCCGAGGTCGCTGCCCCCGCCGGCACGATTTCCTCGTGTGGGCGGCGGTGGCCTTGTCCGAGGGGCTGACGCCCGAGCAGACCACGCAGCTCGCCCAAGACTCGGTGTAAGCCCTCCGACGGGTGTGGGGTCAGTCGAGGGTGAATTCCCAACCTGCTCCCGGTCGGTAGCCGGCACTCGGCGGCTGCACCTCAACAGTGACCGGCGTTCCCCTCCTGGCGTCGGTCACGTGGATGGGCACAGCGACGCTCTCACCCTCCTCCAGAGACGGCAGCAGTTTGCGGGCCGCTTGCTCATCGTTGGCCCAATTGATGTCGGCCGGATCGGCATCATCGTCGTACAGCTTTCCGGCCCTCACGATGAGGGGAGCGTGGGAGATGTCGTACTGGGAGACGCCGTCCTCCGAGTCGCCGATGGGCCTGATCGGTTCGTCGGTGTCGTTGTCATAGGTGATGGTGAAGCGGTAACTGCCGTCCGACGCCTTGCTCGGCACGCTCACGGTTACCCGCAGTCCATCCGCGTACTCAGCAGTTTCGCCGGGCCCCAGAGAAGAGGAAGAGTCGCTCTCCAGCCGCCGGGGGTCCTTCACGCTGTCCTCCAGCCAATCGAGGGCCACCAGTCCCAGGAGCAGCAGGCAAGCGAGCACGATGCCCGCGATCGCACAGCCCCTCGATGCCCCCGTCCTCGCTGCATCGTCGCCGAGGGAGGCGACATCATCTTCTGCTTCCGATCCAGCCATGGTGATCACACTAGAGAGGGAAAGCGAACTGCTCCTGAGCACGGCTACTCAAAGCCCGGTGAGTAGCCCGGCCGAACGGCACCGTCGTCCTCCGACAGCGAAGTTGGTGCTCGGGCCGGTGGCGGGCGGCTGTCTGCGTTCCTGACCGTCTCAGCCAACCGTTGCTGTCTTGCGTCCCCTCGGCTCTCGCCAACCCCGCTAACTTCCAGGCCAGTCACGCGGCCAGCGTCAAGCCACATGTCTCATGAGACACACTGAGCGCGAAGAACACCCGTTCTGGGCCTCCTGCGACGATGCGTTCCTCGCCCGTTCCACCCTCAAGCACGCCCACGAACCCACGTCGGACGAACTCGCGGCGTAGCCATCGACGAGCCCGGGGAGTTTTCGGGGACCGTTGGACACCGCCCCGCAACCGGCGCGGTCCGGGATGGAAGCCAACCGGGCCTTCCTGGACGCAACGCCTGGGCCGGGAAGAGCGATGCTCCTTCCCGGCCCAGGCGTTCAGGCACCGATCCGTTGCCGACAGGCGGCCGGTGCATTAGTTCGGTCTACGGGGTCTCGTCGAACAGATTGATTCCCTGCTTTGCGGCGAGGGCTTGCAGTTTCTCGGCGTCGTCGGCGGGAATGCACACGAACGCCCGCAGGCCCTCATCGCCGCGGCGCAGGATGTAGCTGCCGAGGCTGTCGGTGATCTGGTTGCCGTCCTCGTCGTAGAAGAGCCACCGAACGCGGACGAGGAAGATCGTGGAGCTGAGCTGTTCATGGCTCAGGCGCTCGTATCCGACGGAGGCCAGGCCGAGCTTGCGGTAGAGGGGGTAGGACTGCTCCAACCCGCTGGCCATGGCTTCCCGGGACTCCAGGACGCCAGCGCCGTGCTGGTCGTTGAGGATCATGCCCGGGCTTCCCCACAGGTCGGCCGCTGCGTGGGCATCGTAGGAAGTGAGGGTGCCGGCATAGCGAGCTAGATAGTCGTCAATCTCGGCTTCGATGTTGTTCATGCCACCCAACCCTGGGTGCTGGCTGCGCCGGCATCGCGCTCCCGCACCGTGGGTGGTGCGACTGCACCCAGGGCGACGAGTGGCGACCTGCTCGGGGCGTATCACCTGGGACTGCGCCAGCTGGCCCCGGCCGGGCACCCGTCGTAGGGACGCCTCCTGGGCCGCGCCGTCCGCGGCCGGGACAGCAGGCCCCGTCTTGGGTACAGGGCGGGCCTGTGGGGCGCGGTCAGAATCCTCAATGGTGAGCAAGCCGCTGATCTACGCTGGGCTGTTGACGAGACGGGAGTGCTGTCACAGGACCCCGCTCTTCTTCGAGAGGATCCACACGTAGTACCACCTTCCGCTTTTGATGACGCGGGAGTTGTTTTCAACCCTAGCCGTAATGGCTCCCCAGAACGTCCCAGCGGTGGTCAGTCCAGCAGTCGTCAGAGCGTGTTCGAGAACCGGTCCGTTCACGGCTACCAGCAGGGCGGATGTATACGCCGCCACGGCCCCGGCCACCGCCCACGCCCTCTTTCTTCTCGCCACAGAAAACTCGGCCTTCATTGCCCGAAC
The DNA here is from genome assembly GCF_043199095.1 of Streptomyces sp. NPDC048650. Taxonomy (NCBI): domain Bacteria; kingdom Bacillati; phylum Actinomycetota; class Actinomycetes; order Kitasatosporales; family Streptomycetaceae; genus Streptomyces; species Streptomyces sp. NPDC048650. The sequence goes on along the minus strand of NZ_JBICVM010000022.1, from coordinate 80,029 downwards.
CTGGTCTTCAATGTCCAGACGCAACTTGATCAGCTCAATCTGAGTCTGTTCTCCATTGAGCGCCTGATCCATGGACAAGAAACTTCCGCGCAGGAAATTACGGAATGCCGCGTAAGAATCAGAATCATCTACAGTGATCTTGCTGAAGTCTCCGAGTGTGACACCTTCAATGAACGGCAGATCAACCTGCAGAACAGGGTGGATGAGGCGGTCTTTGACCGGCTGCGAACCCGAAGGGTCGATTATTCTACCGTTCCTGATGATGTAGTCGACTGCGGAAACCTGCCGCAACGCCCCCGGAGGCTGCGGCTCCCCCCGAATCACCTCTTGTGCCTGCGTGGAGAAGCCCGGGAGGTACCAGACGAGCCCCTCCTTGAGTAGCGGCCCAGCCTGGAGAATCCAATTTCCGAGGACAGCAAGGTCAGGGCAGTGCATACCATAGAGGAGGTCAATACCATTGGCGTGAAAGAAGGCCGCATCACTCTGCGCCAGGTCAGAGTCCCCTGGCATGCCGTCGGCCGCGTTGTACGATCCCAGTTCACAATATTGGGCGTTCGCCCCGTGAGAAAGGAGGAGTGTGTCCGAGATGAGCGTGCTGCGCTTTGTGAGCGGTTCCAGTTCGCCACTGTCAACCATCAGTCCGACGTTGAAGCAGCTGCGCGAGAGCCTCTCTTCCTGTTGAAGAGTTTGTTGTCGCGCGTTGAAGAGGTGTCTTCCATAGGCTTCCGCGGCCTTGACCGGGTCCCGAGGGAGCCACCGGTAGGCACTGCGCATCTGGCGCGCGACGGCTTTGTCCCCCGCAACCTTCTTGTTCCCCAGCACAGCCACAGTGTCGCCTGGTCCGACAGGCCCTTCAAGCCTGTTGGAGATGATCCGTCCAGCCGGCCGCGGTGGCGGGCCAGTCCAGCGATGGGCGGTGAACGAGCCCTTCCGCCATCGCCCTGGACGGCCTACCGTTGGGCCGATCCATGACCGCGGTGCATGTCGAACGTGCACACCACATCAACGTGCCCGGCTCCACCCGCTCCATGGCCGACCACCCACTGTTCCAGCGCCCCGGCGCACTCCTGTCGGGATACGCCGACAGCGACGGTGGCGCCGCAGAGAACTACCCTGCCGCCCGCCGGGTGCACGCCAGCACGATCAAGCTCCCGGTATGGCACCGCGAACAGGCTGCGTGCCGCGTGCGTCCTCACGGTCGACGTCGGTCAGACCGTCGGCCAATGCACCGGGCCATCACCAAGATGAGGAAGCAACTGCACCCGGAAGCGCACAAGACCAAGACCGACCAGCTGACACACCGGTGGCCGACAAGGCCCCGTAACCTCCGCTCGTCGTGTCGGGCCCTCGGTGTGGGCGGGCCCGACACGAGTGCGCGGACGGATCGTGTTCCGGAGAAGTCGAATTCCGCCATCGGGCACCTTCGGTAGGTGATTCCGCTCCCCGTTCACGGAGGAGAGGCGACGGCCGTGTCGTCCTGGCGGGTTCGAGGCTCTCTGGTAGGGGCCTGCGTGCGTTGCGAGGATGGCACGCATGGTTGCTTCCATAGGTGAGAACGTGACGGCCGGGACAAATACGGGCGAGGGGGATGCGACGTTCGATGTAGTGGTGGTCGGCAACGGGGCGCTGGGGTTATCCCTGGCGGTGGTGTTACTGCGGCGGGGGCTGCGCGTGGCGGTGGTCGGTGACGGGCGGCGCCCGATGGCCGCGTCGTCGGCGGCCGGGGCGATGAACGGCTGCTTCGGCGAGGTGACCGCGACCACGATGGCCACCGTGCACGGCCGGGCCCGGCTGGAGATGGACGTGGTCGCGGCCCGGATGTGGGAGGACTGGCTCGCCGGCCTGGAGGAGGACGGCGGGGGCGACGGGAGGGCGGCCCGGTGCGCGCGGGGGACGGTCGTCATTCACAACGCGATCGGGATGGCGGAGATCGACGATGCCGCAATGACGGCGATCCGTGCTGCCCTGAAGCACTACGGGGAACCTTTCGAGAGCGTCGACCCGGCCGAAGCCGTGCCCTGGCTGGACCCGCAGCCGACCGCCCGGCCGTTGGGCGGCCTGTTCCTCCCCCACGAGCACGGAGTCGACGCCGACGCGCTGCTCGACGTACTGCATGCCGCCGTCGGCCGCCTCGGCGGCACACTCATCCCCAAGCACGCCGTCCGTGTCGTCCATGAGACGGACGAGGCCAGGGGAATCGCCCAGGCCGACGGCACGGTCCTGGCCGTCGAGCGGGTGGTGCTGGCCGCAGGGGTGGGCACCCAGACACTGCTGGATACGCTGCCCGCGGACATCTCCGCCCCAATACCCCGTCTGATCAGTGGGTTCGGCGTCTCGGTGGTGCTGTCGAACAGCCCGGCCGTCGCGCCGCCGGACTGTGTCGTGCGCACCCCGAACCGGTCCTTCGGGTGCGGGCTGCACACCGTGCCGCGCGGACCGGGCCAGGTGTACGTGGGCGCCACCAACACCACCGGCCCCGTCCCGGGAGCGACCCCAGCGTCCGCGATCTCGCGTTCCTGCTGGACTGCGCCGCCAAGCAGCTGCGCAGGGACCTGTGGTTCAGCGACATTTCCGCCACCCGGGTCGGCAACCGGCCGATGACCCTGGATGGCCATCCCCTCCTGGGCGAGACCCGCTTGGCCGGACTGTGGCTGATGACCGGCACCTTCCGCGACGGCCTGCACACCTCCCCCCTCCTGGCCACCCAGCTGGCCGACCTGATCATCGACGGGACCCCGCCGATGCCGGAGATCGCACTCTTCCGGCCATCCCGCCCACCGATCGAGACCATGAACCGGCAGGACACCGTCCGCCACGCCACCGTGCACCGCCTGGCCATCGGTCACGAATGGAACTGGTCACTGCCCGTCGAATGGCCCGTCCACCTCGACGAAATGTACGAGGCCGAATATCGGGCCGTCGCCGAGGAAACCCACGACACCCTCACCCCGCCCCCCGAAGTCCTCGCCTACATCCCCGCGTTCCCCGAACTCGCCGACATGCTCGACACCTACTACACGGCCAGCAAACTCAACCACGACTCCTGACCCATCACCGGGCTTGTACGGTCCCGTGAGTGTCGCGCTCCTCTCTGCCTCAGCGAGGAGCGCGGAAAACTCGTCTCGGTGAGTAGCGATCAGCCGCCTGATCGCTTCGATTCCACTCCCCATACTCCATCGCCGCCCCACAGGACCCCGCCGACTACACCTCCCCGCTATGACGGGACCGATGCGTCGGCGACCCGTGCTGTAGGGCCTGAGGCCCGGGCGTTTGGGTCGTCCGAAGGACCAGACCGGACGTACTGTCGGTGGTCCTCCATTCAGCCGGCTGCTGGGTGGGCGATGAGCGCCTGTCCCTCCATCTGGTCAAGGGTGATGCCCGTGTACTCGTTCACGGCTACCGGGGCGGTGCCTGGGGCGGTGTCCCGGTCGGCTCCGGTTTTGGCGTTCAGGGCGACGGCTCCGTTGTTGGTCGTGCCATAGACGATGCCGTGCCAGGCAGCCGTGACGGCCGGGGCGACCCGGTTACCACCCTGGTCCGGCAGACTCCAGAGGTTCTTGCCGCTCTGGGCGTCCAGCGCGAGCGTCCGAGGTCCCTCGGTCTGGCAGACGGTGACCGACCGCTCGTCGTAGTGGCAGGTGAGGCCCGACAACTCGCCGGTGAGGTCGCCTGCCTTGCTGCCGTCGGGCTTGAGCAACATGCCGATGGACTTGCCGGTGTCGTAGTCGAGCCCCCTGACGGCGACCAGGTGCGGGCCGGCCGGGTGGACGGTCAGCTCGTACGCATCGAGCTTGCTCCAGCTGCGCTTGCCGTTGTGGTCGATGTCGAGACCGACGACCTGCTGCCGGACGCTGTCCTTGCTGGTGAGCGTGATGGCTGTGTGCCCGATGACGGCGAGTGCGGGCATCTTGTCGTTGTGCCATGTGACCTTGCGAGAGGCGAGGTCAACGGCGTAGGTGCTGCCGTTTTCGCCGTTGGTCACGCTGATTACCGCAGTGGTCGCCGTGGTGGCAATGACGCGTGCCTGTGTGGCGGGCTGGCTGGCCCAGTTGGGGAGGTTGTCGAGGTCGAGTGTCCACGCGGCCTTGCCGGTGGCCGTCTTCACGGCGTCCAGCTCGACTCCGACTCGGCTCGGCGTGGTGCCCTTGCCCGGGAGTTCGACCACGAACGGGACGAGTGCCTGTCGGCCGTCTTGGGTCAGGACAGGGGCGCTGGTCTCTGTGTCCTCTTTGGCGATCGGCTCGCGGCGCGGCCGTACGGTCGACGTTACCTTGCCCGTGCCGGTGTCGATGACCTGCAGGTTCGTCGCGGCCGCGGCGTAGGCTCGGGTGCCGTGCAGCGCGAGGGGCAGGGGCTTGCGGAGGGTGCCGCCCATGCTGATGCTGTCGCCGGCCGCGGTCTCGGGAAGACGTACGCCCTGGGTCGCGAATTTCTGGGGAGGGTCGTAGTCCTGGCGTGCGGGAGCACCTGCGGCCGGCCCTTTCGACTGCGTTGTCTGCGGCTTCGGATCAGCCCCTGGCCCGGCCCCGGCGCACCCGGCCACCAGCACGAGTGTGGATGCGATGGACAGGGCGGCGGGAATCTGCAGGATCGAGCGCATGCGGGGTGTTCCTCCGTCATCCGGTTTGGTCATGGTTCTGAAGAATCTATGTGCGATGCCGTCAGCACTGGTCTGCTGCAGCGATTTTGACCGACTCGGAGTCAGCACTGCCGTCATCGCGGTCCCCGGCGGGTCAAGGCTCTCGTGGAGTGCCTGGTCCGTGCCTACGCCGGCGACGGCGCCTGGTTCCTCGCCCCGCACGGTGCGGTGTGGCAGGGGCCCCGCCCCTACCTCGCGCATCCCGCGGTCGCCGGCCGGGTGTAGGAGATCAACCTGGCCCGCCCGGCCATGGACGACCGGATGGCGTGCTGGAATCCGCTGTCCATGGAGGGCCGGGCCATCGAGGAGGTCCAGGACATCGTCGGTTCCGTGGTGGGGGCGATCGCCTCCGCCCATGCGTTGTCGACGTCACCGCCTTCCCGGACCGGCATATTGAGCGGTGCGCGGACTTCGCCGTGGTGGCGCAGCCGCTGGGGCCTTTGGTGACCGAGATGATCGCCCTGCGCACGCACACACGGCATCTGTCCTGGCTGTCCGAGCGGGAACAGTGCCCGACGCGTACCGACTGCTGGCCCACCCATCGTCCGTGAACTGCCGGCCAGCCGGCACCACCAGGCCGACGGCCGCGGCACGATCGGCGATCTCTTGACCGACGACGGCCACGCGCTCGCCGTGGTCGCGTGCCGGAGCAGCAGAATGCGCAGGCATCGGGACCTGCCGCCTCCCGCAGCGGTGCGGATCCTGAGGAAGCGGTGCCGGCGCAACCGGCACCCGAGCGATGGTGGTCGCAATGGACGTTCGAGGAAGAGGTCGAAGCCAAGACGCCGGCACCGCCAATGTCGGATTCCAGCCCCCGTCTTCCACAGACCGGATCTTGGGGCGTCTGAGCTGGCACAATCGGCCCCCGGCAGGGCGCGGCGCCCTGGTGGTCGCACGCGAGGGGGCAGCAGTGAGGAAGGTTGGCTGGGTCGTGCTCGGCGCGACGATGGCAGGGCTGGTGACGGGGTGTGCCGGCGGCCCTCCCGCGAAGCAGCGTCCCGCTGTCGACGGGAAGCCCAAGGCGTCGCAGAAGGTGAAGCGTGAGCTGCCCGTGGGCATGCACAAGCTCGGCGAGGGCGTGACCACGGAGAAGGGCAACTGGAGGCTGTCGCCCTCTGCGTTGATCCAGGTGGCGCCGACTTCCAAGGCCAAGGGTCTGCCGCGGGGGTGGCGTGCGGCGAAGATGACCTGGACGCTCACCAACAAGACCGGCGAGGTCCAGCAGCTGCTGGACCTCTCCCCCACCGTCCGGTACGGGGCGAGAGGGAAGCCCGCCGCCGAGTTCACCGACACCGGCATCGACGGTATGCCCGACGCGATCAGCGACGACCCTCCGCGCGTCAAGCCCGGCGGGGCCTACACCCTGACGGTGGGTGTCGCGGTACCGGCCGACGCGGCCGGAGAGCCAGTCACCATCACCACGCAACCGATGACAATGTTCGGGGCCACCGGCGACATCGACTTCTTCGAGGGCCCCTTTCCTGGGGCCGCTGCCCGCAAGGACTCGATCCTCCACCCGCGGCCGGCACCGGACACTCACAAGACACTGGCCTTTGGGCAGTGGAAGGCGGATCCGCAGATGACCGTCGACCACGTCCGGCAAGAAGGCGCGGGCAACGGTGGCCGGGCAACGTTCTCCGGGGAGCTGACCGTGCGCAATGACGCGCGCGCGGCGGATCTGCCCTACACGCCGATGAAGAAGACCCTGCGCGTCTACTACGGCGACGAGCTGAGGGAAGCCGACCTCATCCCGAGCGGCGCCGGCGGCGCCGACACCGGTTTCATTGCTCCGCAGCGGGCCGCTACTCATACGTTCCGGTTCTCGCTCCCCAAGGGGGCGAAGGCGGATTCCGTAACGGTCGAAGTGACCGACCTGGGGAGCGCTGACGCCACTTTTGAGGGCAAGGTCGCTGACCAGGTGTCATAGCGGGATGCTCATCACATCTTCCGGGCCCGCACCGGGGAGTCGGACACCGCTCCGCACCGAATTGCCGGAGCTGCGGCGACAGTCCCATCAAAAACAGACTTCATGGTTTGCAAAATCGAAAGTATCGTGCAGGTCCGGCCGCCCATATGGCTCATTCCCGCCCCTACGGTGAGTGGTCAAGAAGACGGTTCCAGAGCGACAAAACCCAGAAAACTGCTTGTAGATCGCGCCCTAGGGGAGGGAGCACCGATGCGAACCGCACAGAGCCGGGACCGGTACCGCAGGCCGCTCAAGAACAGCATGCTCGCGCTGCCCGGCTCAGCGACGCCGGGCCCGACGAGGTCGCGCGTATCGCTGCCCTCTACGCCGAGCTCCTCAAGGGGCTGGACGTCTCCGGGCCGCCGGCCGAGGCCTAACGGCCCGTGGCGGGGAAGTCGGTGTCGGGCGCCTTGGTGCCGTTGGCCCAGAGGCGTTGCATGCGCACGGCTGGGGAGGGGCTGTCGGGTGACTTGACGAAGAAGTCCTTCAGCGGAAAGACCAGGAGGCCATACGGGCACCTGAACCGACGGCCGTCGAAGTGGAAGACGCGGTAGCGGTGGTCCTCGGCGGCTACGGGAAGGTTCCACGTGCAGAAGAACAGATATCCGTCGTAGGTGCCGCCGATGTTGTAGACGTCGATGCGTCCCCACTGCTTGTCGCTGACCGTCAGGTCGGAGCTGACGGTGTCGGTGGTGGCCCAGGCGGTGCTGTTGGTACGGCTGTAGGTGTAGCTGCCGGAGAAGGTGGCGTCGCCGAGCTTGCCGATGGACAGCTTGAGCGACCCGCCCGCCGACCAGCCCTTCGTCTCGGTCTCGGTCTTGGTGAGTGTGTGGCTGACGCTGTAGCCGACCTTGGTGGGGCCCTGGGCGGTGTCGGTGGATGCCCGCCACGGGTACCGCACCCGCAGGCCGCCCGCGTGGACCAGGCGATTGGCGCCCCCGGCGACTTCGCGGAAGTCGTCGAAGTGGTCGTAGAGGTACTTTTGCGCCTCGCCGGTGGTGGTGGAGTCGATGAACTGGACGCCCCTGTGGAACTCGTCGTCGCTGAAGGCGTCCGCGTGCAGGTGTCGGAGTTCCGAGAGCTGACCATCGGTCAGCTTGTCCGTCCATTCGTCCACGCGGCGGGCGCCGTTGGGCATGCCGGGCGCTGCGACGTCCTGCGGGATGAGGTAGCCGGGGTCGTTCCCGGCCTCCGCCAACGGCAGCCCGGCTTCTGCTGCGCGCGCCTCGGGGAGAGGCGCGGCCACCAGTTCTAAGGGAGGCAGCGCGTCCACGGGAGCGCTATCGGCCTCGATCGGTTCCATGATCAACGATCGGTTGATTCCGGACTGCATTGTGAGATCCATGAAACTCTCCAGGATGTCCGCCCGCGGATCCCGCGAGCCTGCCAAGTGCTCGGGCGCAGGCGCTCCGCCCGAGCAACGAACCGCAGGGAGCCTTCCCTCGGATGGGTGAGCAGAAGCACCACCTCCGCGATACGGTCTCGCCGCCGGGCGGTCACCGTGTATCGACAGGGCAAGGCCCCACCGGGTGCTGGCGGCGTCGCCGTCCTAGGCGAATACCGGCAGCGCGGCCGCAGCGGCCGGGTTGTTCAGCTGGCGCGGCTGCCGGGCGGGCATCAGCGGGCAGGCCGGCCCGGCGACCGCGATGAGGTCGTTGCGGTACTGCGGGACCATCGTGTGCAGCCAGCGCTGGACGGCCCAGAATCGAGCGGCCTCGTCGTCGGTGTAGGGGCGGGCTTGTTCCGCGGCCAGGGCCGGCGCGGCACCCGGGCGCCGTGCCCATCGGCCTTGACCGTCCAACATGTTCCGGTACAGAGGGTGGGCGTCGCGACGCATCACCAGCACTTTGTCGACCGCGGACAGCTGCTCGGCCATCGCCACCATCTCGGGCAGAACCGAGTGGCAACTGTCATGTCCGGTGGCGGTGGTGAACCGCGCGGGCACGCCCCACTGGCTCAAGCTTGGCGCAGCGGGTGGCTGTGCTCTGCCGGGAATCGGACGCGCGCACCGCCAAGACCGCCAGCTCCACCCGGCTGCCGGCAGTCGGCAGTCGGCAGTCGGCAGTCGGCAGTCGGCAGTCGGCAGTCGGCCACAGTCCCGGTTCGGCCCAGCACCGACAATGGCCCTTTCGTGGGCCCGCGCCTGGTGGAACATACCGGGCCCACGACTGCGGCGGTGCCTCGGTGTTGACCAGCCGAAGGCGGAGGCCATCTCCGGTGATTCCTCCGCCGGAGGCGCGGGGGTGTCGCACCGCTAGCCTGTAGCACCGAACACCGAAGCGACATGGGGGAACACTTTGTCCGCGCACCCGCCGCCGCCCGACGGCTCCGCCCCTTACGGCCAGCCCGGCGCCGGCTCCTACGGCTCCAGCCCGTACGGTCCGCCCGCAGCACTGCCGCCGTACGGACAAGGCGGCCACCCCGTCCACGCCCAACCTGTTCACGCCACGGCCCCCTACGGTCAGCCGCAGGCGTTCGGCCAGCCCGCGCCCCAGCAGTGGGCGCAGCCGACTCCGCCCGGGTTCATACCCACCGGGCCACGCCGGCGGCCCTGGATGCCGGCGCTCATCGGCTTCGGTGCCCTGGCCGCCTTCGGGCTGGTCTGCTGGGGGCTGAGCACCGATGACCCGCCGGTGAAGACCGCTCGTGAGGCATCCGTCGGCGACTGTCTGGAAAACCGTGGAAGCCACGCCAAGCCGGTGCTCTTTGCCATCGACTGCAGCAACACCAAGGCGAAGTACAGGATCGTCTCGGAGCTTTATAACTCTGACGCCGTATGCCCCGCCAAGTACGACCAGTACAAGGAGACCGGCGGCCGGCTGGGGGACGAGAACCTGTGCCTGGACAGGGTTCACCGCTGACGCCCCCACACACAGCATCCAAGCCGGCTTGTACGTTCCTTCCGCGCTCCCGGCATGCCCTTTTGCGCAGCTGGAGTTGGACTGCACCCACCCTCGCTGTGCGCAAGGTCGGCGCCCAGCCGCCGTTCCCGGTCGTGTCGCCCCAGCCGCAGACCGAGGCATTGGCGCCGCGCTGGTAGCTCGGTGTTCGATTGCGAGGGACAGAACTCAGCTCTCTGTTGGCGTTGGCGCAGCCGGCGACCAGGACTTGTCCGGGCGATCATGGCCAATGTCGACCTGGCTGCTGCTGCGGCAACAGGCTGAAGTCGATTGCCCACCTTCTATTGGCGCGCGACCATCAGCGGATGGATGAGGTGGCGGGTTTGATGCTGGTACGGGTTGTGCAGACGTGCTCCGCCTACCCGTCCCAGTGGGATGCCTGGACGGTGGAGGGCCAGTACTTGTTCCTCCACTACCGGCATGGTGAAGGCTGCGTCGAGCGGCATCCTGGCCCTGACATCGACACACCCGACTCCTGGGGCGAGGGCCTCTCGGAAGTCCTCGTCGATTGGGACGACGGCACCGGCCGCGGAGTCATCAGCTTTGAGTCCTTCCTCGCGGCCTCTGGCTTGGCTCTGGCTCCGGATGCGTTGGTGAGCTGAGGTCGTGATGCGCGGTCATGTCCGGAGCCAATTCGTGAGGGCGGCTGCAGTGGCCGTGCCGAGGAAGACGTAGCCGCGCTTGTCGTGTCGCCTGGCCACAGCTCGGGTGTGCGTGCCCATTTGGGCTGCCCTCCCGCGGCGGACGGTCGCTCAGACGTTGTTCAGTGGCCGTCGCACGGGTCGTCGTCCGCAGGCACCGGCTCGGTGTCGGCCGCCAGGCAGGAGGAGTACACCCGCGGCGGCGTGGGCCACGGCTCCGGTTCCGACGTGGCGCGCACCGTAATGATCGCCCCGGCACTGACGAAGGACAGCCCTGCCATCGCGGCGAGCCAGGTCCCCTGTCTCACCGATCGCCACGGAAGTGGTTGCGGAGATCGTCGCGGCAGTCGTCCTCGGCGCCGACCTTGACTCGCGAAAAGGCCAGCACTCCGTCTCCCCTGCCTTCCTGCTTGGCCTTGGCCTTGGCCAGCTGCATCTCGATGTCCGCGATGTACGCGGCGCACTCGGCGCTGACGGGCTTCTCGGGCTGCGGGGCCGGTGCCGAGGAGGCGTTCAGTTGGGCGGTGGCGGCGAGGCCGGCCGCGCACAGCACCGCCCACGCGGCAACCCACGTGCGGCTCATCCGTATCGGCTTGGGCATCCAGGCATCCTACGAGCGCCGCAGCGGGACTTTCGCCGAATCGCGGCTTCCTCATCGAGGAGACCAACGACGGAGCCTGTTGGCATCGCCGACGAGGGCGACGGTCTCCAACTGATCGCACGTCAGCTTCGGCCGGCTGCCATTCAGCCTCGACCGCTCGCCGCTCGCCGCTCGCCGCTCGCCGAAGTCGGCGCGGGCAGTCTCGTCTTCACGTTCCGTCCGCGGCTCGGTGCGTCTTCTGCAGGCCACCCGTCGCCTACCGCCCCGACACGGCAGTGGGCCTCGCCGCAGCTCGGTCACGCACCGTAACAGGCGGCGCGCGCAGCCGGGGAGCGGAACTGGCCGTCAACGGGGACCACCTGTGGGGAGTGATTGGCCGTACGCGGGAAAAGATCTTGGCCGCTGTCACCCACGACTCCCAGGAGGTGGCGCGGTGAGCGTCATCGGACAAGAGGAAGGCATCGATCACGGCAGCATGCGCGGCTGGCGCCTGCACACCTACCGCAAGGGCCCTGCGACCGAAACCTGCGGCTGCCCGCCTCTGTTTCGTCTGTCGGCAGAGCGGCCACGAGGGCCGGAAAGTCGATCTGCCCGAGCAGTTCCGCAGCGCGAGCCACTTGAGCCACGGAGAGGGCCATGGGGTCTGACCCGAAGGGGCCGATGGCATGCGGATACGTGGTGAGGAAGGCGAGGTCGATGGCAGTGTCGCCGCCGAAAGCCTGTCAATCTCCATCGCAGGTCGCCAAGCACGGCTCCACCGTGCCGGGCGAAGCCCGGCGCGACGACGAGATCACCAGGCCAGGCTCCGCCGGAACCTCGCTGTGAAGATCCGGGAGTGCGCAGCCGCCCGTAGGCGCACCACCACATCAACGGAACCTCGACGTCGACGTCATTCCCACACAACTACCGGACCGCAGGCCAACCGCCCGATCAACCAAGCCGAACGCGACCCCAGGCCACGCCAAGCACGTCCGAACGCGGTCACCGACCCCCGCTCCACCTCCCAGCCAAAGGGCGGGACGCCAGACCAAAGCAGCCCAGTCCCCTGAAGACCAATGCCCCGCCACAGGGCGAGACGTCTGCGTGGAGCGGGTGCAGGTAGTGCGGGCAGTGGTTGCGCTGGCCGGCTCCCTCGGGCCGGGTGGGCCGTCGGGTGGTTGCGGGGCGGTGGTGGGCTCCTCTGCTCGGATCCGGACGACAGGGCCTATGTGTCTTTATTGGCCTTGAGCTTTTTCCATACCGTGCTGAGCGCCTGCAGGTCGTTCTGGTCGAGGAGGTCGGTGAAGACGGGGGCGAGGCATTCGCGGCGGGTGGTGTCGGCGGCCTCGAAGAGCTGGTGGCCCTCGGGGGTGAGAGAGACCTCGACGGAGCGGGCGTCGTGGGGCGAGGGAGTGCGGGTGACCAGTCCGCGGCTCTGGAGGGCGTCGACGACGCGCGAGACCTGGCTACGGCTGAGCATGGTGCTGTTGCCCAGAACCGAGGCCGGAACGGGGTCGGGGCTCGAGGCCAGCCAGAGCAGGACCTCGAACCAGGAGACCGGAAGGTCGTGCGCTTTGCTCAGGGCGCGGTCCACGCGGTCCGTCATGACAGTCCCGGCCCAGACCAGCCCGTAAAAGGCGTGGTCGGCCACCGGCATCTCCGCCTGTGCGAGCTTCTTCTTCGGCATGCCACCAGCTTAGCGGTTGCGTGTACACGCACGTAAACATTATGGTGTGTGTACACGCACTTAAGCGTGCCGACACGACGCCCCTGTGCCACGAAAGGCCTCCCCCATGTCTTCGTCTCCCCAGTCCCCCAAGGTCCTCCTCATCACCGGTACCTCCTCCGGCATCGGCCTCGCCGCCGCCGTCTCCGCCGCACGCGCCGGCTGGACGACGATCGCCACGCTGCGTGACCCCAGCCGCTCCGACGCCCTGCGCCAAGCCGCCGCCGAAGCCGGCGTGGAGCTCGACATCCGCCGGCTCGACGTCACCGACGAGACTTCGATCACCTCCGCGATCGAAGGCGTACTGGCCGACTACGGACACCTGGACGCCGTCGTCAACAACGCGGGCGCCGGACACCTCGGCACCCTGGAGAACGAGTCCGTGGCCGAGGTCCGCAAGGTCATGGAGGTCAACTTCTTCGGCGTGCTCAACGTCTCGAAGGCGGCCATGCCCCACCTGCGCGCCTCCGGCGGCCGTCTGATCACCGTCACCAGCGTCGGCGGCGTCATCGGACAGCCCTTCAACGAGGCCTACTGCGCGGCCAAGTTCGCCGTCGAGGGATACATGGAGAGCCTGGCCCCCGTGGCCGCGGCGCACGGCGTGTCCGTCTCCGTGATCGAGCCCGGCGCCGTGGCGACCGCGTTCGTCGCCAACGCCGGCGTCGACCTGGAAGAGGCCGTCGCCGATGCCGGACCGTACGCACCCCAGCTCAACGCCTACCTGAACCGCATGACCTCCCAGTTCCTCAACGGCGCGCAGACCGCCGAGGCGGCCGCCGAGTCGGTAATGGAAGCGCTGACCGCAAACGAGCCCGCCTTCCGTCTCCAGACCTCCGACTGGGCCCGAGGCTTCGTGGGCACCAAGCTCACCGACCTGGACGGCTCCGCGGTCCTCGGCACCACCACCGACTGGATCGCCTGACCACGCCCACCCGGCGAGGCGCCCGAACAATGCCACCACCTGTTCGATCTCTTCGATCTCGCCGCAACCGGCTGCGTCGACACTGATGACGCACTCGGAGATCCGGGACAACTGGACGCCTGCGGAGGGGTCGGCGTGCTTCGGCGCTCAGGGGCAAGCGGTGGAACCAGCAGAGTGCCAGTGGAACCAGCGGGGTGTCGTGGAACCAGCGGGGTGTCGTGGAACCAGCGGGGTGTCGTGGAACCAGCGGGGTGCCTGTCGGCGCCCCGCCTCCCGCGGAGGATGAACCGGCTGCCGTTTCCGTCTCCCGGCGGCAGTCCGACCGCCGGGAGGGCTTCGGTGAGGCGATCCAGCCGTGCTTGGAGCGCCCGCACCAGCCGGGCGCGGTGCCTGTACACACCGAGCGGCGCCCTCCAGCGGCACAGACAGCCGCCCCTCGACTGCACACAGGACGACTTCAGCGAGGGGTAAGAGCCCCCCTCGGGCACCCACGGGCACCTGTCGCATCCGGCCAGACCACCAGCCGCCCCGCCCGACCGGTGTTGCGCCCTCCTCGAGGAGGAGATATCACTGTTTGCCTGATTTAAAGAGCAATACCTGAAATATGGCGAGCGTCATTCAGCTTGATCCGAATAGAAACCCATGTCTACTATCGGCGCAGTTTCACCCGACCAGTGAATTCAAAAATGGGGGATTTGCGTCTTACGCTCGCCGCATAGGGGCAGGGGCTCTGGCGCTTGGTGCGCTTTCCGGGGGAATGATATTTGCTTCGGCGGCCCCGGCGGCCGCAATCGGCGGCTGTCAAACCTTTTCGCAGGCCTATTACCCGTCCGAGGCCAAAGTGTCCATGCGACTTGGGCACGTGAAGATGCGGATTCAGATCTGCGAGAACGGAAAGGGCGATATTACCGACAGTCGAGCCTGGGGCGAGGACTCGACGACCGCACCCGCCAAGTTGACCGGCTGGGAGTTGAAGCTCAACGGGCCCTACCAGTCCGGCAAAAGCAAGACAATCGTCGAGTGGAAAGCTACCGGAAAGGCCCAGACCTGCCTGATGGGAAAGCTTCCCGTCTGCAGCTACGGTGAAGATTTCGAAGTCTCGGGGAAGTACTACAGCACCAGCTTCATCGGGCCAGTGGCCGGCGGTAAGGGCAAGGTACACTGGAAGCCGAAGTGCACCAACAAATACTGCAAGCTGAAGTTCAACAAATCAATGTAAACGTCGGGAAAGGGGAGGAAATGCCACAGGAAGATGCAGGGTACCGACGTATCCGTACGCGACGTTGGGCCCCTATCGCAGTCCTTTTCATCACCTGGGCATTTGCTGCCATCGGCTGGGATGAGAATGGCGGCAAGCCGAGCATCCCATGGGCCCTGGGAGGCCTTGCTGCCGGTGTTTGCATTGTCTCTGTAATTCACCAGCTGCGGAAACGCTGACGCACTTCCACACAGCGCACGCGTAATGCGCGGAGAGGCCCGACAGAACCTTGTCGGGCCTCTCCGCATACGGTCGACATCGAAATCGAGGCCCGACGGGCCAAGCCGACCGCCACACAGTCGTCCGGCCACCCGCTTGTCACCGGATCTGCCACGGCCCGTCCCCACACGGCACAGGGCCAGGGTAAGCACCCGGATATCCAGCACTGCCCAGCCCCGCGCCCTAGACGGACCGCTACCGGCCGGGTAGCGCTCGACTCCCCCACCAGGCGGCAACCCTTGCGGCCGAAGCGCCCGGTGAGCTCGACCAACTCGATGCGGCCCCCCGCAGTGCGCTCCATCCGCCGGCGGCGCATCCCCTTACAGCAGGTCGTATGCGGAAGCGCCGCTCTCCAACGGCCCGTCACTCTCTTGGTACAGGCCTCGCCGGCGGTCCGGGGGATCAAGCGCGCCCAGGCGGAACACGGCCTGGGTGACGTCCGGTCCGCAGGAGGTGAGGTAGTCCCACTGACCGCCGCCCAGTTGCTGGGCGGGTTCGGCGGCGCGCAGCTGGACGGTGGCGGAACCCCGGGCCGGTCGTGAGGTCCGCGACGTGGCCGCGCGGGAGGACCAAGAGGTGGCCCTTGGTACAGCCGCCGCTGCGGAGCACGATCACGAGGGCGCCGGCCCATTCGTGGCCGATCGTCGCCCAGGCGTCGTCGTGGGCGATGACGCAGAACGGGCGGTCGGCCGGGGGCACTTGCGGTCGGGGACCGGAGGCCGGTTGATGTGGAGGGGGCGGCGGTGACGTGGATGCCGAGGGTCTGGAGGCGCTGGCAGATCGCGTCGGTGGGGGCGCGCGCTTCCCGGACCAGGAAACGATCAAGCGTGAGGGCGCGCTGCGCTTGAGCACCCCAGTTGGCCATTGCGTGTGCCGGTCGGCCAACATGACGCTGAGCGCCGCGGTGCCGCGAGGAGCCAACACCACGCCAGCACCGCTCCAGCACCGCTCCAGCAGGACGCTGGGCAGGACGCCGGGCAGGACACCGGCCGTCGGCAGGACTGTCGGTGAGCCATAGGCGATGTGTCGGCGGCCGCTGGAACCGTGGGGTCGAGTTGCCCAAGGCAGCAGCCTCAGCCGCCTTCCACACCAAGGGAGCCCCGTTGCCATGTCGTCCACCCCGCCCTGGAACGTCCAACGACTGCCCGGTGCCGATGGCCTCGTCATCCTGGTCACCGGCGGCAACGCCGGCATCGGGTACTTCGTCGCAGAGCAGTTGTCGGCAACCGGAGCCACCGTCGTACTCGGCAGCCGGGATCCCGCCAAGGCCGAGGCCGCCACGGCCTCGATCCGCGCTCGTGTCCCCGGCGCACGGGTGCGGGCCGTACGGCTGGACCTCGCCGACCTCTCATCGCTCGAAACAACGGTGAAATCACTGGAGGTGGCACGCCTCGACGCCGTAGTCCACAACGCCGGCGTCGCGCTTGACGACCCGCCACGCAAAGAGACCCGGGACGGCCACGAGCTCATGTTCGGCACGAACCACCTCGGACACTTCGTCCTGACCCAGTGGCTGATGCCGCTACTGTCGGCCGCGCCAGCGGCCCGCGTGGTGACCATGGGCAGCTTCGCGGCGAAGTCCGAGCGGCTCGACCTGGACGACCTGCAGTCCCGAAAGGGCTACCGACCCAAGCGCACCTATGGACGCTCCAAGCTGGCACAGATGTACTTCGGCGTCGAACTCGACCGCCGCCTGCGTGCTGCCGGCAGCACGGTGGCGAGCGTGGTGGTACACCCCGGCGGCGCGCTGGACTCCCTCACCCCGTCACGGCCACCGGTCCATGTCCGAACCACCGGCGCACGGCTGAGCGCGGCACCTGCGGCCCTCCTTGTCCAGGGCAAGCACGCCGGCGCATGGCCCGCCGTCCGAGCGGTACTCGACCCGGCCGTGCGAGGAGGCCAGCTGTGGGGACCACGCGTCTTCGGCCTACGCGGCGCGCCCCGACGCGAACCGGTGTGGAACCACCTCGCCGAGCCCTCCGTCGCGGCACGACTGTGGGACGCAAGCTGTGATCTGACCGGCACCGACCTCAGCACCATCGCCAGTTAGCTCAGATGGCTCAGACACGCACGCCAAACCCCGCGCAAGTCCCACACCCTCCCCCTGGGCATACCCGCAATCCGTCCGCCCGACGCCCTGTCCCACTTCATCCCTGATCCACCACCTGACAGCCAGTACAGCCGGCGAGCAGCGGGGCAAACGAGGCGGGATCGATGCCCTCCTTGCGGATCAAAGCGAAGGCATGCGCGACCCCAGGGTCAGGTTGACCAGGCCCCTGTCGGCCAGGTCGGTTCCAGACGGTGGGCGGGTGGCCGGCAGCAATCCAGGTACGGGCCAGCATCCAGGTACGGGCCAGCGCTGTGCCCATCGCGCCGAGGCCCAACAGCGTGACGGACGTCTTCTCAATCGGCCACAGCAACCCCCACGCAATGCGCTCCGTCGACCGGCGGCGCGTCCTCTCGCACAGTCGCCTGCGCCCCTCGTTGCAGGAGGCCGCGCTGGGCCGAATGAGGCGCACCGCGACCCGTTCGGGTTGCCGAGAACCCTTCGCTCCTCGCCGCGCACATCCGGCACCCGCTCCCGTCGTTGGACGTGAGCGAAGGAAGGAACGCGGCACCAGGTGACGCAAGGAGCGGAGGAAGCAGCCAATGGCGGCGAGCGTGGACGGGGCGGTGGCGGAGGACGGGACGGTCGGCCGGCAGGCGGTGCGCACGGTGGCGCGCAGGCTGCTGCCCCTGCTGTTCGTGCTGTACGTGGTCAACTTCCTTGACCGTGCCAACATCGGCGTCGCCGCACTGGCGATGAACGCCGAGCTGCATCTGAGTGCCACGGCCTACGGTACGGCCGCGGGGATCTTCTTCGTCGGGTATGTCGTCTTCCACGTTCCGGCCGCCGCGGCCCTGGGGCGGTTCGGCGCCCGCCGCTGGCTGGCCGGTGTGGTCACCGCGTGGGGGCTGTGCTCGGCCGCCACCGCTTTCGTCACCGACGCCCACGGCCTGTATCTGGCCCGGTTCTTCCTTGGGCTGGCCGAGGCAGGGTTCTTCCCCGGTGTCGTCGCGTATCTGACCGCCTGGTTCCCCGCCCGCGAGCGCACCCGAGCGCTGGCCCTGTTCCTGCTGGCCATTCCGCTCGCCACCGCCGTCGGTCTGCCGTTCTCCGGCCTGCTCGTCGAGCACTCCCCCATCCTCGGCCTCAGCGGCTGGCGAGCGATGTTCCTCGTCGAGGCAGCCCCCGCCGTCGTACTCGGGATCGCCGCACTGCGCATGCTGCCGGACTCGCCACGCCAGGCAGCCTGGCTGACGGATGGTCAACGGCAGGCCCTGGCCGCCGAGCTGGCCGTGGACGCGCCATCCACCGTCGCTGACCGCGCCGTTTTCGGCCGCATCGCGCACTTCGGGCTGGTGCACGCTGGGCTGTGCTTCGCCGCCTACTCGCTCCAGTTCTTCCTTCCGCAGGCCCTCGCCAGGCTCTTCCCCGGCGTGGGCACCTCCGGTGTCTCCGTGCTCGCCGCGCTCCCCTACCTGGTCGGGGCGCCCGTCATGCTCGTCTGGAGCCGCCGCAGCGACCGGGAAGGCCGCCGGGTGTCGCTCATCGCCATGCCCGCCGCGGCCGCCGCGCTCGCCGCCGCTGTGGCCGCACTCGCCCACCCGCCCCTGCTCACGCTGGCCGGCCTCACCGTCGTGATCGCCGGGGGTCTGGCCGCCGCACCCGCCTTCTGGAACCGGTGCACCGGCGCCCTGAGCGGCCGCCACGCGGCGACCGCCATCGCCGGGATCAACGCGCTCGGCAATCTCGCCGGCTTCGCCGGCCCCTTGGTCACCGGACGCCTCGCCGATGCCACCGGCGACTACCGGGCGGCCTACGTCGTGATCGCCTGTGCCCTGGCGACCTCGGGGGCGGCGGCCCTCCGGCTCCCCGCCTCTGCGTCAACTCCGGCCGTCCGGCCAACGGTCACAGTGACGGACGGTATGGCAGGGGACGGGAGAGCGACGGTCCAGTGACCGCGCGCACCGGTCCCCCGCGCCGCGCCGCACGGGACGGTGGCTTTCCCGCACCGCCTCGGCCAGCACGTCACGTCATCGGGCCTGCGGGTTCAGCCGTCGAGAGTGACGGAGTCGGTGGAGACGCTCACCGAGCTCGGCTCGGACATGCCGATAACCGCGATCAGGACGTGAACTCGGTGCCGTCGCTGCCTTTGGTGGTCTTGGTGGTCTTGGCGGTCTTGGCGGTCTTGGCGGTCTTGGTGGTCTTGGTGGTCTTGGGATTGACCCCGGCGTAGACAGGCTTGGACCCGCTGAGCTTGATCGCCGGGCCGACCGCCTGCTCAGCGCTGAGCACCTCGATGCGGAGTCGGTGGGGCGCCTCGATGCCCTGGGAGCCGAAGGAGACCGACGGCAGAGCATGATTGTCTTCCTGGCGGAGCTGATCGGGCCGTACTATGCGGCGCTTCGAACGGGGAGGAAGACACGATGGCAAAGCAATCGGCGAAGCAGCCGGAGAAGCAGCCGGAGAAGCAGCCGGAGAAGCAGCCGGAGATGCCCGGCGAGGAGGAGTTGGTGGACGCACTGCACCAGGCGGTCGGGGCGGCGGTCTCGGACCTGTTGCGTGAGCGGCCGGACCACCATTTCTCGTACTGGGTGCTGGTCACCACAGGCGAGGCGTTCGGGCCCGCCCTGTCGGCCTGGTCGCTCGAGGCGCTCGCCGAAGCGACCGCGGGTTGGCCGGAGGAAGCGGTGCTGGATCTGAAGTGGTCGTACGCGGACTCGCCGTTCTGCACCTGGGGCGAGGAGCATCTGAAGCCGGTCCGTGCTCTGTTCGACGCCCGCCCGCAGGTCTTCGACCTGGAGGACGACGAAGGTGACAAGGAGTACGAGTTGCGGCTGCGGGCTATGGAGACGGCGCTCGCCCGACTCGACGCCGAGGGCCTGTTCGGCACGGGGAAGCGGCGGTTGGCCACCGTGATCGATATCGAGGTGCCTTCCGAGGAACCGGACCGCGAGCGCACGTTCCGCCTGAACCCGCCGGAGGCACTCACCGGATGGCTGGCGGACCAGGCGGCGCTGACGGCCCGCACGGCGCGATAACCGCCGCGACACGGCATACTCATCCGCCGAAACCGCCAGTAGCTGCGGCGCCGGCAGATCGAGCACACCGTTCCCGAGCGTAAGAGGCAGCGGGCCGGCCGCCGGCGCCGCGGCACAGACTGGCCGGCACAGGCTGGCCGGCTCTCTCCTCGGACGGCCCGCTGATGCGGCACGTGCGACGACGCTGGGCGTGTCCGCAACGTCCCGTCGTCCACCTGTCGGGCGGGGCCCGCGGCCTCGGGTGCGGCACATCGCAAGACGCAGGGGTGTCCTCGTAGTGGTCTACGTGGACGCCCCCGACAACGCAGCGAGGCTGCGCGCCAGACGCCGCGGGCCAGGCGGGACTTGGCCGACACACCCCAGCCCGGGATGCTTCCGCGCGGAAAGTCCGGCCCCGTGTCTGCAGCCAACCTGAACTCCAAGATCGATTGTCAGTGGTGGGTGCGACGATGAGTGCATCGAGTCGGAACAAGGGGGAGCGAACATGTCCGGAGCCCAGAACTACATCAATCACGTTGCTCTTGTGTTGGATGCCAGTTCGTCCATGACACACCTGAGCCGCAAGGTCGTCGACGTCGCCGACCAGCAGATTGCATATCTGGCCCGCCGATCGAAGGAACTGGACCAGGAAACCCGCGTCACGGTGTATGTCTTCGCCGACAAGGTGGAGTGCGTCATCTACGACAAGGACGTGCTGCGGATGCCGTCCCTGAAGCAGCTGTACCAGGTGGGTGGAATGACGGCCCTGCTGGCGGCCACGCTGAAGTCACAGCGGGAGCTGGCCCAGACCGCTCAACTCTACGGCGACCACAGCTTCCTGACGTTCGTCCTGACCGACGGGCAGGAGAACGCAAGTCACCGCTGCGTGGATGCCCCTGCCAGGGATCCGCGGGAACTGGTGCAGGCCGTGGCCAAGATGATCGCAACGCAGGAGGACAACTGGACGCTGGCCGTCCTTGTGCCGGACCAGATGGGCAAGCGCGAGGCCATGCAGTGCGGTTTCCCGAAGGACAACATCGCCATCTGGGACGCCACGAGCACACAGGGCCTGGAGGAGGCCGGGCAGGTCATCCAGCAGGCGACCGAGAGCTTCTTGGTGGGCCGCGCCCAAGGCATCCGAGGATCACGGGCGGTGTTCTCCACGGGTGCCGAAGCTGTCAACAAGGACGCCATAGAGGCAGCCGGCCTCACCCCGGTGAAACCGTCCGAATACCAGCTGATTCCGGTGGCTCGCGACGCGGCGATCCGGGACTGGGTCATCGAATGCGGGCACACTTTCCGTACCGGTTGTGCGTTCTATCAGCTGAGCAAGTCGGAGAAGATCCAGGCGCGCAAGCAGATTGCGGTGCTGGAGAAGAAGACGGACCGGGTGTACACGGGGCCGGAGGCCCGAGCCCTGCTCGGCTTGCCGGACACGGAAGTCCGCGTCAAGCCGGACCACAACGACGACTTCACGATCTTCGTGCAGAGCACCAGCGTGAACCGGAAGCTGGTACCGCACACGCGGCTACTGCTGATGATCTGACGCCCCATGAGTAGCCCCACCGGCCCGACTGACGGGCTCCCGTCGAATGCAGCACACCGCCGGCGCCGGCGACGCGGCCCAGGCGACGCGAGCACACGGACAAGGCCGGCCTGAACCTCGACCCACGCACCGTGCGTGCCGCCAAGGTCGCCTCCCTCCAGGAGGTCGCCCACCAGGCCGGCGAGATCGACGGATAGGCGCACTTCCTTGGCCCTGCCTGACAGATCGCCGGTCAGTCCCTCATCACAGCACCCAGCCGGAGAGGGACACGACAACACCGTGGGCCCACTCGCTCCACGCGAGTGGGCCCACGAGCCTCGACTACGGCTCCGACCTCAGACCACACCCGCATCGGCAGCGGGCCCACATCGTCGATCAGCTCCCGCCCCAGCGACCCGGCGCTGATGTCGGTGAGGGCCGGGGGCAACGCCGAGCTGTTCAGCATCCGGTGCCCAAGTCTGATGCGTGAGAGCCATCCGAGCGGCCGGTGCCCGGCCGGGATGGCCGCCCAATACGGGCAGGCCCCGTTCCACTTGCGGAGGGCGGCTGGATCAGGCAGCTGGGTTGATGCCCCGCAGGACGCCGTGAGCCTGGAGCCGGTGATCGCTTGCGCCCACGCCGGTGAGAACGATGCGCGCAGCGTGGGGCGGGTCCACTTCAGTGACCGTCACCGGGGACAGCGACGGATCTCCGTCACGGTCAGGTCAACGCCTGCCGTGCCGGCTCACACAGTGAAAGCGGGCGCCCAGCCGGGTGGTCGCCAAACATCGCACCACGAGGGCCAACACGTCGGCCCCAAGGATATCCACCTGCACGATATGAACCTCGGGTCGCCGCTCCACAGGGGCCTCAGTCATCCCGCCATGATCCCAGACGTCCGACGCGCGGCGCCCCGGCGATCACCCACCCGGACACCCCGCCCGCGGACGCTTCCCGAACACCGCCACACCGCCACACCGCCACACCGCCACCCCGCCACCCCGCCACCCCGCCACCCCGGCACCCCGGCACCCCGGCACCCCGGCACGACACAGGCACCGCCGGTGGAGGAGTCCGTTGTGCCGGACACCCGGACAGGCCACCAGGGACTGCAGATCAACCTCATGGTGGGACAAAAGCCATGGCAGGGAGATCCACCCCTACGACACACCTCGGGTTCAAAGGACGACCCACAACGGCCCCGCAGGACGCAACACCGAACCTGTCCAACGCTCATGCCTTCAGGAGCGGGAGCCAGGGCCTTGGAACACCCGGCACACAACAACCAGGCAGGTGGGGTGCGCCCGCGTCGTCCCGAGCGGACGGATAGCCTGAGCCCGCAAGCGAAGATCGCAGAAGGGCGGAGCACATGGCAGACATCGTGGAGACGGCGGCGCGGAAGGTCTTCGAGCGCTACGACATCGACGGGGACGGCCAGGTCACCGCGGAGGAATACCGGAAGGTCGTGGCGGAGTTGGAGGGCTCGCAGATCACCCAAGCGCAGGCCCAGGAACTGATCGACTCACTCGACACCAACGGCGACCGCCAGATGTCCTTCGAGGAGTTCTGGGCGGCCATGAACGGCTGACATCGCCGGGTCCGGCAGATGAACCTGCCGGACCCGGTCCGTCAACCCACGGATTCCCAAGTGCGCTCGTCGCCGAACACCGCATCCACCGGATCGCTGACCCCAACCCCGCAGAGGGGCCCAACTCCTAGCTCGGACACCAGCCGCAACGTAGCGGCCGGGGCCATCACTCCATTACCCCCGGCGTAATCGACCACGCTCCCCTCCCCCGGCAGGATCAAGCACGTCGACGGGAACCCCCGTCGGGATCCGGCAGCAGCCGCGAGGAGAGCGCCATGTCCGTCAAGTCCACTGCCGCCACGGAGAGTTCGGCCACCACAGCGACTTCGGTGACCACAGCGACTTCGGCCACCACAGCAAGTTCCGTCGCCGGGGCCACCCGGGACGTAGTCCAGCAGTTCCTTGCCGCCCGGGTGGCCGGGGACACGGGTCGACTCGTGGCGCTCTTCACCGACGAAGTCGACTGGCTGCTCGCCGAGAACCCCGCCGTCCCATGGATCCGCCCGCGCTCCACCGCTGCCGAATGCGCCGCCCAGTTCACGGAGTTGATGGAGCACACCGTGCCCGAGGACGCGGGCGCCAGTGTCGAAACCCTCCTCGTCGACGGCACCGACGCCGTTCTGATGGGGCACGTGTGGGGGACCGTACGCGCGACGGGAAAGCCCTTCGAGGGCCCGTTCGCGCTGCACCTCACCGTCGAGGACGGCCGGATCACCCGGCATCACCTCTACGAGGACAGCCTGTCGATCGCCGAGGCATGCGCCCCGTGAACGGCGCGGGCGGCCTCGCAGGACGCATGCCTCGCAAGACCGGGACCGGCCGAGCCCCGCCCGGTCCTGCCCTTCGGCGCGTTCATCGAAGCCCGCTCGGTCTGGGAGTCCAGGACGACGGCGGTGGGTCCTCGCGTCCTGGCGCCGCTTCCTGCTCTCAAGTGAGCCTGCCGGCGCAGCAGGTCGTGGACGGTTCAGCCGTGGCCGTGTCGTCGTCGCGCCACCCACATCCCGGAAGGGCCAACGGCTCCAACAGTTCCCACGGTTGAAACTAAGGGCAGGTGGCCTCCCAGGCCGCCTCGATCATCCGGAAGATCTCGTCCACCGCGGCCTCCGGATCGGCCGCCTCGCGGGCCAGCGAATAGGCGTCGATCGCGAACCTCGCGATCGTACGGCAGGCCGTTGTGGTCTGTGACAGGTCGGGATCGGTGGCGATGGCCGTTGCCAGCGACTCGGCATGGCGCAGCCTCATCGACTCCTCGTACTTCCGCAGGGCAGGTGATGCGTCGACCATGCGCCAGATCGGGGCAGCGCTGTCCGCCGTGCAATGTCGCACCAGGGCCTGGATCTCGCGACGCAGGGCAGGGATGAGCGACTCGTGCGACGCCCGGCCGGTGGCCGCCTGCGTGAGGCGTTGCTCGAAGTCTTGGTCCTGCTCGAACACCAGGGCCTCTTTCGAGGCGAAGTGGGAGAAGAGCGTGGTGACGGCTACGTCGGCCTCAGCGGCCACGTCACGGATGCCCACCGCGTCGTACCCGCGTTCCAGGAAGAGCCGCAGGGCGGTGTCAGCGATCTTCTGGCGGGTCGCGGCCTTCTTACGCTCACGGCGTCCGGACGGCATGGTCATGGCCTGAAACTATCAGATACAAAAGTGGAGCAGATCTTAAAAACTAACCGTTAGTGTTACGGTCGACCGCATGAAGAGAGTGAGCTTCGCCGAGTTCGGCGGTCCGGACGTTCTGCAACTCGTAGACACCGAGGAGCCCCACGCGGGCCCCGGCCAGGTACGCATCGCCGTGCGGGCGGCGGGCGTGAACGCCGTCGACTGGAGGATCCGTGAAGGCCAGTTCCAGAAGGCCCATCCGCTCGAGTTGCCCGCCGGAGTCGGGCAGGACGCCTCCGGAGTGGTGGACGAGGTCGGCGAGGGCGTCGCAGGGGTCGAGGTCGGCGACCGCGTGTTCGGCGAAGGGTCGAGCACCTATGCCGAGTTCGCCGTGCTGTCGGCCTGGGCCCGTGTACCAGAGGGGCTGACGTTCGAAGAGGCGGCCGGATACCCCTCCGTGGTGGAGACCGCTCTGCGCATCATCCGCCAGGTCGGTGTGCAGTCCGGGCAGACGCTGCTGGCCAGCGGTGCGTCCGGGGGAGTCGGATCTGCGGTGCTGCAGATCGCCCGCGACCGCGGCATCACGGTGATCGGCACGGCCGGAGCCGCGAACCAGGACTATCTGCGGAGCCTGGGCGCCGTCGCCACCACGTACGGCGAGGGCTGGGTCGAGCGGGTGCGGCAGCTCGGCCATGTCGACGCAGCCCTCGATCTGGCCGGCTCGGGCGTGCTTCGCGAACTCGTCGAGCTGACCGGGGATCCGCAGAAGGTGATCTCCATCGCCGATCTCGCCGCGCCGGACCTCGGTGTCCGCTTCTCGGGCGTGGCCGGGAACATGTCGGAAGCGCTCGCCGAGGCCGCCGGCCTCATCTCGCGGGGAAAGCTCCACATCCCGGTCGAGAGGTCGTACACACTCGCCGAGGCCGCGGCGGCGCACATCGACAGCCAGGCTGGTCACACGCGCGGGCGCCGGGTCGTGGTCCTCTGAGCCGTTTCCTGCGCAGTTGCACGGCCCGGCAAGCCGAGTCCCTTGGCGGTGGTGAACGTGCTTCCCGTTCGCCGAGTCCTTCGGGGCGGGCCTTACCGGTCGGCGTCGGCCTGGACAGCCCACATGTGCTGTGGGGCAGGTTGGTGAAGCGGCTGACTGGGGTGTGGCCGTGGATGCCGGTGTCGAGTCGGGTCGGGTCGGGTCGGTGGAAGTTGTGCCAGTCCGGCCAGTTCGGCCAGTTCGGCCAGTCGGTGAGCGCTGCCTGTCGTTCGTTTTCTGAGGTGTAGGGCTGGTGGTGGGCCCGGTGGGCCCATTCGTCGAGCAGGGTGCGGTGGAAGCGTTCGACATCCCCCGGCCACACAAGGCCGCTTGTCGATCGTGCATGTCCCGGGGCCGATGGAGAGTTCATCGGCCCCGGGACATGCGTGCAATGGGCGGTGGGCCCGTCATGTGGGCCGGGCACGTGCCGTCAGACCAGCAGGGCAGTCGGCACCGCCCGCCGCCGCACCGAACCCGGATTCGACGACGCCCCGGCACACCAGGCCCGCACGGCCCGAGCGCTGCGATCCGTAGGTGTTCGGAAGGACCTCCGTTCATTCCGGCACCTCCCACTGTGACCATGATCGAGGTTTCATCGACATTTCAGTGTCTCCCACGACAGTTGGCAGGCAAGGTGCCGAACAGCCAGTCGCGCCTCTGCGTCCTTCACGCGCATCCGTAGGTGCGCGTTCTCATTGAGTGAACGGGTGGTCCTGTGAACGATCTCTTGCACAAGCTGGTTTCTGCCATCATCACCGGAGCGCTGATCGCCCTGGTGGGATATATCAGCGTGGTCGTACGCAGGCGGAGGGTCGCCCGGGAGGAGGCCGCCGCGCCGGCCCCGGTCGAAGATCGCACGCAGGCGCTGCTGCGTCGGGCCCGGCAATTGGACAGCAGCCGCGATGAGTTGGCCGCTCAGAGCCGGCGCGCGGAAGCGCTGGCGCAGGGCAGGGAGGCCGTCGATCTCTGGCGTGAGCTCACCCGGGTCCGACCGGGGCGATTCCAGGCGGAGCTAAGGGCGGCGCTGGGGCGTCTGAGCGAACTGCTGACGTCCATGGGGGAAGAGCGCCAGGCAGCGCAAGTCCGCCAGGAAGCCGCCGGACTTTCCTGACGAAGCGAGGAGACCGCCGCTATGCCCGCTGCGATCTGGACCGGCCGAAACGCATATCCGGAGAGGGTTGCCGCCGATATCGCCGGAGCACTGCAGGACGAACTTGCTCTTGCAGAAACGCCGTTGGCCGCCACCTTGGCGGCGGAGAGCACCGGCGTACCGGCCGGGAGTCTGCTCCCGCCGCGCGAGCGGTTCAGTGGAATGCCGGCACCAACGCACTGCTTCATCCACATCGATGCCCTTGCACCCAGACCCTTCGAACTGCGTGCTTCGGTCCTGAGCGGACGCTCGGGAATCCGTCGAAGCCTCGGGCTGAGCCACCTCCTCTACGCGGTGCCCCTGGCGCCACCGGTTCCCTCACACGTCGAACTGAGCGCGGCCGGCGGCTCCGCCCCCGCCCTCTTCGAAGGAGACCTCGCAACAGCGAACTGCCTGAACAGGGACACCGAGTTGGTCGACATCGCCCGTGCGCTGACGCCCTCCACGGCCGGGCCCGACTGGAATCACACCTGGCAGGTGGCACGGCGGCTGACGATCGAACCACTCCCCCACGGTTCGGTGCTGCTCGTCCAGACCCTGCACCGTCCCACCGCCCAAGCCTGGTCCCTCAGCGCCCGCGCCGTGTTGGACTTCGCCACCCGCACCGAAGCGGCGCTCGGGTAGCGCGCAGCGCACCGGCCCCGGCCCGGCCCCGGCCCCGGCCCCGGCCCCGGCCCTGCGGGACGGGAAGCGTCTCACCCCGGTAGCTGCCCCTTGATCAGTGCAGCATGATGTCTATTCGCGATCGGTATGTGGCTCGGTGGTGCCGTCCGGCGTGGTTTCGGGTTTCGTGTGGAGGATGTCGCGTGCCTGGTTCGCGGCGCGGGCGATGCTCTCGGAGACGAAGTCGGCGAAGCGGGCGATGTTCTCGAGGCGGATGGCGGCCGGGGTAGGGGGGCCGAGGATGCCGACGCCCTGCCGTGCAATCTCGACAAGGTGGGCGGTGGCGCGGGCGCTGGCCATCATCGACTCGTACCAGACATCGTCGTCGACGACGTAGCGCTCGCGGCGGCGTTCGTCGCGTTCCCTGCGGACGAGGCCCTGGCTCTCGAGGAACGCGATCGCCTTGGAGACGGACGCCGGGCTGACCTGGAGGCGCTGGACGAGTTCGGACGCGGTGAGGCTGCCCGCGTCGGTGAGGGTGAGGCAGGCCAGCACCCGGCCCATCATCTTGGGCATGCCCGACTGTATGAGGACCGTGGTGAACACCTCCTCGTACGCGCGGACCGCCTCGGCGTCGCGTCCGTAGGCCTGCGGGTGCGCCTTCGCGTCCCGGGGTGCGGTCTGCCTGCGGCGGGCGCGGTGTTCGGTGGCGCGATGGGCGAGGTCGGCACGGTAGGCGGTGGGGCCGCCGTTGCGCATCACCTCACGCGTGATCGTCGAAGTCGGACGCTCGAGGCGTCTGGCGATCTCCGCGTACGCGAGGCCGTCGGCCAGTCCCAGCGCGATCTGCTGACGTTCGGGCTGAGTGAGCCTGCCTCCCGGCATCGCGGTCTCCTTCGTGGTCCGTGGTGCGCCCACCATAGCCTTCACCTCCATTTCATTGCAACGAAGAGAGCTCGGAATGTTGCGTTAAATCACATATCATTGCAACGATATATTGGCTCTGAGCTGCACCAATTCCCATTCCATGCAACAAGCTCGTTGCTAGATACGCGAAGGCAACATAGCGTTTCCTTCATCAGAAACAACCACTCGAAGGAGCGCACGATGCAGAAGTTCGACACCCCCGCCCCGGTCTCCGCCGTCCTCGACATCCCCGCGGGACGCATCCGGTTCATCGCCGCCGACCGGGCCGACACCACGGTCGAGGTCCTGCCCGCGGACGCCTCCAAGAGCCGCGACGTGAAGACGGCGGAGCAGACCACGGTCGTCTACGGCGACGGCGTCCTGCGGATCGAGACCCCGGCGGCGAAGAACCCGATCCGAGGCGCTTCCGGATCCCTCGAGGTCACCGTCCAGCTACCCGCCGGCTCCCGCATCGCGGCCAAGGCGGCCAGCGCCGAACTCCGGGGCGTCGGACGGCTCGGCGACGTCGCCTTCGAGGGCTCGCACGGCTCGGTCAAGCTCGACGAGACCGAGAGCGCCCGCCTCACCCTCCTCGCCGGCGACGTCTCGGTCGGCCGCCTGGGCGGACCCGGCGAGATCACCACCGCAAAGGGCGACATCCACGTCACCGAGGCCGTGCACGGCACCGTCACGCTGCGCACCGAGTCCGGCGAGATCTCGGTCGGCGCCGCCCGCGGAGTCTCCGCCTCCCTGGACGCCGGCACCTCCTACGGCCGGATCCACAACGCGCTCAAGAACACCGACGGCACTACCGGCCTGAACATCCACGCGACCACCGCCTACGGCAACATCACCGCCCGCAGCCTCTGACCCGCAGCCTACAAATCGGGCAGAATCGCCCGGAGCTGCAGAAGGCCATCCAGGCGTTCGTCGCCCCGACGGCAGGAGGACCCTGATCGCCTCGGTGACCATGGGGGACGCCGCGATCGACCCGGCGCAGGAGTTCCCGAAGGCCCTGGAGAAGCTCCTGAAGGAGGTGTTCTGCGGCGGGCAGGCCGGGGCGGCTGACAAGGCCGAGCCGGCGCAGTGGACGGGGACGAGCCCCGCGACCCGTACACCTTGAGAGTGGACTCCTGGCCGTCGTACATCAGGTGGAACGCGAACCGGGCCATGCCGAACTCGCTGAGCTCGACGTGGCCGATCCACCTGCGCGGACGCCGGGCCCGAGCAGGCACAACCCGTCGACGACCCGTCGGGCCGTCAGCCGCTCCGTGTCGGCCCGATCGTGGGGCAGAGCCGAGCGCCTCGCGGATCGGCGCACGGTTCCCCTTGGCCGGCCGCGACGACAGGTCCTTCTTCGCGAAGTCCTCCGCCGGCACCATCACCACGTCGGCCACATGGTCAACGGCGACCTGGGAACTCCTCGGCGAACTGGAGCCGTTCACTCGGACTGCCCCATGATGGGTTCAACCGCCAGGAGACGAGGTGTCGGCAGAGGCCGCCGCTGCCTTGCGCCGTGGACCGGCGTCCAGAGCGAGGAGTCCGGGGCCGCTGGGCCGTGTTCCTCAATCCTTCTCGGTGGCAACCGCGGAGGCGGAGAGGAGCGTCGCCGCGGCGAGGCTGCCCCAGAGGGCGGCCGAGCCGTGGGGTGCGAGAGCGGTGATGACCGCCGGGGAGACGGCGAGACCGAAGCCCGTGGAGAGCTCGAAGCGGGCGAGGGCGCGTCCCAGTACATGGGCCGGGGCGAGGGCGGTGACGAGCGCGGTGGCGCTGCCGGCATAGATGATCTCGCCGATGGTGCAGAACACGGACACCGTGGCGACGGCCGGGGCACCCCAGCCGTGTCCCAGTGAGGTGGCCACGAGGAAGCCGAGGTAGGACGCGGCGAGTACGACGCCGGCGAGTGCCAGCACGGTCCGCCGGGAGAAGCGGGACATCAGGACGGTGACCGGAACCTGCAGGGTGACCACCAGCACCGTGTTGGCCACGAAGATGGCAGCCGACCAGACCGGGGAGGTGTGCAACTGTGTCACCAGGACCAGAGGGAGCGCGATTTCGGGGACGTTGAGGCAGAAGACGTAGACCACGTTGGCGGCCAGCAGCGCGCGCATCCGAGGTGCGGGCCCGTCAGCCGTGTCCTTGGCCGGGGTGGCGGCCGAATGCGCGTGGAGATGGACCGACCACGCCAAGGCCGCCGCAGCGAGATAGGCGAGCCCGGTGACGGCCGCCAGCGCCTGCAGTGCAGTGGTGCCGCCCGCCAGGCATGCGGTGGCGAGGAGCGCGCCCGTGCCCAGGCCGGCGTTGCGCAGGGCGCGGCCTCCCGCGAGAGCCGTGTCACGTTCCCGACCGTGGGAGACCGTGGCCACGAGAGCTGCATGGGCGGCCGGCCATGCCTGGTTGCCGATGCCGAGGAAGAGCGCCGCCGTCGCGAACAACCAGACGTGCCCCACCGGGGTGGCCAGCAGCAGGGCCACGCCCAGCACCCGCACCAGCATCGACGCCGCCACGACCGTACTGCGTGCGCCCCGGTCCAGCCACCGGCCCACCGCGGGCATGCACACCAGACCCACGACGACGCCGACCGTCATGGCGATGCCGGTGGCCGGCGCGGACAGCCTCAGCACCGTCACCCCGTAGAGCAGCAGAAAGGGCCGCAGCAGGCCGGTGCCGAGCGCGTCCACGGCCAGGGCGACGGCATAGCGAGGGCCTCCGGAGGCGCGGATGAGGGCGCCAGGCCGGATCTTGGTGGTGGTTGCCATGGCGGCAACGGTGCGTTCGACCGCCGGGCTGGGCCCGTCGGTTGACGGACACCGCCAACCGACGCCGCCGCCGGCCATTCGGTCAGCGATGATGAAGGGATGACGTTGCGGATCGACATCAGCGGCCTGCCGTCCGAGCGGCTGCGGTTCGCCGCCTCCCCGCTGGCCGAGCTGACCGCGATGCTGCACGCGCTGGCGGAACCCGGGCATCATCCGCAGCTCGCCGGCTGGGCCGGGGATGTCTGGGCCGGGCTGCGGCCGGAGCTGGCCGAGCGGTTGCGGGAGGCGGAGTTCCTCTGGCGTTCCTCACAGGCCGACTTCCTGCTCCCCGCCCGGCCCCGGCCGACTCTCGCCGAGGAGTTGGACGACGTGGACCGGATTGACGACGAAACGTATGTGACCGCCGCACTCGTCACCACGTGCGGCGGCAACCGGGTTCACCTCGCCGCGCCGTCGCCGCTCACCGACGCGACCGCGCGCGAGCGGGCCCTGGACCTGGCCCAGGCCCGCGGCGCGCGGCAAGAGGCCTTCGCGGAACGGCTGCTCGCGGACCCGACCGCTGTGCGGGCGCGGGTGCGCCACACCCTCGAACAGTGCGCCGAGGCCTTCTTCGACGCCGCCTGGGCGGGCGTCGCAGTGCAGCTCGCCACCGACCTGCGCCTGAAGAACGACCTGCTGAAGCGCCAGGGCATCGGGGCAGCACTCGCAGCGGTCTCCGGCGCCGTCACCCTGGCACCGGACGGCGACTGCGTCATCGTGGACAAGCTGCAGGACAAGGCGACCGCCGCCCACAGCACCGGGGTCACCTTCATCCCCAGTGTCTTCGGCAGCCCGCACCTGGTGGTGGTTCACGCGCCCGGATGGCAGCCGGTGGTGCAGTATCCCGTGGCCGACCCGAGTCCATCAGAGCCGGTATCGCTGGAGACGGTCACACTCCGGCTGGAGGCACTCGCACATCCGGTACGGCTGCGGCTGCTGCGCACCCTCGCCCGCGGCCCGCACACCACCGGCGAGCTGGCCCACGCCTGGGAACTTTCGCCCCCGGAGGTCTCCCGCCACCTCGCCGTCCTGCGCCGCGCGGGCCTGCTCACGGCCCGGCGGCACGGCCGTTACGTCCGTCATACCTTGAATCTGCCGGATCTGACGGCGCTGGGGGCCGACCTGCTGGCGGCCGTACTGCGCTGAGTGGCTTCGGTCTGCCAGATCCTCGGCATCCCAGGCTGCGTGAGAACGGTCATCGCGCCCGGGGCTGTCTGTCGTTGCCTGCGCGCGCTCGAAGGGCACGCGACGTCAGGGGCGTGGAGGCATGTGGCCGAGCAGCGGGCGCCGTTGCTCGGCGATTTCGCAATGGCAATGTGGATCTGGCTCACAACAGATCACCACTGTGGTGAAATATGCTCCCACCGCAGAGGAGTGGAATCTCGACCATTCCGACAAGAACTGGCTCCGCGCGCCCACGCGAATCACGCAGTGGAGTGCCACTAAGGGACATGCGGGGATTGCATATAACCCTCGAGCGGGTGTCGCCCCGAAGACGCGCATATCCACTCCACTGCGCCGTAGAGGGAAAGCGCGCTCAAGATTTGCCGACCACTTGCAGCCATCTCACGACCTCTTCCGCCCAGGATCTCTTACCAGAACGCTCCACGGCACCCGCCCGCCGCCCCTGACGCAATTCCCCGTCCAAGATTTACGCCTCCCCTCCCCTTCGGCCCTTTCCCGGCATGCACTCGGCCAGCTCCGAGCAGTCAACGTTTCCCTTGCATCCGCTTGCCGCATGGCGTCCATACCTGCACGACAAGCCACATACACCTACACGAAGTGCACGTCATCGACCAGCGTCGAGTCCCCCACCCCGGGATTGTCCAGGCAGCCGTCGCCCGGACACCGCGCAGCACACGACCGACTACCCACACCCGACCACGCTGCACAGTGCATCAGACCAAGCAGCGGGGCCTCGGTCGTTCTCGCCACCTGGGCGGTGAGGATTCGCGCGGCGGCGGCGGTGGCGGGGGGAAGCGGTGACGATGGCGATGGCGAGGCACAGGCGGCGGTCTGCCATGGACTTCTTGGCCCGCGAGAAGACGGGTCACCCGGTGCGGCGGGGTCCCGGACGCTGGGAGGCGTCCTGTGCAGTGGTCCTTTGCGTACCTGCTTTTGAGCTCGTTCGTTTGGGGGGTTTGTTGAAGCAAAGCGAAAGCCGCGGGTGGGGCCGGGGAAACGAGATCCTGACCGGTTCTCTCGTATCAGGAAGTAGGTAGGTTTCATGCGTATGCGCACTGCTCTCGCTGCTGCTGTTCTCGGTTCGGCGGCCCTCCTCGGCTCCGCCGGCACCGCTGTGGCCGACCAGCACGCCGGCGATGTGATGGGCGTCGGCAACCAGGTCATGAAGGTCGTGAGCACCGACAACGATTCGTACTCTTGGATCTTCGGAAAGGATGATTGGCGGCACGGCCGGTAACCCGATGGTGCCGGTGCGGCTCGTAGGGCGGTAGGCGCCCGCGCCTACGCCGCGCGACCCCGCACCGAGGCCTGAACGAAGTGCTGCGTCCGGGACGGTAGTTACCGGGCCCGGGTGCAGCACCAGGACACCACTCCGAGCAGGCCTCGCCCACCCGGACCGTCGGCTCTCGGCATCAGGGCTATCCGGTCGGCCCATGAGGGTGCTTCGTGCACCCCGTACGGCCTTGCGGCGTCGGACTCCTCCCAGGCACACGAGGGCACCTACCGACGCAGAGACGCCGTCGGCCCCTGACGGGCCGGAGACTGCCCACCGACCTTCGACAAGACCACCGACAAGCAGCGGAACACCGTCGAGTGCTGCATCGACACACTCGAGCAGCGGCACGGCCTCGCTGCCCGCTGCGTCAAGACCTCCACCGTCTGCCGAGCGGCACTCCGCCTTGCGGACACAGGGACGGGGTCGGCTCCAGGTCGTTGTTCACCTGCCGCCGTATGGCAGACAGCAGGCCGTAGTGGCAGAGACGCCCCTCAGACGCGCGGCGCGACCGTGTGCTCCAAAGCCTTGCGGGCGGCGAGATAGCCGGCAATTTTGAACGCCAGTTCGTGGGAGCCGAATGTCTCGGCACGGGCCTGCCGCAGCACCACCTTGGCGGCGGTCACGACACCGTGCTCGGGCAGGCTCAACTGCTCCTGGATCCCCGCGGCGACTGCGTCGAAGAAGCGCGGCAGATCCTCGGCGGGTTCGTACTCCACCGTCAGACCCTCGGCCACTTCGAGGGTGAGGCCCTCGGCCGCGGGCTCGAAATCCACTGTGATCTCAGCGAAGTGCGGTGCGCAGTTCTGCCTTTGATGCAGCACGCGCACGCCACGGATCGGATACGGCGGAAACCGGGGCGGCGCTGGCGTCATGCCGCAACGCTACCCCTGCGCTGCTTCCTCACCCTTGTGCTGCTTCGTCACCCCGACGCCGCTTCCTCGCCTCGGCGGATCGGCGGATGCGGAAGCTGCGTGGCACGTCGGTCGCGAGCGCCGGGCCAACCACCCCGCGTGCCCGGACCGTGACCGGCTACCCCACTTCGCGGGACGCGATCGGTCGTAGCTCTCGGCGACCGTGCGGACCGCTCACCGCAAGGACGACATGACGGATGGCACCGCGCATCCGACGACGAACTGCGGACGCCGATCCGAAAGTGGAGAAGGGACGGTCGCCCGTACCTGCCGAAGCCGTTCGCCGAGGCCGTTCGCCGGGGCCGTAGCCTGAGGGGCATGTTCGGACGTATGGCACGCCACCCTGGCAGACGCCGTGCCCTGGCGCTGTTCCTCCTGGCGCCGCTCGTGGGTGAGTACCTGCTCGGCAATACGGCGATCACCAGCCCCTTCGCGCTGTTGCTGTTCGCCCCCATGTACGGCGGTGGCGCACTGCTCATCCGGGAGTCGGCCCGCCGTGCCGGGCGCGCCTGGCCGACGATCATCGTGCTCGCCGTGGCCTATGCCCTCTTGGAGGAGGGCCCGATCGACATGATGCTGTGGAATCCTTCCTACGGCGGTTTCGACATCGGCGCGGCGTACTCCGGCACCTACCTGCCGGGCCTGGGCACCAGTCTCCAGATGCTCCAGGACGTGCTGTCCGTGCACACCGTGTGGAGCATCTGCGTCCCCATCGCCCTCGTCGAAGCCTTCGACTCCACGTCCCCGCCCCGCCCGTGGCTGGGCCGGACCGGAACGGCGCTCGTCGCCTTGGTGTTCACCGCGGGGATCGCCCTGCTGTGCGTGTTCCAGATCGAGGGGACAGGGTTCGTCGCCTCGCCCGCCCAACTCGCCTGGTCGTCCACGGCTGTTGCGACACTGACCGTCGGCGCGTTCTTCGTAGGGCGCCGCACCGCCCCACGTCGCGGCACGTCTGCCCCGTGCCCTCGCACCGTGGGCTGGGCGGCGTTCGGGATGACCAGTCTGTACTGGGCGCGCGACCTGCTGCCCGAGGGCTTCCCGGCGTGGCTGCTGTGCGCGACGTGGTTCGTCCTGGTCGGCGTGTCCGTGGCGGTGTGTGTGCGTTGGGCGCGCGGCCGGGGCTGGGGTCCGGCCCATCGGCTGACCCTCGCGGGCGGTGCGCTGCTGACCTACGTATGGGCCGGGTTCGTCCACGGCCTGGGCATGGGGACCCCCCTGCGCTTCGCCCTGCTCGGCAGCATGCTGCTCGGCGCGGGCGCGCTCTGGCTGCTGCGCAGCGCACGGCAGACGGTACGCGGTGCTCAGGAGGCGGAGGCCGAGGTCAGCCTCGCCTGAACCGCCGTCAGCGCAACGGCGGGGCGACGGGGCGGCGGCCGCCTCGGGCGCATGCGGGAACGGGGCGGATGCGTGTGCCGGCGGTGAGCCGCTCCCCCGAACGTCGGCCGACGAAGCCCTGAGGCCCGCTCGTGGACCGCCCCCACGACCTGGCCCGGCCTCGCCGCCCACGACGTCCCGCCCGCACGCCTGCACGCCCGCACGCCCGCACCGAGCCTGGCAGCATCGGCCGGCGGCCCTTGTTCTGTGATGGCTGAGCCCGTCTCCGCGGCTGGCGCATCGCCTGGCGGAGGCGGCCGCCGATCCGGTTCCGGGTGTCGATCATTGGGCGACACTCACCGCGTAAGCGATGAAGAAGACCACGAACACCGCAACGACGATGCCGATGACGATCAGGGGCGCTTTGCCCCACCCGCGCGTCAGGTCACCGCGAGGGCCGGTCTCCGAGCCGGTGCTTTCCTCCGCCGGAGGCGTCTCGCCCGGAGGGACCCCGCCATCCTGCGGCAGGCCGGGAGTCTGGTGAGGGTCGGGATCCGGGTTCTGAGCGCTCATACCGCAACCTTGCGTGATGCGCCCGACCTGCACGACTCGGTCAGCGCCGACCGGACGAACCATGCCCCGGTGGCGGGGAGGGGGTGAGCCACCCTCGCCTTTCACGGATGCGCCATTGCTGGGCGGTGATGACATGCAGGCCGAGCCTGATCCCCGCGCCCACGGCAGACGAGTCGTCGCGACCGATAGCGACTTTCGAGATTGGTGACACCTGACCCTGATGGTTGACGCCGCCCCTGAGAAACGCCGAAGCCGTACCGGATTTCTGCTGCGCCCGTTCCCGTGGCCCGCACAGCGCTAGCGTTGGGTCCCATGATCGTATGGCTCAACGGCACCCACGGCGCAGGCAAGACGACGACCAGTGCGCTCGTGCAGCAGCTGATCCCGGATTCACGGGTGTTCGACGCCGAGAAGGTCGGCGAGACACTCATGGACATCACGCCGGGGCTGCCCGAGACGGACAACTTCCAGCACTGGCCGCCGTGGCGACCGCTCGTGGTCGAGACCGCCCGCCGCGTACTCGACTACACCGGCGGCACTCTGGTGATGCCCATGACTGTCCTGGTCGAGCAGTACTGGCGCGAGATCAGCACGGGACTCGCCCAACATGCCATTCCGGTACGGCACTTCGTCCTCCACGCCGACCAGGACACCCTCCGTGGGCGCATCGAGGGGGACACTCTTCTTGGCCCCTCCGCATTCCGTCTCAGATACCTTGAGCCCTATGCCGAGGCGGCCCGCACGTGGCTGCACGGCGAGGCCGAGGTGATCGACACCACGCATCTCACGCCCTCCCAGGCAGCCCTGCAGATCGCCGAGGCCGTCAGGAGTTGAGGTCCGCCCGCCGCGCGCAAACAGGCCGGGTCGGCCAGGCACGTCCACGGCACATCGCCCTGGCCGAGGTCGAGGTCGGTGGCGCCGCGGGTAGCACGCTCGGGAAGCGCAGGGCCTGACCGACACATGGTGGCGCGGCAGGGACTCTCTCGTCGCCATTTACCGGGGCGAGGCTGTCGGCCTTGATACACCTCAATGCCTCGAAGCTCACGTGTACGGCGGCCTCGACGCTTGGGGTTTCCACGGCGGCTAACTGCCTCGGCCTCGCGCCACGAATGCGCTGCTCAGCCAGAGCTCCAGTCGCCGACTCATGTGCTCACTCGCCGACTGAAGCACTCAGTCACACCAGGCCCCAGGCCCCGGGCCCCGGGCTCCAGGGCATGCTGCCTGGCTAGAAGTCGAGCTCCACGTAGTCGATGTCGCTGAACTCGACCAAGAGGCCGTCGGCGCGGCGGCCGCGGTCCTTGAAGTAGATCTCCTGCAGGCCCTCGGCGGCGATGTTCTGCAGCTGCTGCTCGGTGGCGCCGGCGGTCTGGGCGTCGAAGAGCCGGGCCGCGAACTGCGGGGGCAGGTGCTGGGTGATCAGCCGGATCCGCCCGTCATCGGTGGTGCCGGGAGCCGCGGTGAACCCGAAGCGCGCCCGCGTCTCGATGGTGATCCCACTGGTGGCCGCGGCGCGCTGCTGGGCCTTCTGGCGCACCTTGGGCTGCCACCTCTTGCGGACCTCGCGCTCTATGCGGGCGGCGAGTGCGCGGCGGGGGCGGCGGATCTGGTCTTTGACGTACCGCTCCACGGTGCGTTGCGAGACGCCCAGGAGCTGGGCGACGGCCTTGGTGGAGCCTTTGTGCTGCTTGACCAGGTAGCGCACCTGCGGGCCGGCCGACTTCGGGATCGGGCGGGTAGCGGTGGCGGCTGCGGCCTTCTCGATGCTGTCGGCGAGGATTCCCACGTCGGTCTCCTATTCTCCGTCGAGTGCGGCGTCGGTGCCCTTGATGTGCCGGGCGGGGTTGTGGCCTTCATCGAGCATCTGCACGGCCCACAGCAGATCCTGGGTGCCCTCGTGTTTGACCATCCCAGGCGAGACGCCGAGCCGGAACGAGCCGGGGGCCGGCCTGCCGTCGGCGGTGTGCGGCAGGAAGTCCAGCGGGCCGGGCCCGTCGGCGAGGTAGACGGCGCAGTCCGACAGCAGGGCGATCGGGAGCAGCACGTCCTGGTCGAGCATCAGGTTCCCCGTCGGCGCCGGGCCCTGCTGTGTGGCGAGGGCCGTCTTGAGGACCTTGCGGTGCATGTTGACGCGGGCGGCGGAGATGACGGCGGCGCGGATGTCGGGACGCCAGGTCGGCCGCTCCAGCGCCGGCCACCGCTCGCCGAACTTGTGGCGGATGCTCTTGGGCCGCTCGCGGAGTTTGCCGATGCCGCCCTTGACCGTCGACTTGATCGCCGAGAGTACCGCTGCGAGGGCCGGGTCGGTGGCCTTGTGCTGGTCCATCGCCGCGAGGAAGTCGGCCTCCGGCAGGTCGGAGGTGACGCCGAGGTCGGCCATCGTCGCCTTGTACGCCTCGCTGATGCGCTTGTACCAGGGGTCCAGGTACGGGCCGGACTCGGTGCGGACCCATGCCTCCAGCGGTCGGATCTGCGTCGGGAGGCGGTAGGTGTCGATGAGCTCCTGGGCGTAGGCGACGGTCGGCGTCGCGTACCAGGCCGGGCCTTCGGGCCGGGTACCGTGGGGGGTGAAGGGGTTGGGCAGACGCGGGTCCGGCTCGATGCCGGACAGGTCCACCAGCCACGAGCCCGGCGTCTTCTTGTCGAAGGTCGGAGCTTTCACGTGCACCGGGGCGGACAGTCCGACGACGAGCCGGTTGGCGGCGGCGAGGAAGGCGGTGTTCACGTCGATGCCGACGGCGAAGGCCCGGTCGCACTCGGCGTCGGTGAGCAGTTCCGGGTCACGGATCCACTCGTAGGCTTCCTCGTCCAACACCTCGGCCGCGGTGCGCTGGTGACCACGGGGGTGGAGGGCGGCGACGACCGGGTGTTCGTCCGGGGCCTCCGCCGGGGCCGGGTCGACGGCCTCGGTCAGCGAGCCGGGCACCGGGCCGGAGACCCAGTTGCCGTTCGACTCGTCCTTGACGGCCCGGGTCGGCGGCCGCAGCGCGGTCATCGCCTCCAGACCGGACACGGCGGTGGAGCCGCGCGGGGTGATGACCCGGGCGGCGTAGGTGCCCAGCACGCGGGCGATGTCGGCAGGCTCCAGCTGGTCGGTGCTCCCCCACGACCGTGCATCGAGTGCGCCCCAGGGCAGGACGGCGAGCTGCACGCACTGGCGCCGACCGCCCTGGGCGGGCCGGTAGATGCGGGCCCATGGGCCGAAGCCCCGCTTGGTCAGCTGCCACTTGGCGCGGGCGAGCTGCTTGACGACCTTGTGGTCCTCCGCCAGGCGCAGCCCGCGACGGTCTTCCAGCTCCAGTGGCAGGTCGAGCCGTTCGGCGGCCGCGGCGGTGAGCACGATCAGCGGATCGCTGTCCTTGCCCGAGGGGTGCAGCCGCGCCGCGCCCAACTGCGCCTCCGACAGGGTCCAGTCGACCAGCGCCGGGATGGTCCTGGCGGGGCAGTCCAGGAGCAGGCCGCCGACGCAGTACAGCGAACCGTCGCCGTCCAGCACGCCGAGCGGACCGTTTGCGAACCGCTCGTCGAAGGCGGCCGGCGTCGCAGCGGGCCTGGAGGTGGCCTTCTTCGCGGCGGGGCGACGTGATGTCGACGGCCTGGTGGCCGAAGGAGTGGCTGCCGGCCGTGCTTCCGCGGCAGCGGGCTTCGGTTCTGGGTCTGGGTCTGGGTCTGGTTCCGGCTCTGGCTCTGGTGTGGTGTCGGCGCCGGTGTCGGCGAATGAGGCGGGCGCCGCGTCCGGCGCCGGGGCGGTGGCGCCGGGAGCGGGGAAGCGGGCGGCGAGCCCCTCGAGGAGCCGGGCGTAGGCGGCGCGCTTCGGCGGCCGCGGCTCGGTCCGGCCGGCCTCCCAGTTGCCCACCGCCTCGCGCCGCGCGCCCAGCGCGGCGGCGATCTGAGCCTGACTCAGCCCCGCCGCCTCACGCAGCCTCTTGCGCTCAGAAGGACCCGGCAGGTCGTCCTGCGCGACCTGCTCCAGCAGCGCATCGACCGCGCCGAACAGCTCGTTCCCCATGGACACAGAGCTCACCTCCGCTAGCCACCCTACCCCAACCGCGCTACAGATCGCTCCTGGATCGCGTACAGATCGCTCTTGAAGGAGATTCGCCCTTACGCGCAATTCGCGTCCCGGACTGCACTTTCGTCGCCCATGCCGTGTGCACCCCGGCGCTGCTTCTGCTCATCGATCTTGGTGATGGCTCTGAGGGGCCGCCCGAAAACAGCCGTCGGCAGCCATAAGCAGTCGTCCGCAGCCATGTCATGACTGTCGATTCCGGGCCGTGGACGAGGTCATGTTCCGCCTGGAAGCGCAGTGGACGACGTCATGTTCCGCCCGGAAGCGCTGCTGAGCTCCGGCTCGGACAGGTGGTGAGTGGTAGGTGGTAGGTGGTACGTCCAGCGGCGGCAGTGGTAGGAGATCTCCGCGTCGGTCGTTCCGTGGCTCGAGGAGCACCGGTTTCGGCAGCCGGGATTGCCACCGGACCGTGATGAGTGCCGAGAGGGAGAGAGAACATGACCGCCTCGTACGAGACCATCAGCACCAGGCTGGACGGCGACGTCCTGTTCGCCACCTTCCATGCCCCGCCGATCAACCTCATCGGTCCCGGGGTCGTGCGCGACCTGGTCGGACTGCTCGAGGAGCTTTCCCAACCGACGGCTCCACGGGTGGTGGTCTTCGGCAGCGCGGATCCCGACTTCTTCTTCCCGCACGTCGACCTGACCAAAGTGCCCGAATACACTGCTGAAGCCGCGAAAGCCGGAGGCCCGGGCGACGCCTCCCTGGGAATGCTGTTCCGGAGGCTCAGCGAGATCCCGGTGGTCACTGTCGCCAAGCTGCGCGGCCGAGCACGGGGGGCGGGCAGCGAGTTCCTCCTCGCCTGCGACATGCGCTTCGCCTCCCGGGAGAACGCCGTCCTGGGCCAGCCCGAAGTCGGCATCGGCACCACGCCCGGCGCGGGAGCGATCCAGCATCTCACCCGTCTGCTGGGCCGGGGCCGAGCGCTCGAAGCCGTGCTGACGTCGGCCGACTTCGATGCCGAACTCGCCGAACGCTACGGATGGATCAACCGCGCGGTGCCCGACGCCGAGCTGGACGAGTTCGTAGCCGGCCTTGCCGCGCGCCTCGGAGCCTTCCCCCGTGATGCACTGATCGCAGCCAAGGCAGCCGTCAACGCCATCAGCCTGCCGACTCCGGCCGACGTACGCGCCGATGCCGCCCTGTTCCAGCAGCTGGTTCGGGGAGAGGTCGCCCAGCAACGCACGGCAGAGCTGTTCGAGCGGGGCTTCCAGACCCGTGGCCGTACCGAGCTCGACCTCGGTGCCGCACTGGGCGACTTGAAGGCCGTCGACCGACGCGGATGACGAAACCACGCATCCGACCCGTGGCCCGCATGTACTTGGCCCGGCAGTGGCCGTGGCCGTGGCCGTGGCCGTGGCCGTGCACCAGGTATCGGCACCGTTCGCGTTGAGGAAGAAGAGCCACCCGACGGTCTTCATAGCGGTGCCCTGCCACGGCTTGGACCTCGGTCCGATCGGGCCGACTACCTGTGACACGAGTGCGCGGATACACGACGTGCGGTGCGACCGGTGTCCGGGGGCCCACAGTGCGACCGGTGTCCGGGGGCCCACAACGCGACCGGTGTCCGGGGGCCCACAGGATCAGCCGCTGTATCTGGCCCCGCGAACGAGCGGCCGGTGACCTTCTCGATCGGCAGCCTGGCGAGCACATGTCGGTGCGGGAGGAACTCCAGTCCGTCCCCGGCGCGAACCGCACGGGCTGGGGCGACGCCGGCCGTACCAGCTCCTCCGCCTGTTAGGTCTTGAACCGGTTTGTCCATCCACTCCTGGGCCGGGCCCGGTCGAAGCGGCCTCCGTACGGGCCGGCGGGACCGGGTGGGCGCCGCTCGGCCACCCCGCCCCCCTACTCCCCCGAAGCGCGCTCCTAAGATGTCCCGGGCACATTGACGAACGGACTGACGAACGGACTCCCCCACAGGCC
The DNA here is from genome assembly GCF_043199095.1 of Streptomyces sp. NPDC048650. Taxonomy (NCBI): domain Bacteria; kingdom Bacillati; phylum Actinomycetota; class Actinomycetes; order Kitasatosporales; family Streptomycetaceae; genus Streptomyces; species Streptomyces sp. NPDC048650. The sequence continues at coordinate 37,676 of NZ_JBICVM010000022.1, read as the reverse complement.
GCGTGCCGGTACTGCTGGAATGGGCGGAGCGAATTGGGGGACCTTCCCGTGGGCTTCATGGACCGTATGCGCGGCGAACTGATCGACATCGTCGAGTGGACAGACGACAGTCGGGACACGATCGTCTGGCGCTTCCCGCGCTACGAGAACGAGATCAAGATGGGTGCTCGGCTCGTCGTACGCGAGTCGCAGGCAGCCGTCTTCGTGAACCAGGGTCGCATCGCGGATGTCTTCGCGCCGGGCACCTATGAGCTGGAGACCGGGAACCTGCCGATCCTGTCGACGCTGCAGGGCTGGAAGTACGGCTTCCACTCGCCGTTCAAGGCGGAGGTCTACTTCGTCACCACCCGGCAGTTCACCGACATGAAGTGGGGGACACAGAGCCCTGTCACCGTGCGGGACCCGGAGTTCGGCATGGTGCGACTGCGCGCCTTCGGTGCCTACGCGGCGCGGGTGGTCGACCCCGCCAAGCTGCTGACCGAGCTCGCCGGCACCGACCCGCAGTTCCGCACCGAAGAGGTCGCGGAGTTCCTGCGGCAGCTGATCGTCGGGCGGCTCGGGACACTGCTGGCGAGCGCGGGGATTCCCATGCTCGACCTCGCCGCTCGCCAGACCGAGCTGGGCGACAGACTGGCCAAGGCGCTGACCGAGGAGTTGTCGGCGGCGCACGGCATCGCGGTCCCCAAGTTCGTCATCGAGAACGTCTCGCTGCCGCCCGAGGTCGAGCAGGCCATCGACGCCCGCAGCCGCATGGGCATCATCGGGAACGTCGACAACTACTCCCGCCTCCAGGCCGCGGACGCGATGCGGGACGCGGCGAACAATCCCGGTGGTGCCGGAGAGGGCATCGGTCTGGGCCTGGGCATGGCGGCCGGTCAGACGATGGCGCAGGCGTTCGCGCCGCAGCAGGGCGGGCAGCAGCCCGCGCCCGCCGGCCCGGCACCCGGGTCCACCGGCGCGGCCGTTCCGCCGCCACTGCCCGGCCAGGCGCAGCACGAATGGCACGTAGCCGTGGACGGGCAGCAGCAGGGCCCGTACGACCACGCCACGTTCACCGGCCACATCCGTTCCGGAGCGGTGCGACGCGGCATGCTCGCATGGCGCGAGGGCATGGCGGAGTGGCAGCCGGTGGAGGAGATCCCCGAGCTGGCCCCGCACTTCCGCGCCACTCCCCCGCCACTGCCGCCGCAGGCGTGACCGACTGCCAGGAGCTTTGACCTCATGACCTATCAGCAGCAGTCCTACGCATGCCCGGCCTGTGGTTCCACCGCCGAGTTCACGCCGGGAAAGAACGTACTGAGCTGCCCGCACTGCCGCTTCGAGCAGCCCATCGCCCCCGTCAACCGCCAGATACAGGAGCACGCCTGGGAGGAGCTGGCCACCCTCCCGCCCAAGCCGAGGGCGACCGGCGGGCAGACCCTGACGTGCAGCGGGTGTGGCGCCGTCAACGAGACCGACATGCTGTCCGGCCGCTGCCAGTTCTGTGCCTCGCCCATGGTGGCCTCCGCCGCGACCGACCGGATCGTCCCCGAGGGCCTGGTGCCGTTCCGGCTCGAGCGGCGGGCCGTGCACGACCACCTGCGTACCTGGGCCAAGTCCCGCTGGTTCGCGCCGAACAGCCTGAAGAAGGTGAGTTCGGCCGAGAGCCTGCACGGGACGTACGTACCGCACTGGACGTACGACGCCTGGACCGCGTCCGCCTACACGGGCGAGCGCGGCAGGGTCGTCAAGAACGGAGACAGCCAGTCGGTGCGCTGGAAGCAGACCAGCGGCACGGTCCAGCGGTTCTTCGACGACGTCCTCGCCCCCGGCACCTCGCACGTCCGGCTCGACCGGCTGAAGGACCTCGAGCCCTGGCCGCTGCATCAGGCGGTGCCGTTCCAGGAGGAGTACCTGGCGGGCTTCCGGACCCTCCGCTACGACGTCGAACCGGAGGCGGGCTGGCAGTACGTGACGCACAGGATGGCCGAGGCCATCAAGGAGGACTGCCGCAAGGACATCGGCGGTGACCGGCAGCGGGTGCACTCGGTCAACACCAACTACGCGTCGGTCACGTACAAGCTGATGCTGCTGCCGGTGTGGTTCGCGTCCTACGTCTACAAGGGCAAGCAGTGGCAGGTCGTGGTCAACGCCGATACGGGCGAGGTGACGGGTGACCGCCCCTACAGCCCCTGGAAGATCGCCTTCGCGATGATCGTCGCAACGGTGGTGGCGGGGGGCATGCTCTTCATGAGCAACAACCGCTGACGGGCCGTACACCGATGCGGGCAGCAAAAAGACGGCCCGACGCCGTTGCGGGCGTCGGGCCGTCTCCTTGCCGCGGGGGTGGGGAATCAGGAGGCGCTGGGAGCCTTCGCGGTCCAGGCGGTCAGGGCCAGGGTGCCGTTGTCCACGTCCTCGGCGAACGGTATGACGCTGTGCGCGTTGCTGCCCGTCGGGGAGACCTGCAGGTACTTGGCGTGCGCGGTGGAAGCGCCGGTGTGGGTCCAGACGAGGTCGGCGTAGGCAGCGTGGCCCGGCTTGAGGGTGACGTTGTGGACGCCGGGGTCCTGCGCGAAGTACGTGTCACCGTGCCGGGCCTTGGTGGGGAGGGCGGTGTGTCCGGCGCCCTCGAGCGCCAGGCCCGCGTACCCGCTGAACGTGCAACTGCTCGTCCCCGTGTTCACGGCCTTCAGGTAGGTGCCGGCATGGTTCATACCCGCCTGGCTGCCGCCCGCGTCGGTAGCCGTCACCTTCAGCGTCCCCGGCTGGCACGCCCCGGCTACGGAAGTTGCGGCCGAGGCGACTCCGGCACAGATCCCCACGCCAAGTACGGCGACGGCGGTGGCGGAGACGGCGGTACGCAGGCCTCGCATGGTCATCAGCTCCTTCTTCTCCGGTCGGACCGGAGACACGATCGACAGGACGCGGACTCACCCGTGCGTCCCGACGTGCCGGTGTGGCAGTCGTACGCGGCAGGGCCGGAATCCCGGCCCACGGGTGAGGCGCCCTTCGGTTCTTCGCAGGCGACTCTGCTCCAGGCCGTTGACGCCCCGCTAACGGATCGCTAACGGACCGGGCGCCCGGCTCACGGACGCTCCGACCCCCTCGGGTGACGCCCCGTCAGGAGTTCTGCTCTCCGGACACGATGCGGACCGAGCGCTCCTTGACGGTGACTCATGTCTGCTCCCCGCATTCGGGATGGCCCCGCCGGCGGCCGATCCCTGCTGCTGACAGTCCGGCCCCTGACCCGGCCGGTGTCCGAGCATGCCGGGCGGGCCCGCCACGAAGATCGACGTCGGCTCAACGGACCGGGTCCTGGCCGGGCAGGAGTTCTGGCCGGGCAGTGCCGCTGGCGATCGCCCGCAGGTACGGATTCAGCTCTCCGGATTTACCGTCACCTCCGCCACCGCACGCCCAGCACCATGCGCCGGCAGCCGTTCACACGACCTGTGACACTTTGTAGGCGATTCCGCCTTCCACCAGGTACCCCGACCCCACACAGACGATGTCGTTCAGCCATGCGTATCGCTTCACCCCTGTTTCGAAGAGCGGATTCGTCCGGAAGTAGTAGCGAGCGGGGCCGACCTGGTGCCTCTTGACGGCATCGGCCATGTCGGCCCGCACTTCGGGCGGGGTGACCCAGCGGCCGCCGTAGGTCATGTGCAGCAGATCATCATCGTGCGTGCGCAGTGTCAGCCGGACGTCCAGCGTCATCACTCCGTCCGGACGGAACAACGTCCAGTCACCGCCGCCCGCCAGCACTTCGCCCCGTAGCCCCGGCCCTTCGAACGTTCCCCCGGCGGCGCCGAAGAGCACCCGTTGCCCCATCGGGCCGTCGCCGATGTTCAGCCGCGGATTCAAATCGACGACCATGTCGAAGAGATGAGCCGTCGTGATCTCGCCGACGTTCCTCACCCGTGGATCTGATGTCATGTTTCATCGCCTTTGAACGGTTCGAGCCGGCTGGTCGACGACGGGGGATGCGGGCGGCGCGTGTCCAAGAAGCCTGGTGGGCGATGCCCCTGCGGCAACGCCTCGGGATCCACGGCGTCCCCGAACACCGTTCGCCTGACGGCGTCGGTCGAGACACCTGACTGGGCACAGAGCGCCGACAGGTCGAAGAGGAACCGCTCGCCGGCGATCAAACCGTCCTTGAAGGCGAACTGGAGGAACACCGGAAACTCGGCACGCCTCCCGTCGGGGACCACGCCGAACCGGTCGCCCGTCATGGTCATCCTCGCCGTCCCCCAGCAGACCAGCGCGTCGCCGTTGTCGGCATGGCCCTGGAGTTCGATGCCGTAGTCCGGAAACGAGGCAAAGAATCTGGTCAGCGCCTTCTCGTTCTCCTCCGGGCCGCGGGCCGTCGTCCCGAATGCCGGAGCCTCCAGAACCATGTCCCGGTGGAAGAGCTTCATGGCCGCGGGCACGTCCTGCCGGCTCTTGGCGACAGCCAGCTCCTGCGCCAGTTCGAACATTCGATGGCCGTCCAATGTACGCGCACCCCCGGTTGCCCGTGCGGACTCCAAGCGCCAAGGCCCGAGTGCGCCGGAGGCAGGAGTCGCGATGAAGGGCGCTCGGTGGCCGCCCCAGACAAAACGTACGACCGGTCGTACGTTTAGGCAAGAGGTCTGGCAAAATGACGACGATGAGCGAACTGGAGCAGCGGCCGGATGCGGACGCCGTCGTCCCCCCAGGCGACGGCGAGGGTGCCGACGCGGCGATTTCGGACCGGCGCCTACTGCGTGGCGCGCGGTCCAGGCGGACGATCGTCCGCCATGCCGTGGACGTGGCCTCACTGGAAGGGCTGGGCGGGCTCAGCCTCGGCCGTCTGGCCACCGACCTCGGGATCAGCAAGAGCGGTGTCCAGACCCTCTTCGGGACGAAGGAGAACCTGCAGGCCGCCGCAGTCGAGGTGGCCCGTGACGTGTTCAACGACGCCGTCGTCCACCCCGCGGGGACCGCGCCTCGCGGCGCGGCGCGAGTGCGCGCGCTGATCGAGCGGTGGATCGAGTACGCAGAGGTGCCGCTGTTCCCGGGAGGCTGCTTCTGGGCGGCGAATCTTGCGGACTTCGACAGCCGCCCCGGGCGAGTCCGCGACGCCCTGTTCCATTGCCGACGGGACTGGCGTGACCTCCTCGGCGCCGAGCTGCGACACGCCGCCGACGCCGGCGAGATCGCCGAACTCGACGTCGACCTCGCCGCTTTCCAGATCGACGCGGTCCTCATCGCCGCGAACACCGCGTTGCGGATGGGCGACGAGGAAGCCGAAGGCGTCGTGGACAAGGTCCGCCGCGTGGTCGAAGGGCTCCTCGCACCCCCGCGCTGATCCGGCACCGCGGGCACCACCCCGCAGGGGGGGCATGTCCCCCACGTGTGAAGCGGCAAGGAGCGGTCCTCAGCGTGCCCTCGACCGATGATCCGGCGGAGCAGTCGCCGCACTCACCGCCGCACACCTGCGCAACCTCACCCTCGCCGCATGACGGGCGGCCGAAGCGCGTGCCGGTCGTCAGGGTGTCCAACTCCGGCTACCTGCACCGGCGTTGGGCTCACGGCCCAGGGCGCGCAGCCGGCCCCGAGGAATCGATCATCTAGAATCCCAGGACATGGCGATGTTCGTGCACTTGACCTCAGCGGCGAACGCGCCGCGCATCCGACGATCCGGGGTCCGGGCAGCCAGCCACGGACAGGGCGGCGCGCGCGGCGTCTACTGCTTCCCGGTGCTGCCGTCGTACACGCTCACCCACCAATGGCTGCGCGAGCTGGCCCGGTTCGGCAGCCGGGGCGGGCTTGTGGCCGTCCATGTGCGGCTGGAGGACACCCAGCACGTGCTGGTCGGACGCTATACCGACCGGACGCGGGACGCCCAGGCCACCGTTTCTGCGTCAGAGGCGGTGCGGCGGATCGCGGCACTGGAGGATCCACGCGGGTGGGAGGTGTTCGTGCCCCGGGCGATCCGGCAGCGTGAAGTGCACCGGGTCCGCACCGCACCGCAGGTGGCGGGCTGGCGGTATCTGCCGGACGCGCACGGCGTGCGCCCCTGCACCTGTTTTGGGTGCCGGGTGCGCGGTGGGTACGGGGCGCGGCGCCTGCTCGAGCGGTTGCCGCATCCGCTGGACGGTCCGCCGCCACCCGCCAGGGTGCTGCTCGCCCGGGTCGCAGCAGCCGGTGACCCCGGAGACCCAGCTGCGCTGCGGCAGGCACTGCACTGGTTCGGAATGCGTCAGCGGGGCCCGCTCGCCCAGCTGGGCCACCTCGCCACCCACCCCGACCCCGGGGTACGGGAGGAGCTGGTGTGGGCGGTCGCCCGGTGGTCCACCCCTGGGGTCACCGAGCTGCTGGACGGCCTCGCTGACGACACGCACCCGGACGTCCGGGAGGCGGTGGAGGCGGTTCGCGCATCGTAGTGACCACCCCCCAGCACCGCCAACGGCCGTGGTCCGACCTCACGGACCAAGCCACCTCTAGAACTCGCGGGCGACCTTCAGCATCTCCTGTGCCAGCAGACGACCATGACGCTCGAAGCCCAGCGGATGAGAGTCGACCTCGTGTGTACGCACGGACGTGATCACCACTCTCGCAGCGAGCACGCACTGTGCGCCCAGACCCTTGCGCAGTTCCACCTCGATTCCCTTGGCCAGTGCGGCCAGCAACTCGTCGCACTCCTCCGGCCACCACCAGAGGCAGTCCGCGCCCTCCGCGACCTCCAGGGCGAAACCCTGCTCACCGGGCACCAAATCGACCGTCAAGTCAATGTAGTTGGGGAAGCAGTTGCCCTCCCGTCGACCGTGCCGGCTCAGTCGTCGCACTGATAGCGGCGGAAACGTCTGGACGGTCATGGGCGCCACCATAATTCGATGCGCCGATCAACTGATAGGTCCAACAAAGAGACACGTTCTGGCTGGTGCCGTATCAGGCAACGTTCGGCCCTGTCGGCATCCCTGTCCGGACCAGGGTGAAGTCCTTCGTGATACGTTTCCCGGCGCTGTGCGCTGCTGCGAACCAAGGAGGTGAGACCGATCAACGCTTTGACAGGTCGGGCCTCCCTCCCTCGCATGGCCTGGGGAGCGCCCGCAGAGGCATCCCGAAAGGCATGAATCGCTATGCGCTTCACCTCTGAGACGTCGTCCGGCGGCGTCCTCGAACAGCTCTTCACCCTCGGCGAGATTCCCGGCGTTCTATGGACGCCGGAAGGTGCCGTAGGCACTCGTCCGCTTGTCTTGATGGGACACGGTGGCGGTCAGCACAAGAAGGCCCCTGACATCCTGGCCCGTGCAGGCCGTTTCGTGGCCGAGTGCGGTTTCGCGGTCGTGGCGGTCGACGTGCCGGCCCATGGCGAACGGCCGAAGGTTGAGGAGTACGACCGGATCGCGACCGAGAACCAAGCTCGCCTGGATGCCGGTGAAGAGCCGGCTCCGCTGATCGCCGGTTTCCAGGCGCTCGTAGCCCGCCAGACCGTGCCGGAGTGGCGGGCGGTCCTGGACGCGGTCCAGCAACTCGAGTACGTCGGTGCCGGTCCGGTGGGCTACTGGGGGGTCTCGTTGGGTTGCGGACTCGGCGTTCCGTTCGTCGCTGCCGAGTCCCGGGTCCGTGCGGCGGTACTGGGGTTGGGCGGGGCGCCGGCATCGGCATCGGCATCGGCATCGGCATCGGCATCGGCATCGGCCGAGGCTGCCGCGCAGATCACCGTCCCGGTGGAGTTCTTGGTGCAGTGGGACGATGAGCGGGTGCCGCGAGTCCAGAGCTTGGCTCTGTTCGATGCCTTGGCCTCGGCCGAGAAGACACTGCATGCCAACCCCGGCAAGCACGGCGAGATCCCGGCATTCGAGCTGGACAGCACGCTGAGGTTCTTCGCTCGGCACCTCGGCTGAATCCCCGCCGCCTGCGGTCCGCGACGCGCCGATCACGTTCCTTTTCCGATCGGCGCGTTCACGGAGACTGGGCGGCGTGGCCGACAGAGTTCAGGTTCGACTGTCAGCGGTGCAGGGGCAGTGGCCAGGTGGTGCATCTGCCGGAGTTCGTGGCGCCGTTGTCGAGCGAGTCGCCGGGGCGGGGGACGTTCCGTTCGTCGACGTTGGTTGATCCACAATGGGGCGTATGAGTGCCATACAACCGCAGCCGCGGTTCACCATATTCGTCCACCTCACGGCCTTGCCCGCGTGGCTCGCACTGGGGCGCCAGGAGCGTCAACAGATCATCGCGGATCATGTGCAGCCTCTGCTGGAGAAGCACGACGCTGTCCAGGTCCGGTGGTTCGACGCTGAAGCATGGGCCGCCGCTCCGTCGGATGTTCTGGTTGCGACGACCAACGACCTGACCTCGTGGTCCGATCTGTTCGAGGGTCTTCGCGACAGCCCTCTGTGGAGCGTGCCCTACTTCCGGGTGGAGTTGGTGCTGCCGACGGTCGAGGACGGCTTCGCCGACTACGAGCGTCGAACCGGGCAGCGCAGCTGAGCCATCGACTGTGTGGCCGTCTCGCCCGCCTCGATGCCTGGCTCACCGGCAGACCACTCGCCGCGCGCGCATCTCACCCTTCGCAGCAATCCGCCCCGCTGGATGAGATCCAACGGGGCGGATGCATCAACCGCGTCCGGAAGGGGCGGGGCTTCGCCTTGTTCGCCCTGTCAGAAGGCGCTGTTGTTGCAGCCCATGGTCGAGCCCAGGTGGGTGGACTGTGCACCCGAGTTGCCTTCGCCGTTGAGGGCGTTGCCCAGCAGGCCGTTGAGGGCACCGACTTCGCCGAGAACGTCGAGGTTCAGGTCGTGCGACTTGCACTGGCTGGTCTGGCGAACGTCGAATTGGCCACCGCCCGGGCCGCCGTCGGCGATGGCGCTGCCTGCGGTTCCAAGGATGGCGAGTGCGGCCAGGGCAGAGGCGGCAACGGCAGTACGGATACGCATGTTCACTCCCAGGTGACGGTGGTCTCGAATCAGCGGCGTCGCTCGCTGGAGCGGTCTGGTGAGCGACGCTGCACACGGGAGGATCTCCGGCGCGACTGATCACAAACGGCCAAGACTCTGAATTCCGTCGAACTGGTGAAAAGTTCTACTTACGCCCAATAGGGGCAGTTGGGTGACTGACGGGATCCATCGGACACGTCGCAGTGCGGGGCTCCTGGGTCTGCTCCCCGCTCCTGCGGCGAGGGTCCCGCTGCGCCGCCATCGGGTAGCGGGGCTGGGCCAGGTCCCGCTCCCCGCACACGGGCGGGTGGCTCGCGCTGGGCTACTTGTGGGCGTCGAGGCGGACTTGCAGGTCTTCGGCCAACCTGTCCGCCACGTCTGCGAGCGGGGGGTGATCTTCAGCCACCAATGCAAGGAGCCTGATGGTTGCCTCGGCCCGTCCCGCAGTCGTCAGAGCGAGCAGAGGTCCCTCCTGGTCCAATTTCTCCGCGAGCTTCGCGGCCATCCTGGTGGTGTCGACCGAGGGGACCTGGCTGCCGCCTACCTGGCCTGCCTGGATGACGGTTCCGTGGAGCTGCACACCGGGCGAAATGTTGTTCGAGACGTTCATGGTGTGCACCCTAAAGCGTGTTGCGGAAGGCTGCACAGACGCCTCAGGGCCGGTCCGCGCTCTCCACCCGCGCGGGGCCGACTCCCCGCGACTACGGGGTTCTTGAGGGAGGCCGCGTTCCCTGTCCGCGGTTGTCCATACGTCCCGGCGCGGAAGCCACGGCCGCCGCAGTGCCCGCCCAGGAACGGCCGCCGGCTCCCGCGTCGCCGCAGCCGTGTGTCCTGGCGGTCAGGCGCTTCCGTACGCTCTGGCGAGTAAACCCACCGTGTCGGCCATGGCTTGGCGGAGTTCCGTAGGCGCGACGACCTCGACATCGATGCCGAGCCGCAGCAGCTCACCGCACGCGTGCTCGGTGCTCTCGGTCGGAACGACCGCCTCGACCCATCCGTCGTCGCCGACGGCGGTCGCCGTGGACTCGACCGCCCGCACCACCTCGGGCGGAACGTTGTCCGGCAGGCGTCGGAGCCCCCGCGGGGAGAGGCGGATGGTGGCTCGGCCGGTGTAGCGGCGGGTCTGGAAGTCGTCGAGGTAGGAGGTCCAGTACGCGACCAGGTCGAAGTCCGGCGGTCGGTCGAATCGTTCGTCGCTGACCATCGCGTCGAGGACTTGGGTGATCCGGTAGGTCGCGATCCGGCTCTTCGATGCGGCGACGAGATACCAGACACCGGACTTGAGTACCAACCCGTAGGGACGAAGGCGGCGGTCCACCTCCTGCGGGGTGCGCCACCGTCGGTAGCGCACCTCCACCACACGCCGCGTGAGCACCGCATCGACGAACAGGGTGAGATACGGCGTCTGTTCGGGCTCCCGATACCAGCCCGGGGCGTCCAGGTGGAACACCGCCGCGGTCCGTGCAGCCTCCTCGCGCAGTCCCGCCGGCAACGCAGCCAGCAGCTTCAGCCGTGCAGCCGTCACCTCCGCGGCGAGTCCCAGGTCGGCGGCGGGGCCTGGCAGCCCGGCGAAGAACAGCGCTCGCGCCTCACCCTCGCTCAACCCGGTCAGGCGGGTGCGATAGCCCTCAAGCAGCTGGTAGCCGCCCGCGCGGCCTGTCTCGGCGTAGACCGGAATGCCCTCGGCCTGAAGACGCGCCAGGTCACGGTACGCGGTCCGCACGGACACACCCAGCTCGTCGGCGATCCCCCGCGCGGACATGCGGCCACGGGATTGCAGCAACAGCAGTACCGACAGCAGCCGACCAGCAGACATGGACGCATTCCCCCCGGAAAACCCTGACACCCCCTGGCACACGGCGGCCTTACCGTCGGTCCACGCCCGGCTCCCAGCGAGCGAGCCGGCAATCCACCCGAGGACAGTACTGAACAGGAGCCTGCCGTGCCCCCTACCGATCCTGCCGATCCCGATCCTGCCGACCGCCCCGCCGTGATCGAGCTTCGCCAGTACACGCTGCGTCCCGGCCGACGCGACGAACTCATCGAGCTGTTCGAGCAGGAGTTCATCGAGACCCAGGAAGAGGCCGGGATGTTCGTGCTCGGCCAGTTCCGCGACCTCGACGACCCGGACCGCTTCGTCTGGCTGCGCGGGTTCCGGGACATGACGGCACGACACCGCGCGCTGGCAGCCTTCTACGACGGCCCCCTCTGGGCCGAGCACGGCCCCCACGCCAACGCCACCATGCTCGACTCCGACGACGTCCTGCTCCTGCAACCCCTCCCGGACGAGAACGGCTTCGCCCCCTCACCGCCTGAGCGTCCCCGGATCGGTGCTCCCGCACCGGACCGATTCGTGTCCGCCGTCGTGTGGTCCTTCCCCGTCGGACGACACGACGGCATCGCACTGATCCGGGACGGACTCCTCCCCGTCCTGCACACGACAGGACCCGCACCGCTCGCCGCACTCACCACCGAGACAGCACACAACACCTTCCCCCGGCTGCCCATCCGCAGCGGGGAGAACGTCGCCGCAGTCTTCACCTCTTACCCTGACGAGAGCGCCTGCCGACAGCACCTCGCCGATGTACGGGCCCATCCCCTCGCGCGGGACGAGATCCTGCCGGGCATCGAGCGAGAACAGACAGCAGCCCCCAGACACTGCGACTGGCGCCCACCGGCCGCTCGGTCCTCTCCTGACCCGTCGCAGCTGGCCTCGTCCCTGACATGCGTACCGGACGAGACCTGCCGTGCGAACCGAACAAGATCGGATGAGACCGGGGCACGATGTCCTGAGACGAGACGAGACGAGCCAGACACCGGGGCACCGGCAGTTCTCCTTGTGTCACGTCTCTTTGTGTCACGTCTCTTTGTGTCACGTCTCCGGCGGCGCCTCGTCCCTCCTCAGACGATCTGGTCCGTCGGCTTGTCTGAGATGAGCAATGAGCAATGAGCAACCAGAACCTGACCGCCGGCAGTGTCTGGCGGCTCCACCACGGCGACCAGGAAATTGCCCGGCCTGCTGCGGCTCGGGGCGGGTCAGGTGTCGGACGCGGCGGTCACGAGCAGATCGGCCGCAAAGTCCTCGACCGAGCGCGGCGGGCGGCCGAGCACGCGCTGAACGCCGTCGCCGAGACCGGCCACGCCCTCGTGGCGATAGTTCGAGTACAGCCCGTGCAACCCGTCGATGACCTGCGGCGTGATTCCGCTGTCCGCGAGCGCGGCCCGCCAGGCGCCGTCCAGTGGAACGTCGACGTACCGCACCGGCCTGCCGAGAGCGGCGCCGAAGCGGTCGCAGAGCACTGGCAGCGTCAGTGCCTGCGGGCCGCTGATCTCGATCTCGCCACCGATCGGACGCGCCGCCAGGAGTTCGGCGACCGCGACCGCCGCGATGTCCCGCACGTCCACGTAACCCCGGGCACCGGGTCCGGCAGGATCGGCCAGCGTGCCCTTGGCGATTGCGGCCGCTGCCGGGAGGAAGTTCTGCAGGAAACGGTCGGGCTGCAGAACAGTCAGTTCCGGAACGCCGACGCTTCGCAGCCGCTCGGTGATCGTGTCATGGGCGCCGGTGACGGCGTCCGGGACGATCCCGTTACCGGTGAATGGTCGCGCGCCGAGTTTGACGATCCGGCGCGCGCCGGCCTCGACGGCGGCAAGACCGAGGTTCGTTTCGGCGGCAATCTGGTCTTCGGCGAAGGGATGTGCAAGGTAGAGCCGATCCACGCCGGCGACCGCACCCCGGACGTCCGCCGCATCGGTGATATCCCCACGGAAGACCTCACCGCGGACCGTGCCCAACGCCTTGGCGCTGGCCTCGGAGCGAACGAAGAAGCGCACATCACTCCGGTCGCGCAATGCTTCGGTCAGGTAGCGCCCCACCGTTCCGTTCGGCGTAGTAACCAAAATGGACATAGATCCCCCTCCACGAACACGATCAAGACCTGCTTCCGCTCCAACAGCGCCTGGTGAGAACGAATTCCCAGCCCGGAGACCGGGTGGCGACTTTGGACGCAGAGTCAGGAAGGATCCTCCGCCACAGCCAGGAGCTGGATCATCTGCGACGGGGCGTGTCAGGAGCGGGTGCGGTCGGATCGACCATGGGGCGAGGTCTCCTTCCGGGGTCGGGCGGGCAGGGACTCACGTTGTCCGGGCGCAGTCCGCGGCCAGGCGCAGGCTCTGCGTGACGGCGTGCGGGATGTCGGCGACCGGGAACAGCACGTGCCGTACGGTCCGTTCGGCGTCGACGACCAGGATCAGGCGTTTGTGCCGCAACCGGCCTGCACCGGGGAAGGTCGGCAGCCGCAGGGCCGCGGCCAGCTGATGGCGTGCGTCGGAGAGGAGGGGGTACGGGAGCCCCTCGGCGTGGAGGAACTCCGCTTGTTCGTGCGGCAGTTGGGTGCTGACTCCGCGCACGTCCACTCCCGCTCGCCGGAAGTCGGGCCAGGCGTCCCGGAACAGCCGGTTCTCCAGCGTGCAGCCGACGGCCCCCGGGATCTGCTCGCCCCACTCGACACCCGTACCGGGGTAGGCGAACAGCACTGTCGCGGCGGAGTCCGGTGAGACGACGGGCAGGTCGGCGCCTCGCGTGCCGGGCAGGTCCGCGCCTCGCGTGCCGGGCAGTTCGATGCCGTCGGGCAGGCGGGTGCCGACCAGGGCATGTACGCGGGCATGCTCGGCGCCGTCCGCCGCGGCGGTCGCGGTGACACTTCCGTCGCCCAGCACCCACCGGTCCCCCCAGTCCTGCATGGCGACGAGCAGTGGCAGCAGTGCCACCCCGGCATCCGTGAGCAGGTATTCGTAGCGCACCGGACGCCGCTGATAGAGGCTGCGGTGCAGGACGCCGTGGGCGACGAGCCGGCCGAGGCGCTCGGTGAGGACCTTGCGGGACAGGCCGATCTCGGCGGCCAGCGCGTCGAAGCGGACGTGTCCGCGGGCAACCTCCCTCAGCACCAGAACGTTCCACCAGTCCCCCAGGACCATGGCGGCCTGGGCGATGCCGCAGGTCTCGTCGGCGTTGTGCATCCTCATGCCCCCATAGTAAGTTCCTTTTCGGGACTCACTTTGTTTCTCGATGAAACTTACTGCCCGCGGCCACGCGGGCCCAGCATGAGGAGCTGCACCGTGACCGCCATCAGCCGGGTCGTCGCACGGGAGATCATCGACAGCCGGGGCAATCCGACCGTCGAGGTGGACGTAGAGCTCAAGGACGGCTCGCTCGGCCGCGCGGCCGTGCCGTCGGGCGCCTCCACCGGCGCCCGAGAGGCGGTCGAACTGCGCGACGGCGACCCGACCCGGTTCCACGGCAGGGGAGTTCGGCGCGCTGTCGACGCCGTGAACGAGAGCATCGCGGACGCCGTGATCGGACTCGAGGCAGAGGACCAGGCGACCGTCGACGGAACCATGGTCGAGCTGGACGGCACGACCGCCAAGTCACGGCTCGGCGCCAACGCCCTCTTGGGCGTCTCCCTGGCCACTGCCAAGGCCGCCGCGGCCGCCCACCGCCTGCCTCTGTACCGCTACGTCGGCGGAGTCGACGCCCGCCTGCTGCCGGTACCGATGATGAACATCGTCAACGGCGGCGCCCACGCCGACAACCCGCTCGACTTCCAGGAGTTCATGATCGCTCCCATCGGTGCGGCCACCTTCACCGAGGCCGTCCGCATGGGTTCGGAGGTCTTCCACACCCTGCGCGGCGCCCTCGTCGCCGCCGGCCACAGCGTGAACGTCGGCGACGAAGGCGGCTTCGCACCCGACCTGCGCACCGCCGACGAAGCCCTCGACTTCGTCGTACGTGCCATCGAGCAGACCGGCTACAAGCCCGGCACCGACATCACCCTCGTCATGGACCCGGCCACCTCGGAGTTCTTCCACGACGGCGTCTACGACTACACAGGCGAGGGCATCCGCCGCACCCCCGCCGAACACGCCGACTACCTCGCCACCCTCGTCGACCGCTACCCCGTCGCCTCCATCGAGGACCCGATGGCCGAGGACGACCACGACGGCTGGCGCGCGCTGACCGCCCGGCTGGGCGACCGCTGTCAGCTCACCGGCGACGACGTCTTCTGCACCAACGAGACGTTGCTGCGCGCCGGGATCCGGGACGGCATCGCCAACTCGATCCTGGTGAAGGTCAACCAGATCGGCACCCTCACCGAGACCCTGGCGACCGTGGCCACCGCCCACCGTGCCGGCTACACCGTCGTCATGTCCCACCGCTCCGGCGAAACCGAGGACACCACCATCGCCGACCTCGCCGTCGCCACCGGCTGCGGCCAGATCAAGACCGGCTCACTGTCCCGCTCCGACCGCACCGCCAAGTACAACCAACTCTTCCGCATCCAGGAGGAACTGGGCGCCCAGGCACGCTACGCGGGCCGGGAGGCTCTGGGGCTGCGCCGCTGACGCCGGTGGGGTTCTGGAAGCAGGGTGACGGGCGGTCGTGGATGGCGTGGGGTGCCAAGTAGCGCCCTGCGGGCTCCCGGTATGCCCGGGGACCGCCATCGGCACCGGCGCCCGCACCGCCACCACCGCCACCACCACCGCCACCGCCCACCCGAGGATCACGGCGCGTACGCTCATGAACATGGTTGAGCATCGAATGGTTGACGTGAACGGCGTTCGGCTGCACGTCGCCGAACAAGGCGACGGCCCCCTGGTGGTTCTTCTGCACGGCTTCCCCGAGTCGTGGCACTCCTGGCACCACCAGTTCGGCCCCCTGGCCGATGCGGGCTTCCGAGTGGTCGCCCCCGATCAGCGTGGATACGGACGCAGCGACCATCCCGACGACGTCGACGCGTACAGCATCCTCCACCTGGTCGGCGATGTCGTCGGACTGATCCAGGCCCTGGGCGAGGAGAAGGCGTACGTCGTCGGGCACGACTGGGGTGCCCCGGTCGCCTGGCACACCGCCTTGCTGCGACCGGACATGGTGCGCGGGGTGGCCGGCCTGAGCGTGCCACCCCCCTTCCGGGGGACGCAGCCTCCGCTGGCCGCCATGGACAAGAGGTTCGGCGGCCGCTTCTACTGGAACTACTTCAACCGTCCCGGTGTCGCCGACGCCGAGTTCGCGAGGGACGTACGCACCACCCTCCGGAAGTTCTTCTACTCGGCCTCCGGCTCCGCTCCTCACACCGGCGAGCTCAAGCAGCCGCTGATCGAACCCGGGCAGGGCTGGCTCGAGGGCATGACGGACCCCGAGGTACTGCCGGAGTGGTTCACCGAGGACGATCTCGACGCACTCACCGAGAGCTTTTCCAAGGGCTTCACCGGGGCCCTCAACTGGTACCGCAACCTCGACCGCAACTGGGAACTGACCGCTCCATGGCACGGCGCCGTCGTCACCCGGCCCGCCCTGTACATCTACGGCGACCGCGACCTCGTCCCCGCCTTCCCCGGCACACCCGAACTCATCGAGCGCCTCCCCGAGCTCATGCCCAACCTCTGGCGCGAGCCCCTCGAACTGGCCGGCTGCGGGCACTGGACTCAGCAGGAACGCCCGGACGAGGTGAACGCCGCGCTCATCGAATTCCTCAGGGCCTGCGCCTGAGCCTGGCCCGTGACCCGCAGGGACCGAACGGGTGAGCCTCCTCGACACGGCCCCTTGTACCCGTCGCCGATCTCCCGGATCCGCTGCACGACTGCCTGGCCACCGGATCCCGCGGCCGTCAATTCGGTATATGGCCGAACTTCCGGCAATCGGGCCTTCCGATGACGAAGGGGGCCAGGACGCCCTGCTCAGCAGCACCTCATAAGCTCGCCCTATGGGTATGGGTATGGGTTTTGCGGTGTTGTACATAGCGGTGGGCGTCGGCGTGCTGTTCGACGCGGGGGGATTCATTGGGCGCAGATGTGAGCGGACGCAGAAGAAGGCGGCGGAGAGGCACCGCGAAATGCTGTGGAGGAACGGGCGCCTTGAGACGCCGTACGTACCGGTGCCCTTCGCAAGGCCCGGTGTCATCCGTGCCTTCGGGCTCCCGCTCATGTTCGTGGGCGGCCTGCTCCTCCTGCTGCACCTCGACTAGGCCGTTTCTTCAGAAGCGGGTAGGTCGGGTGGGCATAGCCGGTCACGGTCCGGTCGCGGTGGCGTGCCGCACGATGCATACGGGTGAGACCGCCTCCCCGGCTCTCGAAAGCTGCCCCTGACAAACCTGCCCCTGACAAACCCGCCCCGCCGGTGGCACGGGTGCGGGTTCCGCCCGCACGACCGATGAGTTCCGCCTCGCCGCGTCGTCTGCATGTTGGGGAACATCCCCCTTCCGCGCCTGCGGGAGGCCTGAGATGAGACGACAAGGAGTGTGCACACCGTGGACCAGGAGTATGTGAGCGCCGCCCTGACCGTCGCCGTGCCCGCCGAGAGGGTGTTCGCGGTGCTGGCGGACCCGACGACCCACGCTGCGATCGATGGCACCGGCTGGGTTCAGGAAGCTGTCGACCGGGCGCCGCTGACCGAGGTGGGGCAGGTTTTCCGGATGGGTATGTATCACTCCAACCATCCGAACGGTGATTACGAGGTGGCCAACAAGGTCCAGGCGCTCGATCCGCCGCGCGCCATTGGCTGGCTGACGGGGCAGGAGAGGGGTGACGGCACCCTGGAGTTCGGCGGCTGGTTCTGGCGTTACGACGTTGCGCCGCTCGGTCCGTCCGAGACCGAGGTCACGCTCACCTACGACTGGTCGGCGGTGCCGCAGTCCATCCGGGAGTACATCCGGTTCCCGCCGTTCGGCCCTGAGCATCTCACCCACTCGCTGGACCACCTGGCCAAGCTTGTCTCCGCCGAGTGACGTCGTCGGCCAGGACGACCACCCGTACCCGAGACCTCGGATGGAGCCGCTACGTACCGGCCGGCGCCCGCTGTGATCTGTGGTCCAGTGCCGGCCCCGCACCGTGCGGCAACTCACCGATCGAACACCCCGGCCGCCGTCACCCCCGCCCTGGACCGGCACTCTGCGCCGCACCAAAGGCATCGGCCGAAGCAGCATCGGCCGGGCCGGGCCGGGCCGAGCCGAGCCGTCCGGCGGCCGTCCGGGGCGGGACCAAAGTGTGCGGTCCTTCGCCGAGCGTTTTCTCTCCTCGGGTCGCGGCATCGACATCGTGATCAACAATGCCGGGTTCATGGCCGGCCCGGAAACGCGAGTCGGCCCTGGCTGGGAGGCGCAGTTCGCCACCAATCACCTCGGGCACTACGCGCTGGTGAACCGGCTGTGGCCGGCGATTGCGCGCGGGGGTGCGCGCGTGGTTTCGGTGCTCCAACGGGCACGAGCTCTCGGACATCCGCTGGGATGATGTGCACTTTGAGCACGGTTCGCAGGAGGAGTTGGCGGAGCTGACAGCGACCATCGGCGCCAGTGCGACGAACAGCGGTGGGAAGACACCCGAGCAGGGGGCCGCGACGCAGGTATGGGCGGCGACCTCGCCGCAGCTGACGGGGATGGGCGGTGTGTACTGCGAAGACTGCGACATCGCCGAGCCTGCGGCAGAGGACACCGTTCTGGGAAGCGGTGTGAGTGTCTGGGCCACTGATCGGGAGCGGGCAGCGCGGCTGTGGAAATTGTCAGCCGAACTCACCGGAGTCGATGCCTTCACCGCGACGGCATGAAGGCGCGCGGCCCCTGCGCGAATCCTGCGGAACTCCTGCTGCAGTCGGGGTGTCGGTCCGTCCTGCCGGTCCGTCCGCATGAGGAGCCACCTCGTCCCACGGGCCCGAGGTCAGGACGGCGAACGAGACGCCCCGGGCGTTGAGGTAAACGGCGTCCTTCACGCGCCAGGCGGCGTGGTGGTGCAGGAGTCCGCCGCCGAGCTAGGGGATCGACGAAGCCCGGTATGCCGTACCGCCTGTCATCTTGACTGCTCCGGCGGTGAAACGCACGCTCATGCCTTCGCCACGGACCGCTACACGAATGAGCGATTCGCGAGTGAGCTCGATCTCAACGTTTTGCGTGGGCGTGTACAGCCAGCCCTCGATATCGAGTTCCTGCAGGTTGGCGAATGTCAGGAAGAAGCCGAAGGTGTTGAACTTCTTCTCCACCCATTCCAGGAGCGGCTTGTCCGGTAGGCGCTGGAGGACGACCCGGAGCGAGAGCTCCCTGCCCCGCTCGTCGATCTGAATGGAGGGCAGATCGCAATAACTCAAGAGGGGCGCAGATTCAAAGAATCGATGGGCGAACTCGGGGTTTTCCAGCAGCCCGGTCCACTGCTCTTCAGAATTGTCCATAGTATGCCTCCGCTTCGGCACCGGGAACGGAGTCGTACTTGAGCCTGTCCATTTTCCCTGCATAGTGGTGTTGCCCTCGATCAGGCCCGTCAGCGCGAGCCCGGAAGGCGCTGATCCTGCCCACCGTAAGAAAGTCGCTACTCGTGAAGGACAGGCTGGTTCGACTGCTCAGGACCTCCACTTCGATGCGGCGTTTTTCCAGAGGTTCCAGTTTCACATCCGCCACTACCGGCGGTTCCCACCGCCGCATCGAGAAATCTTCCGCAGCCAGGAATCGTACGTGGCACTGGAGGCGGTCACATCCCTGCTCCACCCACTCAGGGAGTGGACTGTCCGGGAATTCCGGAAGATCCATTCGAAGAATTATGGTGGGCCCGTACCGGCTGATATGAACTGATCTCAGGGTGACTTGGGAAAGTGGCGGGACTTTCGAGTAGTACTCGCGCAGCCTGTCCGTGGAGCCGAGGAGGTCTTCCCAGTTCTGGATCATATGGTTAGTGTTCCACGCATCCTTCGCGGACTCCGCTTCGCTCATCGCCTATAGGCCTGACATGCGGGTGAGGGGACCGCCGTCAGTTCGTCGGGCGCAGTCCGTCCAGTTCGTCCCCGATCGCCTTGCGCAGCGGGTCGTGCTGTGGACCGAGTGCGAACCGCTCGTCGACCCACCTGTCGCTGGGATAGAGCCACACCGGCATACCCACCAAGTCGGCCGGCTCCCACTCGAACCGTGGCCAGATGTGCGCATGCAGGAACCCGTCGGTGTTGCCCAGGATCTCCAGATTGACGCGCCGGAAAGCCGCATCCATGCGACGGGACGCTCGCTCGACGGCTTCTCCGAGTCGGTCCATGTCGGACAGGAAGGCCAGCCGTTTGTCCCTGGGCAAGTCCGACAGCCTCTCCACTTCGGGATCGTCCACCAGGAGCACCGAGTAGCCCGGCAGGAACTGCACATCGCCGATCACTGCGAACCCCGCGTTCAAGTGCCGCAGCACAGCCGGGTTTTCACCTCGCAGAGCACTCCCGATCCGATCCGTCCGCCAGTCATCAACCATGGGCAGAACCTACCTGGTCGTGATCACCTGCCCCTCAGAGACCGACAGCGTCAGGCCGGCCGCAATGGCGCCTCCGACGGCCGGCCTGGAGGGCAAGGAGAGAGCCGTCATGCCACTGCCGTACATAATCGACGTCCATGCGGGACACGAGGCTGTCCGAGCCGGCAGAGCCGACCGAGCACTACATCTTCAATGACAGCGAGACGATCGTGCTGGAGTGCGGACTTCAGTGGGGTTCCGTGCGCGACCGGGATCCGATCGACCTGGAGCGAAGGACCGCTCACCGTGCCGTCCGAGCGCTGGCCGCGCTGTGCGAGGGGCTCATCATGCCTGTGACGCTCGACATGACCAGAAACTGGGTGGACGCGTACGACTGGCCGGCCGACGACAGTCCACCGCGATGGAACTGGTTCCTGAAGACTCCGCAGTCGCCGCCCGACGCCCGCTCGATGTATGTGGACCCACAGGTCATGGAGACAGCCACGCTGGACGAGCAGTCGATGCTCACCGCTGTCGACCGAATGCTCGACGACCCGTGTGAGGCGCCCGAAGGAAAGCGGCCGGCGTGGGGCGAGATGCGGATACGACACACCTGGGCCCGGCTGCCCCAACCCGACCGGCATATCGAGAACGGCGAACTGCGCATCGATGACCACGACGACAGAGCGCGCCGCGTTCCGGTCCCTCTTGAACGCAGGAACGGCCGCATCTGGGTGACCGTGCCGGAGACCAGTGTCTGGTATCCGTTCCTGCTGAGGGTGAACAAGACCTTCGGCACTGTCCACCCCGACGGGGCCAAGTGCGACGAGTTCATCGAGATGACGATCGACGTCAACTGGTCATTCTGGTGGCATCCCGGGGAGGGCCGAGCCATGCTCGACCACGCAGTGGGGCGCCTCTTTCGGCAAGGGTGGCGGAACGCAGAACCGCAAGCCAAGACCCTCCCCCACTGAACAACACCCGCCGCTGAACGGCCCATACCTTGCCCGGCACACGTCATGCGCGTCACACCATGTCAACACGCCGAAACCGCGAGACCACTGGCGGGCCGGGATCGAAGGAACCGATCAACGGCATGTGCGCAACCGGCGGGGAAGCGTGGCCTCCATCCGTACCCTGCGGACGCTCGCGGCCGGCCGGCTCCCTCCATCGAACGGCCCGGCAGAGTGAGGCTCGTCAAGCAGATCAACTTGTACAGATAAAACTGTACAGTTTCACCTGTGGGTTCTAGGATGGAGTGCATGAATGAGAGCCCGCGCCTGTCGCCCTCAGCGGTTCAGGCTTCGCGAGAGGTCCGTACGGTCATCAGCCGCCTGCGGCGCCGCATCCTGAACGCCGCCGAAGCCGAGGACATCACTCTCGGTCAGGCGTCCGTGCTGGCGCGCCTGTCCGGCAAGCAAGGCGTCACGGCCAGTGAGCTCGCCTCGGCCGAGGGAGTGCGCCACCAGTCGATGACCGCGACGGTCGCGTCGCTGACCGCCCTGAGGCTGGTGGACCGGCGGCCCGACCCCGATGACGGGCGCCGTCTGCTGATCGCGCTGACCGCGGAGGGGCACCGGCGGGTGGAGGAGGGACGGCAGGCCCGGCAGGAATGGCTTGCCGGTGAGTTGCAGCAGAAGTGCACGGAAGAGGAACGGCGGGCCGTGATCGCCGCCATGGCAGTACTGGAGCGCCTCACCCATGACTGATCGGATAACGAAGGGGCGAGGCAGGACGGCGACGGCGGGCTTCGACCGGCGGCTGCTGCCGCCGATGATGTTGGGCTCGGTCCTGAACCCGATCAACTCGACGATCATCGCCGTCACGCTCGTACCCATCGGCGACGCGTTGGGCGTGCCGCCCTCACAGACCGCGTGGCTGGTCTCGGCCCTCTACCTGGCCACCGCTCTCGGGCAGCCTGTCGTGGGTCGGCTCATCGACGTCTTCGGGCCCCGCAGGCTCTTCCTCGTCAGCACGAGCCTCGTCGGGGTCGCCGGGGTCGTCGGCACCCTGGCGCCGAACCTGGGGGTGCTGATCGCCTCGCGGGTCCTGCTCGGGTTCGGCACCTGCGCCGGGTATCCGGCCGCGATGGCGCTGCTGCGCAGCGAGGCCAAGCGCACCGGGCAGGACAGTCCCGGCGGGGTCCTGACCGCCCTGGCCGTTGCCAACCAGACCATCGCCGTGCTCGGCCCGCTACTGGGCGGACTGCTGATCGGTCTGGGCGGCTGGCGCGCCACCTTCGCGCTGAACGTACCGCTGGCCGTGGTGGCCGTACTGCTGGGGGCGCTCCGGTTGCCCAAAGAAGCCGGCACAGGAGAGTCGCCGCAGCGCGGGCGCCTCGCAGCCCAGCTCGACCTGCCCGGCATGGCGCTGTTCGCCGTCATGCTCGTCTCGCTGCTGCTGTTCCTGATGAACCTGCACCTGCGCGACTGGTATCTCCTGGTGATCGCCGCCGCCGCGAGCGCCGCGTTCGCCGCGCGGGAGCTGCGGGCCCCCACCCCGTTCATCGACCTGCGGGTGCTGGGCGGCAACACACCGCTGCTGGTCACCTACGGGCGCGCGTTGATCGCCTACGTGGTCGCGTACTCCTTCCTCTACGGGTTCACCCAGTGGACGGAAGAGGGCTTCGGGCTCTCGCCCTTCCACGCCGGGCTGGTGCAGATCCCCATGTTCCTGGTGGCCATCGGTGTCTCGATCGTCTCCGGCCGGCGCAAGGGCGTGCGCGGCAAACTGCTCGTCGGCGCGCTCGGGCAGATCGTCGCCTGCGTGGTGATGCTGACGCTCGGTGGGGAGAGCCCCGTGTGGATGCTGATCCTCGTCGCCCTGATCTTCGGCGTCCCGCAGGGACTGAACAACCTGGCCCTGCAGAACTCCGTCTACTTCCAGGCCGATCCCGAGCGCACCGCCTCCTCGGCCGGCCTGCTGCGCACCTTCGCCTACGTCGGCTCGATGGTCGCCTCCTCCACAACGGCCGCCTCCTTCGGGCAGCGCGCGGACACCGGCGGCATGCATCACCTCGCCTGGATCATGCTCGGCGCGGGGGCGCTCTACCTCCTCCTGAACGTCTGCGATCGCACTCTCGGCCGCGCGACGGACGGGGACACCGCGGCCGATACGCCGCAAGCGCCGTAGACCACCCGGGGGCGCCACGCCGCGAGGCTCTCATCACCTCGGCACTCCGGCTGCCGCACACCCGCCTCAGCCACAACTTCGCGCGGCATCCACCCCGATGTCGCCCGGGGGAACTCCCAACGCTGGATGCTCCGGTAGACCTCCTGGCAGAGGGAAGCGGGAGCCGACAGTGTGTGTCGGCTCCCGATCCACGACGCATCCGACGCGCATCCCGCGGCTGAGCGACTACTGGCTTCCGGCTTCCGGACTGCACGTCGCGCCTTGCCCGGAATCGGATCTGTTGCTCTCCTTCCACGAGGAATCCGCGGCGAAGTCCTTGATTGAGGGCATACGGACCGGGTATTGCTCCTGCCGGAGGTCCTCGGCGTCCGGAAGGATCGCCTTGACGTCCTCCTCGTCCACCAGCGTGCAGGCGTTCGGCCATTCGTTCGCGGCCAGAATCCTGCTGTTCTTCAGCGGGGGCAGGCGGACATCCCCCTTTCGGGGTGCGGCTTTGCCGATGGAGGTCTCACTGCTGGCATCGACGATCAGGAGCGTCGCTTGAACGGTGCTGGCAACCAGCAGGGCACCGGCCAGGGTGAGCCAGAAGATCCGGTTTTTCTTCACAGTGGCCGATCCCGCCCAATGAGCCTGGCCCAAACTCCACTTGGGGTGATCGGGGCGATCACCTCGCGGTGGTCCGGCCACCGGCCGCCCCGCTCCGGCGTCCGGTCCAGAAGTAATGGCTCGCTGCGCACACACTGCGCGTCAGTCGACGGCGTACCCGAACCAGCGACAGGCTGATCCAGACGAAACGGCCTAGCGGTCCACCAACGCGGCCACCAGGCGCGTCATAGGGGGCCGTGGGTCAGAGCTGCCCGGCCAGTTGGTCATCAGGAGATGGTGGGCGGTACCGACGATGGCGATGGCCACGGTGTGCGGGTCAACGGTCTCCGCCACCCGGCCGAGCCTCCGTTCGGCCTTCACATAGCTGGTGATGGCCTCCTCGATCGCGGTGAAGCCGGGCGCCCCGCCCTCCAGCGCCTCGCGGATGCGCAGCGCAGCGGCGGGGCGGGTCATGGCGAGGCCCGATATGGCCGGGCCGCCGGAGTCGAACAACGCGAGGGCGACGGCGTCGAGGTTCCGCACCACCGTGCCCTGCCCGGCAAGTGCCGACAGTGCCTGTGCCTTCGCGGCCGTCCGTGCGAACCGGTCGAGGCAGAGCTCGGCCACGAACTCGTCGAGCCCCGAGAAGTGCGCGTGCAACAGCCCCTTGGCGCAGCTCGCCTCGGTGGTGACGGCCCGGCTGGTGAGTGCGCCGGGCCCGCCCTTCTCCACGACACGCTCGGCGGCCGCGAACAGCCGCTCGCGTACGTCCGGTGTCGCCACGCCGCGCGGTGACATGGGCCTCTCTTCCGTCTGCTTCCGTCTGCTTCCGTCGCCCTCAAGGGTTTCAACTCGGTGGATGGTAGCGGGGATTGCCAGTTCGGGCATGCGCCCATACTGTTTGGGCGTACGCCCATTCCCCTTCGTCCACCACAGGAGGCTCCCGTGCCGGACGTCGTCAACACCGAGCAGGCACAGGCATGGAACGGCCCCGAAGGCGCTCACTGGGCCCGTCACCAGGACCGCTGGAATGCCGTGAACGAGGGCTTCGACGAGCCACTGCTCGACGCCGCCGGGATCGCCGGGGACCACCGGGTCCTCGACCTCGGCTGCGGCACCGGGCAGACCACGCGCCTCGCCGCACTCAGGGCGCCGCGAGGACGCACGCTGGGCCTCGACCTGTCCGGCCCGATGCTGGCCGAGGCGCGGTCCCGCGCGGAGCGGGAGGGGGTCACCAACGCCTCTTTCACCCAAGGCGACGCGCAGGCGTACCCCTTCGAGGCGGGCGCGTTCGACGCGGCGATCAGCCGCTACGGGGTGATGTTCTTCACCGACCCCGTAGCGGCCTTCGCCAACGTCGGCCGTTCGCTGCGGCCCGGCGGCCGCTTGGCGTTCGTCTGCCCGGCCGATGCCACGCTCAACGGCTGGGTGACGGCGGTGGCGTCGCTGCGCGACTTCCTTCCGGTGGGCGACTACGGGCGGCCGGGGCTGCCCGGCATGTTCTCGCTGGCTGCGCCCGCCCGCATCCGCGCCGTCCTCACCGCGGCCGGATTCACCGGCATCACCGTGAACCAAGCGCAGTCGTACGGGGCATGGGGACGCGGAGCCGCGGACGCGGCGGAGTTCCTGCTGGGTACAGGCCCCGGCCGCCATCTGATGGACCAGGTCGAAGCGACCGCACGGGCCCGCGCCCGCCGCGCCCTGACGGACCATCTGCACGCCCACGAGACAGCGGACGGCACGGTCCGACTGCGCAGCACGTCGTGGCTGGTCACGGCGGACCGCTGAGCCGGCCCAGCGGGGGCGGCCGGGGCGGCCGGGGCGGCGAATGACGACGCGCTAACCGACCCTCCGATAGCTGCTGCCGTCCTTGGGCCGGGCCAGCAAGCCCGCCACGACGAGGTAGCGGCGCAGTGCCGAGCAGTCCTCGTGCACCGTCAACAGCGCCGCGTTGACCTCGCGCTCGCTGTACTCCCGGTCGTGCTCGAACAGGTCTCCGCGAGATGTACGAGCAACTGCTCGCGGCGGGCCGCCTTTCGCGGGATCGCGGTCAGGCGCCCCCGGGAGAACAGGGCAGCCACCCCGTGTGCACCGCTGGATTCTTGGTTCGGCATGCGGGAAGCCTCCCGTGCCGACCTGTCCCGGGCAACGTATGTACACGGCGCCCCGGCGACGGCGAGCGGGCCGCACACGCCCCTCGGGACACGCCCCCACCTCCGAGGCGCCCCTGGTAGGGCTCGACGGTCTGCTCACCAGACGGGTCGGATCGGCCCGTTCGGTGCCAGGCGGGCGAGGTCGGCGGCGAGGGCACCGAAGCGTTCGGCGCCGAGGGTCTCCCGCCACGGGGCGACAGCCGCTCGGGCCGCCTCGTCGGCGGCGCGGGTCGCGGCCCAGCCGGGCTCGGTCAGCTCCAGGAGCCGGGCGCGGGCGTCCTGGGGGTGCGGCCTGCGCAGCACATATCCCTTGCGGACCAGCTCATCGACCAGTTGGGCCGCGGCCTGCTTGGTGACCCCCAGGTGCTCGGCCAGATCGGCGGTGGTCACGTCGCCCCGGGAGATACGGACGAAGGCGAAGCCGTGCACGGGGCGCAGGTCCGCGAATCCCTGTTCGGACACACGGGTGTGAATCTCCTGGACCAACTGTCCGGACAGCGCGAGCACGAGCGTGGGGAGGGACAGGGCGTCATCCATGCCTTGACCATAACTGGACAAGGAGCTTGTCTATATAGACAAGCGTCTTGTCCATACAGGGCGAGATACGCCTCCCGGGAGCCCGACATGCCCTTTGTCCGCAGCGACGAAGCCATCGCCCACGAGGTCCACGGGGCCCGCTTCGTCTCCTACGTCAGCCCCGCCACCGGCAGCCGGGATCTCGCGGCCTGGCGTTGCGAGGTTCCGGTGGGGGCGGTACCCCCGACCCATGTGATCAGCCACGAGGAAACCTTCTACGTCCTGTCCGGCCGGCTTCGGTTCTCCATCGACGGCGAGATCGCCGAACTGGGCCCCGGGGATGCGGCGGTGGCGCCCGCGGGCTCCGCGCTCGCGGTGGCCAATCAGACCGACGAGCCGGCGCAGATGTGGGTCACCACCCGCGCGGGACTGACCGCCGAGTTGGCCGACGGCAGCAGCATGGCGCCACCGTGGGCCAACTAGGGCCGCATCCGCAGACGTTCGCCCTGCGGTGAGGCGCCGTCCGGATACCGGCCCGGGCGGCGCGGGCCCGCCATGCCGCTCAGCGCGATCCGCCGCCACACCGTCTGTCGATGGCGGCACGCCGACGACAAGCGTCCACGTGCCGCCATCGACAGGGTGAGCATCGCCCGACACAAGACACTAGCTTGCTAGAATGCTAGCATCGCCTGTGTGAGTGACGAAGAGGTCAAGCAGTTCAACGTGTACTTGCCGGTCGGGCTGATCAAGCAGGTCAAATATCACGCCATCGAGTCGGGATCGTCCCTCTCGGCGTTGGTCGCGGACGCCTTGCGCGCCTACCTCGACGACACCCATGGGCAGCGACAGCAATCGTCCGAGAAGGAGACCTGATATGGCGACCGAAGGCATCGAGGCCGTGTTCTTGACGACCCACAACTGGGGCAAGGCGGCGAAGTTCTTCCAGGCGCTGGGCTACGAGTTGGAGTTCTCCACCGACCACAACTCCGGGCAGCTCCGCAACGGCGACGGTCCCTATGTGTTCATCGCCGAGGTCCCCGAGGACCGGGAGCCCCAGACGCAGATCGTGCTGAAGGTGACCGATGCGGAGACGTTCCGACCCGATCCCGTCGTCGAGGTGGTCACGCCGTTCGAGGACACCCATTACGAGACCAAGGAGATGACCGTCCGTGACCCCGACGGACGCCTGTGGAGCCTCCAGGCTCCGACCGAGAACTGACCGTGAGGAGAGGGGCATCGTGACAGACGAGCGGCACGAGGCGCCGGACAGCACCGCGGTGCGGGTCGCCCTCTGGCGGGCGATGCACGTGCAGGTCGACCCGCCACCCCACGTGATCGAGGACGAGATCGGACTGCAGCTCGCGGCCCCTGATGAGGGGTGGCGGAGCCGCCCGGACATGGACCCGCGCAGCACCAGCGGGTTCCGGGCGGCCATCGTGGCCCGTGCTCGGTTCATCGAGGACCTGGTTGCCGAGCAGGTCGTCGGCGACGGCGTCGCCCAGTACGTCGTCCTGGGGGCGGGCCTTGACACCTTCGCCCAGCGCAGGCCGGAGATCGCCGCCCGCCTACGGGTGTTCGAGATCGACCAGCCGGGCACCCAGGCCTGGAAACGCCAACGCCTGATCGAGCTCGGCTACGGAATCCCCGACTGGCTGCGACTGGTGCCGGTCGACTTCGAGGCGGGCGGCGACTGGTGGGAGCAGCTGTCCGAGGCCGGCTTCGATCCCGGCCGGCCGGCGGTCGTCGTCTGCACCGGCGTCACCATGTACCTCACCAAGGACGCCACCGCGGCGACCCTGCGTCGGCTCGCTGGGCTCGCCCCCGGCTCGTCGCTCGCCATGACGTTCATGCTGCCGACCGAACTCATCGATGCCGCCGATCGCCCCGCACTCGAGGCGACCAGGCCACAGGCACAAGCAGCCGGAACGCCGTTCATCAGCTTCTACACCCCGCAGGAGATGCTGGCACTGGCCCGCGACGCCGGCTTCAAGGACACCCGACACGTGTCGGGAAGTGTGCTCGCCGAACGCTACTTCGCCGATCGGACCGACGGCCTCCGCCCGTCGAGCGGAGAGGATCTGCTGGTGGCCACCACCTGACGCCGGTCGGTCGGCCGGAACCCCCACCCGTCCTGGTGAGTTACCAGCGCACGAAGCTCACCACGAGTACGGCCAGGGTCAGCAGCAGCATGCCCAGGCAGTTCACCCAGAACGCGGAGCTCAGGGCTCGCGCGCGAATGTGGGATGCGGTGGCCGCAAGGAAGTAGACGACGATCGCCGCAGTGGTCGCCATGGCGACGCCGGGCACCCAGAGCCCGACGACGATCCCCACGGCTGAGGCCGCTTTGGCGGTGATCAGCGTCCACCACCAGTCGCGCGGGAAACCTACGCCTTCCAGGCAGTCGACTATGGACTTCGGCGGGCGGACCATCACCACGGCGTCCCCGGCCTGGATCGCGAGCAGGATCAGGATCGGCCAGACCGGAGAGGGGAGTTCGGAGAGGGTCATCGGCCACTACCTTTCTTGTGCGGTGACGAATTCGGCCGTCTGTCGGATCCTGGTCGCCGTCTGCTGGGGGTCGGTTGATCCCGCAGCGAGCAGCATCAATTCACCCAGGTAGCTGGTGAACATCACTTGCGCGCCGATCCGGGCGCGGGCGTCCGGCATTCCCGC
This sequence comes from Streptomyces sp. NPDC048650, assembly GCF_043199095.1. Lineage (NCBI taxonomy): Bacteria > Bacillati > Actinomycetota > Actinomycetes > Kitasatosporales > Streptomycetaceae > Streptomyces > Streptomyces sp. NPDC048650. Next base: position 8,497 of record NZ_JBICVM010000022.1, on the reverse strand, counting down.
GTTCCCCATCGCGGCGGTGAGATTGCCCTCGGTGAGCGTGCGCAGTCCGCCGAGGGCTGCGTTCTCGGGCCGGCCTCGGGTCAGGGTCCGAAAATACGCGCGCGCGAGTTCCTCGTTCTCGGTGAACAGGTCGAGGAACGGATCGAAGTAGCGGGACAGGTAGTCGACTGCGGAAGCCGTGGACTCCGCCGCGGGTGGCGCAGGAATGCGGGCGGCGATGGCCTGGTCGTAGACCAGGCTCAGCAGGGACTCCTTGTCCCCCGCCGCCATGACCGCACCTACGGAAACACCTGCCTCTGCAGCGATCTGACGCACCGTTGTGCCGTGGAACCCCTGCTCCTGGAAGAGCCGTGCGGCAGCCTCGGTGACGCGGGTGGTGGTACGTCGTTTTTGTTCAGCACGAGTTGACTGAACACGTTCAGCGAACATGTTCAGAATATAGGAGGCGCGACTACGGCAACGCAACAGTGGCGTGGCCGGTACGTCTTCAGAACGGCGGCCAGGAGCCGACGCGAACGCGGCAGCAAGGCCGGGGGCGGCCGCCCGGCCCCGGCCGCGTAGCGCCGCAGCCATGGTGAGTAGCGCGGCTGCTCATGAGGTCGTTCGTGGACCGTGATGCCCAGCACGCAGGCTCCCGCCAGGTCCGGTCAGGGGAACAACGTGGCCTGCAGGCCCCAGCTCCGCATCCTGGCCGGCTCGGGACTGCACCATGTCGTCATGACAACCTTCTCCGCCCCTACGCCGGCTCGAGGTCCGCGGCGGGACGCCCTGCACGCCCCACCGCCGGAGGCACGGCGCAGAGAAGACAGGTGCATCGCCACCATGCCGGGCGGCTGGTTCGACGTGACGCGCCGCTGCTGCCGATGCGAGGCGTGGGTGTCGATCCAGGCTCTGCAGGAAGACTGGAGCTGCGAGTGGTGCCGTACGTGGCATGGGCCGACGCAATGCACCACTGCCGAGGGGCTTCCCGTCATCGAGGGACGCACCTATCCGGAGTGGGACGAGGCGACGCAGGCCATCAATGCCACAGGGTGGTAGAACGCCCTGACCGACACCGGGTCGATCGCGGCGACCACCGCGCAGCCGTCCGCCATCGACCCGGTGCAGGCCGAAGCCGCACGCCGCTCACCGCTCACCGCTCGGCTCACTCGCCGAACCGGACACCGGAGGCATCGGGGCCTCGGTGCGCCGTTGGCGGTCGGCCGAGGAGCTTGCCGAACGCGGCCGTGTAGGCAGCGGGGTTCTCGTAGCCGAGCACGGCCGCGATGCGGGTGACCGGCATGCCCGCGGTGAGGTGCTGGAGGGAGTGCAGGACGCAGGCGCGTTGCCGCCACTGCGAGAAGCTCAGGCCGGTGCCGCGCCGGAACAGGCGGGCGAGGGTGCGTGGGCTGATGTTGAGGGCTGCGCACCAACGTGCGGGCGGGTCGTGAATGTCCGGCTTCTGCAAGAACGTCTCGCACAGGAGGCGCAGCCGCGGATCGGACGGCAACGGCACATCGAGGGGCAGCGGGGTGAGGTCCTTGAGCTCATGGAGGATGAGAGCGGCGACCGCCGCGTCGCGGCTGTGCTCGGGGTAACGCGGCTCCATGTCAACGGCTTCCAGGATCAGCGCCCGCAGCAGAGCGGAGACGTCGACGGCTTGGCAGCGGGCGGGAAACCACGGCACGGCAGCAGGTTCGATGTAGAGGCTGCGGGTGCTGACGCCCGTCATCGTGACCTGATGCCGGGTCATGGGTGGGATCAGTACCGCGCGGGCGGTGGGAACCGTCCAGCTGCCGTCCGCGGTCGCGACCTGCATGACGCCGTTGGCCGCGTACAGGACTTGGGCACGGCGGTGCTCGTGCCAGACGAGCAGGTGGTCATGGGGGTAGTCGGTGCCGATGGCCAGCACGGCACGATCAAGGCCGTCGACCTCCGCGACCGGGACATCGCGCATGCGACGAGGCTACGCGGGGCCACCCGCCATGTCTGCTGCGCGTAGGAGGATGGCCATCCATCGATTGCCCGCCACGGCCCGTGATCCCTAGCGTCTTACCAGTGCTGACCTCGTTCTCTCCCCTCTTGTTCTTCGGCTGCCTGACCGGCATCACGACGGTGCTCTTCGGTTTCGGCGGCGGTTTCATCACCGTTCCCGTCGTCTACGGCGTCCTGACCGTCACGGCGCGTGCGGGAACGGACGCCATGCACATCGCGGTGGCGACCTCGGCAGCGGTCATGGTCGTGAATGCCACGGCGGCGGCGCTGGCCCAGTGGCGTCAAGGCCGCCTGCGCCGCGCATACGTCTGGCCGCTGACGGCGTTCATCACGATCGGCGCCGCTGCCGGATCCTTCGCAGCCACCTTGATCGGCGGGACGGTGCTGCGTCTGCTGTTCGCCGCCTACCTCGTGGTGACGATCACCGACAGCCTGCTGCGGAAGGGCTTCCTGTCCGTGGCGCACCGGACGCGCCCGAAGCCCCTGAGCCGTGGCACGACCACCCTCGGCGGCATCGGAATCGGCCTTGTGGCCGCCGGCCTGGGAGTGGGCGGCAGCGTCATGACAGTCCCGCTTCTGCGACGCAGGGGCCTTCCCATGGCCGAGGCGACGGCCATGGCCAACCCCCTCAGCGTCCCCGTCGCCGTGGCCGGGACACTCGTCTATGCCCTCTCCCCCACCGCACCGGCCCGGGCAGGCCAGCTCGGCTACGTCGATCTCACCGCCTGCGCCGCCCTGCTCATCGGATCGCTGCCCACCATCACCCTGGCGAGGCGCGTGACCGGCCGTGTCCCGGACCGGGTCCACTCCGCCGCCTACGTCGCCCTTCTCCTGGTCGTGCTGCTCGTGATGGTCGCCACGGAAGTCTGACGCGGCGTCCTCGCGGACCGCCCTTGGGCATCGACATAAAGGCCGGTGGCCGGAGACACCCGTCTCCGGCCACCGGCCTACCGACTGTGCGGGGAACGGCCCTGGCGGCTTTCCCCGCACCACTATCTGCGGAGCGCGTCCTTGGTCTTCTCCGCGGCCTGGCGAAGATCGCCCTTGGCACGCTCGGAGCGACCGGTACCGGTCATACGCTCGTTGCCCACGACACGGCCCGCAGCCTCCTTTGCAGCCCCTATGAGCTGCTCGGTCTTCGCGGTCGTCTTGTCGGTGGCGGTCATGGTGGCACTCCTCCTCGCGTCGGTGTGTTTCCCTGACGCAAGATCGCCTGCCCCTCACCCCGCAGCGCAAACACCGCCTGAGGCTTGTCTTTCTACGGGGCTACCTGGTGTCGGTCGCACTTCACGAAGCGCCTTGCTCCCGTCGCACTTCTCGAAGAACTCCAAGAACTCCAAGAACTCCAGGAACTCGAAGACCTCGAAGAGCTCACGGCCGGAGTGGAAAACGCCGCTCGCGGGCGTCCGGAGGAAGGCACGTACATGGTGGCGGTCGGACCGGACTTGCGAATCGGGTAGGGCCATCCATTTGACGCACAAGTGAATCGATTCCCCGGGTGAACGGCGTGATATTCGATCAACCGCGCAGGTCGGAGCGACGATCCTGGGGCCGGTATCCAACTGAACGGCAGGCATGGGCGTTCCCCAGACCTGTCGCTCCCACTGACCAAGGAGCCCTCTATGCGTGTTCGTCGTATGGTGACCGGAGCCCTCGGTTCCACCGCCCTTGTGCTCACGTCCCTGGGCGCGCTGACCGCCACCGCGAGCCCCGCGGCTGCCAACCCGTGCGGCTTCTACAAGACCGGCTCCGACGCCTTCTACAACCACTGCACCTCCGACGGCTCGCGGGTGGTCATCAAGGTCAGGGTCGCCCGGCAGGCCGACTACGAGCGGTGTGTCGGACCCGGCAGGTCCTGGCTGGGCTCCGCCGGCAAGATCCAGGGCGCCCACTACGTCGGCCGCACCTGCTGACGAACCATCACCTTGGTGACCGCAAGCCGAGGAAAGGCACTTCCGCCTACCTCACAGGGTCTGCAACTGTGCTCTGTACCGTCATGTCGAAGACGGTACAGAGCATTCTGCGTAGAGGGCCCCGGCCCGGTCCCTGCATGAGACCGGGTCCGCCCTGCCGACGGCCGTACGACCGCCGAGTCCACGCGTGCAGTGCTCTGTTGGAGGCCAGCGCGAACACCACCAGCACCGTCAGCACCATGGCACCCAAGGGCACGGTGGCCCCCTCAGCTCGCGGGTCGGCACCCGTCCCGCCCCTCCTCCAGGTCCGGACTGAGTGGAGAGGTGGGACGGGTTGCCGCCCTGGGCCCGAAGCGATCATCGATGAGCCGCAAGGGGCAAGTCAATCCTCGGGTCTTCTTCCAAACCCCCAAGAGATTCCTTGGGTTGAGGCGGCCTTACCTTGGCGTCCATGCCGATGACCTTCGATGACCTGCGAATCTTCGTGGCGGTGTGCCGGGCGGGAAGCCTGAGCGCCGTCGCCCGGGACCTGTCCTGCACCCAGTCGGCGGTGAGTCAGCACGTAAAACGGCTGGAACGGCAAACAGGGGTGCAGCTGCTGGAACGCCTGCCGCGGGGCGTTGTGCCCACCGCGGAGGGGCGCCTGCTGCAGGCGGCGGCCATGGAGGGGATCGCCGGCCTGGATCTCGCCCTGCGTCGGTTGGGCGAACTCGCTCGCGGCGAAGCCGGATCGGTGCGGGTGACGACGGGCGCCACGACGGTGCGGCACTTCATGGCCGAGGCCATCGTCGCCTTCCGCGAGAGTCACCCGGGGGTGAGCCTGGAGTTCCGGACGGAGACCTCCAGCCGGAGCTGTTTCGACGCGCTCGCCGACGGTGCGGTCGACCTTGCCTGGGTCACCCTCGGCAATGCGGTCCGGGGCATCGAGCAGCGTCCCGTCGTGGAACTGCCGTGGGTGCTGGCGGTACGGGCCGACGATCCGCTCGCCCTTCGGTCACCGCTCACGGCCGCCGACCTCGTCGGCATCCGGCACATCCGGCTCCCGGAGAACTCTTCCTCAAGGGCCCACCTGGACGCGGCCTTCGCCCGCCTGGGCCTCCACCTCACGTCGGACACCGGTGTCGCCGACTGGGACACAGCCATCCTGCTGGCAGAGCTCGGCATCGGACACGCCATCGTGCCCGCGCTACCGGGGCAGGGGTCCGCCGGCCCGTCAAGCGGCCCGCTGAGGTTCCTGCCCCTCCCGGACCTACCACCACTGCCGGTGGGCTGGGCGGTCCGCCGCTGGGACGCACTCACGCCGCTCGCCCGCGCCTTCGCCGACGTGGTCGGGCAGCGATGCGAGAGGACCACGGCCGGCCAGTGATCACGCCCATCGGCCGTTCCCCGACACACAGGCTCGTTGCTCACATGAGGTGGTGACGCCCAGCTTCGCGACGGGGTGGACAAGAGCGGGCGCTCAGGGAGTTCGCCTGCGGATCCGGTACGGGACGCCGGCGGTTCCGGGCCGCGCCGGCGGCTGGCTGCCCTGGCTCTGGATGCCCGAGAAGCCCCACGGTGAGCTGTCTGCGCTCCGAGGGTGCGGTGGGCTGTCCTCATCGACGGTTTGCGTCGAGCCACTCGTCACTGTTCCACCTGACGGGCGTGGCGCCGACAGGTGCGAAGCGGACGTTCGGATCATTGCTGTGGACCAGGCAGATCAAGCGACGCCGGAGGATCGCGGCGCGGCGGGCCTGGTCGGCGATGATGTCCAGGACGATCTGGGCCGCCCTGGGGCAGGCGGTGGCGAAGCGGTCGTAGTCGGTGAAGTACAGGACGCGTCCAGCGCCTTCGGGTGAGTAGTCGTAGCCTCCGTGGCAGGCCACGTCACCGAGGCAGTCGTTGAGCGCGTCCAGGTTGTTTCCGTAGTGGTCGGGGAAGTGCAGTGCGGTGGCGACCGCGCCGTGCATGTCCTGTTCCGTGGTCCACTCGCCCGCTGCGAGGCGGACGACGCGGAAATCGCGCTCCTCGAGCCGAAGCACCGCTTGTGTGAGGAGCCGTCGGCGCCAGAAGAGGGTGACGAAGGTGTCGTCCATGTACTCGATGCCGGGAGGCCGAGTCGTCGCGGTGGCCGGTGCCGGATCCTGCGTCAGGTCGCTGCGGTAGGCGTCCAAGAGCCGGAAGAACTCTTCCACGGGTGTCGAGCATTCGGGGGTGCTGCGCTCGATGTCTCCTGCCCAACCGAGTGGGCTGCTACCGCCAAGACGCGTTCCGAGCCACTGGCTGAATGCACCATCGCGCCCGAAGTCGCAGGACTCATCAATGGAGTGCACGCCGAGGGCCACCTGGTAGCCGATCAGCATGGACTGCAGATCGCGCAGTGAGCCGCCGGGCAGCCAGGCGCCGGGCCTGAGACGGATCTGATCCAGGAAGTCGTACACGTCCGTGCAGTCCTGCCAGTGCTTGGCAGTGCGGCCCGGGCTGTCTTCGGTCGACATGTTCCGACCCTACGGTGCGGACGAGTTGGTGTCGTCCGCCGGCCGGGAGCGAGTACCGCCGGCCGGAGCGAGTGACGCTCCACACCGGAACAGTGCCCCAGGACACACCTCGCAGATTTCCTACTCGCTTCTTGGACGCATCCCAGAGAATCGGCTCAACCCGCCGACGATCGCACCGGCAATGACGGCTGCGATCAATTGCGTTGGCTCTCCCATGTCAGGCCACAGAAAATGGGTCAGGCCGAACATGACGAGAAGAGTGATGATTACGGTAACCAGTACTTTTCCCACGGATCGACCGTATCAACGATCCATCAGAGCATCAGCGGCACCGGACGCGAGGCCGCATCCGGGCGCGGGAGCAGCCCGGAGCGGGCCTGAGGGGGCAGGTCGGCGCTCGCACTGACAGGTAGTTGATTCCGGACGGGGCCCTGGCCGGGCATCGGGTCGTTCGGGACGGCACTCCCGTCCGGCTGTCGTCGGCTCACCGGCCCAGGCCGGCGGACTTGACCTCGCGTTGGGCGAGGACGCCCTCGCAGCGGTCCTCCATTTGTCGTAGTGCGTCGCGGCGGTCCCGTTTGGAGAGTCGGTCGAGATAGGTGTGTCCGAGGAGGTGATCGGTCTCGTGCTGCAGGCAGCGGGCGAAGTAGCCCATACCCTCGATCACGAGGGAGTTGCCGTCCTTGTCGAATCCCCGCACGACGGCACGGTCGGTCCGGGGGACCGCCATGGCAGCACCGGGTACCGACAGGCAACCCTCGAAGTCGTCGACGAGCCGACGGTGGCCCGCATCGGGCTGGTCGAGCACGGGGTTGACGAGGTGGCCGACATGCCGGACTCCGTGGTCGTCCGGACAGTCGTACACGAACAGTCGCAGGTCGACGCCGACCTGATTGGCAGCCAGGCCGGCACCGTCGGCCACATGCATGGTCAGGAACATGTCGTCGATCAGCGCCGACAGCTCGCTGGTGCCGAACTGGGTCACCTCCCGGCACGGCCGGTTGAGGATCTCCTCGCCCACCGCCGTGATCCGGCGCACCGAGCCCCGGTCGGCTTCCGGAGACAGAGCCGGATAGGAGTCGACCGGCTCGCCCTGAACACGGACTCGCCGGTCGATGGTGCGAGGTGGGTCGTGAGGAATGGACATCGCGGTGTCCCCTTCTCGTTGGTGGAGGCCGCGCCGGCGCCCGAAGTCTCGGCGCAGCAGGACCAGTTGCGTAGCTCTTTGCAAAGTAGCAGACTTTGCAAAGTGACTGAAGAAACCGAAGAAGACGTCCACTTCCCGGCCGGCCGGTCCCCCACGGCCGGTGCGGGATTGCGCGAGCACGAGGTCCGCACGGCCCTGCTCGACTTGCTCTCTGAGGTCGGCGCCGTCACGGCGACCGAAGCGGCCGCCCGGCTGGGCTACAGCTCCGGGCTCTGCTCATTCCACCTGCGGCAGCTCGCCCGCCACGGATACATCGAAGAAGCCCCGCACAGCGGAGGCCGCTCGCGTCCTTGGCGTCTGCGAAAGCTCGCTCCCACATCCGATGTGTCCACCCAGGACTTCGGTGACCTCGCCCGCGGTCTGGAGGACGAGAGCTGGCAGCACTGGCTCGACCAACGCGAGCAGGCACCGTCCGAGTGGCGCCACGACGAAGCGTTCAGCGCCGTCGCCTATCTGACGCCCGAGGAGATGAGCCGGATCGCAGCGGTGATCCGAGGAGCGCTCGCCCCCTATCGGGATCGCGACCATCGACCGTTGGCCCGGCCTGAGGATGCCCGACCAGTTGCGCTCATCACCCGACTGTTCCCTCTGCTCCCCCACCCGACGGACGACGCAGGCGAGGGCTGAGAAGCCGAGGGCCACGGCTCGCTCGAGCACAGGCCGCGGGCTGCCGACAGGGGTGCACGCTCTCCGACGCGGTCGGGCTCCCGACGCCGACTGATCTCACCGGACGGGGAGGCGGGCGGCCTCGGGTTCCTCGCTCCGGGCCACCCGTTCATCCGTCACCCGTTCCGCTGCGGCAGCGGAAGAGACACCGTGATTTCCAGCCCGCCGCCTTCGCGCGGCTCGGCCGTGATGGTCCCGTCGTGGGCGCGCACCACCGAGCGCACGATGGACAGCCCCAGTCCCACGCCCTTGTCGCTGCC
>NZ_JBICVM010000021.1:109552-119494 GCF_043199095.1 Streptomyces sp. NPDC048650 | reverse complement strand
CCCGCGGAGCGGGTAAGAGCCTGCTGCGCAGGCTCTGAGGGAACTTCCGCGCTGCGCGCGGAAGTTGGTAGCGAAGTCCGCGCGCTGCGCGCGCGGAAAACGAAGTGGGGCTCCTCGCGGTGCGAGGAGTTGGGCTCTGCGCTGCGCTCCGAGCCTGTTTCCTTCCGTCAGGAATTTCGCTGTATCCGAAGATTGGGCTGGTGCCCTCCGGCTCTCCGCTGACGCTCCGAGCCAGCGGCTCCTTTGTCGCTGCGCTCCTAGAAGGAGCCTGGGGGTCCGTCCGCTACGCTCCCGGACCCGGCCCGCATTCGCGGGCGGCTGGCTGCGAGGCGGTGTGGCCGGGGTGCTTAGCCGGCTGTTTCCTTCGTTCTAGAATTTTTGGTGGATCCAGTTTCAGGGTATGTGCCTCCTTGGGCTGAAGGTTGCGGAGGCGGGGTGTGCCCGGGTGGGTGAGGTGATGTCAGTTGGGGTCGACTGCACAGACATTGGGTTTCTCTTCGTGCTCGGGCGGGTGTCAGTCGTACTGACGCTCCGTCACTGCGAGGCCTGCCAGGAGGGCGCTGGTGTGGCGGACGGCTCCGGTGAGGAGCGCTACGGAGACGAGGCGCCGCCGCGAGACGGGGCCGGGCCTCACGTAGTCCTGGTGCGGGGTGGTGGAGGGGGTGCGGTGCTTCTTCGGCATGGCGGGTGTCCGTTCGGGCAAGGCGCGGCAGCGCGGGCTGTGGTGCTGGGACCAGTGAGCCAGGGTCGCAGGTCTGCAGAGAATTGCGCTTCTCGGGGTTGTAATGGTGGGCATGGCACGAGGAGCGCCGAGTCCGGCTGATCTGCGGGTGATTCGCGAACTTGCCGCGCGGGAGTTGGTGGTGACGGTCAGCCAGTTGGAGAGCTGGCGGCGGGCGGGGTTGTTGCCGCGTCACCGGTGCCGCGGGCTCGGGCGCGGGCAGGGGTCCGGTGGTGGACGCGGTCGACCTGGTCGTGGTGGAGAGCGCCGCGGCGCTGGCGCGGCATCTTCTGCAGGGGCGTGACCGGCGGCTGGCGGTGCTGGAGTGGTACGCCGAGGCCGGCATGGCCGTGCGGTCGGAGGTGGCGGTGGTGCCGGAACCGTCGGCGGACACCGTGCGCGAGGCGGTGCTGTGGGCGGTGCGGGGGTCGGTGTCGCAGCGGCTGCTGGAGACCGCGCGGAGCGCGGCCGGGGCGGGCGAGGAAGGGCAGGATGCGCTCTAGGAAACCGCTGCCCGGTTGCTCGCGGGGCGGCCGTATCGCGGTGCGGCGCACCCGGAGGTGGTGCGGGCGGCGCTTGTGGCCGGTGAGGACCTGCCGGAGGAGCCGGACTTCAAGGGCATGGTGCACCTGGTGGTGGCGATCGGCCTGGGCCCGCAGGAGGTCGGGGCGGACGCGCTGGCCGAGGCGTTCGCCGCCAGCGGGTTGTATGGGCTGGCGGCTGGGGACTGGATGCAGGTGCTGGGCGCGGCCGAGCGGGGCGAGGGGCCGCCGGTGGAGTGGGAGCTGCTCGACGGGTGGGCGGACGGCCTGAAGACGACCGCGACCGCCGGAGACCGCGGCAACCCCTCCCCCAAGTTCGAGACCGGTTCGAGAGCTGGGACGGCAGGTCATACCGGAGGTTCCGGTAGCACTCAAGGAGAGCTCACCCCCCTCCGGCGGCGGTGTGCAGGCGCAGCAGGCGGTCGACCAGTTCGTCGGTGTAGGCGGGAGTGAGCGGGCCCGTTCCGAACAGGATGCGGATGTACATCGGGGACAGGATGAGATCGAGCACCTGGAGGACGTCCGGCGGGTGTTCGCCTCGATTCCGGGCCCGGTCGAGCATGGCTTGTAGCTGGCGGGTGCGTTCGGTGAGAAACGCGTCGCGGGCCTCCAGGCCCGGCTGCCCGGAGTTGGACAGGGAGATGGCCAGGCGCAGTATCGCCATCCCGTCCGGCCCGGCGACGTCGCGGGCGGCGGTGGCCGCGTAGGTGCGCAGATCGCCCTCCAGGCTGCCGGTGTCGGGGGTGGGGGAGGTTGTGGTGAGCCGGGTGATGGCCACGTCCGAGAGGAGGGCTTCCAGGTTTCCCCAACGGCGGTAGATGCTCGTGTCGGCCACGCCCGCGTGGGCGGCGACGTCGCCGACGGTGAAGTTCCCGTATCCGCGGTCGCCGGCCAGGTCGGCGACCGCCTGATGCACTGCCGTGCGGACGCGAGCCGCCCGGCCACCGGGCCGGCGGGCCGGCTCTCGTTGCCTCTCCATGATCCCACTTTAACGCAGTCGAGACTTGCGTTTGCTGTTTCTGCGGCCCTACGGTCCCACTAAACGCAGCCAACAACTGCTTTAGGAGTGTCGATGGAACCCCTGTTCTTCCCGCACAACCCTTCGTTCTGGTTCGAGACACTGCGGTCCTTCGGGCACATCGCCTACGGCGGCGCCGACTTCGGGGAGGTCGTGGTGACCACTCAGCGGATCACCGCCGGCGACTACGACAGCTGGCACGACGAGTGGCTCGCCACCGCCGACCGGGTGGCCGACGAGGGACGTACGGCCCTGGCCGGCGGGCACCGCGTCAGCGCCCGGGACGCCTTCCTGCGGGCGTCGAACTACTACCGAAGCGCCGAATTCTTCCTGCACGGCGACGCCACGGACCCGCGCATCCTGCACGCATACGACGCGTCGGTGAGGTGTTTCCGCCAGGCCGCCGCGCTGTTCACCCCGGTCATCGAGCCGGTGGAGATCCCCTACGAGGACACCGTGCTGCCGGGGTACCTGTACCGCGCCGACGACTCGGGCGCCGCCCGGCCGACCGTGGTCATGTTCAACGGGTTCGACGGCACGGCCGAGGAAATGCACTTCGGCGGCGCCGCCGCGGCAGTCGAGCGCGGCTACAACGTCCTGTCCTTCGACGGCCCCGGCCAGCCGGGTACCCGCCATCGCCACGGTCTGGTGTTCCGTCCCGACTGGGAGAACGTGGTCGGCCCCGTCCTCGACCACGCCCTCACCCGTCCCGAGGTCGATCCCGCCCGGATAGTCCTGCTGGGCAACAGCATGGGCGGCCTGCTCGCACCGCGTGCCGCGGCCTTCGAGCACCGCCTCGCCGCCGTCATCGCCCTCGACGGCGTCTACGACCTGGGCGACATGGCCACCGGCGTGCTGTCCCTCGACCGCGCCGAGGCCGAACGGCGGCTGCGCGCCGACCGCGACCCCGAGCTCGACGCCGTGGTGGAGGCGGCCATGGCCGCCAGCCCCAAGATTCGCTGGCTCGTCGACCAGGGCATGTACGTCATGGGGGCCGACACCCCGCGCGGGCTCTTCGCCGCCTTCCTCGACTATCACCTGCGCGACGGCATCGCCCAGAAGATCACCTGCCCCACCCTGGTCTGCTCGGCCCCGGACGACGTGTTCTTCGAGGGCCAGCCCGAACTGCTCCACGAGCACCTGACCTGCCCCAAGACGCTGCTGGAGTTCACCGCCGCACTGGGCGCGGACGCGCACTGCCAGGCGGGCGCCCAACGCCTGGCCTTCGCCCGCGTGTACGACTGGCTGGACGACGTCATGACCGAAAGCGCCTGAGTACCTGACTCGACTGCCCTGTACAGGGCAGTCGTGAGCGGTGGCTTGTGTGCCATCGCTGTTCCAGCCGGATTCGGCTGCCCTCCGCTCAGCTCACCTTGTCGCTGCCGGCCCGTGGCATGCCCCCACGGGCCGGTACGTCGCAGCCCGTCTCGCCAGGAACACGCCACGGCCGGGAGGGGCCGCTGGGCCACCACAGGGAGCACAGCAGTGGAAAGGGCGGCGGCTCCAAGAGCGGCGCGGGCCAGCGCATGAGTCCGGCTGCGGCCTCGTCGGCACCGGAGGCGAGGTGGGCGCACAGCAGGTGGTACTTGCGGTGCCAGTCCGCTCCGTGGGGCAGGAGCCAGTCGGGGGCCAGGGCGGTGCGGGCCTCGGCGCGGTCTGCAGCGAGCGTGGCCGTGGCGGCGAGGTGGCGCTGTTCGGCCGGCCACGCGCCGACGCGTGGGGTGGCGGGCGCGGCGAGGTGGCCGTGGAGGGGCAGGTAGTCGGTGGCCTCGGCGAGCGGAAGCGGAAGAGGAAGCGGAAGAGGCTCTCCGCCGCCGAGGGCAGCGCTGAACCGCTGTCCGTATACAGCCGGGAGGTACGCGGGCCACACGCCCGCGTGGGCAGCGCGGCGGGCCGCTACCGCGAGCACGGTCCGCTCGACGCTCTCTGCAGAGCGTGCGCTTGTGTGAGTGGCGGCTACACCAGGACGGCAGGGACGGCTTCCTCAGCCGTCCAGTCGCCGTCGAACAGAGCGGCGACCAGGCGTACGTGCGCCTCGGGGAGCCGGCCGGCGCGGTGCTTGGTGCGGGTCTTGGCGAGCCAGGCACCGATCTTGACCGATTCGCCGTCGACGCGAATGGTCTCGCGGGCGGCAGGAACGCGGCCTTCGCGGTGCAGGAAGAGCTCCAGAAGCTGGACGGTCTGCTCGAAGCTGCGGCGGGTGCGGTGGGCCGGGGTGAGCGGGTTCGATTCGGGTGTCAGGCCGAGGCGGGTCAGCAGGTGCCGCTGGCCGGCGTGGAGGGCGCGCCAGGTGGTGAGCTGACGGTGCAGCCAGACGCCGATTTTCACCGTGCCGAGGAGGGTGTCGCGGGTGAGGGCGGCCGAGTCGTGGCCGGCGGCGAGATGGCTGTGGAGTAGGTGGTATTTGCGGTGCCAGTCCGCGCCGTGGGGCAGGCGCCAGTGGGGATCGAGGGCGGCCAGGTCGGCGGCTCGGGCAGCGGCGAGGTGGTCTTTGGTGGCGAGGTGGCGTTGTTCGGCGAGCCAGGCGCCGACGGGCGTGGTGGCGGGGGCAGCAAGATGGCCGTGGACGGCAAGGTAGTCGGCCGCCGCAGTCAGGCGGGCGCGCCAGGCGGCGTCATGCTTGTCCCAGATCATGCCGAGGGCGTCGAGTTCGGCGATCCAGTCGGCTTCCAGGCGTCCGGCGGTGTGGGCGTCGCGCATGGTGGTGATGAAGCGGCCGAGCTCGTAGCCGGTGGGGTCGGTGTGGTCGGCGGGGACGTCAAGGTGGCCGTACTGGTCGCGGTATGCCTGGGCGGCGGCGAGCCCGAAGCGACGGGAGCGGGAAACGGCCGCATCGCGGGGGTCGAAGGAGGCCAGGTCCATGGCGCGGGCGATGCGCTCGGGATGGACCGTGAAGTCGAAATGCCAGCGGCGCTCGATGACCTCGCTGGTCTCCTTCGGCAGGCGGTTTGCCTTGTCGGGCAGGCGCTCCAGGATGCGGTGGTCGTGGCTGGCCAGCGCGGTGGCGATCGCCCACACCGGCTCGTAGGCGGTGCCGAGGATGTCCTCGGGGTCGGCGCCGGGCGGGACGTAGACCGGGACGATGAGGCTTGCGACCTTGCCGGAGACGTCCAGGCGCAGGGCGCGGCCGAGGGCCTGGACGCAGCGGATGACGCTGCGGGTGGGGTCGGCGAAGACCACCGCATCGACGCTGGGGATGTCGACGCCTTCGGAGATGAGGCGTGCGTTGGTCATGATCGCGCAGGAGGCGGCGGCGAAGTCGTCGAAGATGTCCTGGCGCTGGGCGGGGGTGTGCTCGCCGTGGGCGAAGAACAGCTGGGGGGTGATGTCCGGGCACAGCTCGGGTGCGGTGCGGCGTAGCAGGCGCAGGGTGTGGGGTAGTTCGCGAGCGAAGCGGCGGGCGTCGGAGACGAGGGTGAAGTACACCAGCACCCGGCGCAGTTGGTGTTCGGTCATGGCTTTGAGGACGGCGAGGTGCAGTGCGGTGGTGCGCAGCGCTTCCTGGGCCTGGCCTGGGTTTTCGTCGCCGGTGGTGTTGGGGGTCGGCAGGTTCAGGCGTGTGCGCAGGTCGGCGTCGGCCAGGGTGGGTACCACGATGCGGTAGTCCGCTGCCCGGCCGTCGGCCACCGCGGTCGCGAGGGGGTATTCGAAGATTTTCTTGCCGTAGACGGCTTCGTTGTCCATGGAGTTGGCACAGGCGTCGAGGTCTGCCTCGGTGGGGGTCTGGCGTCGGCGGCGCGGGCGGGTGGTGTCGGCGGACTCCGCCAGCTCGGGGGAGCCGAAGATGCGCGGGGTGGCGGTCATGTAGAGGCGGCGGTCTGCGTGGATGCGCGTGGCGTCGTGGACGGCCGCCCACTTCTTGTCCGCGCGGCCGGCGATCCTGTGTGCCTCGTCCATGATCGCGAGGTCGAACGGTGGCACCGTGTACGGGGTCTTCTGGGTCTGTTCGATCTTGTCGAGGGAGTCGTAGGTGCAGATCACCGTCACCGCGGGGACCTGATCAGTCCCCTCCCCCACCACCGACAGCAGGGCTGCGAGGGCGGGGGCGTTGCTGGTCGAGCCGACCCTCGCCGCGACCAGGTCCTCCCGGCCGGCTGCGTCCATCGAGGACACGATCACCATGTGCTCGCCGTGCCCGTCGCGACGCCACGCCAATGCTGTCTGCGCTGCCAGATCCAGTGTCGGCACCACGAACAGCACCATGCGGGCGTCGAGTTCGTCCGCGACCCGGGCCGAGACCAGTGTCTTGCCGGTGCCTGTAGCAGCGACCAGCAACCCCCGCGTTCCGGGGCGTCGCAGATGCTTGACCATCCGCTGCACCGCCTGAACCTGATCCGGGAACAACGGCCGCTTGTCCTGGCCGTTGGGTCGGGGAACTTCGACCACAGTCATACAGGGCTACCTCGAGCGGAGGGGACATACCAGCAGGCCCGTGTGAGCCACCCGGGCATCCTCCCAGAGTGGCAGCACACCCGAGCCCTTCGCGGTGCCCCCTCACAGTTCATACGTTCGGCTTCATCCATGCACCGAACGCTTCGATCAGGCCTGTGCAGAACCGGTCGCCTGGGACAGATCCGGGTTCTTGCTGGCACCGTAGAAGGCGACGTTGCTGAAAGACGCCGAGGCGGAGACGCGCTGGGCGATGAGGGTCTTGCCGCGGCCGAAGCCGACGAAGAGCCAGAAGATCCCCAGGGGGCAGTGTTCTGCAGCAGGGCTGGAGCCTGCCTCTCGATCTTGGACAGATTGGCTGTCTCCCCTGAAGCGGGCCTTGGCTGCGCCGGCACCGCACTGGGTGAGGGCGTGCTGGTGGCGTCGTCGCCTGGCTATGTACGCGAGTTGCGACGTCGTTTCGACACGAGATGGGGAGTCGCACGCTCGGGCGCATAGCCGATGTACGCGAGAACGGGAGGCACCCCTCGCTCACGCATCCTGGATCACGTCGGCCGGCCACCGCGCCCGTCGGGCCGTTCGTTGTACCTCCGTTCGTTGTACCTCCGTGCAGGCCGGGCTTCGTCGTTCGGGGAGCGATGCGAGAACGAGAGCATGAGCACGATCGACCCGGATGCCGAGCGGAACCCGATTCCGGGTGGGTGTCGGGACTGATGCGCGGTGTCGGTCATCCATCGGCGGCTGCCGGTTCGATGTCGGTGGCTTGTCGGCGAGGTCCGGCACCGTTCCAGAGACGGCCGGGCCGGAGCTCACTGGGCGGCCCCGATCCCCAGGAGCCACCATGCACCTGCCCGTCACGATCATCGGCGCCGGACTCGGCGGACTCACTCTTGCCCGCGTCCTGCACGTCCACGGAATCCCGGTCACGGTCTACGAGGCGGAGTCCTCCCCGACGGTGCGCACGCAGGGCGGGATGCTCGACATCCACGACTACAACGGACAGATCGCGCTCAAGGCGGCCGGCCTGATGGACGAGTTCCACGCCATCGTCCTGGAGGGCCGCCAGGCGACGCGGGTCCTCGACCCGGACGGGACCGTCCTGCTCCACAAGGTCGACGACGGCATGGGCGGACGCCCCGAGGTGCAACGCGGCGACTTACGACAGATCTTGCTCGACTCACTCCCGGCCGGCACCGTCCGATGGGGGCACAAGGCCGGCAGCACCCGCGCCCTCGGCGGCGGCCGCCACGAGGTGAGGTTCGAGGGCGGCGGCACCGTCGTCACCAGCCTGCTGGTCGGCGCGGACGGCGCCTGGTCACGGATACGGCCGCTGCTCACCACCGCCACACCCGAGTACGCCGGCACGTCGGTCGTCGAGACGTACCTGTTCCACGCCGACACCCGCCACCCGGCCGCCGCGAAAGCGGTCGGTGGCGGGTTGCTGATCGCGCCCTCGCCGGGCAAGGAGATCTTCGCTCACCGGGAGAACGGCGACACCCTGCACACCTACGTGGCGCTGACCAGGCCACAGGACTGGTTCGCCGCCATCGACTTCACCGATGCCGCCGCGGCCACCGCCCGGATCGCGCGCGAGTTCGAGGGCTGGGCACCGGAACTCACCACGCTCATCACCGACGGCGACACAGCGCCGGTCCTGCGCCCCCAGTACGCTCTGCCGACCGGGCACCGGTGGGAGCGGGTGCCGGGGGTCACCCTGCTCGGCGACGCCGCCCACCTCGCGCCCCCGAACGGCGACGGCGCGAACCTGGCCATGTACGACGGCGCCGAACTCGGCAAGGCCCTCGCCGCCCGCCCCGACGACATCGAGGCCGCACTCACCGAGTACGAGCAGGCCATGTTCCCCCGCAGCGCAGAGGTCACCACTTTCGAAGGTGGAGGGGTTCCGGGGATCGACTCCGAGCACAACACGGCCCAGGGCCTGATCAACATGATCACCGAGAAGAGCCAATAGGCCGCGCAGGCCCCGATCTGCCGCTCTCCGTCCCACCCCGCTCAAGCCTAGGCGGCGGTGACTCCCGAACTCATCGACAGTGATCACGGGCACGAGCGATGAACCGACTCCCGAAGTCGTTGACAAATGACTCCCGCTCTCAGGTTCTGGCTCAACTTCTGTGAAGCACACACGGTGAGTGACGGCTCACGCGCACAGCAGCCTCCGGGAAGTCGCCTGAAAATGATCAGTGGTGGTGCTCGCGTGGCCGACGGATCGGCGCCGTGGAAGAAACAGTGCTCCGGCTGGACGAGCTGTTGTCCCCGTCGGTCGCAGACGTGACGGTGCTGTCGGTGGACGTGAACGACGAGACGGTACGCATCGAGGCTTGTAGCGCGGCGGCCGGGGCCGCGTGCCCGGGTTGCGGGAGTGGTTCGAGCCGAATACACAGCTCCTACCTGCGGTCTCCCGTCGATGTGCCCAGCGCAGGGCGACGGGTCGTCCTCTGTCTGCGGGTTCGCAGGTGCTTCTGCCGGGATGCTTCGTGCCGACGGCGGACCTTTGTCGAGCAAATGCCGGGCCGACCCGGAGATACAGCCGGTGGACAAAGCGGCTGCACTCGACGCTGGCCGCGGTTGGTCTCGCGCTCGCCGGGCCGGCGCCCGGATGGCAAGCATCTTCGGGGTGTCCGTCAGCCGCAGCACGGTCTTACGACTGCTCGATGCGTTGCCCGAGCCGGAGGCACCGGCCCGCGAGTGGTCGGCGTCGATGAGTGCGCCACGCGCAAGGGCCACATCTACGGCACGGTTCTGGTCGATGTCGAGACCCGACGGCCAATGGACCTGCTGCCTGACCGGGAGACATCCAGCCTGGCAAAGTGGCTCGCCAAACAGCCCGGCATCGCGGTGGTCTGCCGGGATCGGGCACCGTTCTTCGCGGAAGGCACCACGGCCCGGGCACCCAGGCGACTCAGATTGCCGACCGAAGGCACCTGTGGCACAACCTCGTCGAGGCTGCCGAGCGGGCCGTCGCCCGTCACCGCCAGTGCCTGCGCGTCCTGGTCCCCGAACCGGCCGGTGACGGTGAAGAACACGACGAGCCCACACCGCCCGAAGAGCCCTGACGTCGCCCTGGAAGAGCGACCGGTTCGCCAACCGCATCCGAGCCAGGCACTCCACCGTCCACGCGATGCTGGATGCCGACCACAGCCGCCGACCCATCGGCCGCCAGCTCCACGTGACCCACCACACCGTCAAAAGCCTCGCCGACACCGCCAGGCCCGAAGACCTCTTCCACGGGCCATGGCAGCACCACCGGACCT
>NZ_JBICVM010000021.1:0-109461 GCF_043199095.1 Streptomyces sp. NPDC048650 | reverse complement strand
TACGGACCTCAGCCCTGATGGCAGCACCACCGGACCTCAGCCCTGATGGCAGCACCACCGGACCTCAGCCCTGATGGCAGCACCACCGGACCTCAGCCCTGATGGCAGCACCACCGGACCTCAGCCCTGGACGACTACAAGCCCTACCCCGACGAACGCTGGAACGAGGGCGCAACCCACGCCCGGAAGCTCTGGAAGGAGATCGTCCCGCTCGGCTACCAGGGCAGCTACGGCCTCGTCAGCGCCTACATCAGGAAGAAGCGCACTCACCCCGACCGGTCACCGCACAGCCACCGGCACCCCGCCTGGTGACCAGATGGATTCTCAGCCGCCCGGAATCCCTCACCGAGATCGAACAACTCCAGCCCAAGGCAGTCCTGGCCAACTCCCCCGAGCGTGACGCCCCCACCAGCCACGTCCGCTCCTTCGCGACCATCCTCACCGAGCGCCAGAGCGAACAGCTCCCCGAGTGGCTCGACGCCGTCCGCCAGAACGACCTGCCAAGCCTCCACACCCCCGCCGCTGGCATCGACCGCGACCACGACGCCGTCACCGCCGATCTGACCCTGCCCCGGAGCTCAGACATGATCGAGGACCACGTCAACCGGATCAAGACACTCAAGCGCCAAATGTTCGGCCGTGCCGGCTCCCAACCCCTTCAGAAACGAGCCTGTTGTCGCGACACGCAGCGAAGGCGTCACACAAGCTGAGTGACAGCGGTCACTCGGATCGAGCCGCGGGAAGTCAAGGACCTTGCCCCGATGACGCACACTCCTCATCGATCCGGCGGGGAGCCACCGCGCGAACCAAGTTCTCGAGGGCCCGCGGCACCGGCCCGAAGCCGGCAACCCAGGTCTCGACGAGGTAGACCTCATTACCCTCGTCGATTGCCAAAAAGAACCGGCCGTGATCAAGCTCGCCGAGCGGGAAAAGACGACGCCCGATGAACTCACCCCACTCCAGCAACCGGTCGTCCTCGCCCCAGGCCAACTCGGGATCCAGCTCGAAAGACGTGCACGCACAGCTGATCCCTGAGCCACCGACATTCACAGCCAAGCCACCCAACTCTCGCAGAAAGACTTCCGCTGCGTCATGCATCGCAAGGCCCACCACTTCGAACATGGGTCCATGCCCGACACAATCGGCATGGGCCCTTGCATATCGCTGTCTCAGGCACTGGGCTCTTTGAGCGCGGCTGGTCAGCGTGTCGCGCAGGACGCTGTCGGGCGTGCGGGCCATGCGTAGCAGTCCACGCACCACTTCGGCCTTGTCCAACGGATCCCGGTCCGGGTCCGCAGCTCCAGGATCCACCGGTCGATCTCCACAGACTCGCTCGGGTCGAAGCGAACTGTGAACGCGGGGGCGCCATCTGCCTTTGGGCGGGCCGCGGAGCCGCGTCATACATCGTCATGCCCGGTCCAACCAGCCACCCGGGCGGCAGGCTTCTACCGCTCCCAAAGAGGCTGCGGCACGCCTCCGGTCTGGGAGTGTGCCGCAGCCTTCGCCAGTCATGACCGGGGTGAGTACTTCTACGGATGGCCGGCCCACACCGAGACCAGCAGGATGACTCCATGAGTGAACACGAAGACAGTCCCTCAACTGTTGTGCAACCCGCCCGCGACCACCGGAGGGCGGAGACGGTGATGAAGACCGTCCTCCTCGTGGCGGCCATCGCGGGTGCGATTGTGCTGCTCCCCATGGTTTTCTTCATCGCCGTCTTCGCCATGGGCAACTGACCGCACCCGTCCGGACGCGCCTGCCGCAGGCCAGGGCCACTGCGAACCGCTGTCCCGGGCGGCATCGCACTCCGTGGCACGCCACGCAGTCCCACACTCGTGTTTCTTTCCGCCTCGGCTTCGCGGCCCGCTTACACAAGACCACACCTCTGCCTCTCTTGGCCTCACCAGCCTTGGGCCTATCCCTCGTAGTCGTTGAGGTCTGATCTTCGGCTCACGGCACAGTGAGGACAAACTTTCCGAGTGTCTGGTGGGAACGGAGCCTCGTGGCAGCCTCGTCGGCAGTGTCCAAGGACATGGTGCTGTCGATGAGGGGCGTACGCGTCCATCGGCGACGGCAGGCAACAGATCGTGGCCGGCGGCTGCGATGACGGCGCCAAGTTCCGCGGCGCGGGTGACCCCGGTCGAACCCCTCTGAGACTTCGGCTTCGGCGACGCGGTAAGGGTCCTACGGACGCGGCGGAAGTGCTGTGGATCGTGGATCGTGGACGCCACGTTGATGCCGGTCCGCGACCGGAGCGTCGGTGCTTCCTCCCCGCACCGGCCGGTCCAGCACCGTGGCCGCGGCCTCCAGGCCGGGGCCGGTCAGATTCCCCAGCTTCTCGGTGACCAGGTCGCCCACGGCGTTGGAGCGGCTGGCCGAGCCGAGCGACTCCACCAGGCCGTCACGCCCGAGATCGAGGCAGCCGTTGCGGACGGTTTGCCCGCTGACCGCGCCCGGGCACATCAACTGCCGGCTCTGCTCAGCGGTCGCCACCTTCGCCACACCCAGCGCGGCGAGGACCATCTGCCGCGTCTTGGCCGTCGACCCGTACGGCCGCCGCTTCGTCCCACCCACTACTGCCCACCCTCTCCCACCGCACCACTCACCGCCGGTGCGTCCGCTCGTCCATGCGGCCACGAGCCGGCCCAGAACCCGACGCCCCACCCTCAACTCACCAACACCCACCACTGACAAGAAGAGAGGAAGGAGGGTCGTCGAAGTGCCGCGCAGTCTTTGACCACGGCCTCTGACCAGCAACTCTCACCCCGCACACCGGAGAGGACGGCGTAGGGAGGTTGGTAGGGGAACCCTAGGACGCGCACAGCAGGAGGCATGCCGGCGAGGCGGTCTCTGGCGCCCTTCAACGCCACGGGCCTACCACCGGGCGGAATGCGGGCGGGTGCTCAGAGCGGTACGCGACGGCCGCTGTCTCTGCCCCAGGCCCGCGGCTGCACCCTCTGGGAATCGCCGTCCTGCTGGCACTGTTGCATCGACCGAGGACCGGCGTCGGACGGTGGGAACAAGGTCATCCGCCCCGACAGGATCCGGGCCTCCGGGATCGCGGTACACCCGCCGCGGACTCAGACCAGGATGTATTTCCCCAGGAGGACTTGTTCATGACTGACCGGCCCTTGACGCTCATGGCAGTGCACGCCCACCCCGACGACGAGGCCACCGGAACCGGCGGGGTTCTCGCGCAGTACGCGGCGGAGGGCATCCGCACGGTTCTCGTGACGTGTACCGACGGCGGTTGCGGAGACGGACCGGGGGGCACCAAGCCGGGCGAGCCCGGGCACGATCCGGCAGCCGTCGCCTTGATGCGCCGTCAAGAACTGGAGGCGAGCTGTGAAGCCCTGAAGATCAGCGATCTGGAAATGCTGGACTACGCCGACTCCGGGATGGTGGGCTGGCCGAGCAACGACGCCGCTGGATCCTTCTGGCAGACCCCCGTGGAGGAAGGCGCCGCCCGACTCGCGGAACTCATGCGGCACTACCGACCCGATGTGGTCGTCACCTATGACGAGAACGGCTTCTACGGCCACCCCGACCACATCCAGGCCCACCGCATCACGATGGCGGCGCTGGAGATGACCGCGCTGACACCGAAGGTGTACTGGACGACGATGCCCCGCTCGATGATGCAGCGGTTCGGGGAGATCATGCGCGAATTCCATGAGGACATGCCGGAGCCGGATCCTGCCGAGGCCGCCGCAATAGCCGAGATCGGCCTCCCCGACGATGAGATCACCACCTGGGTGGACACCACCGCATTCAGCGGTCAGAAATTCGACGCACTGGCCGCACACGCCAGTCAGGGCGAGAACATCTTCTTCCTCAAGATGGGCAAGGAGAGGTTCGGCGAGTTGATGGGGATGGAGACCTTCGTACGTGTCAAGGACGCCACCGGCGCAGCCGTACCCGAGAACGATCTCTTCGCCGGACTGCGCTGATCCGACCGTCCGACCGGGGCCCGGGAAAGGTCATCAGCCGCACAGCACGATTGCACCCGTATGCGCTCAATCATCGAATCTGCCATCGAAACGGCGAACAGTGGAGTAATCATTACGACATCACCCCTATCGTCCCTTCTCCCCGCTGCGAGTTACGGATGCGGACGTGACCCGTGTGCACATGACTGCAGGAGCCAGGGCTGCAACTTCCGATGGTGCAGCGTGCCGATGATCCAGCGTTTGAGCCGGACGCGATCAGGTGGACGCCGGGCAGGACCGGGCTCACGATGAATGCCAGACACACAGGCGGTCTGTAGGGAGAAGCGTGAAGCCGAGATGAAGCAGCGTGATGACTCGCTCGGCCTGTCCACACTCCGTCACGACAGGAGGACCCGATCGTGTCCCGCTCCGTGCCCTACATGTCCATGTCCCTCGACGGCTTCATCACCGGTCCCGAAGACGGCCCTGACAACGGCCTCGGCACCGGCGGCGAGCAGCCGCACGCGTGGCTGTTCGACGGCGACCGCGAGACCCACGGCGGAGTCGACCTACCGCTCAGCCGCACCGACACGGCCAGCCTTCCGGTGATCCAAGAGATAATGGCCACCTGCGCAGTACTGACGGGACGGCGCACGTTCGACGCGGCCGGCGGCTGAGGCGGCGTCCACATTGAGGCGGCGACCACCACGACGGCGTCCACATTGAAGTGTTCACCCGCTCCGAGGCCGACGACGACGCTGTCCAGGGCCCCAACATCCGCTACCCCACCGACGGCATCGAGGCAGCCATGACGCGGGCCAAGAAGGCCGCCGGTGAGCGCAACGTGCTGGTCCACGGAGCGACGACGGCGCAGCTGGCCTTGCACGCCGGAGTGCTGGACGAGCTTGAGATCCACCAGATCCCCGTGCTGCTCGGCGCCGACCGGTCGCTCTTCGGCCCGCTGGGCGCGCCCCGCCAGCTCGACCTCGTCCGCGCCATCGACGCCCCAGGAGCCACACACCTGCGATACCACGTAATCGGCTGAACACCCGACACCATCACAGGCCAGGATCCACTCATCCGCCCAGCCAACCAACCCAGCCTGATCAACCGACCCCGACATCGACATGACCCGGCACTCAACCCCCACAGCGACCAACCGCGATCCCCCAAGACCCGGTGAGAATGACCCCCTCGACCCGGAGGGTGTGACAAGACCACCCAGCTACGGGAACCAGCCCCTACGTCGGCCGTGGCAGGTTCAGCTTCAGCGGGCCGCAGCCGAGACGGGCAGCCTCGGCCTCGACGTAGCGGGGGAAGAGGGTACGCACGTCCGCGCCGGTCCCGCCCTCGTTGGCCTGTACGAGGAACACCGTCTCGCCCGCCTGGCAACGGGTCTGGAAGACTCCTAGGTTGGGGCCGAGGCCGCCGACGCCGGCGCCGGCGCGCATCCGGTCGCCCTCGTATAGCGCCATTCTCGTGAAGATCCCGGCCAGCCGCGGGTCCTCGATGGTCATCAGGCGCTGCTTCGGTTGCGAGCCGGTGATGCCCCGGTCGCAGGTGCGCACCGGGCCGTGCCCGTCGGTGATCATGGGGTACTTGTCCGGCCGGCGTTTCTTGCCCAGGGTCAGCCCCTCGATGCCGCAGAGCGCGTTCGGCTTCTCCGTGCGGGTGTAGCGGGCGGCCTTCGGCAGGCGTTCGACGGGATCGGCGATCGTGCCGGCGCAGCCCAGGTCCGCGCTGACCTTGTTGACGAGCTTCACGACCATGCGGGCCATCCCGTCCCGCTCTTTGGTACGCGGCTCCATGTCGGTGATCCAGCTGCCCTGGGCGATGTCCACGACGGTCGGCCCGTCGAAGTCGCCGGGGCGGCCCAGGCAGCCGTCCGGGATGGCGAGCCAGGCGCGGTTGTCCGAGGCCATGCCGAGCAGGCCGCCGCCGAGCGGGGTGAGGCGGGCGGAGAGGAACTCGTCGGCCCACTTGCCGTCGTCGCCAGTGCGGTCGTCCAGCCGGTGCACCCGGGCGGTGAGCGCCCATGCGTCGCCTTCGCTGTTCGTCAACTGGCAACTGCCGGTGGGGCCGTCCAGGGAGTGCCCACCGTGCAGCACGGGCGCCTCGACCGCCTTGACGTCCTCCGGCTGGCGGAAGGTCGGGGCGAGGTCGTCGCGGGACAGCGCGCCCCAGCACAGCTCGTCCGGCGCGAACGGCCCGGCCTGCGTCTGCCAGGCCATGCCGCCGGCGCCGAGCAGCACCCCGGCGAGACCCGCGGCCAGCAGCGGCCGGACCCGGCCACGCAACAACCTGCGCCAGTGCCACCGGCGCAGGCGCCGCTCGCTGAGCGGCTCCCGCTCGGCGGGCAGGGGCTGCTCGTAGCGGTTCGGCTCGTCCTGTGTGCTGCTCACCGGGCGGCTCCCTTGGGGGCGATGGGGGCGCAGCCAAGGCGGGCCGCGGCCGCGTTGGCGAAGGCGGCGAGGTGGTCGGGGTCGGTGGAGGCGCCCATCAGGAAGGTGACGGGCCGGCCGGCGCAGTCGGCTTGTACGATCGCGTGCCCCTCGCTGATGGTTCCGGTGCCGCGCCAGCCGCGGCCCGCGGAGCGTTCGCCCGCGATGCCGTCGAACACCGCGGCCAGCCGGGGCTGCGCGACCATCGCCAGGTTCAGGTACGGCATGCCGTCGCGATCGCCGCTGACACTGCACGTCTGCAAGTCGCGGGTGACCGCGCCGGTCTGGTCCTCGATGTCCTTTGTGGCGAGGTGCAGGCCGCGGATGCCGCAGACGTCGTCGGACGCGCCGAAGATGCTCTCCTTCTGGCCCGGCAGGTCGTAGACCGGCGAGCTGACCTTCAGCGGCTCGTCCGGCGCGCAACCGGCCGCCGCCATCCCACGGTTGGCCGCCGCGACGAGCAGCACCGCCGCCTCCCGGGCGCCGCCCAGATCGGCCGGATCGTGTTGGGTGTACGAAGGGCCGCTGCTGTACGTGCCGGACGCGTGCATGGTGACGACGGTCGGCCGGCCGGCCTGTGTATCGCAGGACTTCGGGAGTACCAGCAGGCCGCCACGCCCGCTCACCGTGCCCGGCAGGCCGTCCGGGAGCGGGGCCATGTCGCCGCCCAGGAAATCGTCCTGGATCATCGCGAGCCGGGCCTCCGCGGTCTTGGGGACCGGGCCGTACTCGACGGTCACCTGCTGGTCGGTGGAGACCTGGTCACCGTCGTAACTGCTCTTGTAGTCGCTGGCGATGGCGACCTCACAGCTTCCGGTCGGGCTCTCGCGGGTGGGCGCCGTCTCCTTGCCGGTGCGTGACCCGTCGTCATCGTCACCGAACGCCTCGTCACCGAGGAAGTCCGGACCGCTGCCCTCTTCCCAGGCGCCCCAGCAGTAGTGGTCCTTCGGCCACGGCCACGTGTCCGCCGCCCACGTGCCGAGCCCGGTGCCCGCAAGCACGAGCACCAGCGCGGATATCAGCAGCAACCAGCCCCGCCTGCCGGTCGGCAGCGCCCGGCGCAGCCGGCCAGGCGCCGCGGTCGTCTCTTCTGTCTCACTCACCCCGTGTCCCCTCCGGCGGAGGAGTGTATCCCCCGTCATCAGTCAGGAGCAGCCCGCCCCGTCCATGGGGATCTTGCCGTTCGGCAGGCAGTCGTCCGCGGCGGCTCACACGGTCGAGGCTGGTGCCGCCGTAGCCGAACGGGAGTCCAGGAAGCGTTCGGTCGAAACGTATCCGCACTTGGCCAACCTGCCTGACAACGGATCACCCCACCTGACCTGTGCGAAGCCATCGCCCCCTAGATAAGCCACGTGGCCGTCAGCCCTCGTAGGGGTGCCCGATCGCGCTGTGCTCGCTCCGGATCGTCGGGCCGGACAGGAGCGGTAGCGCGGTAGGCGGGCCGGCCTTGCCGCGCAGATGAACGTTGGAGGCCGTCACCATCAGGTGTCGGCCTCCGGCTACGAGCGCACGCGCCCGTCGTCAGCTGGCGAGGTTGGCGAGGAAGGACTCGGCGGCGGACCAGGGCGTGAGCTCGATGCCGAAGGCGCTGTCCTGGTCCGGGCCGCGGACGTGGCCAGCCGGCCGGAGAGGTAGACAACGTAGCCTTCGCGGACGGCTCCGGTGTACGCGCCCGGACCGGCACGGCCGACGCGGCGTGGTGTTCCGCTCTCTGGAGGCATCGCGGCTGCTACCGGTGGCCTTCGCCCGCAGCGCCTGCCGGCTGCCCTACATGTGGGCCAGGATGGCGATCCACCGCGACGCGGACACCATCAGCTACACCAGCAGCCGACGCTGGCCGGGGCCGCGCGGGGTGCGCTGTCGGATCGAGGTGCGGGTCGGCGAGCGGATCGAGGAACCGACTGCCCTCGAACACTTCCTGCCGCCCAACTGGGGGATGCACCACGCCTTCTTCGGGCAGCCGGTGTATCTGCCCAACGCCCACCCGCGCTGGTCACTGCACCGGGTCGAACTGCTGTACTGCGAAGATGAGTTGGTGACCGCCGCCGGGCTGCCTTCGCCGGTCGGACCGCCGGTGAGCGTGCTGTACTCCCCCGGCGTGCCGGTCCGATTCGGCCGCCCTGCCCGCCCGGCGGCCTGCCCACCCCTTGAGCCCCCGCAGGCGGCGGCCGGGCGTTAGGCGAGAGCGTGGTGGCCCGATCTTCGACGCCCCTCAGCGCGCGGCACAAGGCAGCCGACCGACCGGAGTAACGAAGCCAAGATCCGGCTGTTGCCGACAACCACCGCCACATCATCGACACCGAATGCTGGGGCCACCGCCGCTGACCCGGCGCCTGATCCACAAGAGCCCAAAAGCCGGTGACCCAGAACGCCACTCACCGGCCCCCGGACACGGTCGCCGCAGACCCGGCCTGCGGCGCACCGTCACGTCCATGGCAACCGCCGTCGCCACGGCCACTCGAAGGCCGGCGGTCAGTGGGCAGCACGGTGGTCGGCGCGTAGCGGGTGAGCAGTTCGGCAGGGCCCCGAAGCAGGAGCGCAGAGTTCGCCCAGGTACCTGGGCGAACTCTGCGCTCATCGGCTGTTCCTTCGGCGGTCCTGCCCCGTGGCACTCGCGCCGCGAGGCAGGTGAGGACATTCGGTAATCCTGCCGGGCAGGAGCGGGCGACGACCTGAGCAATCTCGTGCGCGGAGAGGCTCTCTTTCTTGCAGGTCGCGTCGACGCGGATAAGGAGTTGAGCCGCCGCGAACCGACTACACCTCAGAAGGAAACCCTGAGGTCAGGCGTCGAGGATCTCGCATTGCCTTGCCGTACTCCGGAGGCCCTGGGCGCGGAGCTTGTACTCGATGGCCTTTTGCTTCTTGCCCGCCTTCTCCGCCTTCTTGGCGAGGACGTCAAAGTTGGCTGCCTGGCGGCGGAGCTTGGCCGGATCGCACACAGTACGAACGTTGGCGGTGTGCGTGCCGGCGCCTGTCTTGGCGTTCGCCTGCGCGGGCAGGGCGATGCCACCGACAAACAGGCCTGCCGACAGTGCGATAGCGGATCCAGTGATGATCTTCTTCATGGGCAGCAAGGGTCCCCCTAGGAATTAATTCGAACTATTCTTCGAATGAACCTAGCCTATACCGCGACGGCCTGAGAGGCCAACTAGCTGAAAGACAAGGCAAGTTGAGGGCTGCGGCGAACACGAGTAGGCGTCTGTCACATCACGTGCGCGCCGCGATCCATATCTCCGGAGAGCGGTTTGGGCTCGTCCGTGTCCAGGCCTGAGCCTCCGCCTCGCCTCGCCGCGCCGACCACTGACACATCGACACGTATCACCGCCGCACCAGCGTCAACCCCGAACGATGACCTCAGCCAACATCCTGGCCGGCACCACCGCCCACGTGATCCTGGCCAACACTCCCCTCGCCCCCGGACGACGAGCACAGGGACCGCCGCACGCTCCAGCCAACCGGCCATCTGAGCCTGCAAGGTGTCCTTCTCACAGGCCACGTACAGGGCCGTCGCCTGCCCAGCAGTCCGATCCAGGGCCAACCAGTCAGGGGCGGCCTGAAGGAACACACCGGCGCCCGACCAGGCCGGCGGAACATGGACCTCACGCAACGGATCGATGAGATCGGGGAACCACCCCTCCCGCGGCGGGCCTGGGCAAGCCGCGCGGACAGGCGCCGATACGTCGGCTCAGTGTGCGGGATCAAGCCCGCCGAGACCACCCGGTAATACGCCTGTCGGAGAGTGCAGCCGCCGACGTCGTCGTAGCTGGTGACGATGTCGGCGGCGCGGTCCACGATGCGCGCCCACTGAAGTCTGCTCACACCGTGTACCCCTCAGGCCGAGCGAGGTTCACAAACAGGCTCTGAGCTTGTTTTTTATGGTCCGAGCCGCCTTGGGAATGCGTGACACGATCCGATTCAGATGCTGAGTAGGGTTGTGGCCATGGCCAAGGGGATGGGGCGGCGGCCCAAGGTGGACCTGGACAGCGGCGTCGAGGACGTGACGCTGTCCATCCTGGAGTGGCTTGGCGAGCAGGGGGTCGGTGCCATGATCCGGGTCGACGCGGAGCGCATGCGTGACGGTCAGCCGGCGTGGACATTTGCCGCTTCTGGTGGGCCGCTGGACGGTGGGATGAGGGCCGACGGGGCCTCGGTCGCCGAGTGCATGGGCAGGGCACTGCTTCGACTGCGCGAGGCCGGGTTGTCCGTTCCATTCTGAAGTCGTGTTCCGCCTCTGAGCTGATCGCGTTCGGTGATGCTTTCAGGGCGTCTGGTGGTCTTGCCCACGTCGTAGTGGGTGGCGGGGTGCTGGTTCTTCGAGCCGAGTGGCCTGCCGGGGCCAGGCCGGTTGGGTTTGGGTGCACGGGCCGGGCAGGGCAGGGCAGGTTCGGGCGGAGGTTCCTGAACCCCCGGCGGACCCGGGCGGGGGTGAGTCGGCCGGGCTCGGCCGGTTTCTCCCAGGGGCGGCGGAGGTCCGCGGCCAGCGGCCGGGCGAGGCGGAGTTGGGTGTGGGCCGCGACGATGAGCCATGTCCACCGGTCCGCCGCCTCGGGGGTGCGGAGCTTCGGGCGGGTCCAGCCCAGCGTCTGCTTAATCATCCGGAAGGTGTGTTCCAGGTCGAATCTGCGCAGGAACGCCTGCCAACGCAGGTCGACGTCCTCGGCTGGCAGTCCGGTGGCCGACGTCCACAGCCAGACGGGGAGCGGAGCGTGGCCGCCGGGCAGGCGGTCGACCTCCAGGCGGATCAACGTGCCCTCGATCACGGGGAGTTCGCCGGTGTGGTCGATCCACGCGGAGCGGGTGGTCAGACGCGGATGGATACGGTCCCAGGCCGCCGCACGGACGGTGCCGTAGCGGTCGGCGACCTGCACCGTCGCGGCGTCGGGCTCGCCCCAGGTGTCGGGCTTGGCGAAGCGGAACTCCTTGCCGTGCTTGGGCGGGCGTCCACCCTGCGGCGGTGAGATCCATGGCACCGGGACCGGCTTGCGCATCACGCGGTCCGTGCGCATCCGCCCGAGGACCTCCACCGGCAGCCCTTCCAGCAGATGGGCCATGCGCGGAGCGTCATAGCCGGCATCGAAGATGATCAGGATGTCGCGGTCACCCGCCTGCCAACGGCCCATGTCGACGAGGTTCTCGACCACGCGACGGACCTGGGCCGCGGTGACCGAGGCGACGTCGTCGGCTGGCCCCAGACGCAGCGCGTCCAGGATCTGGCACCACGAGGTCCGGCCCGACTCCAGCGCGGCGACGAACGAGTAGGGCCAGCCGGGCACGAACTGGTCCGAGGAGCGTCCGCTGCGGCCGTAAACGTGGCAGAACAAGCGGTCCGCGCTGGTCGGCGCGTCCGGCCGGAGCCAGTGGGTGACGTCCACCGCCAGGATCAGACGCCCGCCGGCGGCCTCGGGTTGCGGCAACCCCGCCAGCACCTGCCGCAACCGCGGCACATCCACGTGACCGCGGTTCAGCGCGTCGTACATCGCGCCGTGTCCGCGCCGGTGCACGGCCGTCAGTGTGAGGTCCACCGGTGCGGTCACCGGCCCGTCCGCGCACAACAACGCGTCGGTCAGCTCGAACAACGTGTCCCCGCGCACGGTCAGGCAGTCGAAGAAGCCGTCCCGGAAGTGTGACGCCACCGCGAACGCTTCCCGCCGGACATCGTGATGCAGCAGACTCATTCCCCCACGGCCTTCGTACTGGTCAAGTGCCTCTTTGGTCGGAGCACAGGATCAGACGGAGGCCGTCTTCACGTCCCTGGAATCCCCGTATGAGCGATCACGTTCGGGGCATCGTTCGAGGTCCGACCATAAAGAACAAGCTGAGAAGTTCCCAGTCAAGGTCGGCGGTCTCTAGTAGTGCTTCGTCAGGTCGGGGCTGCGCTGGTGCTGTGCTGTGCGGGTGCCGGGGCCCGCCTGGATCAAGGCCCAGGCGGACCATGGCCGTCACCTCTTGGAGGCAGCCTCGCGGATCAGCGGCTCGAACTCCCGTCGCACGGAGGTGTCAAACGGCTCCGTCAGGGCACCGTTGATCACCCGCCGCACCCGGCGCTTTGCCGCGAACTCCTCAATCGCTGCGCGGGAGTCCGGCTCTACGCCCCCGCCAATGATCAGCACACCGAACTCCTCGGCCTCCAACAGCTTCCGAGCCTCCTCATCGGTGCTCACTCCCTCCGCGTCAAAGCCGTCCGCGCGGAGCGTGGCCAGCACCTCCGTCACCCTGGCAGGCGTCCTTCCCAGCACCAGCGTCCTCATGGCCGTACCTCTCAGGTACGTCGACATCGGCACCCCCGAACCTAGAACCTCAACTCGACTTGAGGTCAACCCCAACTCCCGCCCCACTCCGGCAGCCACCTGATCCGCCGGGCCGGGCCTCATCCCGGTGACCAGCTCTGGGCGAGGTTCACGCCGGTGTCACGTCGCGCCGATGACCTTCCTGCGCATGTGCCCGTAGACCACCGATGTCCGTACGTCGGCCAGCTCCGGCCGCTTCGTCAGCTTGTCCAGGACCACGGCGTGCAGATGGTCGGTATCCCGGACGGCGACGTGCACGAGGAAGTCGTCGTTCCCGGTGAGGACGAAGAGTGAGATGACCTCGGGCATCTGCTCCAGGAAGGTCTGGAAGGACTCGATCACCGAACGGGTCGGCGGGCGGACCCGAACGGCGATCACCGCCTGCAGCCCGCGGTCGATCGCAGCGAGGTCCACCTCCGCGTGGAATCCCGTCAGGACACCGCTTCTGCGCAGCGCCCGGATGCGCTCCAGGCAGGTGGAGGGGGCGATACCGAGTTCCTGGGCCATGTCCCGGTTGGTACGCCGACCATCCTCCTGGAGCATGCGCACCAGCGCCGAATCTAGTTCATCCACACGTTCCCCATCTCATCACATTCCGAAGGTAATTCGGACTCTTCGCGTAATTCTCGATGATGTTGTTAGCCTCCAGCCTAACTGGCTGATGTTTATTCGGTATCGATGCGATCGACGCCGATGGGCTGCGGAGAGGGGCGACTTGAGATGAGGGAACGCGGACCGACGGTGGGGGCGGTGTGTGCCGTCATGGCGGCCGCGCTGATGTGGAGCAGTTCGTACGCGGTGACCAAGAAGGTCCTCGACGACGTCGGCCCGCTCAGCATCGGCGCCGTCAGATTCACGCTCGCGGCAATACTCCTCGGCGTGCTGGTCCGGCTGGGCCGACGCCGCCCGGCCCGCCCGGACGCCAGGCAGCGGCGGGAGCTCTACCTGAGCGGATTCCTCGGCATCACCGTGTACTTCGTCTTGGAGAACGTCGGCGTCGATCTGTCCACGGCCTCCGATGCGTCGCTGATCGTGGCCACATACCCGCTGATGACGATGCTGGTGGAACTGGTCGCCTTCCGTACCCGGATGCCGCTGCCGAGGGTGGCAGGGGTACTCCTCGCCGCCACCGGCGCCTTCCTCGTCGTACGCAACGGGGCCGAGGTGGGCGGCAGCTCACGCTGGCTGGGGGACGTACTGCTGCTGCTCGGCGGTCTTGCCTGGGCTGGCTACAACGTGCTGGGCAAGCGCGCGAGCGCCGGCCAGGACGCCGCGAGCGTCACCTACTACCAGACCCTGGCAGGCGCGGCCGGGTTCGTGCTCGCATCGCTACTGGAGGCAGGCGACTGGCAGATACCGGGCGCAACGGCCTCAATCCTGCTGGCCTACCTGGCCGTGGCATGCTCGGTCGGCGGCTTCCTGCTCTACAACTACGGCCTGCGCAGGATGGCTTCGAGCGTCGCGGTGAACATCCTCAACCTGGTCCCGGTCTTCGGCGTCATCGGCGCCATCGTGATCAACGGGGAGTCGATCCGGCTCGCCCAGGTAACGGGTGGCGTGATCATCATCGCCGGGGTGGCGCTGGGCATGATCGAACGGAGACAGGGAACCACAGCGAAACCGAACATGGAGAGAAACGAACCTTCCGGGACTGCGACCGCGCGGACTAAGGTGAAGGCTGGCCCCATGCCGGACGGGCCTGAAGCGGGAGTGCCAGGTTCTTGGGTCTGACACGAAAGGCCCCGCAGTTCAGCAGGCGGCCCGGTACGGGTCGTTCCACGAGGTGCCCTCGCGAGCGGAGCTGGAGCGGTACTTCTTCCTGGACGACGTGGACCGGAAGACGGTGCAGGCCAAGCGCCGTGCGCACAACCGGCTCGGGTTCGCGGTCCAGCTGACGAGCGTGCGGTTCCTGGGCCGGTTCATGCCGGACCCGCGGCAGGTGCCGGCGGAGGTGGCCGAGTACCTGGCCGGGCAGAGGACGTCGCGTGCCTGAAGCTGTACGGGGAGCGGGACGGTACGGCCCGCACGCACGCCGGGGAGATCCAGGAGGCCAGGGGCTGGCGGGACTTCGCCGAGGTCCGCGAGGAGCTGGCGGGATGGCTGGAAGCGCGGGCGTGGACGACTGGGGACGGGCCGAAGGCGCAGCTCGACGCGGCAGCGGGGTGGCCGCGCGAGGGCCGGGTGCTGTTTGCCAGGGGCGAGCCGTCTGGCGCGGCTGGTGGGCTCGGTGCGGGAGGCGGCGAATCAGCGGCTGCGGGACACCCTTTACGGGATGCTGAACACCGGGCAGCGGGCGGTGCTGGACTCCACCATCGGCGTCTGCGTCGAACTCCAGCACGCCATCGGCGAGCAACAGACCAACGGCTACCACGGCAAGCACCTCTTCTACGCTCTCCTCGCGGCACTCGGCGTATTCGGACCCGACGCCCCTGCACGGCTCAAGACAGTGATGCTGCCGGGGCAGCTGACGCCGGCGGCCCTGGTCGACCGGCACGACATCGCCTGCACCGCGATACGCGACCTGTTGGTGGACTACCTCACCGAGCGCGCGGTCGACATCGACTACACACCACGCCGGAGGACATGGCCCGCGCGCTGGCCGGACTGTTCTGGCGAGACCTGGGGAAGCATCACCCGGGCATCGATTCGCTCCGGCTGGACGCCGATACCGTCACCGCCTGGCGGGAACGGGTCCGGATGGTCCGCGACCGGCACGGCGCTCCCCTCCGCCCGCGGGTGAACGTGCACACCGTGTTCACCTGGGTCAGGGCCTTCTATCAGGACCTCGCCCGTTGGGCTGCTGATGAGCCGGCACGCTGGGTCCTTTGGGTGGCGCCGTGTCTTATCCGCGACAGCGACACCGATCACGGAAAGGTCCGCCTTCGACGTAAGGCAGCCATGGACCAGCGCACTCGCACCCTGCTGCCGTCCCTTCCCGCCCTGGTCAGAGCTGTCGAACGTCAGCTCAGGGACGCCCAAGCGTGTCTCGCCGCGGGGCGAGAGGCTCCAGCCGGGGCCACGTTCATCACCCCGGCAGGCGAGACTCTCCTCCGCCGAGCCGGGGTATCAACCCGCGTCTATGCGGACGACCCCGCGGCCGGGCGGCGCCGGGACTTGACCATGGAAGAGGAACCCGCTTTCTGGGCCTGGGCAATCGTCGAGGTCCTCCGCCACACCGGCATGCGCATCGAGGAGGCGCTGGAGCTCACTCACCACAGCTTCGTCGCCTACCAGCTCCCCACCACCGGCGAGATCGTGCCCATGTTGCAGGCCGCCCTCTCCAAGCTCGACCAGGAGCGTCTGCTGCTGGTTTCCCCGGAACTCGGTGAGGTGCTGACGGCGGTCATTCACCGCGTTCGGTGCGGGCAGGCAGCCATGCCCCTGGTCTCCGCCTACGACACTCTGGAACGTCTTTCGAGTGCACCGATGCCCGTCCTCTTCCAGCGCCGCTACGGCCCGGAGAACCGGGCCATCCCACGCAACTACATCTACACCTGCCTGGGCGACGCCCTTTCGTCGCCAGCGGGCTGACCGGGCCTGGCGACAGGCCGCTGCGATATACGCCGCACGACTTCCGAAGAATCTTCGTGACCGCCCCCCTCCGCACCGGCCTGCCCCCGCACATCGCCGCCCGCATATGCGGCCACCGGACGACACGACTCTCGGATCCGCCGCGATCTACCCCGAGGACGTCATTAGTCACCACCGGGCATTCATCGCCCGACGCCGGTCGCTACGGCCCGGAGAGGAGTACCGCGAGCCGACCGCGCAGGAGTGGCAGGACTTCCTGACGCACTTCGAACTACGGAAGGTCGCCCTCGGCACCTGCGCACGCGACTTCGGCACCCCCTGCATCCACGAACATGCATGCATCCGCTGCCCCGTCCTGCGGCCGACCCCGAGCAGGTGCCCAGGCTGGAGGAGATTCGCGCCAACCTGGTCGACCGCCTGCAAGAGGCCGAGGAACAGGGCTGGCTCGGCGAGGTCGCGGCGATCGAAGCCAGCCTCGCCGCCGCCGAGCAGAGAAGG
The DNA here is from genome assembly GCF_043199095.1 of Streptomyces sp. NPDC048650. NCBI lineage: Bacteria > Bacillati > Actinomycetota > Actinomycetes > Kitasatosporales > Streptomycetaceae > Streptomyces > Streptomyces sp. NPDC048650. The sequence continues at coordinate 92,775 of NZ_JBICVM010000021.1, read as the reverse complement.
TCGCCGCGATGCGCGACGTCTCCGCCCGACACACGGCCGTGCACCTCGGGATGCCAGACTTTCAGACCAGCGCCGGCCGTCTCACCTCCGACCCGTCCAGCGGCTGAGGAGCCGTGCCATATCTCCTTGAGGCAATTTTCTGCGGCTTCGCCAGACGTGCACTTCCATGTGCCGGGTCGAGCAAGTTCGCGCCAGGCGTCACCTCAAGCGCTTCTCCTGGGCCGGGGCGGAGGGCGATTTTCAGGAATACAGAGCACCAATCCACCTGCCCTTTGACACGCAACCAAATAGTTGCCCCTCTGATGGTGAGGGGGTTGGATGGCATGGACGAGGTGTTCAAGGCGCTCGCGCACGCGAGCCGACGGCGGCTGCTGGACCGGCTGAACGAGCGGGCCGGTCAGAGCCTGCTCGAACTGTGTGCGGGACTGGAGATGACCAGACAGGCGGTGTCCAAGCATCTGTCGGTGCTGGAGAGCGCAGGCCTGGTCACAGCGGTCCGGCGCGGCCGGGAGAGGCTGCACTACCTCAACCCCGTGCCCATCCACGATATGGCTGACCGCTGGATCGGCCAGTATGAGCGGGGCCGGATGGCCGCGCTCAGCAACTTGAAGCAGGCCCTGGAAGGAACAGCGATGAGTAAGCCCGAGTTCGTTTACACGATCTACATCCACACCACGCCCGAGAAACTCTGGGAGGGTCTTACCAGCCCGGAGTTCCTGAAGGAATACCACGGTGGCTGGGCGCCCGCTTCCGACTGGAAGGCCGGTTCGAAGGTGTTGTGGCCGGTCGAGGACGGCGGCGAGCCTCAGGACCTCGGCCAGGTCGTCACCGAGTCGGAGCCCGGCAAGCGGCTCGCCTACACCTGGCACACGCTGCAGCCGATGCATCAGGAGATGTTCGGCATGAGCGACACGGAGTTCGGTGAGGCGGCCAAGGAGCGCTCGAAGGTCGCCTTCGACATCGAGCCGGCCGAGGAGCCGGAACTGGGTGTGAAGCTGACCATCACCCACGATGGTTTTACCTCGGCCGACTCCAAGATGCTCGAGGGTGTCAGCGGCGGCTGGATCATGATGCTGTCGGAGCTAAAGACGATTCTGGAAAAGGCCTGACCCGCTTCTCGGCCGATCCACTGCCAGCGAATCTGCCGCCCCACATGCTCCTTGTTCGAGGGGGGCGTGGACGCGTCGATGCTGAAGGCGCACGGCGAGCGGAAGGACACCCCCAGCGGTAGCTGGGGGGCCTGGTCGGGTATAGACAACAGCCTCTGCCGCCACGTGGGGCATCCACGACACTCCGGACGAGCCGCGGATGTCCAACTCTCTTGAAGTCGCGTTCCCTTACGGAGCCCGAGAGGTCGGCAACCCTCCGTTGTGCTGGGCTAGTTCGGACAAGACCAGATCGGGGCGCTCGGCCTGGCCCTCAACGCGCTCGTGCTGTTCAACACCCGCTACATGGATGCCGCCCTCTGCCAGCTCCGCGACGACGGTTTCGAGGTCCGCGACGAGGACGTTGCCCGTCTTTCCCCATTCGTGCCACCACATCAACGTGCTCGGGCGGAACTCCTTCCAGCTCCCCGACCTGCCAGGCGGCCTGCGGCCCCTGCGCGACAAGCACGCCACCGACGCAGAGTGAGACCCCGGAACGCGGGCCTGTCAACGGTTCAGGATCATCCGCTGAGGTTCTGGCTTTCGGAGCTGTATGGCGTGGGCGGGCACCGGTGCGGTGCCCGCTGGTTTTCGCTGTGGTTCAGCCGCGGAAGACGCAGTACAGGCGGCCGTAGGATGCGTCGGGGCCGGCGAGGTCGCCCTGGGTGAGGACGAGGGCGGGGAGTCGGCGATGGTGGCGGTGGGGTGCTTGACGAACGGGCCCCATGTGGTGCCGGTGAGGGCGGACCACCGCACTTCTTCGGACTTGTCCGCGGCTCGGATCAGGCAGTGCAGCTCGGCGGTGCCCGCGGGCGCTGTGAGGGCGGGCGCCCCGCTCATCGCGGAGGTGGGAAGAGCGGTGTCCGGGCTCCAGGTGGTCGCGCTGCTGGGGGTGGCGACTGCTGACGTCGTGCGCGGGCGGGCGTTGATGGTGCCGGTGGCATTCAGCGCGAGTACGTGATGGCCCCCGCTGCCGCCGTCGAAGTCGAAACCCTGGATGGGTCGCCCACCTGGTCGATCCACTGCCCCAGTGCGGCGCGGTCGAAGACGAAGGTGCGCTCGCGGACCAGGTCGTCGTGATTGGTGAACGCTTCGATCAGCTTCGCGATGACGCCCGTGCTCGCCGCGGAGAGCAGGAGATACTCCATCACCTTGTCGTATTCCGGCACCGGATAGTGCCCGCCGTACTCTTCGAGCTTGTCGGCCATCTCGAACAGCACCAAGGAGATCGTTTCCATGGTGCCGTGCAAGTCCCTCACCCACTGCGAATTGCTGTGGTCGGCTTCCCAGCAGATGATCCGCGCGCAGAGGAACGTGTTGACCGTGTCCTCGAACAGCAGTGTCCCGTCGTCGAAGCGCCTGGTACTGCCCGTGTTGACACCGCCGTACTCGCGCGTGACCGACGACTTCGTTGCGGCCGTGTCGGATCCGCCGGACAGCGCCCAGCAGATCTCGTCCGACCCGAGCTCATTCGACTCGCGGTAGCAGTGGAAGTAGTCCAGCGCCACCCGCAACTGCTCCGGCTGACTGGCGGCCACCTCGGCGAGGTGATCGGAGGCAGTCACCAGCGTCACCCCGTGCCCGTAGGCGCCCAATGCCTCCAGGAACTGCGGACTGTCGAACGACGGCCCCTCCACCGGCCGGTCGAGATCGACCAGGCTCACGTTCGGCTGCGCCAAGATCTCCTCACGCAGCTCAGACCGGTCCTTGACCATGTCGGAGAAACCGTAACCGTCTGTCAGGGGGCGGGCGGTGAGGGTGGAGGGCAACGTCCGCGACGCGGCGGCGCCGAACGCGAACGCGGCACCACCTGGGACCAGATCGCCTCCGTCGTCGGCACCACCCGGCAGTCCGCCCACGAACGCTGGTCCGGCCACGTGCAGCTCTGGGCCCGCCTGGGCCGCGTGGACAACGAAGCCCGACCCACCACGGAAGTCGTCAATTACCTGGACCGGCAGTACGCCAAGCTCGACCCCACACGCCGCGACGCGATCTCCGCCGGCCTCTACGCCACCCGCCACCCCAGCTACGAGGACGCCCAGCCCACCCAAGGGCAGTAACCGCGCGCCCGCCGGACCGAGCTGGAGCGCGACAAGCAGCGCAACCACGAGGAATACGAGCGGCTCAAGGACCCCAGCGACTGCGACGGCTGGCCCCGGCCGGCCACCAACCTGACCGCCGCCACGGAGCTGAACCAGGCCACTGCCCAGGTCTACGACGAACTCATCACAGCCGAGCCGGCCCTCGCCGACTCCCGACGAGTGCACCCGACGGCAGGGCCGCCAGGCCGCCGTCACTCGATGCGGCGGGGGCCTGGGCTTTGTTCACGACTCGTGACAGCGGTTGTTCACGGGTTTGGGAGCCACCCGGATTGACGGATGGGTGTTGTTCACGAGCTTGGGTTCTGACTCAGGTTTTGTGGGCGGTTACCGTGAGCTGACTGTCAGAGGTCGATCCGCCAGAGAATGAGAGCCCTCGATGATGCCGCCGTTCTGCGCCATATGCCGTGTTCCGTACCAGCGTTCAGGCTTCGAATACGAGGACTTCACCCTAGTGAACTTCCGGCCCACAGAGACATATCCGGATGACTGGGCTGGTCACCCAGAACACTGCGAGTGGTTCTGCCCTTCGCATTTGCCCCTCACGGAGGGGCTGACGGAGCTGCCTGCCGTGGAAGCCCTGGCACAGATCCAGGAGAAGCTGCGCGAGACGACGGACCAGGAATCTTAGAGGGCGTTAAGTGATTGTTCGCCCATTTCCAGCTTTGCCCAGGTTCAGGTGCCCTGGTCAGGCTGCCGCGGGTGTGGTCCGGTTGAGGGCAGGACCGGCCAAGACTCGCGGAAGTCGATGATCAGTCATCGGCGGCGACGAGCAATAGCAGAGCCTTCCGCGAATCATCCATGATCACGAGTTCGTGGGACTCGGTGTGGGTGCCGGCCCAGTCGTGAAGCGCACTCTTGTCGAGCTCGCCGAGGCGGTACCGGCTCCTGGCCCGCCGGATGGGTGCGTAGATCTGTTCCTCCAGGACGTCGACCAACGTACTGGAGGAAGGTCACCGAACTGAGGGCCCACCTGTCGATCACGCTTACTGCGGCCTCAGCGTCCAGGCACTCATATGCATCGGCCGTGATGTGGGTGAGCTGGTAAGGGCCGTGGATCGTGCCGGTCGGGTCCACTCCACCTCCCGCGTATCCGTCTGCGAAATGCTCACCGCCAATCAGCGCATGGAGAGCGCGGTCATCGGGCAGCGGATCGGCGGGCATGCGAAAGCGTTTGATATCGATCCAGCGATACCCGGGATGCGACGGCGGAGTGAAGGCGTAATGACGGAAGTTGATGAGCGTCTGGTCGGGGTACGGATGCGCCCAACAGGTGACGCCCGAGCAGGTGGCGCTGCCCGCGTCATTTACCTGGTCAGGACTGTGGCGAGGGCTAAGGTAAGGCCGTGAACCCGGTGATCCGCGATGACGTTGCCGTGGACGCTGGCCGCGACGACGACCACAGCGATGATCAGCCCTATCACGTCGGTCGCGATGCCCCGCTTCCGACCTGGGGTTTTCTTACCGACGTCCAGACCGGCCGTGGTGGCCGGGACGTTGTTCGACGCCCGCACTGACTGGGAATCGATCACGACAGCCGTCGGGTCCTCGGCCCGGCCGGCCATCTCCCGAACCTGCCAGCGCAGCAGATCGTGAATGGTCTGCGCCGTGCCGTCGTCCCGCCACTTCGCGAAGTAGTAGTACACCGCGCCATCCGGCGGAAGATCTTTCGGAAGGTAGCGCCACTGGCAGCCGGTGCGCGCCTGATACAAGATCGCGTTCACGAACTCCCGCAGTTCATACCGCCCCGCATGCCCGGACACCGATGGACGCGCATCCTTCCACGCGGTCAATACCGGCCGGACCAGATCCCACCGCTCATCGGACATGTCATTCGGGTACCGGACGTCCTCGTATCTCACCGCGCCGGCACACCGCACCGTCACGGCGATCGGGGCCCGAACTGCCAGAGCATCACATCAACGAGCGATGACAGAACACTGATACGTTACATAACACCCTCTTAGCGCTGGACCGATAGGCGCTCACGATGATGACCGCAACAGCGGCGACCGCCGGGCCCGAACCGGGGCTGACCGGCGCGTCTCTGAATCACCCCGGTGACCCGTCGTTGGGTGCGATCGATCTGAACTGTGAATTCGAAGTCAGATGTGCTCTCCCGAACACTGGAGGTTCCGTGGCCAAGGGCTACTGGGTCAGTGCCTACCACACCATTTCAGACCCTGAGAAGCTGGCTGCCTACAACAAGCTGGCCGGTCCGGCCGTCCAGGCCGGGGGCGGGCGACCCCTCGCCCGTGGCGGTCGGGTCGTCGCACACGACGCTGGAATCGCCGAGCGCACTGTCCTGATCGAGTTCGACAGCTTTGAACAGGCCCTCGCGGCACACGAGAGCGAGGCCTACCAGGAGGCGCTGGTCGCTCTCTCCGACGGCGTCGAGCGCGACTTCCGCATCATCGAAGGCATCGACTGACCGAGGCCAGTCGGCGACCTGCCCGGCGTCCAGCAGGAACGACGGCCGCTGCGCGCCCTTGACCTGTGCCTGGCACTTGATCTCCCGGCCCTGCCCAAGCACGCCGAAGACACCCGCGGGAAGCTCAAACGCCTGGTCGGCCTCGGATTCCTCGACGAGAGCGAACCCGGATTGTTCGCACAGCCCCGCCCATAGACACGCACGGCCCCACCGAACAGCGACCCTGATCAAAGCGAAGGCGCAAAAGGAAGAAGACTCGCTCATTGCCCTCTCAGAGCCCCGTGCGGCCGCCTGACGGCCTGACAGAGCCCACCTGGCCCGAGCCTCCAAGACGAGTGCGAGACCGTCCTCCTCATCCCACTGCTCTTCGACCCCAACGAAGCCGAAGCCGAAGATCGTGGCCAGGGACGCCACGCTGTCGGGGTCGATCGTCGCCCGCACGGTCGTGACTGCGGGTTCCGCTGCTGCCCGGCGAAGCAACTCGATCAGAGTGGATCGGGCATATCCCTGACGACGGAAGTCGGGAGCGACGGACTAGCCGATCTCGACCATGCCGACCTCGACCATGCCGACCTCATCGGGCGGTCCGTGGAACCCGGCATGTCCGACGACGAGGCTCTTCTCGCCGACGACCGCCTGCCGCACCATCCACCGCGCATGGCCGGGATCGGCGGTCATCTGATCAAACCAGTACATCGCACCGACGAGCGGAAACCGCTCGCGACCGGACCCGAATGGGCGGCGATCTGACGTCGTCGGGCGGATGGCCTCGGCCGGGTTGGCAGCTGGCCGTCATTGTTGAGCAATGCTCAAGACCTGTGGATCGGCCTCGGGTTGGGACGTGAAAGGGCGTACTTTCCCGAGTGATCGATAGGTCACCGAGTAGGCCGACGTTGCACCGTCGGTTGGGAAGGCACGCCCATGCTCAGCGTAGTCAACGAAGACGGCACCACGGAGTCCGGCTCCTTGATCGACGAGATCGTCCGGGAGGGCGCCCGCCGCATGCTGGCGGCCGCACTGGAGGCCGAGGTCGATCAGTACATAGCCGATCTCGCCGCCGAGAAGGACGAGGCCGGGCGGCGCATGGTGGTCCGCAACGGCCGCCACCGGGCGCGCACCGTGACCACGGCCGCCGGGCCAGTGGAAGTCACCGCGCCGCGGGTGAACGACCGTCAGGTGGACGAGGCTACCGGCGAGCGGGCACGGTTCTCCTCAAAGATCCTGCCGCCCTGGTGCCGCAAATCGCCGAAGATCAGCGAGGTGCTGTCCTTGCTCTACCTGCACGGACTGTCCTCCGGGGACTTCGTGCCGGCGCTGGAGCAGTTCCTGGGCGGCTCGGGCGGGCTGTCGTCGGCGACGGTGACGCGGCTGACCAAGCAGTGGCAGGCCGACCACGCCGCCTTCCAGGAACGCGACCTCTCGACGTCCGACTACGTCTATGTGTGGGCCGACGGCGTGCACCCCAGGGTCCGCCTCGGTCAGGCCCGCTCCTGCGTGCTGGTCCTGATGGGTGTGCGCGTGGACGGCACCAAGGAACTGATCGCGCTCGCGGAGGGGCTGCGGGAGTCCACCGAGTCCTGGGCCGACCTGTTGCGCGACTGCCGCCGTCGCGGCATGCGCGATCCCGAACTGGTCGTCGGGGACGGTGCGATGGGCCTGTGGAGGGCCCTCGCGGAGGTGTTTCCCCAGGCCAGGCACCAGAGGTGCTGGGTTCACAAGATCCGTAACGTGGTCAACGCCCTGCCGAAGTCCGCGCAGCCCGGGGCGAAGAAGGCCCTGCAGGAGAACAACGCCGAGGACCGCGACCACGCCGAGAAGGCGGTACGCGAGTTCGCCCGGACCTACGAGGCGAAGTGGCCGAAGGCGGTGAAGAAGATCACCGATGAGACCGAGGAGCTGCTGGCCTTCTACGACTTCCCCGCCCAGCACTGGATCCATCTCAGAACGACAAATCCGATCGAATCCACTTTCAGTTCGGTGAAGCTCCGGACCAAGGTCACCCGGGGTGCGGGCAGCCCGGCCGCGGCCCTGGCGATGGTGTTCAAGCTCGTGGAGTCCGCGCAGGAGCGTTGGCGGGCGCTCACCGCACCCCAACTCGTCGCCCTCGTCCGCGCCGGCGCAGTGTTCAAGAACGGCGAGCTCGTAGCGCGCCCCGAGGCGGCCGCGGCGTGAGCATCATGACGGCCCGGACCATCAGCACCCGCCGGCTGGACCTGCTGCCGCTGCACGTCGAGCACGCCGAGGAGATGGCCGCGGTGCTGTCCGATCCCGCCTTGCACAATTTCATCGGCGGCACCCCGGACACTGCCCAGGTCCTGCGGTCGCGCTACCAGCGCATGACCGCAGGCTCCCCCGACCCGGCCGTGGCCTGGCTGAACTGGGTGATCCGGCTGCGCGACGAGTCCTGCCTGACGGGCACCGTCCAGGCGACGATCAGCCCCGGCGTCCGCGGCGCCGTCGCGGAGATCGCCTGGGTGGTGGGAACCCCGTGGCAGGGAAGAGGCATCGCCACCGAAGCGGCACAAGGGCTCGTCGGCTGGCTCAGACGACCCCCGGTGCACGCCATCATCGCGCACGTCCACCCTGAACACCGAGCCTCCGCTGCCGTCGCCGCAGCCGCCGGGCTCACGCCCACCAACGAATGGCATGACGGCGAGATCCGATGGCACCGGAGCGTCAGGCCGTAACTTCAGCGATCCACAGATATTGACAATTGCTCGTCATTGTTCGGGTGCCGGAGAACTGCACGTCGATGTCTGCGTGATGTTGCTCGGGCGTGCGGAGCGGCTGCCGTGTCGGGTCGCCGCCCTGCCGCCTGTTGAGGTCGTCAGGTGGCGACCCGATATTCAGGTCGGGTCCCTTGGCGCACCGGTCAGGGGCCGGTGTCTCCAGGGTGGGAGCAGAGACCGCCACGGTAGGTGCTGTCGTACCAGGCTCCCGTAGCGTCGACATCGAGGTTGGTTCGCCCCGGCCCGACGCAGCGGTGGTAGTTCGATCGTGGCCAGCGCTTGACCTGGATCCATACGTTGGTGTTGGTGGCGCAGTGCTCGTAGTAGGCGCGTTCACCACCGATGCTCTTGTTCCAGCCGCAGGCGTTGATCTTCAGGGGAGCGGCAGCGGTCGCTGGGACGGCGGGCAGGGTCAGTGCCGCCCCAGCGACGCCCAGAGCCACTGCATGCCGCACACACTTGATCAGAAAGGACACGAAGAGACCTCCAGAAAAAGGGACACCACAAGTCCATTACGCTGCACTCTCCCCTGCAGCAATCGAGGAAAACGACTTACCGTCGCCATCACTCTTGTGAGCGAATCGCTTTCCGTCCGGTGTGGTCGTCAGCTGTTGTGAGCCTGGCGCCATGGGTTATGAACTGGGCGAACCTCTGTCGGCGCGGGCCGGCTGGCTGGCTGGCTGGGGGAAGGCGCGTCGTAGCGGGGTGGCTGGAGGCTACGTCCGTCCGGCTCGGTGGCGGCGGGCGCTCACGGGAGAGGTCCAGCACGGCCGGGCAGTCGGTGTGACAGGGCCGGTCCAGGACACGAAGCGCGCCTGGTGGTCTCGGGCGGGTGGTGTGGAGGGCCACCGAAGCTGCCCGTCAAATGTCGGGGCCAGGCCTCCACAACCACACGCCCTGCGGGGTCCTCCTGACGGGCCGTTGCCAACCGCATCCGGTCGGTGATCTGCGTGCCGTCAGCGGATTTGCCGCATGAGCTCTGGGCTCTGCGGTGTGGGGTGCTGGAGGCCGGCCTGGTGCCCGATGCCAGTGCAGCGGGAGCGGTAGCGGGCCTTCTGCGTGAGGATATGCCTGGTTCCAGGTGGTTCCAGGCTCAGCCCCAGGTCTCGCCGCTGACAAGGGAGGGGCCGAAGGGGCGAGCAGCGACGGAGGTGATCGCCGGCACGGCGCCGTCTTCTGCCGCGTGTTTGAAGGTGTGGACAATGGCGGTGCGCACCGGATGGACCGGCCCGCCAGGGCTCGCGGAGTCGTTGGTGGCGAGGGGCCGGACTTGTGAGTGGGTCAGGGCGAAGCAGACCAGCGTGGTGCGGTGGTCTGAAAACCGGAAGTGGTCAAGGATGGCCCGGTTGCCGAAGCCGAGGGAGTCGAAGACGACGGCGACGTCCTCGTTGCCGTACGGGGCCTGTTGCAGGGCCGGCAGCACGTTGAGGATCGCGTCGTCGCGGGCGAGCAGACGGGCCTGCTCATGCGAATCGCCCCATGGTGGCGGGTCGTTGTCTTGGAACTCTTCGGGGACGTCATCCGAGCGCAGAAGCGTGCCCACAGCTGGCCGGTCCCAGCACGTCTGCCCACTGACGCTGCCCCAGTTCAGGCTCGCGTTGACGCAGAGTTCGCCCGCTATCAGCGCCCAGGGCGTGCGGACCACACGCTCGCGCGCCAGGTCGATCACAAGACGGCCGAACGCCTCCCAAGGCAGCAGGCGCACTGCCCATGACGGCCCGAGGTTCCCGGCCAGTCGCTGGGCCGCCACCAAGCCCTGCTCGACGTGCTTCCGCAGTTCCGGGCGGGAGGTGAATCCGTTCGGCGGGCGGGACAGTGACCATGAGCGCAGCGCGTGCGTCAGGTCGTCCGGCAGGCCCAGGGCGGAGTCGTCCAGCGGCACGTTGCCGGTGAAGGTCCCGATGTCCTCGTAGGTCCCGCACTCGTACGACTCATACAGGGGTGAGGGCTCGGATCGGGCCCGTACGAGCAGGTAGCCCGGTCCTTCGAGGGGCATGCGGATCTCCACGACCGTGTCGGGAGGCGGGCCCGTAGAGGGGGTGTCGAACCGGGGCACCGAACCCCCACCCTGCACAGAGGACTTCTTCGGCCCCACCTCACAGACCAAGTTGCTCGGCGCATCGGAAGTCTACGGGGCGCCCAGCACCCACAGGCCGGCCGGCACCTATGCGACGCCGACATGATCCACAACCCCAGTCCGACCAGGTCAGACCAAAAGAGCGAGCCAAGTCTCCGCCGGTACGTCGGTGACAACGGCGCTATCAGGTGCTGCCGCTTCACCACTGCCATGCCTATGGGCAGCAGGGGTGATGATGCGTCGCAGGGAAGGCTGAGCGATTCTCAGCGAAGGCTGGTGACCGGTACGTCCAGAACAGGGGATCCACAGCAGCCGGGCCAGGGTCGGTCAGCGGTCGACCCAGGCGGGCACGGGGAGGGCAATCTGCTGCCGGGCCGCGTAGAGCGACGGGCGTTGCTCCTGGGTCTGCACTCCAGGCCACTCGGTGATGGTGGTGCACTGGTCGCTGTAACCGGGCGTCGGAGAACGGTGCGGTTGATGGCGCATCAGGAGACGCTTGACGCCGGTTGACGCCGGTGTCCCGTGCTACTGGCTGGATTCTTCGTCAATCTCTTCATTGAGGGCAGCCATGCGGGCCTTATATTCCGCCTGCGGGATTTGCCCGAGAACCGCGAGACGTTCCAGTTCGGCGGCCTCGGAAGCATGGGATATCTTGCGGCTCTGTTCTACCTGCTCCCTGCTGTACTTGACGGCCGTGGCCCGTTTCCTGGCGCGATTTCGCTGCAACTGCTCATCGATCGCCCTTCCTGTTGCCTCGAAGTAACTGTCGTGTCTCCCTGACCACATACTTTCCCCTCGTCGTCGATTTGAAATGCAGGAAGCCGGATCCAGGATATCCTGGATCCGGCTTCCTGGTTGATCATTCGTCAGATCTTGAAGTTCTTGTAGTCGATGGTGCACTTGATTGCCGTTGTGCCGGCGCCGCCGCAGCCCTGCGGGTGCGACTGCCACACCCAGCCCGGCGTGATGAAGTTCACCCACATGTCGTGCTGCACGTGCAGGGTCTTGGGCCGCTGGACCTTCGCCGTCACCTCCGAGACGGTGGGCGTCGGATCCAGCGGCTGGATGACGGTGCGATCGCCGTTGGCGATCGCCGTGTTGTGGTCGTCCATGAGCCGTGCGCGAGACTCCCCGGTGAACTGCGGACTATCGGGGCCTACTGCTGCACAGTAGAACCTGGTGCTGCCCGTGACCTGGGAGACGGTCCCTGCTCCCCACTTCCAATCGGCGTTCCACTCGCACAGGAGTGTCTTGGCCTTGAGCGTTGCACCGGTCTTGGGGTCGACCTTGGCGACCTTCGCGGTGAAGCTTCCGCTGCCGCCCTGAAAGGCATCGTGTCCGGCAGCCACGGCTGAACTGGCCGCGCCGCTGCCGACGCTGTTGGTCGTGACGCTCTGGGCGCTCGCGGAACTTCCTGCCGTAATCGTCATTGCCGACGTGACGATGGCGGTGGCGACGGCGATCTTGACGGTACGGGACGTGCTGAGACGCGCGAGTCCCCTGTGAGCCAACTTGCCTTTCACTTTTCCCCGTTTCTCGTATGGATGGTGCGTGATCATTTTTAGCAGTACGACGGGGACCCGTCGAGCGGATTCAAGATCTTGACTGGAACTGAAGATTCTTGGCCAACACGCCGCACTTAACGCTTTTCTAACGGGAGGGGCGACCGGGGCCTGGACCAGATACCTGAATTACTGATACCGAACCGGTCGGGCGCACAAAGCTCCGATCCTGCTGGAATGGTGCCCTCCGCTATGCGATGCCTTCCGGTGGGGACTGTGTGACTGAGCGCTTCATGTGACTGAGCTCTTCAGTCGGCGGGATTCGCCGACTGAAGCGCTCAGTCAGAGGCCGCCGCCCAATATTCGGTAGCTTGGGTGGCGGGGACGACTGTGAACCTGCGTGAGACCGCGGCGAGGAAGCCCCCCCCCCGCGGCCGCGAGGCCGGCCGGGTCGTTGGCGTATACCAAGTGGTCGGTCTCCAGCTCGACGAGGTGGGTGCCGGGGCGCCGGCTGACCATGTGTTCGCGCCCCGTGGCCTCATCGGCACGCCGGCCGTTCACCCTCGGCGTCTTCACCTCGACCACCCCCAGCCGCGGTAGTGACCAACCGGGGGTGGTGGTAGCCGTTGCGCACCATCAGGCGGCGCCCCTTGTCGGTCACGTTCACCCGCCAACTCGGCTATGCAGGCGCTGGCTTCGGTCTCGCAGCGGCCCGGCATCCGCCGTGCGCCCATCTATAGACCGTCGTTACGAAACCGTCGGATTACCGTGATACGCAGCAGGAAAGATCATCATGCCCGTACGCAAGCGCCCCTCGATGTCTGGAAGTCCCGTGCCCCTTTACCGTTCCCTGCTGCTCCCCCGCCGGGCGCGAGCCGCTGGGTTCGCTCTTGCGACAGTGGGTTCGGCGGTGCTGATGGCGGCGGGATGTGCGGGAGCAGACGAACCCACGAGTGCCGGGCGTACCCCGGTCGCATCGGCTCCCGCGCGGTTGTGGCCCGATCGGGGGCCCGCGTATCAACCGCCGCCGGACGACAGCAGCCAGGACAACCAGCCGCCGCTTCGCAGGCTGCCCCGGGTGCCGTCCGGAGACATCCGCACGCTGGACGCGCTCGACGTCGTCAACGCGGAGATGGCCGAGGAAGCCCGCACCCGCACGTCGCCCTTCGAAACGAGCACCGAGCGGGGGATCGCCCGGTGCGCCGCCGAACCGGAGCACTGTCCCGTCCGATCCCCCAAGTACCAGGACCTGACACACGACGGACAGGACGAGCTGATCGTCGGCGTCGAGGAGACTCGTCACAGGCTGGTCGTATGGGCGTTCATGGTCCAGGGCGGGGTGGTGCACCGCATCCTGGAGACCGTCGGCATGTCACTGTCGGTGGAGGTGGTGGAAGGCGATCCGGTCATACGGCAGTCCACCGGCTATCCCGGGTACGACAGGCGCACCGTCTACTCGTGGGACCCCGAGGAGCAGACCATGAACATCCGGAAGATCGAGCTCGACAGGCCGCTCTCCTCCTCGCCGGGGCGCACCCCGTGAGCACCACCGGGCGCAGCGCTGGGCGGCGGATGCGGCTGCCCTTCTGGACGGCGACGCTCTACTGGAAATCCGTCGTCTTCATCACGGTCATGTGCTGCACCCTCGCGGCACTGCTCGGCATCCTGGTGCATGTCCTGGTCGACGATCAGACCAAGAGCCAGGCCCGCAGCGCCGCTCTGGACGCGCTGGACAGCACGGTGGATACGTATGTCGCCGGGGAGCCGCTCGGCCGCAACGCGGCGGTGGATCCATCCGACCTCCCCCGCAATCTCCGCGAGATGGCCGTACGGCACAAGGAGCGCGGCACCCAGCTCGCAGACCACAAGGGCCGTCCGGCGATGTGGGCCGTCGCCCCCGCCGACGGTGGCCGGGCGCTGGCCGTACATCTGGACTACAGCGACCGGGCTGCCGCCATCCAGGGACTGGATCGGGCCATCATCGTCTCCTCCGCCGCCGCCATCGGCGCCACCGTGCTCGTCGGACTGATCGCCGTCTCCCGCGTCACCCGCCGGCTGCACCACACCGCCCGCATCGCCCGCCGGATCAGCTCCGGCGATCCAAACGCCCGGGTGTGTGACCCACGCGCCCTTCGACCCGATCGCGCCCAGGACGAGGCCGCAGCGGTGGCGGCCGCGCTCGATGCCATGGCTGCCACCCTGCAGGCCAAGCTGTACAGCGAGCAGCGCTTCACCGCCGACGTGTCGCACGAGCTGCGCACCCCGCTCACCGGACTGCACGCGGCGGCCGAGCTGCTGCCGCCCGGCCGGCCGGCCGAGATGGTGCATGAGCGCATCCAGACCATGCGCCGACTGACCGAGGACCTGCTGGAGATCTCGCGGCTCGATGCCGAGGTCGAGCACGCCGACCTCGACATCCACCAGCTGGGGCCGCTGGCCGAGCGCACGGTACGGGCCACCGTGCTGGCGACCGAGGTCGATGTCGTGGCAGACGCCCGTGTCGAGACCGACCGGCGCAGGCTCGAACGTGTCCTGGGAAATCTGATTGCCAACGCCCACAAGCACGGCCGCCCGCCGGTGGTACTGACCATCGACGGCACTGTCGTCACCGTGCGGGACCATGGGAACGGCTACCCGGACGACCTCCTCGACCACGGTCCCCAGCGGTTCAAGACCGGATCGGCAACCGGCAGAAAGCCCGGCCACGGCCTGGGCCTGGCCATCGCCGCCGGCCAGGCCCGCATCCTCGGCGCCGCCCTCTCCTTCTCGAACGCCCCCGACGGCGGAGCGGTCGCCACGCTCCATCTGTCGACCGAGCCACGACCGTCGCACTGACCCACACATGACCCACACAGCAACCGCGTCACGGGCCAGTCCCTGGGCGTCGAACAGCTCCATGTTGTCGAACCGGTCAGGGCTGCCCAAAGCCGGAAGAAGAAGCGGTACCAGCAGACGCCGCTCAGTTCGCCGACGCCCGCGGCCTGCAACCCGCCTCCGGGTCCCCTGCCTCGCGCCCGGACCTCACCCACGAGGACGGACGCGGGCCAGGCCACCCGGGCAGCTGGCCCGCCCGCCAGGTCCTCTCCCTCGACACCCTGCGAGGTCAGCGAGTAGGCCGTGGATACGCCGCTCGACTTCTCCTCGCACCCCCGCCTCCACCTACCTCTGTTCGGCTTCTGTGCGCATGATCTCGAGAGGAAGGCATATCACCGCTCGGACCTCGCGCGGAGTGTGCGCAACGCTCCTCCATCAGCAAGGAGGGGTGCGGCGGTGGGATGACGGGGCGAATGCAGTGGGGGCTGTGGCGTCGGAGTTCGAGGAATTCCCGATGTTGCTGGGGAGGGTGCTACGGGGGTGATGCGGGTGGTAGGGCACCCGCCAGCGGGCATGCGGAAGGGACGGTTCGGAATGTTTCTCCGTCTACCCCGGAATTTGTCTCCGTCTACCCCTGTATGCGAACCGCTGCTAGCGTCTTCGCTGGCGGATCGTAAGGGCCACACGACCAACTTCGGGGGATGGACTGCGCTATGAGAATCAACAGGACCGCGGCCAAGGGGATCGCTGTCATCGCTGCGGCCGTCTCCGTATCAACGACGGCGCTGACCGGGTCGGCTCTGGCCGCTACACAGTTTCCCTCGGGAACGGCCGGCGATGTCAGGGTGGACTGGAGCGGCGCGTGGGCGAACGCCAACCGCCTCGAAGACATCACTCTGCAGGTGTGCGACGCGACGCCGGGGGACAAGGACCAGGCGACGGCCCAGCTCCAGGGGTACGTCACCATGGGCGGTAACGCGAGCACCAGAACCGCCCCGTCGATGTTCCAGGTTCCGATCGGGGACAAGGCGTGCAAGGAATGGCGGAACGTCTTCCTCACGTACTTCGCGCAGGACGAGCGGCTGGCCTATGCGCGTGTCGAGCTCTTCGGGTCCCGGACCAAGGAGAAGCAGCACACGAAATGGGTGCGGAATCCGCACCTGCGCGGCTAGCCGACCCGTACGCCGGTCATCACAGGGGGAATGAACAGTGAACTCTCGAACATTGGCGATGCTGACCGCAGGCATCATGGGGGCGATCACCATGTCGGCGGCGCCGGCGCAAGCCGCTCCGCAGAGCCCGTCCTCGGAGCATCGGTGCCGGATCGAGGCATTCGGGCACAGCGTTCCCGTGGTGTGCGGAAGAAAGTGGGTGAATGCCGACTGGGACCGCGACGGCACAAGGGACGAAGTGTTCTTCGTCAGCCCGCCGAACTCCTACGTGTACCGGATTTCGGGCGGCAGTAACGGTCCCGTCCGGGTGAGCAACGGAGCCGCGTACACCATGGACACGTACGAGATCCGCCCGACCGGCAAGCACCGGATCTACGCGGTCACCGCGGGGAGCACCCGGATCTACTCCCAGCTCGAATCCGGCGGCTGGAGCGCCTGGGAGAAGTACGTGCCGTAGGCCCTGGGGCCGGCAGGCTCAGCGGCCCGGACAACTGCGCCCTTTCGCGGGGCGGCGACAAGTGCGCCCCGCGGAAGGGCGCATGCGCACCACTGTCGGCAGCGCTCCTCCTCCCCCCGGCCTACGAGCACTCGATCCCCCGCCACCGAGCGGTCCCTCGGCACTCAGTACGTACGCCGACCCGGCACGTATCCACCCCTGCTCGATCCGCTTCAACACGTCGATCCAACAGGGAAGACTCCGCGGGCGACCAGGACGCGACCGGCGACGCCGTCGCAGCCCTGCACCGGCGAGGGAGTGCCCGGCGATAACGTTCTGGCCGGCTCCGTTGTTGAGCCACAGGCCGGTGGCGTCACTGCTCACGGTCGAGCTCGGGTCGTTTCGGTGCACCCAGTCGTAGCGGAGCAGGCCGAGCCCGAAGAGGGCGATCGGTAGGTCGATGACGAAAGCCACGATCCAGGGTCCGCCGCGGTGCGGGTGGCCGTGGGGTCGGGGCTGGGCTCGTGGGCGGTTGACATCGGCGTGCGGCGGCGTTCCGGCGCGGGCGCGGGGTCGTACGGGGCGACCGCGGCGTCGACGCCGAAGATCGGCCGTACCCCGTACTCCGTACCCCGTACCCGTGCTCGGCGCATGCCTTCGCGGACCGCACCGCACCGCACCCGTGACTGTGACGGTGACTGTGGCTGTGTCCCGATCGGTCACGGGAGTCTGGGCGCGTTCTTCGTCGTACACATGACGATGTGCGACGCGTTCCAGGTGAAGGCGATCGGTACGTTGCGCGGGGTCCCGTCCTTGGCGACGTAGGCCAGGCGGGTCACGTCACGGGGCAGCAGTCCTGGCTGATCGGGCGGTTCAGAACCTCGATGATCTCGCTCGGCTGCATGGTTCGGTTTCTCCTTCTCAGCGCAGTTGCTCGGCCAGACCGACGATGATGCCTTCCGGGCCGCGGAGGTAGCAGAGCAAATAGCTGTCCTCGAACCGGGCGATCTCGCCGACGAGTTCGGCGCCGTGAGGGCGCAGGCGGGCAACGGTGTCCTCGATGTCGTCGACGGCGAACATGACGCGGTGCGTGCCCAGAATGTTGTGCGGCCGGTTGCGCGGCCCGGCGCTGATCACCGCAGGGCTGCGGTACTTCGCCAGCTCGAGCCGGCTGTGACCGTCCGGGGTCCGGACCATCGCGATGTCACAGCGGACGCCGTCGAGTCCGGTGCACTGGTCGGCGAAGAGGCCCTCGACCTCCCCCCTGCCCTCCAGCTCCATACCGAGTTCCACGAAGAACGCGATGGCGGCATCCATGTCCTCGACGACGATGCCGACGTTGTCCATCCGCTGAATCGCCATGCTGGTTTCTCCTTCTTCGTCGTGCGGCCGGTGGTGGCCGCTGATGTACCTGGGACGGAGCCGGTGGCACGTTCTCGACATCCTCAGACCGCCGAACTCCGAAAAATCTGGTTCGCGCCGCTCCAGACCCGCGCGTCCTGCCCGGTTTGACGGGTATGCCGTGCGTACGCACGTGGAGATACCGGTGCTCATTCGTACCGGGCTCGTCGCTCAGTCGTCGGCGATCTGCAGGGCCAGCGCGAAGTACTCACCGTCCGTCCCTGCGAGCAGGCTGTCGAACAGAGGAGTGAGTCCGTTCACTGCGCCGCATCCGACGTCGTGGTTGGTCCACCAGCTGGCCTCCGGTCCGAGCAGGGACACCACCCGGTCCGCCGCGCGCTCGGCGGCCTCGGCGGGCAAGTGCCGGTGGCCCGGCCAGACCAGGTCGACGGCCGCGACCCGGGCCAGGAACGCGGCGGCCTCGTGGATCTCCAGCGGTTCCAGAGCGGCGCAGATCTCCCGGACGGACGGCGGGGCGTACCCGGGCAGGAAGCGCCGCCATGCCTCGTCCGCCGCGACCACGGCCAGCAGCGCGCGAGTCCGGGCCGCCAGCTCGGGCAGGTCGGGTTCCGGCTCGGTGTACCGCCCGGCCGCCACGTACACCCGCATCGGCGTGGACAGCTCTGCCACGCCTGCTTCCAAGTCGGCCAGGATTCCCAAGGACGTCACCAGCGGGATTCTGCCGTACGCCCCTGATCGCTCCGCGGCCCGCACCCGGGCCAACACGGCGCTACGCGTCACCGGGGCGGTCGGTTAGCCGGATCACGAGTGACCGCAGCACGCTGTGCTGTGACCGCATGGGTTCGCCAGGTTGGCGGTCGTGGCGGTTGGATGCGCGGTGACGTCCGATCCGATCGATGGCGGCGCGGCGCCTGAGCCTGTCCGTGTGCGCAGACCGACCGACCAGGAAGGTCAGCGGCGACAGCAGATCATGCGCCACGGCAGCACGAGTTCGGTGCGCCACCGGCGCGCGATGATGCCGCCGGCCTCGGCCGCCGGGAACCGCGCGTGCCGGTGATCGCACAACTGGTGCAGGCCGACGAGGAAACGGCCCGCGACGTGTTCCACCGGTTCAACGAGATCGGCCTGGCCTGTCTTGGACCCTCAGTGGGCGGGAGGCCGTCCCCGCCTGCTCAGCGATGACGGACGCGGGCCGCGCACGCCTACCTGCGCGGCGCAGCGCCAACGCCCGCCACCGCGACGTCCCTGCCGCCGAGCGCAGAGAACGCGCCGCATCCGAAGCCACAAGGGCATCCGATGGGCGGACGCCCCCTGGCAACCGCAGACTGACAGCCGGTTTCTGAGCCTCCGGCGCGGTGAACGCGGGCCCTTCCCCGAGGGCCAGGCCGACGGCCTGCACTGACGACCTCTCGCGATCGGCGCAATTCCCGACATCTTCTCCGGTCGGTGGTCATTCGATCCCCAGGGGCTCGATGCCCAGATCCTCACGCATGCGGCGGCGCATCTCAGCCATGGCCGTGCGGCGCTGTTGGATGAAGGCCGTGTCCTCGGCTGAGCCGACTGCCACCCCGCGGGCATAGGCGTTGCGCATCCGACGCAGGCTGTGAAACGCCTCGTTCCCGGCCGCAACGACTTGCGGCGGGCCCACGAGCCAGAGCTGCTCGCTCGCCGTGTGCAATCCGGTCCCACGGAAGGCTTCGCGCACCGCCTCATCACGCGCTGACTCGGACATGTGATCCCCAAGGGCGACAGCCCGTATCTCTTCCCCCGCGTCTTTGAGGGCGGAGGCATACTCGGAGTACACGGCGCGCCGCACTTCCCGAGTGTGTCGTGCTTCCTCGCGCCGCCACCTGTTGCGATCGGCAATCAGGGTGGCGGCGATGCCGATAGCGGCACCGGCCAATGTGGAGAGCAGAGGCATCCAGTCCATGCGCCGCATGCTGTCTGAACCACTGCTGCGACACCAGTGGTTCTCACATTCCGGCAGGGTGGTCACGGGCCGCTTGCCGAGTGCCAGTTCAATGACCACGCAGGGCCTGACCTGCCGCGTTGAGGTGGAAAAGCGCGCACCGACCAACCCGGCGAACCTATGCGGTCACAGCACTAGTTGTCACCAATAGGGTGGGGTGACCTGCTCCGTGCATATCCTTTGAAGCGATCTGGCTGTCACCAACGAGGCAACTGTTTTGCCGCTTTCGCAGGATGTTCCATCGTCTTGTCACCAGTCGTTGTGGTGATGTTGAGCCACGCCCGCGCCGCCTGCGGGGTGGCGAGGTGGACGACTTCGAGGGGAGCGAACCGGGGGTCGGCGCAGCGGGTGGCGATATCAACCCTGCGATTCGCGTGTTGCGACCAGGCCCACCAAGCGGGGTGGTCGGCCTTGAACCAGTCACTCACGGTTTCGACGTTTCCGCCGAAGATCCGGCGGCGAATCAGGGTACGGGCCGCTGACCGGCGCAATACGCGGCGCATGATCACCGGGCGGGAGTAGTCAAGCCAGACGATGGTGTCGGCTCGGGACCACAACAGGTCTCGGACCTTCGGGTAGCCGAAGGAGTCGAAGATCCAGGAGGGGCCGGAGCTGATCTGCCACACGTCCTCGAACAGGCGTGGGTTCTCCTCCCAGTGGGGGCCGGCGATGGCCAGCGCATCCATCTCGTGAAAGGGGATCGCGAGGCGCCCGGCAATCGCGCGGGCCAAAGTGGTCTTGCCGGCGCCCGTGCTCCCGGCGACCAGGACTCGTTTCATGGATGAAGTGTGGCTGTTGGATGGGGCCCGGAGACGGGTGGTGCGTTTCTACCGGAGGTTCACCAGCAGCGGTGGCGCGGCCTCCCCCGTCACCGCGGTGACCGAGAGGACCGCGTGCCCGGCCAGGTCGGGTGCCGGTAGGAACCGTGTCTCCAGCCGCAGCAACAGTGCCGCGCGGCCGCCGAGACGGCACAGATAACCTGCGCGAATGAAGCGGATTCAGCGGGCCGCTGGCGCGGTCGTCGGCTCAGCGGTGGGTGACGCCCTGGGCGGCCCCTTCGAGTTCGGTCGCCAGGGAGCGTTCTCCGCACGGTTTCCCGCGCCTGGTGCCGGTGGCGAGATGTGCGGAGGTGGCGGCTGGGACCCTGGTGAGGCCACTGACGACACGCAGATGGCCGTCCTGGTCGCGGAGTCGCTGCTGGAGCGGGGCGGACTGGATCTGCCGGACATCTTCGCCCGCTTCCAGCGCTGGGCGGCATCAGAGCCGAAGGACATCGGCTTGCAGACCGAAGACGTCCTGACCAACGGCATGCCCTGGGACCTCGCCGCCGCAATCCATTTCCAGGTGAACCAACGAGCAGCGGGAAACGGCTCCTTGATGCGGGCATCGACCTCCGCGGTCCACTTCGCACCCGCCGGCCAAGACGCCACCATGGACGCGGCCCGCCGCATCGCTGCCCTCACCCACGGGGACCCCGCGGCCTGGGAAGGCACCGCAATCTTCCACGAACTCATCCGCGTCACGTGCGAAGACGCCGAGCCCCTCACCGCGCTCCCGGACATCCTGGCTCTTGTCCACCCCGACCACCGCGGGCGCTACGCCACAGTCCTCGCGCCCGCCTGGCACCCCGATCAGGCGACGGAGTTCAACGGTGCCGTCTGGCCCTGCCTGGGCTCCGCCGTCTGGGCCCTGCGCACCACCACCAGCTTCGAAGACGCGATACGCGCGGCGATCGACCTCGGTGGCGACACGGACACCGTCGCCGCGGTGACCGGAGGCCTCGCGGGGGCGTACTACGGACTGGATGCGATCCCCACCCACTGGACCCAGCCGCTCCATGTCCCCCTGCCAGGATGCAACGGACGGGTGCTGCACCTGGCAGATCTGCTCCACCTTGCACACCACCTCGGAAGCTGAACCGGGCCTTGCCCATCAATCCGACGATCGATGGGCGGACCACCACAATGTCGGGGCTTTGCGGACGGTTTCTGGCTGGCTGTCCCTTGCTGTGCCGACGAACGGCCCCTCAGGTGAGGGGCTCGATTCTCTGAGCAGTGCAGGTTGTGCAGGAGTTCGGCATCTGTCATCGCGGGGCGGCTCTGCGCCCGCCGGCAGGATCAGGTGAAGCGCGCGCCGATGACGTGAGCAGCTCTGGGTTTACAGGGACTGATCAGCGATGGGGGCGCGAGGCCGGCACCTGTGCCAAGGCGCCGTTCGTGGGGTCACTCCGGACGACTTGCCCAGCGTGGTACATCGAGTCCTGAGCGTGACACCGGACCATGCGGACAGACTGTGGCCGGTGGGGGCAGGGACGGTCCGGTCCGGCGGGCCGAAGGGAAACCCTCCCACCACCACTGGCCGGCAGCTCAAGTACCGGTTCGCCTTTGAGGTGGGCGCGGTCTGCTCGCCGTCCCACCGCAGCAGTCGAGCGCCAGCAGAGTTACCCGGCTGCCGGCCCCTGGGGCTGGGGTAGCCGTCCCCTGGGGTCGGCACTGAGGCACCAGGGGCCCGGCCGCCTCCACTGACGGAGGCATCGGGCGCGGAGCTGCCGGTGATCAACTTGTCAGAACATCTCGGTGAAGCGGACGGACCAGGCGTAGCCGCTCGAGCTGTCGTGCGGGACCCGCCGGACTTCTCTGACCTGGCAACCGTCGTGGGCATACTTGCGGGCGAAACGGTCGAGGCGCTGCGCGTCGGTGAGATCCTCCATGGACAGCGGCGCTCCGACGACGAGGTCTTCGTGAAGGGCTGTGTCCGGCGCGGAACCGTCGGAGCAGGCCGAGCAATGATGCGTTTTGGGTAGGGCCATACGGTCAGTGTCCTCCTCATCCGGGTGCCCCGACGTTCACGGCGCAAATGGCCGCGCCACAGAGTCCCTGGGGCGCGTCGCCGAATCACGTCAACCCCTCCGGCTCAGCGTTGATCCGCACGTGCTGGTGGGACTCCGACCTGATGGGCCATCTGGACTGACCGGACTCGGGGGATGGGGACCGCGGCAGAAAGACCCGTTGCCGGCTGCTCGGTCAGCCTTGAGGAGCGCGAGGCTGTGGCTCACCACCGTCCTGGGTCGTGTGGGAAATGAGGGCACAGGGAGTGTCGTATGAGGGTGAGCTGGACGCGCCTCGTAGCGGACGAGATTGTCGTAAGGCGTCGCGACGCCGCGGGCGTGCCTACGGTCACCCTTGAGCCGGTGGCCCGACGAGGCGGTCGCCGGACAGTAGCGTGCGTGCCTGCTTGCTTGATGCGCCGTAGGACAGGTGAGACTTCCATGCTCTGCAGGCGAGGCAGGCCCCCGATGCGATCCGACGTGAATTCGAAGAGTTCGCCGAGGTCTCGGCAGTGGGCGACGGCATGGATGCGATAAGGGCCGGAGATGGCCGCGACGAAGATGATCTCGGGTTCTCGTGCCAGCGAGCGTCCGACGTTCTTCACCTCTGGCGGATGTACGGATGTACGGATGTGCTCGCAGCCACAGGTTGGCCCGCGCGTGATAGCCCAAGGCTGCTGGGGCGATCTCGACGTCGATGTGGACGACGCGTTGCAGGAGCAGGATGCGGAGGCGGCGGAGTACGCGACCTGGTGTGGAGTTCGCCGCTGTGGTGAGGTCGACGAGACTGGCCCGGCCGTCTGCAGCGAGGGCGTCGAGGATCTTCTCGTCCTCGAGGGTGAGGGGTGCGGGGTCGTCAGTGACGACCGGAGATTCCGTGAACAGGGGGGTTCGTGACCCGGCCCGGTGCTGGGCGTCCGCGCGTCCGTCCCGATCACGTGCTCGCCGACCGCGCCAACTCCTCCCGCGAGATCCGCGCCTACCTGTGCAGACGGCAGATCCCCCACACGACTCCCGAGAAGCGCGACCAGGGCGCGAACCGACTCCGCCGGGGCAACGGCAGGCGGACGGCCGCCCGGCTTCGACCGCGCGAGGTACAAGGCCAGGCACAAGGCACGGCCGTACCGGCGTAGAAGCGGTAGAGCGGGTCCCCGTCCTCGTAACCCAACATCCCCCTCATACAGAGGTGCGCGCCGTAGTTGGTTCGGCATGCACCGTCAGGCGGAGTCATGGTGGCTGCACCGCCTTTGAAAAAGTTCGTCACCAATATTTGTCGCCATGTTGGAACCGACGGGCGGCTTGCGAGTTCTCACTCCTCGAGTCGCTCGGACGATTGGAGACCACAGAATGAGCCCACATACAAGCAACGGCCGTCGGCTGCGGCACGCGGCAGTGTCCGCAGCAGCAGCCGTGGGGTTCTTAGCAGTATCGGCGTGCGGTACCGACGGCACACCGAGCTCCGACACCGCGCACGCCTCCAGCCCGGCCGGAGCACGTCCTACAGACCAGCCCGACTTCAAGAAGGTCTATGCGGCGGGATACGTGCAAGGCGAGAAGATCCATGACACAGACGGCAAGGGCGCCGCGGTCCGTGAGGTAGTGGGGGGCGGTTGCACTCGCCGTGCCCTGGACG
This sequence comes from Streptomyces sp. NPDC048650, assembly GCF_043199095.1. Lineage (NCBI taxonomy): Bacteria > Bacillati > Actinomycetota > Actinomycetes > Kitasatosporales > Streptomycetaceae > Streptomyces > Streptomyces sp. NPDC048650. The sequence goes on along the minus strand of NZ_JBICVM010000021.1, from coordinate 68,579 downwards.
CAGGGGGCAAGGCCGCCCAGGACCGCGGAGCTTGGGTGAAAGGCTGCCAGGACGGGGTCAGCGGCACTCCGCAACGTCCTCCGTCCCATCCCCTGACCAAGCGGGAGGCGAACCCGCGACTCCTCAGGGACTTCCGCGAGTGGGCGCGTACTGAGGGTGATACTGCGGCCGCCCGCCATGCCGGCAACGTGTTCACCGTCGAACTCACGGGCCCCGACTACGACGTGGAAGTGTCCACGGACTACAGCTCACGGGCACAGGCTCAAGCGTTCGCCGGCAGCTTCGCAAAGTGGTGGGATGCGGACGACGGGAACGGTGTGGCGAGGAACCTCGTCATTCTCGACGCACACGACCTGCACATCGCCACGAAGCCGCTCTGAACGGCGCCCGGATTGCCGGCGGACCCGCTGGGCGTCGTCGGCCGAGTTGCGTCTGCGCTACGCCAGGGTGGACTTCTCTCACGCGGTTCTCGAATACCCTCTCACGATGGCTGCGAAGGCCGAATCCTTCGTGGTCCCCTTCTGGCTCTGGCTCTGGCTCAGACACCCACCGCGTGGCCACGGCTCGATGCGGGCGCCTGAACGGTGTCTGCGGCAGCTGCGAGACGTGCCGTTGAGCGGGCACGAGGAAGAGAGCGGTGTTGCCATCGCCTCCAACGAAAATCTTCTTTGCGCGTGCCGTCGTCCGGATGATGGGGTGGCACTGTGATCAATCACGATGAAACAGCGGCTGTCCGACCGTTGACACTGGCTTGGGTGAGCCGACACCTGGAGGTCGGCGAACGGATCGTCAGAACCGAGGCGCTGCACGGCGGCATCACTGCCGAAATGCGGAGGCTGACCATCGGCACGGGGGACGGAGGCACGGGGGCCATGGGCACGGGGGACGGAGGCACCCGTGACCTGGTGCTGCGGACCTTCGTCAACGTGGAGCACGCCGAGGACTGGCTGAACAGGGAGACCGGCGCCCTCACCCTGCTCACGGGCACCGGCGTGCCGGCTCCTGGACTGGTCGCGGTTGATCCGACCGCCGCGCATTGCGAGTATCCGTCGCTCCTTATGACGCATCTGGCGGGCCGGACGGTCCTCGACGATGAGGGATTGGAGGCGCGCGTCCCTCTGCTGGCCCGTCAACTCGTGGCGATCCACGCGTTGCGACCCGCCGAGCGGCCCCGGAAGTATGTGGCATGGACGACCGCCGACACCGTCGTGATTCCGAAGGGCGCCGACGCGGCGGCGTGGGCCGCGGCGATCGACGTGATCCGCCGGCCGGCGCCGCCCTATGAAGGGCGATTCCTGCACCGGGACTTCCACCCCGGCAACGTGCTGTTCGACGTGCCGCGCCCACAGCCGGCAGGTGCCCGGATCACCGGCGTCGTCGACTGGGCGGCGACCTCCTGGGGCCCGGCGGATCTCGACGTGGCGCACTGCTCCACCAATCTCGCGCTGCTGCACGGCCCGGCGTGGGGTCTGCGGTTCGCTGAGGCGTATGAGGAGGCCGGAGGGGTGCTGGCCGCGGCCGCGAGCGAGCGGCTGTACTGGCTGGTGCGGGACGGGCTGGCGTTCTCGGAGGAAGTGCAGGTGGTGGCGCAGTCATGGCGGGAGGCAGGGAGGGCAGAGCTGACGACGCGAGCCGTGGAGGAGAGGCTGGATGCCTATGTCACCGCCCTGATGGACGCACTGGGCTGAGCCAAGGCGCTCCGGAGTGCGGGCACGGCGGCGAACCGCCATTGCCTCTGCCCCACCTCGATCCGAACAGCGGCATCGCCCGCCGTGACCACTCCCCGTGATCTGTGAAAGACCCGAGTTTCCACAGCAGTTGGCGATCAACGCGCTCGCGGATGTTCACGGGAAATGGCGGTGCTGCCGTCGGTGCGGGCCCCTGATCGGCCAAGATCGCGCGGCGGTCCTCGACTGTTCCTGCGGCATCGGCACGCAGGCCATCGGCCTGGCGCTGCGCGGGCACCGGGTCACCGGGTCACCGGGACCGACCTCAGCCCCCGCGCCGCCGCCCGCGCTGCCCGTGAGGCCGGCCGCCGGAATCTGAGCCTGCGCACGGCCGCTGCCGACATGCGACGACTCCCGTTTCCTGATGGCCGGTTCGACACGGTCGTCTGCGCCGACAACTCGCTGCCTCACCTGCTGACGGAGCAGGATGTGCACGCCGCCCTGCCGAGATGCGCCGCGTACTGCGTCCCGCCGGCCGGCTGCTGGTCAGCACACGTCACTACGACGACCTGCTGCGCGACCGCCCGGCTTCGACGCCTCCTCAAGTCCACAGGAACGTCGAAAGGACATTTCCTGGGCCCTGGAGACCGGCTCCGATGATCGCCGCGGTGCGCGGCCTCGGGGTCAGCGCCGCGCGAAGCGCCGGGGTGAGGATGTGGCGGGTCTCGGAGGGGGTGAGGGCGGCGGGGGTGGGGAGGGGATTGAGGTAGCGGGTGTAGATGAGGCCGCCGAGGATGGTCACCACAGCCGTGGCGCGTGCGGTCGCGTCCCGGCCGCCGAGAAATTCAACAAGCCGGGCCAACAGCTCGCGTTCCAGGTATTCGCGGATCACCTCGGCGGCCTCCTCTCCCTGGGCGGTGAGCTGCACGAAGTCGGCGTCCTCCCACAGGTCCGTCACCGCGTCGATCAGACGGTCGGGGAGGGTGGCCCGGTCGCCGCCGAGGACGGCGTCCACCGCCAATGCATTGGCGCACTGAAACTGCATCACCTCTGCGAACAGGCCCTTCTTCGAGCCGAAGTGGTACGCGATCAGCGCCGGGTCGACCCCGGCGGCCCCGGCCACCGCACGCAGAGTGGTGCGCCGGTAGCCGTGCTCCAGGAACAGCGCCCGGGCCGCCGAGACGATCGACTCGCGGGTCGGCGGTTTGCCGCGGGGACGGCCTCGGGTGCGGGCGGGGGCAGGGGTGGCGTTATTCATCAGCGTTGAGCCTGCGTTTCGTGATCGACACAGTCAAGGGCGTTCCGGGAATCACACGAAGGGATGACCCGACGCCATGCGTATCGCAGTCTTCGGCGCCAATGGACCGACCGGCCGCCACCTCACCGACCAGGCCCTCGCAACCGGCCACGAGGTCGTCGCCGTGACCCGCCGCCCCGGCTCCCTCCCCGCACGGCCCGGCCTCACCGTGGCCGTCGCCGACGCCACCGACCCGGCGGCCGTCGACGCCGCGATCGGCGGGACGGACGCCGTCCTCTCCGCACTGGGCGCGCGCTTCCGCAAGGAGACCATCACCATGTACTCGGCGAGCGCCACGGCCATCACCAGGGCCATGGCCCGCCACGGCGTCAAGCGACTGCTCGCCGTCAGCTCCAGCATCGCCGACCCGAACTGGCGCCCCACTGGCGCCCACTTCTTCCATCATGTGCTCGACCCGCTGGTCAACCGACGCCTCGGCCGTACTCTCCACGAGGACATGCGCCGGATGGAGACCGTGATCCATCGGACAGACCTCGACTGGACCCTCGTCCGGCCCTCGGGCCTCTTCGAACACCCCGTCGTCACGGCCTACCACACCGCTGGGACCAGCGCCGACGGTGTCTTCACCGCCCGTGCCGACCTCGCCGCGAGCATGCTGCGCGAGCTGGAGGAGCGACGGTACGTCCGGACGGCCATGGATGTCATCACCACGGCCGTGCGGCCGAACATCGCCAAGCTGATCTGGAACGAGGGGGTGAAGAAGAAGTGAGCCGGGCGGGCGTCGAACTCGAGGCCGCCACACGGGCGTTCCTCACGGGTCCCCACACGGCCACCTTCACCACCCTCCGCCCCGACGGCACCCCGCACGTCACCCCCGTCCGCTTCACCTTCGACGCGACCACCGGCCTGGCCCGGGTGACCACCCGGGCTGGAGCCCGCAAGGCCCGGAACGTGGCGGCGGGCGGCGCAGCGGCCCGTGTCGCGCTCTGCCAGGTGGGCGGCTTCCGCTGGGTCACCCTCGAAGGCCGGGCCGCCGTCACCGACGCCCCCGAGCGCCTGGCCGAGGCCGTCCGCCGCTACACCGCCCGCTACCGCGTGGCGCCGCCCGCCCCGCCGGACCTGGTCGTCGTCGAGATCGCCGTCGACCGCGTCCTGAGCCGCAACCTCTGAATCCGCACGTACGGAAGCGAAGTGACACCGCGATGCCCACCCTCCCCGTCCTCGAGTCCACGCTCCACTACCGCGACTCCGGCGACCCCGACGGGCTGCCGTTCGTCTTCCTCCACGGCAACCCCACCTCCTCCCACCTGTGGCGGAACGTCCTGCCGGGCGTGGCCGCGCCCGGCCGCCGCCTGCTCGCCCCCGACCTCATCGGCATGGGCGACTCCGGCAAGCCCGACCTCGCGTACTCCTTCGACGACCACGCCCGCTACCTCGACGCCTGGTTCGACGCCCTCGGCCTCGCCGAGGCCGTCCTCGTCGGCCACGACTGGGGCGGCGCCCTCGCCTTCGACCGCGCCGCCCGCCTCCCGTGCACCGTCCGCGGCCTCGCCTTCACCGAGACGATCGTCAAACCGCTGGTAGGCGACGAATTCCCGGCGGCCGGGCGGGAGTTGTTCGCCCTCCTGCGTACCCCCGGCGTGGGCGAGGACATGATCCTTGAGAGGTCACTGTTCATCGAGGGACTCCCGGACACACTCGCCACCCCGCTCGACCCCGCCGACCTCGAGGTCTACCGCCGCCCCTTCCCGACCCCGCACAGCCGCCGCCCGATACTGGCGTGGACGCGCATGATGCCGCTGGACGCCGAACCCGCCGACGTCGTGGCCCGCATCGAGCACTACGACGCCTGGCTGGCCGCCAGCCCCGAAGTCCCCAAGCTGCTCGCCGCGTTCGAGCCCGGCCCAGGCGCGATGACCGACCACGGCGCCGTGGCCTGGTGCGAGAAAAACATCGCGTGCCTGGAGGTCTCCCGCCACGGCCTCGCCGGCCATCACACCCCGGAGGACCGCCCCGAGGAGCTGACCGCGACGATCAACGCCTGGGCCGACCGCCACGGGCTGGCGCGCCAGTAGGTGTCCTCGATCACGGCGGTCCCGGTCATCCCGGGCTCGGCCGAACTGCCGCCGACGGGTGGACGCGCCGCGATCGCCGTCACAGTCGAACGCCAGGCGCTGCCCTGGTCCGGGCCTGCGGCCACTTCCCACCGACGGCCCTCACCTGACCGACCTGGAGACCCACCTCGCCGATCGGCCGCGCAACCGCGAGCGGCTTCTGGTCCACGGTCGACACCGACTGCGGGGCGAAAGCCGAGGCCCTGCCTTCCGACTGGGAGATCCGCCACCCGACTGGGAGAAGATCCGCCGCATCCGTCGCCTGCTCCGTCAGCGGTGCCTTGCGACGTCCCATCGGCGTCAGCTCAGAGGCCGCGCTTCATGGCGCGGGTGGACAGGATCAACCCGAGGGTGGCGATTGCTGTGGCTGCGATGAGGCCGTGGAGCGCGGAAGTGTCGAGGAAGTCGCCGGAGAACAGGGCGCGGGCGGCGTCGACGATGTAGGTGATGGGGTTGATCACGGCGACCGCGCTCAACCAGCCGGGGCCGGCGCCGACCGGGAGCAGGATGCCCGAGAGCAGCATGATCGGGAAGGTGAGCATCTGGGTGACGATCCAGAACAGGTTGCCGCGGGGATGTGAGGCGATGGCCAGGGCGTAGGACAGAGCGCTGAGCCCGACGGCCATGACGCTCAGCAGAACCATGGTGGCCAGGACGCCGGACAGGTGGAATCTCATGCCCAAGGGGATGGCGATGGCGATGAGGAGGATCGTCTGAACGAACAGGGTGATGGTGTCCTTGCCGGTGCGTCCGAGGATGATCGAGGTACGGCTGAGGGGGGTGACGAGGAAGCGCTCCAGCTGTCCGCCGTTGAGCTCGCTGAGCATGCTGTGGCCGGCCGACAGTGGCCCCATGAGGCACATCATCACGAGGATGCCTGGCACGAACCATTGCCAGACGTCGCCGGTGCGGGCGCCGGTGTTCGCTCCGGTGCCGACGAGCATCGATCCGAACAGGATGAGGAACAGCAAAGGCTGTCCCATGGCGAAGACGATGCTGACCGGGGAGCGAAGTTCGGGTGCGATCTCTCGCGAGAAGACCGTGGCGGTGTCGCGGGTGAGCTTAGACATGGGTGGCCCCGATCGGTGCGTCGGTGGTGGTCTCGTAGGCTTCGGCTGATTCTTCGAGCCTGCGTCCGGTGAGGTTGACGAAGACGTCGTCGAGGGACGGGCGTCGCACGCTGACCCGAGTGACCGTGATCGAGTGGTGATCGAGCAGTCGCAGGTAGGTCGGCAGCGAGGCATCGGCGTCGGCGATCCGCACGCTCACCGTCTGTCCTTCCGTCGTGACCTCGGAGGTCTCAGCCATCTGACCGGCAAGACCAGCGGCGGGTCTTGCCGCGTCTGTGTCCGACGTCGTGATGTGCATCCAGTCGCCGGCCAGGTCGGCTTTGAGAGCGTCCGCGGTGCCGTTGGCGATGACCTGCCCCTGGTCGACGACGACGATCCGCTCAGCCATCCGGTCGGCCTCGTCGAGGTAGTGGGTGGTCAGGACAATCGTGATGCCGTATGCGCGCCGCAGGAGTTGTATCTGTTCCCACAGGTCGGCGCGGCTGTGAGGATCGAGGCCGGTGGAGGGCTCGTCGAGGAACAGCACTCTCGGGTTGTGGATGAGGCCGACTGCGATGTCCACGCGCCGTCGCTGACCGCCGGAGAGCGTGCCGGGGGTGCGGGCGGCCAGGTCGCTGATTCCCAGGATCTCCAGTACTTCGTCGGCCCGGCGCCGCGCGTCGCGGAGTCTGAGGCCGTAGCAGCGTCCCTGGGTGATGAATTCGTCGCGGATGCGGTGGTTCTCTCCGGAGGCGTTCTTTTGGCCCACGTAGCCGATCACCTCACGCACCCGGCCTGGTTCGCGTGCCGCGTCAAAGCCTGCGATGCGCACGCTGCCCGACGTGGGCGGTAGCAGCGTGGTCAGCATCCGCAACGTGGTGGACTTGCCGGCGCCGTTCGGCCCGAGCAATGCCACAAGCTCACCGGTCGCGACATCGAAGCTGACGTCACGCACCGCCTCGATCGTCTTCTTGCCCGCCCGCGATGTCGTCCCCACCACCGAGCCTGACCTGCCGGCACCGCCCGACCCGGTGATCGGCCTCATCCGTCGCGGGCAGGCCGACAGCGTGTTCGACGACCAGCTCTCCGCCGAATGGATCCAGCAAGTCCTCTGGGGCTTGTCCTACACGGCTTTCGAACAAGTCGAGCGAGGCACCCTCGCCAGGTTCGACGTCGCCGCGACCGTGATCCGGACCTTGGAACAGGGCATCACTGCCCGCAGCAGCGACCGTGCAGAACCGGAGCAACGGTCATGACCGGCAGCTCGGAAGCGAACGCGGGCTGGAGCGTCGACTTCTGGCTCGACCCCGCCTGTCCGCTCACCCGCCACACCGCACGCTGGATCGCCCAAGTCGCCGACGAGGTCCTCCTTGAGGTGCGCTGGCGCGCGATGAGCCTGTCCGTGCTCAACGAACACCGCGACGACGACCCAGAAGACGACCGACACGGCTACTTGTGGATCCCCGCCCGCGTCGCCGCAGCCGTCCAGACCGAGCACGGGCATGCGGCACTCGGCGCCTTCTACGACGCACTGGACCGAGCCCGACGGCACCGGGCGCGAATGGATCGGCGACATCGGCGAAGCACTGCACCGCAGCGACCTTCCCGTTGAACTCGCCGAGGCCGGCACCTCCACCGACTACGACCAGGACCTGCGCGCCTCCCACCACGCCGGCGTCGACCGCATCGACGCCCAGATCGGCACCCCCGTCCTGGTCATCAGCACGCCACAAGGCACCGAAAGGGCCGTATTCGGACCCGTGCTGCACGAGGTCCCAGACCACCGTGACTCGCTTGATCTCTGGAATGGGCTGACCAGCCTCGCCTCCGTATCCGCTTTCCACGAACTGAAGGCTTAGAACCTCTAACGGAATGCCCTACGCGGTCTTGATGCCCACGCCGCGGGTGAACGAACGCGGTTGCTAGTGTCCGGACGTGACCCTGACTGACCTCAACACCGGCTTTCGTGATGACGAGCAGCTGCGGCGCGTCCAGAGGGTCATTCATGATCACCTCGCAGACGACCGTGACTCGCAGGAATGCCGCTTCCTCATGCGGTTCTGGTGGCAGCTGGTCGTGTCGTACCAAGAGGTGTCGATGGACGAGCTCAGCCGGGACATCGGTAAGCCGAAGCTTGACGTGATCGAGGCGCTGATCAGTGCCATCAGGTCGTCCCATGCCGAGATCGATGCCTGGGTTGCCACCACACGGCGCGTCTTCCCCGTGATCCAGGATCGCGGGTTCAGGGCCACCCAGGACAACGACAGTTAATGCAGCTGGATCTCCTTCAGCCGCCGCCAGCAGATGATGCTGCAAGCGAGACTGAGGAAGGCTTCGTGGATGTCGTCGCGGATCTCCCAGCGGATCCGCAGGCGACGGAACCAGTGCAGGTGAGCGAACGCACGCTCCACGACCCAGCGCTGGGCGCCGAGCCCAGAACCGTGTTCGGTGCCCCGTCGGGCGATCTGAGGCTTCACGCCAAGGTTCCAGACCAGACGGCGGTACTTGTTGTGATCGTAGCCGCGGTCGCCGAGGTCCACGTCTGGGCGGCGCCGGGGCCGGCCGCGCTTGCCCCGCACCGGCGGAACTGCCTCGAGCAGCGGGATCAACTGCGTGACGTCGTTGCGATTGCCGCCGGTCAGAGTGGTGGCGAGTGGGATGCCGGTGGCGTCGGTGATCAGGTGGTGTTTGCTGCCCGTCCTCCCCCGGTCGGCAGGGCTTCGTCCCGTCTTGGAGCCCCCTTTAGAGGTTGTTTCACTTGGCGAGTCGGCGGTAGCCGATGAGGGTTGCGGCTATGCCGACGAAGGCAAGGAAGTGCTCGGGCTTGCGTTCGTAGCGCCGATGGAGGCGTCGGCAGCCGGCCAGCCAGGACACCGTTCTCTCGACCACCCAGCGGTGGCGGCCGAGCCGTTGTGAAGGCTCGACACCTTTGCGGGCGATGCGATGGGTGATGCCGCGCTCGCGGAGCCATCGCCGCAGGTGGTCATAGTCGTAGCCCTTGTCGGCGTGTAGCTTGGTAGGGCGTCTGCGACGGGGGCCGCGCCGGGAGCGGATGGGCGGGATTCCTCGCACGAGCGGCGCCAGGCCGAGACTGTCGTGCATGTTGGCGCCGGAGATCCCCAGCGACAGCGGCAGTCCGTTCCGGTCGGTGACCAGGTGAATCTTCGACCCCAACTTGCCACGGTCGGTCGGATTCGGTCCGGTCAAAAGCCCCCCTTTGCCGCCCGGACACTGACGGAATCGATCGCACACCGAGACCAGTCCAGCTCGCCCTGAGCGCCGAGCTCATCCAGGACCACGCGGTGAAGGCGGGCCCACACACGGCCCCGGCTCCATTGCGCGAAGCGCCGGTAGACCGTGGGCCAGGCCGGCCCGAACACCGGCGGCAACTGCCGCCACGTGCAGCCCGTAGTCGCCACGAACAAGATCGCCGCCAGCACCTCACGATCACCCGCCCGAGCGCGGCCACCACCCTGCGGACGTATCACCGCCGTCGGCGGAACCACCCGACGAAACAACACCCACAACTCATCCGGCACCAACCGCTCAACCAGATCCGTCATGCACCACTCAACGAACCAACATGCCATAAGAAACGACGTCTTAGGGCAACCCACGTCTGCCCCGAAGCCCCCTCACCAGTCAGGTTCCCCTCCCGAAGCTGCGTGAAATCCACGTTCAGCTTTGGGTCGTACGCCTCCGGCTGGAGGCCGCGCTCGTGTGTGCTGTACCCGCCGAATCGCTTGATGTGCTCGGTCACCGGCTGCGGCTGCGAACCGGCCGAGGTCAACATCGGCCGCCTCGTCGCCCCACTCTCGACAACGAAACGCTCGCCGCGTCCTTCGCGACCCTCGATCCGAACAACGCAGTGGCCGACGCCGCCGACGGACTTCGTCTCGCGCATGCAGAGGGAAGACGGGAACAACACGTCACGCGCGTCTTGTCCGACCCACAGATGGCCGTCGATCTGCCGGTCTGGCGCGAACCACAGGCCCGCAAGAACTACGCCTACGAAGCCGAGCTCCACGCTCAACTCCGTCGCCGCCGGGAATGGTTCGAGTGGCCCACCGAGATCATGAACGCCGTCCCCCGTCATGAGCAGTGGGAGGCGTACATCGTGTTGACCGGTGACTCGTTCCACAGGTTCGTTCGATTTCGTTGCGGCGATTGTGCTGCTCCCTGCCGAAGCGGGAGCGGCGGCCGCCCTTGTTGCCGCGGAGTCTGCGGTTGGCCCGCTGGACCCCCGCATGAGGTCGAGTCCACGCCGGCATGCTCCAGTCGATCCGCCCCTGACCTTCACCCGGCGGCCGAGCGCTCCGGCCCGGCGCGCGGCTCGGGGGTCTGAGCCGCCGCCAGCCCGTCGGCTCGATCCGGTCGTCGTGCGGGTGCCGGCCCTCGCCGCGGTGTGCCTGGCGGCGAGGCGAGCCACTTTTGCTCGACGCGGTGAGTAATCTCGCTGTTGCAGTCAGTTACTCCGGTAGATGGGTGGCCGGATCCCCTCCCCTGCCGGGAGTTCCGACAAGTCCCGTGCATCACCCGCCCGCTCACATGTGATCAGGGATGGGCTGTGGCGGGCCCGTGAACAACACCTACACAGAGGCGGTAGCTGTCCCATGGCACAGGAAGCCAGGATCGATGTCGAACTGACATGGAAGCAGGCCGAGGAGAAGTCCTCGGCGGACAAGGTGGCGGAGTTCGCCAAGAACCTGCCGCAGGGCCCTTGGTTCGGCACTCCAATGGGCGTAGCGCGCGACAGCGACCGGCAGCCGAAGCACACCTGGCAGCTTCGGTCCGCCCGACCGTACCGGCGGGAGGTGGCCGTCGGCGAGGCTGCGGTCTACCTCGCCGACGGCCACGACGAGCTGGTACGGCCGCTCATCTTCGCGGACGGCTTCAACTACGGCCGCAGTGATCTGCCGGGGCTGTTCGCCCACTTCAACGCGCCCTACCCGGGCAGCAAGGTGGGCTTCCTCGAGCAGCTGCTCAGCGCGGGCATCGATGTTGTCCTGCTCGGCTTCGAGGAGCGCCACACCTACATCCAGGCCAACGCCGGGGTGGTGATCAGCGCCATCAACAGAGTCATCCAAGAGAGGCAGGGCGATGAGCCGCTGATCGTCGGCGGGGTCAGCATGGGCGGCATCATCACCCGCTACGCCCTCGCCGAGATGGAGAACCAACACCAGGACCACCAGACCGCGACCTATCTCTCCTGGGACTCCCCCCACAACGGCGCCTGGATCCCGCTGATCCTCCAGCAGATGGCCTACTTCTTCGAGTCTCTGCCGGCCAAGCCCGGCAAGGTCAAGGAGGCCGAGCTGATCAGGAGCCCCGCCGCGCAGCAGCTGCTGTACGCGTGGATCCCGGACGCAAAGTACGACGGCCCCGTCGCCACCTCCAGCGAACTGCGCACGCAGTTCCTGGCCGAACTGCGCGACCTCGGCCAGTTCCCGCAACGGCCCCGCAAGCTGGGCGTGGCCAACGGCACCGGCAACGGCACCGGCCGCGACCTTCCGGCCGGCGCGGAGGTGTTCAAGCGGCAGGTGCCGCTGGTCGTCTACGCCCAGGCGAACTTCCAGCCCGATGGCGGAACGCGCAAGCCGATCGGCGAGATGCGGGCCGCCGGCCAGGTACGACGGGGCTTCACCTCGCACGTTCCCGGCCTTGACGGCACACCCGGTGGCACCCTCGGCTCCTTCGGTAAGATCGCCGGGGCACTCGGGGCCGACATCCCGGAGAAGTACAAGTTCAGCTGCTTCGTCCCCTCCGTGAGTGCGGTTGCCCTGGACTACGACCCGGCCAAGTGGGACATCAACCCGTACGAGAACGTCGAGGCCGCCGACGAAAAGAGCGCGCTCGACGAGTTCAAGTGCGACGGCGAGAACACCGAGCACAGCCAGGTGACCAAGCCACTTGTCGACTGGATCGTGGAGCGAATCGTCCACTGATACCCACGACTTGGACAGCGCGGGACTTCGCCGGGCTACCGGCCCCGGGGGGGCCGCACTGCGACATTCCGGACGGGGGACCAAACGCAGGGCTGCGTCGTGCTCGCGGTTGGGTGTCCGGTGGAAGACCACGGCACGTCGGGGCTGGGACGTGGCCAAGCACGGTGTTCGATGATCGCTCCATCCATGCCACGGAGACTCATCGGCACCGATGTGGCCACGTCCGAGCCCCTCAGCAGCTCGCGCCGGGCACGACTTCTTCGACCGCTTCGAGCCTCCGGCTCGCCACGCGGCCGCCGGCGACTCCCACGCGGCCACCCGGCTGACTCCGATCCGGTCGGCGTGTGGGTGCCGGCTCGCGCCGAACAGGGGCCGCAGCTGCGCCTCGGCGACTTCGTCCCGGCCGCCAGGCCGAGGGCCGGCAGCCACCTGCTCGTCCAACGCCCAGCTGGGACGCCGGCCTTCTCTGTACGTCTCGCCGGACGGGAAGCGGCTCCGGTCGGACCGCAAGCAGCGGCAGCCGGGCACCGTCGTCACCGTCCAGGCTCCGGGCAGCCGGGCAGCCGGGCGGCCGGGCTCAAGACGCGGCTGCCCGGCCGACGAGCGGCCGTGGGCAGTGGTCGTGCCGGCTGTCCACGGCCGCGCTGCCGGCTCAGCGGACGTGCACCGTCACCACGTCAGAGGCGTGCAAGCGCACGGGATTCTGGTCGTGCGGGCTGGTCAGGCCGTACAGCACCGCACGGAATTCCAGATTGCCACGGCGCGCGGACGTGCCGTGTGCAGTGACCCGCGCGTCGCCCTTGACCGCGGCGCTGCAATTCTCCTGGTGCCACCCTTCTCCGAAGCCTTTCTCCTCCAGGCACAGCTGATGCAGGTATCCGGCGCTGTCATCGCCGCCGTGCGCCTTGACCGTGATGGTCTTGCCGACATGGGCCGTGTGCGGCGCCGTGATGTCCACGGCACCTTTGGCGAACGCCGGCGCGGCGGCCAGAGCCACTGAGGCCAGACCCAGCGCACCGATCACAGCCACACGGCCGCCCCTCGTCAGTACCCCGGTATTCTTCGTCCTGGTCATGGACTTCCCTCCCGCGGATCCCCCACCTGGTCAGACCCACCCCTTCACGAAGGCGCCCGGTGCGCCTCGCTGACTGTCCAGATGAGCCGGCCGCCCCGCGCGTTGCCCCTCGCCCGGCACCGTTACTAATTCACGACATAGCCTGCTAACAAGGGCCTGATCCCCGTGAACGGCCACCACATCATTTCTTGGGAAAGGCAGCCCGCCAACCTGCAGCGGTAAGTGCTTCTGGACTGTCGAACACCAAATCCAGGCGCGGCAAGTTCAGCTCTGACACGCCACCAGCTGGCGGGCCTGGGACTGGAATGGGCGTGAATGGCACGGCCCAGGCGTACCGTTCCGCATGAACTGCCGTCCAGAAGGTGCGGTGTTGCCCGTCCCTCGTGGAGACACCCAAGGGTCTGGAACCTTTCGATTCCAGGCCCTTGGGCGTGCGGTGGGGTCAGGTCTGGGGCAGCGGCCAACGGGTAGCGCGATCCGCGGGGCCTGCTGTAGCGCCGGGCGGCTGTGTGGATCAGGTGGTGGTGGAGGCAGGCTGCGACCCAACCGAAGACGCCGCCAGGACACGCCCATCACGCGCCTACCGTGACCACTCCCCCAGCGCCGCCGACTCTCCGCCAAGGAACGGGACATCAGAGCGGAGCAGCCAAGCTGTGGCTCGGGGACTGGGGCCGGAACCGTGGTGGACGGTGAGCTCGATATTGGCCCCGTTGCCGCAGGTCCAGGCATTCCTCGGAACCCCATCGCAGAACCGGACCGTTACCCCGTCGCAGAACCCGACCGTTGTGAGAGGACTTCTGCGACCGGCGACCGGCGACCTGACGAAGCGCCGCGAGGACTCCGCGCGGCGGACGACTCTCTCAACTGGCCACTCACAACTGGCCATTCTCACGTGGTCATCTATGCGGGCGCGGGATGCTGCGGTCCTCGCGGTAGAGGACGTTGGCAAGGGCGATGGCGGTGTGGGTGGCGGGGTGCGGGTCGTGGGTCCGCCAGATGAGGTGGACGGGTATGGGCTGCGCGTCGCGCAGGGGGCGGTAGGCGATGCCGTCGCGGCGGTACTGGGCGGCGGTGGCCTGCGCGGTGAGGCCGATGCAGCGGCCGGTGGCGATGGCGGCCAGCCAGTCGTCGATGTCCTGGGTGTACTCGACGGCGGGCCGTTCGTGTGCGGGCCAGAGGTCGAGAGTGGTGGTGCCGGTGCGTCGGTCGATGGCCAGGGTGCGGCCGGAGAGCTCGTCCAGGCGGATACTGCGGCGACGGGCCCAGCGATCGTCGGACGCCATGGCGACGCAGCGGGTCTCGTGGCCGATCAGGGCGTGGGACCACGGTTTCAGGTCGATCGGGGCGCGGATGACGGCGAGGTCGCACAGCCCTTCGGCGAGGCCGCCGGTGGGGGTGTTGTGTCGGATGAGGCGCAGTTCGGTCTCGGGGTGCTGGTCGTGCCAACGGCGCTGGAATTCGGTGGTGTGGTGGCCGAAGGCGGACCAGGCGTGGCCGATGTGGAGGCGGCTGTGGCCGGTGGTGGCTTCGCGGACGAGTTCGTCGGCGCCGGTGAGCAGGATGCGGGCGCGGGCGAGGACCTGGACGCCCGCGGTGGTGGGGGCGACGCTGCGGCTGGTGCGGTGCAGCAGCCGCACCCCGAGGAGGTGCTCGAGGGCGGCGAGGGTGCGGGAGACCGCGGCCTGGGAGATGCCCAGTTGAAGGGCGGCGTCGGTGAAACTGCCGGTGTCGATGATGGCGACCAGGCACCGCAGGTGCTTCAGCTCCAGCGTCGCCGAGTTCTCCCACTTCGCGTCCATACGCTCAGCGTATAGGTAGCCGTGTGAATGCATTTTGCGTATCGGGGTGAGGCTTCCATCGTGAGGGTATGCATCTCGACTCCTCGCCCTCTCCAGCCGTCGTGGCCCAGGCCGCAGCGCCTCAGGCCGCCGTGTCCGCTGGTTCTGCCGCTTCCCGGCAGTCCGGGCGAGGGGGCGGAGTGGCGCTGATGCTGGGTAGCGGTCTGTCCAACCAGATGGGCGCCTCTTTGGCGGCGCTGGCGTTCCCGGTGCTCGGCCCGGCCGGGGTGGTGGCGGTGCGCCAGTGGGTGGCCGCCGTCGTGCTGGGCGTCGTGGGCAGGCCGCGGCTGCGGCACTTCACCGCGGCGCAGTGGCGCTTGGTGTGGGGGCTGGCGCTGGTGTTCGCCGGGATGAACCTGTCCCTGTACGCGGCGATCGAGCGGATCGGGCTCGGCCTGGCGGTCACGCTGGAGTTCCTCGGCCCGCTGACCGTGGCCCTGGTCGGCTCCCGCCGTCGCCTCGACCTGCTCTGCGCGGCGGCGGCCGCGGGCGCGGTGGCCATGCTGATGCGGCCCACGCCCTCCACCGACTACGCGGGCATCGGTCTGGCGCTGCTGGCGGCACTGTGCTGGGCCTGCTACATCCTGCTCAACCGGGCCGTGGGTGCCCGGCTGCCCGGACTGGAGGGTTCCGCCGCGGCCGCGGCGGTCTCCGGCGCCCTCTACCTGCCGGTCGGCGCCTGGGTGCTGTGGCGACACCCGCCCACGACCGCGGCTCTGGGGTGCGCGCTGGCGGCCGGGGTGCTCTCCTCCGCGGTGCCGTTCCTGGCCGACCTGCTGGCCTTGCGGCGGGTCCCTGCGCACGTGTTCGGGGTGTTCATGAGCGTGAACCCGGTCGTCGCCGCCCTGGCCGGCCTCGTCGTTCTCGGCCAGCACCTCGATGTCCTCGCCTGGCTCGCCATCGCGGTGATCGTCGGCGCGAACACCGCCGCAGTGACCACCGCACACCGTCCCACTACCCGCCGGAGCACGACGGGAAGGTCCTGATCGTCCACGGGCAGCTGCCGGACACATCGGCCAACCGCGTCGCTCCCGTCATCACGCGCGCCTTCAACGGCATGGTCTACGACGCCACCGAATCCGGCGTCGTCGTCCTCGATGCTCGATGCCCGAAGCGGACGCGACGCCGAAACCTCCCCGGAGCTCGCGCCAGTGAGCGCAAACGGCCACCCGGGAATCGCCCTCGGCAAGGACTCCCACACGTTGACGGCCTACCCCGCACGACAGGCTGAAGGTCTCGCCCGGTACCAGGGTCTCTGGTGGTCAGCCGCGCGACCGGCATGTCCAGGGAGGGCACGGCGATGCAGAGACCGGCCGAGGAATCTCGTCATCCGCCAGATGACATCAATCCCCACTTCGCCAGGAGCGACGGGTCCTTCAGGTGCTTGTCTGCGCTCAACCTCAGCGAATCCCAAGCGGCGGGCGACGGCTCCGCTGGCAGAGTTGGCAGCATCGTGATGGATCTCGATGCGGTCGATGCCCGCCAACTGGAAGCCCTGGCGGACAAGAGCAGCAGCGGCCATCGTGGCCAGACCCTGCCCGGTCCGATGAGGGTGGAGCCAGTAGCCGATATCGAGGCCGCCCGCACCGATGCGGCGCATGAGACCGCAGCTGCCGATCACCGCAGCATCTGACGTGATCGCATAGCCGAAGGCTTGCCCGGTCTCCCATTCTTCCTGGTTCCGGGCGAGGAAGACCGAAGTTTGCTGTCTGCCAGGGTCGGCCGCCCAGGGCATCCACGGCACCAGATGGTCCAGGGACTCGTAGATCGCCCGTTCCAAAGCGTCGAGATCGCTCATGCGCCACCGGCGCAACGCAACCTGGTCAGAACTGAGGCATTCGGCAGGCTCTTCCATGCACCGGATGCTCTCGCAGCCCAGCTGAGACCGACAACGCATTATCAGCTGCCCGTTACCCAACCGGGCACGGTCGAAGCCCCTCAGCCAAGAGTGACGTCATTTCTCGTGAACATCTGCGGAGGCTCAGCCCCTCCCTCGCCTCCCAAACCGGTGGACAAACGCTGCTACTTGAAGGGTTCTGGCTCAATTTCTGTGACGCGACCACTCTCAGTGATCCGAGTGGTCGCGCGTGTTCGTCGCCAGCGAAGGGCCGCGAAGTTCATGGGGGCGTGTGCCAGGGTGCTGGCATGACTTCGACACCGGATGGACGCCCTATCCCACCTGCCCACGCTGGCGAGCGCGCCATGCTGGAATCGTGGCTCGACTTTCACCGTGCCACTCTCGCCCTGAAGTGCTCGGGCCTCAAAGACGACCAATTACGGCTGGCCTCGGCTGCGCCGTCGTCGATGACACTGCTGGGCCTCGTCCAGCACATGGCCGAGGTGGAACGCAACTGGTTCCAGCGTGTGTTCGCAGGACTGGACATGCGCGCAGTCTTCGGGGACAGCAACGTCGACGGCTTTGCCGTTGAGGATGGCCGAGGACTCGACGAGGCCATGGCGATCTGGCAGACAGAAATCGTTCGGGGGCGCGAGCTCATCGCTGCCGCCTCGCTGGACGACTCCGGCCGGCTGTCTGATCAGGAAGCCAGCCACGTAGGTGACGGAGGGGTCTCGTTGCGCTGGATCATGGTCCATATGATCGAGGAGTACGCACGTCACAACGGCCATGCCGACCTGATCCGAGAGCGCATCGACGGTGTCGCCGGGGCGTGAAATGCGGCTGGTGACAGTTCATTCGGCTGGCTTCATTCACCAGTAGTGTCGTGACACCATCACCGGGGCTGTTACGACAATAGGACTCTCTTTCTGAGCAGTTGGAAGCCTGCCCGGCCGAACATTTGGCGCTTGAGCATCTTGATCCGATTGACGTGGCCCTCGACCACACCCGAGTTCCAGGGCAGGGTCAGGCCGGCGATCCACAGCGTCGCGGTCGCGATCGATGCCCGCGGCGAGCGTATGGAGGCTTGGCGGGTCGTCCTGGCGAACGGCGTCGAGCCACTCGGGGAGCCGTTCGCCCTGGCGCTCTGTGAGCATCTGGGCGAAGGACCGGACGTGTCCGGTGAGGGCGTCGAGCTCGTGGCAGTTGGCCAAGACAGCTGTGAGCCGGAGTTGCTCGATCTCGTTGAGCGATTCCGGGCGGCTCAGAATCCATCTGGTCACCAGGCGAGGTGCCGGGGGCTGTGCGGTGATCGGCCGGGGTGACGTGCGCTTCCTCCTGATGTAGGCGCTGACAATGCCGTAGCTGCCCTTGTAGCCGAGTGGGACGATCTCTTCCCAGAGCTTCCAGGCGTTGGTGCAGCCCTCGTTCCAGCGGTCGTCGAGGTAGGGCTTGAACTCGTCCAGTGCGGAGGTCCGGTTGTACTGCCACTGCCCTCGGAAGAGATCTTCCGGCCTGGTGGCGTCGGCGAGGCTTTTGACGGTGCGGTGGGTCATGTGGAGTTGGCGGCCGATGGAGCGGCGGCTGTGACCGGCTTCCAGCATCGCGTGGACGGTGGCGTGCCTGGCCCGGATGCGATTGGCGAACCGGTCGCTCTTCCAGGGCGAGGCCGGGGTCTCCTCGGACGGTGCGGGCTCGTCGACTTCCTCCTTGACCGGTTCGGGGCCCAGGACGCGCAGGCACTGGCGGTGGCGGGCGACGGCCCGCTCGGCGGCCTCGCCGAGGTTGTTCCACAAATGCCAGCGGTCGGCAACCTGGACCGCTTGCGGTGCCCCGGCCTTGGCGCCTTCCGCGAAGAACGGAGCTCGGTCACGGCAGACGACCTCGATGCCGGGCCGCTTCGCCAGCCATTGGGCCAGACTGGACGCCTCTCTATCGGGCAGCAGATCCACGGGCCGTCGGCTCTCGACATCGACCAGTACGGTGCCGTAGACACGCCCCTTGCGCGTGGCGTACTCATCTGCCCCGACCACCCGCGGAGCCGGCAGATCCGGCTCAGGCAGCATGCCGACCAGCCGCAGCACAGTACTGCGGCTGACGGACACCCCGAAGACGCACGCCATCCGGGCACCGGCCCGGCCAGCGAGCGCGAGACCGACCGTGGCCAGGGTCGAGCGCAAGCGTTCGGTCCACCGGCTGTATCTCCGGGTCAGCCCCGGCAACTGCTCGACGAACGTCCGTCGTCCGCATGAAGCGTCCGGACAGAAGAACCGACGGACCCGCAGGCATAGAACGACCCGCCGCCCTGCGCTGGGCACATCTGCGGGGAACCGCAGGTAGGAGCTGTGTATCCGGCTCGACTGACACCCGCAACCGGGGCATGCGGCCCCGACCGCCGCGCTGCACGCCTCGATGCGTACCGCCTCGTCGTTCACGTCCACCGACAGCACCGTCACGTCCGCGACCGACGGGAACAACAGCTCCTCCAGCCGGAGCACTTTCTCGTCCACGGCGCCGAACTGTCGGCAACACGAGCATCGTCGCTGACCATTTTCAGGCAACTTCCCGAAGACCGTTGCAAGCGTCAGCCGTCACTCACCGTGCACGCCTCACGGAAGTTGAGCCAGAACCACTTGAAGCGAACGAAGCCACCACGAGGTGTTCACGAGTACCGCTGACCAGGGCACCCCAGAGACCGATGAAGATCGCTTCCCGTCTGGCTGGAGATCGTTTCCCAGCGCTGCGCCGATACCGCTCGTAACGGGTTGGCATTCAAGCGGCTGCGCACGGTGGAGTGGCGTGGTCAGCGAGTGTGGCATGCACCCCGAGCGGGCGGTAATCCGCGCCGACACCGCGGCGGAGTACCGCCCGATCTCCTGGGGGCAGTCGTGAACGAACGGGACGTCCTGCGCAACGAACTTGCGCAGGGGCTACGCCCCATGTCCGAAGGTATCGAGTGGTTCGACGGACTCGGCTTGGAAGAACGGTCCGACGTGCTGCTGTTCCTGCGTCATCACTGTGGCCAGGCGCGCTCTGTCGCCGTGGATGCGCCAGAGACATCCGCCGTGCTGGGCTGCGTCCGACGCAGACGCCCGCAGTGCTGATCTCACGGGGCCGGATCGACATGCAACTGGGAAAGATCGCCGGTCTCACGCCTGTCGACGAACGCCGGAAGGCGTTCAGGCTGCTGATCGCGGTGCTCACAGTCGCCGACGGGCGGCGCCACGAGCGCTTCTGCTCTGGCGGCTGTGGTCACTGGTGGCACCAACTGTCTGCTGCTGACTGACTGCTCACAGCCTGCTTCCTTCCTCACGCCTCACTTCGACGAGCCCATGGACATACTCGGCTGCTGTCGAACCGCGCAGGAGACGGGCGATTGGTGGCCACCCCGCCACCGCGTTTGGCGAGCACGAGCGAGGGTGGCCGCTGTGGTCAGCGGCGCCCCCAGGCGTACTCGAGGTGGGTAGTTTCAAAGGTGGTTTACAAGCCACTGCGCCAAGCCCAGGTTCACGGCGGCAGCCGTGATCAGGGCACAGAGGCGATAGGTCCGGAGCCAACTTCTCATCGCGTGCCGGACCGTAGGACCGCACAATCAGAGCATGACCAACCCTGTCGAAGCGGCCTGGCACAAGATCCTCACCACTGCCGGCTCACCCTGCCTGCCGGAGGGATCACTGCTCCTGGAACCGTTTGCCGAGCTGGTGCGGGTGGCACATGCCGAGCCGCTGCTTCGCCAGCTCTACCCCTGGACCGGTATGTGGGAACTGCACTTCAGCAGGTGCACAGTGATCCGCCCAACCTGGGACATTCCCTACATCGGCACCCGGAGAGACGGCCGGTACTACGTCGAAGGACCGAGTCGGAGCAGCTCACGGATCGCTGAGACGGGCAGCGCATCGGCCGCGGTAGCGATGGTCGTCGATCGCCTGCCGCCACACTGCGGCCCGGCCTTCATCGGTAGTGCGGACGAACTGGCCGCATACGAAAAGGCACGAGACCGCAGGTAGATGCGGGTCCATCGACTGGCAGAAGTAGAACCGGGACCCTAAGCGGCTTTCAGGATTGGCCCGGGCCTGTCTCTTTGATGGGTTCTACGGAATCCACTCCTGGCGGTAGTCGGGGTGCTCGGCGTACGACTGCGCCAGGACATTGAGCGCGTACGCGAGACCTGCATGGCGTGCATCTGCCGGATCCATTGCCTCGTATTGACTGGCAAGCATGTCGATCAGGTCGAGCATCGGCAGGTGGCTGTCGAGGAGGGCCTCGCCGCCGAAGCGGTGGGCCACCTCGGCATAGGCATGGTTGTCCGCCATGTTGCGGTCCCGAAGGAATCTGATGGTGTCGTCCATGAGCTCATCTTCGTGCCCAGGTGAGTACGGCGGCGAGGTGGAGCGCGGCCTGGTAGGCGATGCCGAGCTTGTCAGTTCGCGTGGCCAGACCGCGGCACTGCTTGAATCGGGTGATGCTGCGCTCTACCGCGTTGATCGACCGGGGCTGCCAGCTCCAGCAGCTCGTGCTCGTTCGTGCGGCACCCCGGGGCCGCTGCTCAGGCGATCCATCTCTCACCGTGTCGCTGACGATCCAATCCCACGGCGGAGAACTCGTCCTCTCCGACGCTCGCCACGACGCCCAGCCGTCGAAGTGCCTGCGAGATAGCGCTGCCAGCAGGCGGAAAGGGCCGGCCCTCCGGTGCGTGGAGCGGTCCCAGCGCGATGGTGCCGGCGATCCACACGGCAGCCTGCAGCTCGCCCACACCGCCGAAGTACTCGGCTTCCACGTACGCCACCGGCCCAGCGGTCGACCAAACAGCCAGGGTCTTCTCGAACCGTTCCGGCAGTCGCCAGAACCCCAAAGCTCCTGTTCCGCTGCCGTCCGCGACGGAGTCATAGAGGGCGTCTGTCATCGGCATCAGCGACAGCCCCTGTCCGAGCGACGCCAACCGGGCGGCAGGCAGATTCCGTGAAGCGGCGCGCAGCACCTCGTCACCAGCGATCACCGCTTGCAGGTCATAGCCCACCCCAACGCCCCCCACCGACGGAACCGATATCTTGCCGCACGCGCCCCGTTACCGTCAGGCGACGAGGTCGAAATCCATTCCTGCGAGGACGACTCCTGACTGATCGGGAACCAGCGGAGGAAAGCTCCCACCGATGCATCGCGTTCGTCGGCGACTGAGCGTGGGTGCAGGGGCTCAGCAAGCCTAGGCACGGCGACATCAGGGAAGTCCCTCACCACACTGCGCTCGCGGCAGATCCGCTGGAGCTCGCCGTCCTTGGCGGCCAGGGTGGACAGACGGAGACGGTGATTCTTCTGGAGCCCGTCGAACTCCGCAGGTATCCGCGCCAGTTTGCTGGTGAGCCACGGGTGGAGACTGCACAACCGGGCGATGCGGGCCTCGCGCGGATCGAGGTGCCGGCCCACCAAGACCAGCAAGACCAGCAAGACCAGCAAGACCAGCAAGACCAGCTTCTACAGTTTGGCCGGCGTCGGCATGAACGGCGTTTCCACCTCAACACTCGTTAGACCCACATCAGGAACGCGGGAAGCCGGGTTCTATGCGGTGTGCGTGGTCGCCGGGCGTCGAATCTCAAGGACGACTGCCGTTCCGGCCACGGACCGGTCTTCGTGCATGGTGATCACTTGGCCGGGCTGAAGACGCTGCCACTGCGAGGGGGCGAAAGGCGCGAGTCGCACCGAGGATCGCTCACCAGGTCCCAGGAAGGGCGTGGACTCCGCCCAGAGCGCAGCGATGTTGAGGGCCGGCTCGCCGGTCGGTGTCCGCAATCCGATGTTCCACATCGATCGCAGGACGCCAGCTCCGGAGAAGGACGTTTGCCGGCGGGTCTCGTTGGCCGGGCGGAGGGTGAGGTCTGCTCGGATGATGCCGTTGCGGGTTTCGTAGCAGCGCCAGTGACACCAGGCCGCGCTCTTCTCCAGCTGCATCTGCTCAGCGGCGGTGGCCATGGTTTCCCAGAAGGTGAGCGGAAGCGGGTGGACGTCGCCGAGTTCCTCCAGTAGTTCGAGGGCCACTTCCCACTCGTCATGGGTGAGGTACTCCCAGACGTCATTCACCGTGATGTCGTTCTCGGTGGCGATCTTGTCAGGGACAAGCAGGGAAGCGGCTTCCAGCAGCTTGGGGACATCCATGACCTGATTCTGGACCATGGCCCCCTGATCGCGGCAGGAGGTGCCGGCCGAGTGGACACCGGAACCGGCGCAGCAGGTCGTACCCGTAGCTGCAGCACGACAACGCGCTCGCGTCACCGAGCGACAGATCCCGCAGTACCGCCGGCTCACCGGCTCGGTCTCCCGGTCGGCCGCGATCACGGAGAGAGCCACTTTCACCCGCAGCTGGTGAATCCATCGATCTCCCGTTCAGCCAAGGTACGCGGTGAGCGTCTCTCTTCATGCGTCGTGGTTCTGGCTCAGATTGCGTGGGTCGCGCACCGTGAGTGACGGATGAGCTCCCCTTGGCAGCTTGGGAAGTTGTCACTCCTGCTCAGGTGCCTCGACCGCGCCGTGATCGCGGTTCGTGGAACGGTCACGGTGACGGTTCCACGAACGCTCTCGCTTGCTTCATTGCTCAGCCGGCCGTCGGAGGCAGGTGGCGGCAGAGGTCAGTCGGCGTGACGTGGCGAACGGTGCGAAAGGCGTTGGACTCGTCCTGGCCGGAGCCGCGCCAGAAGCTCCCGCCCCCGACCATCACTACCGCATGTGACCCGCAGCGCCTTTCAGAGCGCCCTTGTCATGAACGTACTGTTCGGATCGGGCTGGTAGTCCGCGAATGGTTCGCAGTGCTGGAACCCGAACCTTTCGTACAGCCTTCGGGCGGGGAGGAAGGACTCAGCGGCGCCGGTCTCCAGGCTCAGCCGTGTGAACCCCATGCCTCGAGCCTCGGCGATGATGTGCTCCAGCAGCTGGGATGCGATTCCGCTCCTCTGCCGCGTCGACCTGGTACGCATCGACTTCAACTCCGCGTGGCCCGCGTCCAGTCGCTTGATCGCACCGCAACCCACCAAGCTGTCACCTTCCGAGACCGGCCAGAACATGATGTCGGGCCTCCGGAGGCTGTTGAGGTCGAGGGCGTGCTTGCTCTCCACCGGCGTGAGGGACCGCATCTGCTGGACGTGTTCGTCAAGGAACCTGGCGATCTCCGGGCCGGAGAGGTCGTCTACCACGATCTTCAACGTGCTCACCTCTCTACGACTCCCGTTGCCGCGGGGAGTCCCACGATCGCGTCGACTGTCAGATCTGCGTGCCGGTGTGCCGTACACCGAGGCTATGTTGATCTTGATGGGTGAGCCAGATCTTTTCGGATCGTCCTGCCGGGCACGGCGTGGACGGGCTACCGCGGAGTGGTGTAGCGATGGTTTCGTCCCTGTGTCCAGCAGAACCGGCAACCGTCACTCGGCGTGCGCGCTCCACTGAAGTTGAGCCAGAACCCGAGTCGTGACGTCAGTTGTTCATGAGATGGGGTGCTGGGCCGTGAAGCCGTGAACGAGGTCATCTCGCCGTCTGGAGGAGTTACTGTTCCGGTCGGCTCCGGAGCTGCGGTGGTGTCGTCGGTCGAGCCGGCTCCTAGAGGCAACTAATGGGTCCGCCAGGCGCCGGCTGGTACACGTACCAGATGACGAACAGTTGCAAGGCCAGCAGTGGTATGTCCAGTGCAAGGGCGCCCAGCGCCAGTTTGCCTTGCCAGCCGTGGCCCACCCATGTACCGCCTCGCCGGGTCCGCCTGGCCACCCACGAGAACAGTGCGAGGGTGAGAATCCCGCAGGTCAGTGAGCCATAGGCAGTCAGGTAGATCTGCCACGTCAGTGGCAGGTCGCCGCAGTGCGCCCACTCTGCGGCGGTGTGCGCGTCATCGGCCCTTCCGTACGCCGCGAGACCGCACAGGCCGAGCAGCGTGAACAGCGGGACCAGCAGTGTGGAGGGCTGGGAGCTGGTGGGTTTGTCGGCCATCAGTACCTATCCCGCCCCTTCCTCAGTTCGTCGTTCGGGCCGGCCTGGTCGTAGTAGATGGTGATGGTGAGGGTGTCGCCGGGTCTGGCTTGGGAAACGATCATTGCCTTCGGCCGGTGTGTGGTGGCCGGAGGCGGCATGGGTCCGCCCCGTTCCCCGAAGCCGGCCCCATGATGTGGCGGGACCGCAGAGTGGCGTCCGGGCGGACCGGAAAGACGAGCGCCGGCACCTCCGGTGCCATCGGGCAACCTTCGGCAACCTTGGGCGACCTTCGGCAACCTTCGGCGCACAGAGCATTGGCGCTACGCGTCCTCCTTGGCGACCATCGCCCTATCGACCGCCAGCTGCTTCGCTGCGACCTTGGCGACCTCGGCGCCGCGTTTGCAGGACAGGTCCAGCTGCGCCAGGGCGGTGGGCGTGGCGATGCTGGGCATGGTGTGGCTGAAGAAGATACGGAGTCGATTGCTCAGATCCTGGCGTCCGCTGACGGCCTGACTCATCATCTGCAGGCCCGCGAATGCGCCGACGTACATCTCAGCGGTCTGTTGTATGTCGACGCTGACCAGTAGTTCTCCGCGTGCGCGTGCTTCGGTGAGCAGCCCGATGACGAAGTTGGTCCAAGCGCCCATGGACTCGGTCCGGTCGAGGTGTTGGGAGGCTTGTTCCGTCGACATGCGCGCGGCCGCCTGCTGGAGGACGTCGTCCCGCAGCTGATGGGCAAGTGCCTGCCCTGCGTCAACGAACTCCTGGAGCTTGCTGGACTGAGGGGCGACCTTGATGTCTACGACCTGCTCTTTCATGACGGCGACGGCCAGTTCCTCCTTCGACTCGAAGTGGTAGTAGAGGCTCCCTTTGGTCAGTCCGGACTCGTCCAGGATCTCTTGGATCGTGGCGGCGTCGTAGCCGCGTCGGTTGAAGACAGCCGCGGCGCCTTCGAGAAGCTGGCGTTTGGTGCGGATTGCACGGTCTTGCAATGCCACGGAGGACTCCCTGATGGTGGGTGGTGCAGAGCCCGCCGGCTTCAGTGACGCCGAGGTGTTCGCGGAGCAGCCCAGGGACTCCCGTGGAACGAGCGATCAAATGTGAACCGGGCGGTAGGTATTTTACAGACTGCCTCTCGGCGGCCTCATTGGGCCTGTGGTGATCGGGACCTGCCATAGCGGCATTGCACCGGACGCACCTCCTGGAGGGAGAGCGCTCGGCGCTGATGTGCCGTCAAGTCGGCAATGACCGATCTTGACGAGCGGGGGCATGTCTTGACGAGCGGGGGCATGCTCAGCGCGGCGTGGTCGCACACGCCGGCTGGTGCACTCCAGGCTTCTCAGGGTCGACCTGATGTGCAGGGCAGGATTCACGACGGGTGTTCCCTGGGGGCGGCCACCCCCCTCTGCGCGGTGTGGATGCCGGGACCGGTCGCCACGATCCCTGACGGCAGCACCGCCCAGCGGCCCATAGCAGCACCCCCGACCACCGCCAGGACGTTGGCGTTGACCGATCCGCTGTCGGCCGGGTTCTGGTTCTGGAGGGCCTGGGCAGACCTGAGAGGGCTGCACGGGGCGGCCGATCGGTGTGAGATGGGTATGACGCGGCCTGCGGCCGTCGCGGTGACCGATCTCCCGGCACCACCGATGAGCTACAGACGCACGTCACACCCTCCCCTGAACTCAGACCGTGTGGTCTGTTTCTTGCAAGCCTCATCCTGAGTGAAGATTGTTTGATCAATCAACGGCGAGTGATTACCTGCATTGGCAGTGCGGACATTTCGGTGGCTGCACCGAGATCGGTGCAGCCACCGAGAACGGACAGGGGACGGACGTGAAGCGGCATTGGGCGTTCAGGGAGTTGTGCAAGGCCCGTCGAGCGGCGCTGCAGCCGGAGGATGTCGGCCTGGAGCCCAGGCCGCCGCGCCGCGGGCCGAAGGTCAAGGGACTGACCCAGGCCGAGGTCGACCGCGCGATGGGCGGCGGCAGCGGAACGTACGGGAAGGTCGAGGCGGGTCTCATACGCCCCTCCCCCGAGTACCTGCTCCACCTTGCCCGGCTGTTGCGGTTCAAGGCCAGCGAGTTCGAACAGAGCCACCTGGACCTGTTCGGGACGCCGACGGGGCTGATGCTCAACCCGGACGCGCACTCCGAGATACCCGCGGCCTACCAGCGGAAGGTCGATGCCCAGCCGCATATGTGCTATGTCCAGAACCGCCGTTGGGAGCCGATCTACTGGAACGATGCGTTTGTGCGGCTGTTTCCCTCACGGCGGGTTCCGGCGAATCTGGCCGAGTGGTGGCTGCTCTCCGACGAGGCCCGGGATCCTGAGACCGGCGTCATGCCGAACTGGGGCCCCGATTGGGGCAGGTTCCTGGTGCCGCAGTTCAGGGCCTCGCTCAGCGCCTTCCCCAAGGATCCCGTCCTGCAGCGCGTCAATGCCCTGGTCACGCGCGATCCTCTCGTCCAGAAGCTGTACGAGTGCGGCGAGAACGCCTACATCCACCCGGATGGCGACCGGCGTCGGCTGCGCCACGGCGAGCTGGGGCTCGGATGGGCGACCCTCTTGTCCGTGACCCCTCAATCGGCGCCGGGCTGCCGCGAGATGACCGTCATATTCGACCCGGACGACCATCCGGCGGCCGACGATTCGTAGGAATTGCCGGTCACTTCACGACGAATGCGCGGTGCCCTTGGGGTGTCCGCGCCGGGCTGTTCCGCATTGTGCGAGCAGAGGGCATGGGCCGGCGTGGAGTTGACCCGCCCTTGGCCCCGATGACCGCCGCACCAGTTCCCACCGACGCCCCGGACCGAATCTTGTCCGGGGCGTTTCCGCTTCCCGGAATCCGACCGCTCCACGGGGCCGGAACGCAGGTCCGCACCTTTACAGATGCGAGCGCACCGCAGATTATCGGAGCGGCGAGTTTCGGACCCCGACAGAGGGCCGCCCGGCTGCCGCCCTGCGCGAGGCGCTGCAGAGCGGCGATGGAAAACGACTCGCACGTGTGCTACGCACCTTCTTCACCCGATCTTCATGAGTGGGTCAAGGGGAGCCTAGCCACCACTCAAGGAGAGCAAATTGGCATTTGTACATCCCCCTGGTGTAGGGGAAGCCCCCTATCTTGTCGAAACCGAGGAACTCGTCGACGTCATTCTGAGGGCGCACCCCGACTACCCCAGGAGAAAGGGGCTGCCGCGGTTCGCGGCCCGGACCGGTGTCAAGACACGGCGATTCATCCGGCCACTGGAAGAGGTGGCGGAGGACGCGCCCTTCGAGGTGCACAACGATGCGGCCGTGGCCGGTGTACTCGATCTGGTTCTCCAAGCCTCACGCCAGGCAATGGAAAACGCATGCGTGAGACCCGAGGACATCGCGACGTTCGTCACCATCCACGCGACCGGGCACGAGCACCCCAGCCTCGCCGATCACGCGGCCGAGCCACTCGGCCTGCGCAGTGACGTGGCGATCGTCCCCATGACGGAACTCGCCTGCGCAGGCGGCGCTCACGCCCTGGCCCTGGCTGCCAGACTCGCCCGTCCTGGGGAGCCGGTCCTCGTCGGCGGAGGAGAGGTGCTCAGCTCGTCGTTCCAGTTGCAGCGCGACGTCGAAGTGGGGCACATGGGGTTCAAATTCCTCTTCGGGGACGGTGGGACCGCCGCAGTGGTCACTGCGGAGCGGCCTGCGGGGCCGTGCCTGGAGATCCTCGATTCCTGGCAGTACCGCCTCCCCGGCTCGCTGGACTTCTACCGCAGTCGCGCCGACCGGTGGGGTATCCACTTCGACTCCACTCCGGAAGCCCTGGCGGCGGTCGGCAAGGTCGTGCCCGAGATCCCGTGGCTGGACGACGACTGGGATCCGCAGTTCGGCATCGTGCACCCGGGCTCGAAACTCATCCTGGACGAGGTCACCGCCCACGGCGGCGCCCCGTACGACGCCCTGCGGTACTCACGGAACGAGCTGGAGAACAGCGGAAACTACGGCGGCCCCACACTGCTCGGCGTGGCCGCACGCGCCTTCGACGACCCGCCCCCGTCCGGCGCCGACGGCGTGGCCATGAGCTTCGGGCCCGGCTTCCGCCTCGAAACCTCGAGACTCCGCTACCTGGCCTGACTGCGCACCGCGCCGAGCCACCGCACCCGCCCGGGGCCCCAGCAGCACTCGACCACCCCGCCCTACCACGCCGGCAGCAGCCGTCCTTTCTGCTGGAGGCACACCCGGCCCAGGCCGGCTCCGGAAACTCTCCCGGAGCCGGCCGCACGCAACATCTCCAGCCGCTACACGTATCCGCTGCCCGCTGTCGCCGGTCCCGGCATCCGCAGGAGTGACAACTCGGCTATTTGACGGCCCACTTCAGCGGGGCCTCGTAGTAGCCCCGGGAGTAGAGGACGTGCGTGGCCTTCTCGCCCTTGGGCACGAGAAACAGCGCGCACCTCGTGTGGTCGTCGCCCTTCTTCCACTGTTGGTCGGGGTCGTCCTCCTTGCAGTCGGCAGGCATGCTGCTCAGGTCGGACCCCATCACGAGCAGTTGCTTGACCGGCTGGGCCCGTTCGGTGAGGACACCCACGTCCGACATCACGTAGGCGCCCTTGATCGGCGAATCCCCGCCGACGAGCTTGGCGTTGACGTACACCCAGGCCGGCACCAGATCCGTGTACTGCATATCGTCCAGCTCTTTGAGGTCGGATTCCTTGCCCATCACCACCCGCTGCGGGGTGATGCGGAACATGCCGTCCTTCCCCCAGCGGGAGAGTTCCACCAGGTGGCGGCTCGGCTGCCCGAGATGCAGCGACTCCTCGGCGGTCTCCGAAGGCTTCCCGGCGGTGTCGCCGTTCGGATCGAAGCCGCTACCGCAGGCAGACAGAAGCAGCACGGCGAGCGCCGTTGCGGCGCTTCCCCGCCGGGCCGCCGCCCGTATGTCCGTGACCATGTGTTCCCCCTCGTCAGACCAATGTCCGGACTCATGGACGGCAAGAGCGCCGACCGAGCCCGCACACATTCTCGACTCTCCACACGGACCCCGGCTCGCCACTGTCGAGTGGAGCCGTAAGCGCGAGGGATATCCGAGCTTCCTGCGCACCCGCATCAGCCGACCGCACCGCGGGTCCCTCTCCGAGGTCCTCCACCACCAGGACGAAGAGATCGCCACTCGTACGGCACTGTCGCCCCTGGACGTGGCAGGTGATGCCGACGCCCTGTTCTTCCTCGGACTCCCTCTGCGCGACGCCTGGAATACCTGCTCGCCGATGCTGACGACGACAACGGAGAACCCACACTGTGGGAAGAGAGGTCGCTTCGATCGGCGGGGTGGACGCGGGCTCAACCGACAAGATCATAAAATCGCGACCCGGTGGTCTCCGTGGGGCCGGTGTCAGAGGTAGGCCCTAGCCTCGTGCTCGAAGGACCAACACCAGCACCCGGAGGGCAGCACCATGGCCTCGATGCCACAGAAGATCACCACTTTCCTCATGTTCGAGGGCAGGGCGGAGGAGGCGCTGACCTTCTACATGTCGCTGTTCGAGGACGCCGAGGTCGTCGACATCTCCCGCTACGGCGCCGACGGCCCCGGCGAGGCGGGCACGGTCCAGCACGCCACGTTCTCGCTCGCCGGACAGCGGTTCATGTGCATCGACAGCCACGTCAAGCACGGTTTCGGGTTCACTCCGGCGGTATCGCTGTTCGTGGAGTGCGACACCGAGGCCGAGCTCGACCGCCTCTACGGCGCCCTCGCTGAACAGGGCGCGGAGCTCATGCCGCTGGGCTCGTACGGCTTCAGCGCCAAGTTCGGCTGGGTGAACGACCGCTTCGGCGTCTCCTGGCAGCTGAACCTGCCCAAGTGAGTGAGTCACCGCTGCTCATGATCAGCCGGATGCGCTCGGACAGCGCTCATGGTCATGTGCGAAATGGCCCTTGGTGGAGGAGCTCATCGTCAGGCTGGGGACGCATGACGTGCACGGCTGCCGGCCAGGAGCGCCGCTCGGTGGACCGTACTGCTGGAGGCGGCCAGCAACGGCATCCGGACGGCCGGGCTGGGAATGCGCTCCTGAGCGTGCAGCACTCCCTTGATCACTGTCGGGTTCGGTTCGGCGAAGAGGGCAGCGGAAAACCGGGCCAGCTCGGCTCCGAGCCGGCGGGCGGATGCACCGGAGCCACGACGCCACAACGAGATCATTTCGGCGTAGTCGGCGGTGCGCACATTGGCCGAAGCGACGATTCCGCCGTGGGCTCCCGCCGCCACGAGCGGTGATATGACGACGTCGTCGCCGCCGAGCACGGCGAAGCCGGGTGGGGGGCAGCCGAG
Source organism: Streptomyces sp. NPDC048650 (assembly GCF_043199095.1). Lineage (NCBI taxonomy): Bacteria > Bacillati > Actinomycetota > Actinomycetes > Kitasatosporales > Streptomycetaceae > Streptomyces > Streptomyces sp. NPDC048650. The sequence goes on along the minus strand of NZ_JBICVM010000021.1, from coordinate 37,554 downwards.
CAACTCCATCGTGGTCGCGTCGATCGCGCCGGTCGCGTGCTTGATCCCGACGATCCCTGGTAGGCGGCTGAGTGCTGCGATCGTGCCGACGCTGAGAGTCTGTCCCGTGCGGTAGGGGATGTCGTACACGATCAGCGGCATGCCCCCGTGCTCGGCCAGCGCGGTGAAGTGCGCCAGTGTCCCCGCTTCACCGGGCCGGATGTAGGGCGGCGCGGGAACCAGCGCCGCAGCCACGTCGCCGGTGGCCGCCAGCTCACGCAGTGACTGGATGGCGGTGGCGGTGTCGTTGGTGCCGACCCCGACGATCAGCGGGGCGCCATGTGCCTGGCAGGCGGCCGAGCAGATGCGCACCACAGTCTGCTTCTCCTCCGCGGTCAACGTGGCCGATTCCGCGGTGGTGCCGAGGGCGACGAGTCCGGAGGCGTCGGCCGACAGCGCATCGTCGGCGAGTCGGGCCAGCGCATCGGGAGCCAGACGCAGGTCGTCGGTGAAAGGGGTCACCAAGGGGACGTACAGGCCGTTGAAGATCGGATCGGGGTTCATGGTCCTAGCCTGGCTCACACCCACCCGGTAGATCCATTTCTGATTTCTACCTTTACGCGTAAGCTGAGCTTATGCTCGATGTTCGTCGTCTCTACCTGCTTCGCGAGCTGGACCGGCGGGGCACGATCGCGGCGGTGGCCGAGGCGCTGACCTTCACCGCATCCGCCGTCTCCCAGCAGCTGGGTGTGCTGGAACGCGAGGCAGGCGTGGCCTTGCTGGAACGCAGCGGCCGGCGTGTGATCCTCACGCCGGCAGGCCGGTCCCTCGTCGAACACGCCGACGCCGTGCTGCAACGCCTCGAGCTGGCGGTCGCCGAGCTGGCCAGCGCGCGGGACGGCATCGGCGGGCCGCTACGCATCGGGACCTTCCCCTCCGCCGGCCACACCATCGTGCCCGCCGCGCTGGCCGAGCTGGCCCAACGGCATCCCGCGCTGGAACCGATGGTGCAAGAGATCGACTCTGCCCGCGTCTCCGACGGTCTGCGAGCCGGCGAACTCGACGTCGCCCTTGTCCACGACTACGACTTCGTACCCGCGTCACCGGACACCACGGTGGACGAGGTACCCCTGCTGGAAGAGCCGATGTACCTGGTCACCAGCACCTCGGCCAAGGACGCCGGCCGCAGCGACACGCTGGCAGAGCTGCTCGGGCCCTATGCCGACGCCCCGTGGATAACCGCACGGGACGGCACGACCGGTCACGCGATGGCCGTACGCGCCTGCCAGGCAGCCGGGTTCCAGCCGAAAATTCGCCACCAGGTCAACGACTTCCGCACAGTGCTGGCCCTGGCCGCCACCGGGCAAGGGGCCGGATTTGTGCCGGAAATAGCCACTGCGCAAAGCCCCGCAGGTGTGGTGTTGACCAAGTTGCCGTTGTTCCGCCGGTCGAAGGTCGCCTTCCGCGCGAGCGGCGGTACTCATCCGGCGATCGCCGCATTCGTGGCCGCGGCAAGAGTGGCAGTGCGCTCTGGGCCCGAAGTTCCACACGCAGAAGGTGACAGGGAAGGACAGCCCTCCCCTCACGCCACCTCGGCCTTGTAGCTGGGCCGGCACAGGATGGCGGTGGCTTCAGCCCGTTCGTCGCGACGGCCGGATACGGGTGCCGGGATCAGAGTGAGCGCGCCTGGTGACGAGTTGCCGGCGAGGTGGAAGTAGCGGGCTAGGAAGTCCCCGGACCGCGCAGGCGGTGCCGTGCTCCCCCACAACTCCCTACGGCCGTGCAGTGGGTTGGTGTCACTTGATGGTGGTGTCGCCGAGGGAAATGAGCATGAGGCGCAGCTTTTGCGCCAGTTCGTCGCATTCCTCCCGGTCGAAGAACTCGAGCATGCGCGCCTCGTTGGCGAGATGGTCGGCCATGTAGGCACGAGTGATCTCGTGGCCCCGCGCAGTGAGACGAATCTTCACCGAGCGCCGGTCCTCGGCGCCCCGCACCCGCTCGACCAGACCCTTGGCCTCCATCCGGTCTATGCGGTTCGTGATCGCTCCGGAGGTGACCATGGCCGCCTTGCGGAAGGCTCCGGCGGTCAGTTCGTACGGGGGGCCCGAACGTTGCAGGGTGGTCAGGACGTCGACTTCGCCAAGCTCCAGGTCTCGTTGGGCCGCGAAGGATCGGAACTCCTTTTCCAGTGCGGAACCGAGACGCTGGAGCCGGCCGAGCACCTGTACGGGCCACAACGCGTCGGCCAAGTCGGGGCGCTCCTGCATCCACTGCTCGACGATGCCATCCACCGCATCGTCACCCGCCCCGCCGTTCACTTCCTTCATGACCTGTCCCCTTCGCGCGCCGAGCCTCCAGAGTATCTCAACGTTGAATCACTTGACGTTGAACTAGTTGCGATGTTTTTATCTCAACGTTGAAATTCTCAACCTTGAACGGATGGAGTCCCCCGTGTCCGCGCCCTTCCTCACCCTTGACGCCGCCGCCCAGGACCGCCTCTTCCGTGAGGCCCGCACCGCCCACACGTTCACCGACGAGCCGGTGACCGACGAGCAGGTCCAGGCGATCTACGACCTGGTCAAGTTCGGCCCGACCGCCTACAACCAGTCGCCGCTGCGCGTCGTCCTGGTCCGTTCCCCCGAGGCCCGCGAGCGTCTGGTCAAGCACATGGCCGAGGGCAACCAGGCCAAGACCGCCACCGCCCCGCTGGTCGCGATCCTGGCAGCGGACAACGAGTTTCACGAGGAACTCCCGGCCCTGCTGCCGCACTTCCCGCAGGCCAAGGACATGCTCTTCGCCGAGCGTCCGGTCCGCGAGCGGTCCGCCCTGCTGAACGCCGCCCTCCAGGCCGCCTACTTCATCGTGGGCGTCCGCGCCGCCGGTCTGGCCGCCGGACCGATGACCGGCCTCGACTTCGCCGGTGTCCAGAAGGAGTTCCTCGACGACGACCACACCCCGCTCATGGTCGTCAACATCGGCAAGCCCGGCGAGGACGCCTGGTACCCCCGCTCCCCGCGCCTGGCCTACGACGAGGTCGTCACCACCGTCTGAGCCAGGACATCACCGTCCGAGTAGACCTGTACCGCTTCCCGCACCGTCCACCGCTGCCTACACGACCGAACCGGGGGTCCTCGTGTCCGCTGCCGTCTCCGCACCCCGTATCACCGCTCCGACACCGCTCCGCCGACCGCCGGCTCTGTGCCTGGCGCTTCTGGCCGCACCCATCGCCACCGGAGCCAACGCACCCGTCCTCATCCTGCCCGACATCGCCCGCTCCCTGGGCGTCTCCACCGCCCATGCGACATGGGTGGTCACCGCCTTCGCCTGGGCCATGACAGTCGGAACACCCTTGTTCGCGGCCCTCGTTCGGCACCGTGGGCTGCGGACCACTCTCCTCGCGAGCGCGGTCGCCGCGCTGGCCGGTACCGCGCTCGTCGCGGTCGCGCCATGGCTGCCCTTGACGCTCCTCGGCAGAGCGGCACAGGCAGCGGGCGGCGCGGGGCTGATCGCCGTGGCGATGAACCTCGCCGGCTCGGCCCGTCGCATGGGGGCGATCACCGCCGGGTTCGGGATACTCGGCGCCGCCGGGCCCCTCCTCGGCTCCACTCTCGCGGGCATGGTCAACTGGCGTGCCCCGCTCGCCCTTTCCGCCCTTGCGCTCCTCGCGGTGCCTGCCGTCTGGCGCCACACCGCGAGCACCGCACCGGAACGCCCCACGCACGCCGCGCCGTTCGACACGGTCGGGGCCGGGCTCGTCGCGGCACTGGCGTCCGCCCTGGTGCTGATCCCCATGGCCCCCTTCGTGGGCGCGCCCGCCGCCGCGGCCGTGGCCCTTCCGCTGGCCCTGCACGTTCGACGCCGTCCGGACGGTTTCGCTCCCGCCGCCGTGCTGCGCTCACGAGCGTTCGTCAGCTCCGCCCTGCTCGCCTTCTCGTTCTCCACCTCCTACTTCATCCTGTTGTTCGCGCTCCCCGAGCTCGCACAGCGGCGGACGAACTGGAGCACCGAGTCCATCGGTACGGGCCAGCTGGCGGCGCTCCTCACCGGCTCCGCCCTCTCCTGGCTCCTCGCCGCCGCGGCAGCACGCCTGGGTCACCGTAGGGTCCTCACCGTCCTCATCGCCCTCGGCACGGCCGCACCCCTCACCGCCGCCTTCGCCTCCTGGGGGCCCGCGCTGCTCCTGGCCGCGGCCGCGGCCGTGTTCGTCGCCACCGGCAGCAACGCCGTCCTGTCCGTGCATGCGGCCCAGCACGCCCCTACTGCCCAACGGCCGGCCGCGATCGGCCTTTTCGTCCTCTGCTATCAACTCGGCGGAGCGCTCGGCCCGGCCCTCGCCACACTTCTCGTCCTGACCTGAACGTTCGACCTGCTTGTCCCACGAGGCGGCCGGCACGACCTCCCGCACCAAGCGCACCGGGCCGGTCGTCAGGTCGGTGGCCAGGCCGGTGGCCAGGGGGAAGGTATCGGCGGCCAGGAGAAATGCACACTGCGCGTTGCCATGGCGCCTCGGATGGACGATGCCCCGCGGATCGGGACACCGCACGGAGAACACCCCGCCGACCGCCCGAGACCTGACAAGATCAACGGCACGTCGGGGCAAGGGACATCTCACTCAACGCCAAGCCCGTCACTATCACGTGGTGACTGACTGATAGGTGATGCAATGCATCGGCCGGGAGCGCAACTGTGCTCCCGGCCGACTTCGTTCGGCTCGCGGGAAGCAAGGGTGGCATGTCTCTGCAATTCAATCGGTGTTCCTTCCGGTACGGCCGGAAGGCCCCCGTCCTCAATGGGCTCGACCTCTCGATCGGGCACCGGGCAACTGTCCTTCTCGGACCGAACGGTGCAGGTAAGTCGACCCTGCTGGGGATCGCGGCTTCCTGGATCTCCCCTTCTGAGGGCACTGTGACCTGGCGGGGAATCAATCCCGCTCAGCCGAAGGCGCAGGCGGCCTACCGCAAAGCGGTGGGGTGGCTTCCGCAAAACGTCAAACCGATGCCGGGGCTCACAGTGCGGGAGAACGTCGCCTACATCGGCTGGTTGAAAGGCATGTCGCGCTCCGAAGCCTGGGACGCATCACGCGATGCCCTGGAACGCGTGAAGCTGGGCAGTCTGGCGGACCGGAAGAGTCACCAACTCTCCGGCGGTCAGCTGCGACGCATGGGAATAGCCGGAACTCTGGTCCACAGCAGTGAAGTTGTGCTCCTCGACGAACCGACCGCGGGTCTCGATCCCTCGCAACGGCAGACCTTCCGCGACCTCGTGACGAACCTGCTGGCCGACGTCCAGGTCGTGGTCTCGACCCACCAGACCGAAGACCTCGACACGATGTACGACCACGTCGTCATCCTCGACCAGGGGCAGGTCCGCTTCGAAGGCGACACCAACAGCTTCCTGTCGCTTGCCGCGCCGAGCATTCCCGAAGGCCGGCGCGCCGAAGGCGCCTACACGCAGCTGATCGCTCAGGAGGTGTGAACGTTGCTCTGGCGTACCGTTCTCCGCTCCTCCTCCGCTACGTGGCTTGCTCCGCTTCTGGCTGCCTTCGTTGCGCTGCTCCTGTCGGATGACCTCACGAACGGGGTGACCCTCGGCTACTGGCCCAGTGCACTGGGGGCCGCCGCCTTCGCGCTGCCCTTCGTGGCCCCGGCGTGCGCCACCGCAGGCGCCTGGGAAGGATCGCGCTTCACGCGTGGCAATGCGGCCCACTGGGCCCCGACCCGTTCCGAGCTCGGCATCGCCCTGCCGCTGCTGGCACCTGTCTTCGTGCTGGGAGCAGTGGGCATGGGGGTGGCTGCCGCCCTGACGATCTCCGCCGGCCGGCCTGATGGCGGCATGCCCCCGGTCGGTATGGCCCTGGTCTGGCTTGTCATCCTCGCCGCTCACGCCATGGCGGGCTTCGTCCTCGGCAAGCGCCTGCCCCTCGTCGTGTCCACGCCCCTGGCCCTGGTCCTCAGCTTCGTACTGACGGCCTACCCTGCGGCGTTGGAACCGCTGTGGCTGCGCCACATGGTCACCGGTGGCACGTCCTCGTGCTGCTCCCTCGATCAGGCCCCGAGCTGGCAGGCCGCGGCAAGCGGTGTCGTCCTGGCTCTCGGCGTCATCGGCGCCTGCGCGCTGGCGCTGACCTCCCTGCGCCGGCGAGCACGCACCTACCTGATCAGCGCAGCGCTGATCGCCGGCCTGGTCGGCAGCGGCTGGCTCGCCTACGGCCTTCCTGCCGACCCCGTCTCCGCCCGGGCCACCGATCAACTGCAGTGCACTGGGACCGAGCCGCGGGTGTGTCTGTGGCCGGAGCTGGCCCAACAGGCAGCCATGATCCGCGAGAACGCCTCCGATGCACGAGCACGCCTCCAGCGGTCAGGCCTGACCGTTCCCGGCATCCTCACCATGAACGCGCACCCCGAACGCGGCGCACTGTACATCGGTTCCTGGCCCGCCCCCCGGCCCTCAGAGGTGCGCGCAGGGGTCGGCATTGCGCTTCTGCCGCCCGGCCCACCCGCTTGTGCCCGATCGGGCGGCTCCTCTCCCGGCGCCGACGCTTACGAACCGACCGCTGCCTGGCTCGCCCTGACCGCGGGAGCCGAGCCCCAGGTGGCCTCCGACCGCTACGGGCAGAAGGCGGCCGCGATCGCGGCACGCGTACGGAAGTCCACCCACGACCAGCAGCTGTCCTGGTTCAACCGCAACAACAAGGCTCTGCGCGACTGCACCACCCGTCCCGCTCCGCTCCCCTCGTCCCGCGCCCTGGAGACATCGCGATGATCTGGTGGCTCAAGGCCAAAGGCGCCCCCACCGTTGTGACGGCGACGCTCGCGGCGTACCTCATGGCGATCCTGGTGCGTCAGGAAGCCATTCCCGTGCCCGCGGTCGTCGGACCCTCGGGACAACTCCTTGTCACACAGATCCTCGGCGTCCTGCCTGTCGTCCTGCGCCTGCACGGCATCGACCGCGGGGACACCGTCACCGAAGAGGTCGCGCTGCGCCACCAGGGCCGGCGCAATCTGGCGCTCTGCTGTGCCTTCGCCCTGTTGGCCATCGCGCTGGCGACTGTCGTCCATCTGCTTTGGGACCGACCGGAAGCTCTCTCACTGGCCCGCAACTGCGTCGGCTTTCTCGGAGCCGCTCTTGTCCTCCGCGCGGTTCTGGGAGCCGGAGTCGCAGCGATCGGAGTGGCCGCCCTCCCCCTCGCCTGCGCCGCCGCCGGCCGTAGACCAGGCGGCTCCGCGCAGCCCTGGGCATGGCCCATCCACGAACCCACCTCCTCCCTGGGCGCCGGCGAAGCCGCCGTCCTCTTCGCGATCGGCTGTGCACTTGCCCTCTGGATGAGACGCCCCCTGCTCAACCCTCTCGCCCGCACGACCTGAGCACAGGACCGCGCCCCACTTCGTCCCGGGGCGTGATCCGCCCCCTCTGAGGTATCGGGCGGGCACGCGGCGGACCCTTGGGATCCCCGGCCGCGTGCTGGTGGGCACGAACCGAGGTGGAGTCGACGTTGACGTTGACGTAGACGTAGACGTAGACGTTGACGTCCCGGTCGATCTCCCAGTCGGCGTCACCATCGATGTCCCCATCGATTTCGCCTGCGGTGTCAGTGACGGCCTGGAAGTGACGGCCTGGACATGCTGGAGCGGCTTCTCCCAAGTGCCGTCTGCCGACCGAAGCATGTGTCGCTTGCGTACGGTCTGCCAGGGGTCAAAGCGCTCGACACAGCCGATCGGGTACATCATTGCTCTGGATGCCCGATGGGACCGGCGCGGAAGAGCGGAGTGGCACGTGACACGCATACTGGTGATCGGCGGCGGGATCGCCGGAACGGCGACCGCGATGGCCCTGCACAAGGCAGGATTCGACGCCACCGTGCACGAGGCGCACCCCGACACGGCCGACGACATCGGGGCATTCCTGACGTTGGCGAGCAACGGAATGCGCGCGCTGGCACAACTCGACGCCTCGGATGCGGTCACCGCGATCGGCTTCCCGCTGCGCACGATGCGTGTCCTCGACGACCAGGGCGGTGAGGTGGCCCACGTGCCGCTGGGCGAAGCCGACGACGCGCTCCTGCAGTACCGGTGCCTGCGCCGCGGCGAGTTGAACGCTGCCTTGCAGGCCGAGGCCATCCGCCGGGGAATCGGGCTGTCGCACGGCGCGCGACTGGTGTCCGTCGAGAACGGCCCGGAGACGGTGACCGCACGTTTCGCCGACGGCAGCGTCGCGACCGGTGATCTGCTCATCGGCGCAGACGGCCTGAGCTCGACCGTCCGGCGATCGATCGCCCCCGGCGCAGAACCCGTCTACGCGGGGCAGAGCGTCTTCTACGGCTACACGCCCGGCACCCCGGTGGCGGAGGACACAGGGCACATCACCATGGTGCGGGGAAGCGCCGCTGCCTTCGGCTACGCGGTCTCGCCGGACGGGGAGACCTACTGGTTCGCCCGCGTCGCCGGTCAAGCCATCCCGGCCGAAGAACTCGCACACCCCGCGCCCTCCCGCCGGCGGGAGCAACTCGTCGAGTTGCTGCGCAAGGACGACTCCCCCGCCGCGGACATCGTCGCGGCCTCCACCGACGGCATCATGGCCACCAACGCCACCGAGATGCCGCTCGGGACACCCTGGCGCTCCGGGCGGACGCTGATCATCGGTGATGCCGCGCATGCGGCATCACCGGCGACGGGACAAGGAGCGTCGATGGCGTTGGAGGACGCCGTCATCCTCGCCAAGTCCCTGCGGGACTCGCCCGATCCGGAGAGCGCACTCTCCCTCTACGAGGCATGCCGGCGCCCACGCGTGGAGCACAACATCACCGCCAGCGGAGAGATCTCCCGCGGCACCCGCACCCCGTCGCGCCCCGGCCGGGCACCATCCCCTCAGCGTCCGGGTGACGAAACCCTGCTCCGCCAACTGGCCTGGGACCTCGACATGCGCACCGTCTCCGGCAACGCGGACTAGCGGACTAGGGGGCGTCCGACGGGGCGTGGTTCGTAGGCGACTCGCCCGACAGCGCCCGGAGCCGAGGTGGCACGGTCGGTCGCTCTCAGCCTACCCCGCAGTGCGGCCGTCCGGACCGCCACGGCGCCAAAGCCACCCACACGGAGGCAGCGCGCCCAGGCCGGGCTGTGTGCCACCGCGTTGGTCGGAATGGCCAAGTCATATCGACCCATCGGACAGGTCCTAGGGTCCCTCCGACGGGTTGCTCGCAGCCCTTGCGGGAGCGCGGTGGCACTCGTCGCCCGGTGACCGGTCGGCGTCCGCCGTCTGCCCCGCGGTGGACAGCTCGGGGAGGGCGCACAGCGCCCGTTCGGAGAGCCAGGGCCAGTCGGACGCTTCCCTCACTGCGGCGGTGGAGCCGCCCCGCCGGAGGTGGCTTCCACCGCCGCAGCCCGCCGGACCTGTCCTCGTAGCGCTGGCCACGGGCCGGCGTGGAGGCGATGGCCCCGGACCGATCCGGGTGCACTCCCCACGAGCCGTTCGCCGCCACCGTGGCCGCAGTTGGCCGCGACGGCTGCCGGGCCGCCGAAGCCGGCCGCCGTCTCGCTGCGCCGACCCAGGGGCCACTAGCCGAAATCGGGACGGGCGGATGCGGGGGGGGCGCCCGTGCGGCTCGGCCATGTGTAGGGGCCGAGCTGCACAACCAGCGCCCGTCAGGCTGTGATGATGCGGTGTTTTTCAGGGTCGGCTCTGTGAGCCACCGTCTTCGACGGGTTCCGGTGTGACCTCGGCGCCGGTGACGGCATCGAGGAAGACTGTGGATTCCGCCGTCCGGCCCGGCCGCGGCGCGATGATGATCGCCCATACCGGACGCCAGGCATGGCCGACTCGCCGAGCGAGCAGATTGACTGGCGTTGCCACTGCGTTGGCTGCATCACGCTCAGCGCGTTTCTTCGCCGCAGCCTTCGTCATCGCAACCGTGGGGAGCTTGGGGTCCGCGGTACGTCGTGCGGTCATACCCACGATGCGACCGGCAGTGGAGACGGTCAGGTCGAGGCGCATCGGCATCATGACCCCATCCACATAACGACGATAGCTCAGCATGCGCGGGCCGCGTTTCCCATGCACAGCCGTATCGGTGACCTTGGATCCTGCTGTCTCCTTGGGGAACCACTTTCTGGCGAATCGATCACCGGCAGCCCGAATCCGGTCGGCGGACAACGACCCGGTGCCGGTGGGTCCCTTGGGGGGATCCAAGCGTTCCAGTTTTCGATCCGGCCATAGTGCGACGACAACACCCTGCGCCGTTTCTGCGGTCAGGCGCCGATGTCCGTTCTTGAGAATTTCGCTTTTGGTCTGATCGATCCGAGTGTTCCTACCGTAAAGGTCGACCACTGTTTCCTGTAGCCATGCATCCTGCGCCCGATCATCACCCGCGTTCGCGCGCAGGCTTTGCGACTGCGCCTCCAGATTCACCGGACTGACGCCAAGGGAGAAGGCCACAGCGAGGATCAAGCACCCAGACGCGCCGGCGCACACACCCCGCACTGCTTCCTTGCGTGCGAAGGGAGAGTGCCGCTTGAGGACCCACAAGACCGTGGTTCCGACCAGGACGCCCAGGATGCCTCCCACCGCGTTCGCTTTGACGTCGTCGTAGCTACACGCGCGCCCCAGGTCCGTCCACGACTGAAGCAGCTCCACGCCGCATGTCAGCATCAACGTTCCTGCAAGGACGGAGATCGGGCGCCGAAAGAGCAGTACAGCGAGACAGCTGACGGGGACGAACAGCAGAACGTTGAGACGCGCCGACTCGGAGGCCAGGAAAGCCCGCGCGGGCAGGCCGACATCGCAGATGCCGACCCGTCCCGAGCCTCCGCCGCCCGGCATGAGGGTCACGGTGAGCACGCCGGCCAGCGCCACCGCGAAGAGCACTGAAAGACTGACGGAGTTCCCCTTCCCCTTCCCCTTCGCCACTACGGCCGACGGAACACCCAGCATTACTGCGATGACAAGAAATGCTGGAATCAGGCCAGGAAGTGCGCCGACAGATACTTCAATCACCAGGGGATCTTTCGGAATGACGGAGAGTTTGATGGTTCAACAGAGGGGGCCATCCAAGGCGTCTCGCGCCACGTGCCATCGGCAACCATGACGCTGACGGCCGTGCCGTTTGGAGTGCATCACTCACTGGCACGTTCCACGAATCCGGCATGGACTGCCTCTTCTTGGCGGTGGTCTTCACACTGCCCTTCACGAGGATTTTTCGTGTGCACCGTGAGCTGCCACCAGTGACAACACTTCCACCGTTCTTGCGGTACTTCATTCCCGTGCGTCTTCGATGGCGGCTGACCTACCCCCACACCCGTGGTGGGCGTCGAAGTACCGACGGCCATAGCCCACCTTGGCGTTCGTCGATCCCCCCCGCGTGTGCCGCAGTGGAGCCCATTGCCGCGAGCGGCGCTCCCCCTACAGCAATTCTACGCACGGCGTCCCGTGACTCGAGGCTGGCTCATGCGCCTGCTCGGGCGTACCCCAGATGCGTCCTGCGGAGTCACAGCACAGTTGCTTGACGCCACGCTCGGACCGACTGATTGCCGCCTGGTTGCCGCCTGGTTGCCGCCCGCGCAGCCGACTGGCGGCGTACCACCCAGGAGCGGAGGACATCACCGTGCTCACCGAATAGGGATCTTCAGCTGTGCTCATCGATCCAAGGGCACGGGGACCGCGGACATCTCCAGCTTGGCGGATTCAAGCCCCCACCCTCGACAGGCATAAACACGGCTGCGAAACCCGAATCACCGAGCTGATGGGTCAGTTCGGCTGACACGGGGAACACAGGTGCCACCTGCTTGCCGATGAGATGGAGGGGCATGGGGTTAATTGCGGAGAAAGACGAGTAACATCCAGCCAACCACAGACCGACCAGGACACAGAGAGCAGGTGTGCCATGTCAGACGCAGAACTTGCTGAGCACGTAGCTACCAAGCTGAAGAGCATCGCGCAACAGGTCGACGACCTGCAGAAGCTCAAGGCGAAGCTGGAAGACCTCCAGCAACACCTCGGTACCGATACCGGCGACGAAGTTGTCACGCCACAGCTTTCGGAAGCCGACACCGAGGTGAGGGAGCCGGCGACCGTGCCTGCCGCACGACGTGCGACAGCGGCCGTCGCCAAGGCCCGGCCGAAGAAGGCTGCGGCCAAGGCCAAGAAGGCAGAAGGCACGAAGAAACCGCGTGCGGCCAAGCGGGCTGGAGGCACAGCACGGCGCAAGAGCCCCACCCGCGTCGACCTCCTCCTCGAACTGCTCAACGAGCAGCCGCGCACGGTGGCGGAGTTGACGAAGCTGCTGGCAAAGGAGCATCCGGACCAAGCGGGGCCCGAGACCGTCGTACGCAACACCCTGGAAAACTCCCTCGTCGCCAAGGGCCTGGCACACCGCAGCAAGCAAGGACGCAACGTCTTCTACTCCCACCCCACACCGGCGCTCGAGAGCGTCACCGACGGCCGAGCCCCCGACTCTGTCGAAGCCAACGAGGCAGCCGCGCCTGCATCAGCCTGAGCGACACCGCGCCTCCCCACCACCGCCCCACCAACGTCCCAGCGCCTCGCCGGCCTCTGATGGGGCTGGTTGCACCGGCACTGGTCGCTCACCGACGGAGCCTTTGCGGCCGCCGTGCTCTTCTTCAACGCGCTCGTCCGCTGAAGGACGTGGTGGGGTCTTGGTGTGGCCCAGCAGGACGACGAACGGGCCCCCTCACTCCGGGCACTGTCGAGCTGCGTTTCAGCAGGTCGATGGCGCGCTACGCATGGCTGGGCACCAGCGCCTCGTGATGTGGGTGGGTGGGTGGCTCACCGATTTGTCAGTTGACGCATTGCCAGGCCAAGCTGCATGACGAGCCGCTAGTTGGCCATTGAGCACCTTGAGTGGGCCACCTCGGCACTCAGTGCCGGTCTCTGAACTCCGAAACTGCAGGTCAAGCTACGGCCACCCGAAAGGCGGGGATCGTCGAAGGCGTTCGTGGAACGGTCACGGGTGACCGTTCCACGAACAGACGTCATGGAGCGGGTGACGCACCTGAGCAGGAGGTGCCAGTCACCGAGGTGACCTCGACCGGCGGCTCATGGAGTCTGCTCGTCTGCGATGAACGCGGTGATCAGGCCGTGGGGTGCGTTGTCGCCAAAGAGGAGCTCGTTGAGTTGGGCGCCTTCGGCGGCGGCTTCCGTGCCGCGGGGGAACATGGCCTGTTCGTATTCGGTGAGGGCGACTTCGACGTCGTCGGGGTGCGCGGCGATGGCCTTGCCGAGTTCAGCGCCGTCATAGATGGCCAGGTTGGCACCTTCGCCACCAGCGCCGGAGCGTCGGTGACGTGCCGACCGTCGAGGTGTCGCTCGGGGGCCGGCAGCGGCCGACCGGCGCCCTGACGGGTGGGCGGCAGCGAAGCCTGCCATGGCGTCTCCGCCAGGGCACGTGTGGCACACACTCACCAAAGGGTGAGGGGAAGCGGAGTCACACCGCTGAGGGCAGTGAGCCGGGGCCTGCGTCAGGCATCGCCGAGAGTTCGCGGCCCAGAGCTTGGCGCGCCGCGGTGACAAACTGCGCGCTGCTGGCGAACCGCGCACGGAGCGCTTCCGTGCGGGCTGACGGATCGAGTGCGGCGGCACTACTCGTTGTCTCTGGGTGGGAGCTGACGATGCGTGTGTGCCGGCGAAATTCGTCGCCTATGCTGCGGACCACTTTGGCCCCTTGCTCCGCGACCTCTTCGGGTCCCACCAGGCGAACGCGGATGTACGCCTCGTCCAGTGCTCTGCGTGCTGCGAATCCTGCTTCCCATCGGGGTATCTCCGCGAAGGGCACTACGAACCACCCTTCATCCAGCACTCGGTAGGCCGCGTCGGCCTGAGACAGGAACCGCTCGTACGCCTCGCGGCGCATCTCCCGATAGTCGATCGCTCGTTTCTCGCCCCGCTCCTCACGTGCGAGGGCGACCTGATGTCGTAGTTGCCTGCTGGTGACCCATGCGGAAGCCGCGCCCGCCAGTGCGGCGGCAGACAACGTGGACAGGGAGGTGATCAAGGCAACGGCGACCGTGTCGTTCATGACGGTCATTGTTCCGCCTCAGCCCGGCCTCCTCCATGAGGAGACGGGTGCCCCCTGGCCAATGTCCTCGATCACTCCGAAGGACTGGCCACACCGGCTCTGTACGGGATCGAGGTGCAAACAGTCATCGACGCGCTCGACCACGAGGCCACGAGGCCACGAGGCCACGAGGCCACGAGGCCACGAGGCCACACCCTTCTGACTACCTACTGCGTTGGTCACCCGCCGGCGGGAAACACACGCACGGCGTCCGCGAGGGCAGCTGGAGCTCGGCCCCTGGGACGACGGCGCACACCTCCGACCGGATGCGGGGATAGGCGTCATCGTCGACCTGCATGAACTCGGCCGGTCCGGTCGCTCCGGTGGCTCGGCCACCCCGGTGGCTCGGCCACCCCGGTCGCTCCCTTCCCCACTTGAAAACCAGCGGTCCCGAACCCTCGACGCGGCGATCGTCCAGAGCGCCAGTGGTGGCGATCGCGGCGGGCGCAGCAGGCGTTATCCGGTGAAGGTCCACAGCGGATCGATCGGGCGGATGCCACGGACCCAGGAGCGGTGGACCATTGGCAGACATGCCTGAATGCGGCACGCATCCGGGTCGCTCTCTTCGTCCGGCGCTATGGACCAGTTCATGGCCGGTGGCCGCTCCCCGGACAGGAACCCGAAGTGCACCTCGTTCCAGGAGGCGTACGAACTTCGCAGCACATACTCGTCCGGAACATCCAGATCCAGGACAACGGCTCCCCTGTCGAAGTCGTTGTCGCTGAGCAGCAGCCGGGCCGTCTCCAGTACCCGGATGTCGCGGGTGTCCGGTTCAGCCCAGGCCCACACCGGCGGCCGGCCTTCACAGTCGATCCCCCGCCGCAGCATTTCGGCGACCATCACCTGGTAGACGGGGCACAGTGACGGCTCCACGCGGTCCCACTCACCGACCAGTCGACCTGTCTCCTCCAGTACCTCAACGACGGCACGGTGCTGCGCTGTCCACAACTGCATGCCGCGACCGTGCCACACACCGGCAAAACCGCCAACTGGCCCATGGAATCCGGACCGCGGTCACCCACCAACGCGTCAACCGGCCACCGGTCCCCTCGGTCCCCTCGGTCCCATCGGTCCCCCGCAAATACCCACGGCCGACTACCCATTCTGCGCCATCGGCCACGGCAACGGGCTGGGGACGATCGCCTACGAGTGGACCGACGCTTTCCCCGTGTCCCCCGGGCATGAGGACCTCCACGGGCTGGTGAGGGCGGCAGGGCAGAAGGACGCAGACGAGAGCGGGATGGAGGGGGCACCTCTCCTGCGTTCATCGTGCGTGAGGGAACGGGCGTGACAGCTGCCGCCGGATACCACGTGTGGCCGGCCTCGACCGCGCACATCAGCGTGCTGACAGCCCCGCGTCACCGCGGTCGTGGACTGGCCCGGCAGGTGGCATCCGCCGCGGTGGCGCATGCGCTCGCTGCGGACCTGATGCCTCAGTGGCGGGCGCGGCCGGTGGAATCCCGCCGGGTCGCGATCGCACTCGGCTTCCGGGAGTTGGGGACACAGCTGAGCGTCCGTCTGCACCAGGGCTACTGGCGGAGGGACTGATTCCGGCCGTGCACCATTCCTGGCTACTCACCCGGCTGGCGTGGCTCCAAGGCAAGCGCCTTGAGGGTGCCTCTGGTCGTGACGATCATCTCTCCAGTGCCAAGACCTCGGAAGGCACTGATCCTGTCCGCGTGGGGTGATCTCTCCATGATCTGTCCGTCCGGTCCGAGGCGGAAGAGTGCGCCCTCGCTGGCCACGACGAACCCGTCCTCTGCTCGAATCACACCGCTCACCAGCGGCTGTCCGACATCCACCCGCCACAGTATCGATCCGGTGTGGGGGTCTACAGCGAGGTAGCCGGCGCGCGACTGCCGCACCCACACAACGCCGCCGACGAACTCCGCGTCCTCGGCAACCGAGTCAACATCATGCCGGATGAGCTCATCGACGGCGCCTGATGGCTGAAGGCGCATCAAGGACCGCGAGCCCAGGCGCGCGAGACAGTGATCAGGGCCGACGACAGTGAACGCCGGGCGAAGCTCACTGTCGGCCAATGGCCCGGGCAACTGCCAGCGAGCCATCTCACCGCCGTCGCGCGGATCGATCAGCCACGCCTCCGGACCATGCCCCATCAGCACACCGCCGCCCCACGCCACTGGAAGCACCGTATGCACAGGCAACGGCGTCTGCCACAGAGGCCGCCCGTCCCGGAGATCGAACGCGGCCAGAGGGGTGTAGCCGCGCCAGCCACCGACGAGAACGGTGTCCGTGGACACGACGACATGCCCGGAGAAGCGAGGCAGCTCCACGTGCCACAACGCTGCCCCCGTGCTGAGATCGAGGCAGGACAGCTGGTGGGGACTCTGCGGCAGGACCAGGCAGCGGCCGTTGGCTATCACGAGGTCGCGCAGCCATGTGCCGATGGGGGCATCCCAGCGGACGGAGCCGTCTTCACGGTCCAAGCAGACGAGGCGGGTGTGTCGCTCGTGCACGACGACGCGGTCTTCCGTCACAAGGAACGACGAAGCGGAACCCCTTTGATGGAGATCTCGCTCCCACAGAGTTTCCCTGATCATGCGCCTAGTGGACCAGGCAAGTCCCCGTTGCGGCAAGCACGTCGAGGGCAGGGGATGTGCCCACACGAACAACGTTTGATGGCACGTCGGCGTCAGCTCGACCAGGGACTTTCCTGCCGGCGATTGCTGCGGCGTAGTGGGTGTTCGGGCGCCTGTGCCTTGGTGTCTGTGGTCGGCAGCGGCTGATCGGATCGAGGCGCCCCTCGATGGAGGAACGTTCGCTCGGTTGGTACGCGCGGCGGCACCTGCGGCACCGGCCTGTTGGGCCGAGGCTCAGCTCCATCGGACACGGAACTCGGTGGACATCGACGTCAGAGCGTCCAGCTCAGCCGCCAGCTCGGGCGCGGACACCTCGATCCGCCGACCCTCCACCAACGGCGCGGAGCTGTAGATCTTGCGCAGTGAGAAGCCCCAATCGGGACGATCCCCGGGAGCGCGTCCGGCCGTGACCTGCAACAGGTGCAGCTCGTACCGGATCATGGCGCTCTCCGCCCGCGTGGCGGCGCAGGAGTCGAACGCGGACCACAGCTGCGCATCAGTCATCCGGGCGAGCTGGTCCGGGGCGAGGGTCGTGTCGTCGAGCAGCTGGCAGGCCAGGCGCCGGACCACCGAGACCGGGCACACGTTGTCCCAGGAGGTGTGCAGTCGTGCTTCCGCGCAGATCAAGTCGACAAGTGCCGCAGCGGTCTCGCGGTCGGCTGACACCGCGGCCTCCTTGATGTCGAGCCGGCTCAGTAGGACGGCTGGATCGGCATCAAGACGCCCGGCGGTACGCCCGCTGCGCACGTAGGAGTCGAGATGGTCGAGGTTCAGCAGGCCAGAGCGGTTGGTCAGTGGCGAGGGTGGTTGCACGCCGAGGGCGGCGATGACGGCCTCGACGCTGATGCCGTGCTTCTCCAGCGCAGGACGGACGGGGTCGGTCCGCAGCAACTGCAAGCCGATGGCGTGATGGTCGAGCCCGGAAATGCCTTCGAGGGTGTGGCTCAATGGCAGGTGACCGATGTCGTGCAACAGCGCCGCGACCCGTAGAAGTTCGTCCTCCGGACGGAAGTGCGCGACCAGCGCGAGTACGCCGAGGGTGTGCTCGAGCCTGGAGTACGACTGCACGGTACTGATCGTCGAGGCCCCGCCGTGTGCGACGAAGTGCAGGCGCCGTAGCGGTTCGGTACGCAGCAGGGCGACTTCCACGGGGGTCAGGCGGACGGATATCCGCCACAGTGGGTCGATGAACACCGGGGACAGGCCCACAACGTTGGTCGGGACGGGCCCTGCGGCGCCGTTCCCGGAGTCCGGCGGCGAACCCTGATCCCGTTGGTTGTCCATCAAGGCACTCTAGGGGGTGTCGTCACAGTCCCGCCTGGCCTTCGGGCGAACGACGTGAGTGTGACGACAGCCCTTGGAACCTCTGTCGGAATGGGCCTTCAGGTCACGAGTCGATCTCCCAGTGGAGGGCGCCGGCTTGGGCGGGCGGGCGCTTCCCGTACCTCGACGAGAGCTGCCGATTCGATGCCCGGTGGCAGGGGCACTGCGAGGTAGGTTCCCTGAAACCACTCGTGGGGCAGGCCGACTTCGGTGACCTTGCCGTCCTTGCCGTCCTTGCCGTCCTTGCCGTTCTCCGCATTGAGGCAACCGCGCGTGTAGGGAGTGACCTCGACCGACGGAAGGTCACCCGTTCAGGAACCTTCTTCGCTCAGTCAAGCACTCTGCTCGACACGACAACGGGTTGTCAGTTCGCGGACCGCGCCGGGGTAGGCGTGTCGTCGGCCTTGACGTTGAAGTTGACCTGGGATCCATCGACTGAGGACACGGTGACCGACACTCCCAAGGTGCTGCCGTCGGCTGCTGTGAGCTTGCACCGGGTGGTGTTGCCCACCTTGCCCACGAGGTCCTCGGGGCAGGTGATGTGTGGCGTTGGCTGGCCCGTTGTGGCGGCGAGCTTTTTGGCGACGGTGGTGGCCAGCTTGTCCGCAGACAGTTTTGGTGTGGACTCTCCCCCATGGGTCGACGCAGAGACCGAGCAGCCGACAAGCAGCACGCCGGCGGCAAGGGTTGAGACGATCGAAGCTGCTGCGGACAACCGGGTTATGGGCATGGTGGACTCCGGTCCAGGTGATCAAGGCAGGAAGGACGCCGGAAGCATACTGACCGGCTGCGCCGTGCATGACGGCGGTCCATGGCATGGACACGGCGGACAGCTCGGAGGGTACGCGCCGACAGAGATACGGGGGCCGGCTCTGGTCGACTGGACCCCCGGGCGACTCCGTATCGCGCTGACCGTCGTCAGCGGCCACGTTAATCCCCCACCACTCACTTTCCCGCGATCCTCCAAGGTCCCCCGCGATCCCCGCAATCCCCCGCGGTGCCGCCCGTTCGCGCAGCGACCTCGCTGCTCGTCGGCCTCGTGCCCGTCGGGAACTGGTGCGGCTGGTTGGTCGTCTCACTGGGCATGCCTTCTGCTCTCGTTCTTGGAATCGACCCGCACACCGTGCCCGGTATGGACGGGGATGCCATTCGCGCTGCGCTCGACCAGGAGCTGGCGCGCTTCGACGGCCATGCCATCGATGCCTCCATGACGCTGCTCGCGCTGGACGAGTCGGCCGAGTCGGCCGAGTCCACGCTGATCGCCGCACTGTCCGAGCGTGAGTGGGACGTTGTCGTCATCGGGGGCGGGATCCGCAGACCGGAGCCTCTTCTGCAGCTCTTCGAGCAGATCGTGAACTTGACGCGACGTCATGCGCCGCAGGCCGCGATCGCGTTCAACACCAGCGGGGGCGACAGCGTCGAAGCGGCCGAGCGGTGGGTGTGAAGGCGGGTCACGGCACGGGAGGCGACCGCAGTCCTCATCCACCGATCCAAACCGGTGGGGTCTGGCAGCGCGCCCTCATCGTCCAGGCATACCTGCTGACCGCGTTCCTCGCCGGCACCTTGCTGCTGCGCACCGTCTGGTGAATTCTCTGCGGCTCCGTGGCGATCTGGCTGATCATGGGTGCATGACTACCTTCTACCACGTGTGCTTTGCGGTCCCTGATCTCGAACGGGCGATGCGGGACTTCCAGCGTTCAGCCGGGGTCGAGTGGAGTGCCCCCGGTGGCCGACAAACTTGGCGAGTGGGACTACCGCATCGTGTTCAGCACCGGCGGGCCCCCCTTCATCGAACTCATCGAAGGGGGCACGGGCAGCCCATGGAATGCGGCGGGAGGAGCCAGGTTCGACCACATCGGCTTCTGGTCCAGCGATGTCCGTAAGGGCTCCCGGCGATTGGAGGAGGAGGGCCTGCCCGTGGACTTCTCCGGCTGCCCCCATGGCCGACCGTTCGTCTATCACCGCATGGACAGCATCGGCGCACGCATCGAGCTTGTTGATACCGGCCGACAGGCGGCGTTTCTCGACGCATGGCATCCGGGTGGAGAGCCGATGCCCGATGTCGACGAGACGTTCGCGGGCTGAGCAGTCGAGCAGCTCGGGGGTGTCGTGCCACACGGGGCGGGCCGCGCCGCTGCACGGCCGCACATACCCTGTCCTGTCACGGGGCCAGTGACCGCCAGATGCGGTCCGGCAGGATCCGGGCGGCCTCGTCGAGATCGACGTCTTCGATACCCGAGAGCCAACGGCGGGCGACGCCGACGACCGGGCCGAGGGCCAGGGATTCGATCAACGGCAGGGGCAGCGGGGCGAGTTCGCCGGCCTCGACCCGGGGCTGGATCCACTGGGCAAAGCCCGAGAGCCGGGCCTCCTGGGCGTCGCGGAGTTCCTTGCCCTGGGCCATGCTGTAACGGTCGGCCATGGAGGAGTGCAGGAGCAGGGCGGCGTCCCGGTGGTCCTGGATGAACGCCAGGTAGGTCCGGACGAGCGCGCGGATGCCCGTTCGGGCGGTGCGGGCACTCCGCAGTGACATGACCAGGTCGCTCAGCAACCGGCTCAGCCAGCGGTGCGTCAGGGCGGCGGCAAGGTTGTCGATGCTGCCGAAGTGGTGGTAGAGGCTGCCCAGACTGACCCCGCTGGCTCGCGTGACCGCGCCGACGGTGAAGCCGCCCTCGCCCTCGGCGACATAGACGCGCAGTGCGGCGTCGAGGAGCAAGTCGGCTGTCGCCTCGCCCCGTTGTTGTTTCGGGCTCATGGGTTCCTCCTCTGCTTCTAGAGTAGATTTCTAGAAACTGATTCCAATTCTAACGGGGCGGGCTGACGTGGTGGAGCTGAGTGGGAGCGGGGCCGAGCCGCTGGAGCCGGAGGATCCGCGCCGGATCGGGTCGATTCCGCTGGCGGGTCGGCTCGGAGCCGGCGGTATGGGGCGGGTGTACCTCGGGGTCCGCGAGGGTCGGTATGTCGCCGTCAAGCAACTGCTGTCCTCCGTCGTCGGCGAGGACGGGGACTTCGTACGCCGTTTCGGGCACGAGCTGGACAACCTCGCCCGGCTGCCTGCGGAGGCCACCGCACCGCTGCTCACCAGCGACCGCACCGCTCGGCCCCCGTGGTTCGCCACCGCGTACGTGCCCGGACTGACCTTGCGGGAAGCCGTCGAGCTGCACGGCCGTCCCCTGCCCGCGCACGCACTGTGGCTGCTGCTGCGAGAGGCGGCCGCACGGCTGGCATCGGTGCATGCACTGGATATGGTGCACCGGGACCTCAAGCCGTCCAACATCATGCTGACCCTCGACGGTCTCACCCTCATCGACTTCGGCGTCGCCCGGGCCGCCGAACAGAGCCAGCTGACCAGAACCGGCATGGTCGTGGGCACGCCCGCCTACATGGCGCCCGAACAGGCCTCGACCTCACGGCGGTTGAGCGGCGCCACCGACGTTTTCGCGCTGGGCTCGGTACTCGCGTACGCGGCGTGCGGCCGGCCGCCCTTCGGCGACGAGTCGGGGCACGGCGTGCTGTACCGCATCGTCCACGAACAGCCCGATCTGGAGCCGCTGCGGGAGCTGGAACCGGAACTCGCCGACGTCGTCGCCGCCTGCCTCGACAAGGCTCCCGAGAGCCGCCCCACCGCCGCCGAACTTCTCGAACGCGCCTCGCAGCACGGGCCGTTCCCCGCCCCGCTGTGGCCGGCGGCCATCTCCGAGTGCCTGTCCGAGCGGGCCGCCTTCGCCGCGGACGTACAGAAGATCGACCTACCGACGACCCCGCTCGCCGAAGGAGAGCCGGAACCGGAGAAGCGTCTCGAGCCGGAGCCCGGGACCGCGTCCCGTCCGGAGCGACCCGAGCGGCCGGAGCGCCGCCGCCGTACCCGCATCCTCTTCGCCGTCCTCCCCGTCGCGGTGGTCGCCGGCGGTACGACACTCGCCCTCCAGAACCTGCCGTACACGTCCTCGCCCCGGGCCGAAGGTCAGGCCACCCCGTCCGCCTCGGCTGCGGGACCGGGCGGCCCGCCGACGTCGACGGCCGGCGGGAACCCGTCGGGCACGGCATCACCGGCAAAGCCACAGACCAAGGGCAAGGGGCAGGGCAAGGGGAAAGCCGAGGAGGATGACGACGGCAAGGGGCACGGAGGCAAGGGCGGGTCCCAGGCCGCGGCCGCCGGGGGCGCCGGGACCGGCGCGCAGGACGGCACGGGCGGAAGCGGCGGCTCCGGCAGCCCGGAGGGTTCCAGCGGCGCGGGCGGTTCCGGCTCTTCCGGCGGCGGGGCGTCCACCCCTCCCACCTCCGGCACCCAGCGCTATCGCAACGGCGACAACGGCAAGTGCATCAGCCAGGTCTACGGCGCCGCGGACTACGGCGACTGCTCGGACTCCACCACCCGTTGGACCGTGCAGAGCAGGTCGGACGGCAGCTTCACACTCGTCAATCGGCAGACCGACCAGTGCCTGTACTCCAACGGTCTCGGCCAGGCCGTCTTCGTGGGCGACTGCGCCCAGAGCACCGGCCGCCTGTGGCATACGGGTTCAGGCGGCAGCCTCCGGAGCGATGACGGCGGCGGCTGCCTGGACCTCGGGATGAGCAGCGGCCTGGTCACGCAGAAATGCACCGGGGAAGCATCCCAGCGCTGGACGAGGCAGACCTGAAGGGTGTTGCCGTTGCTCGATCCGTGAGCCTGCTGAAAGAGTTGACGTGCCGTCCGTCCTCACTGCCCGCGAGTCAGCAGGAAGAGGCCCACGAAAACCATCACCACCACCGCTGCGACACAGAGGGCCGCGCCGGCACAGACCGCGAGGATCACAGCCCATCCGAGACGAGCTATCCGGCGCGACCGCCTCAGCTCCGCCTCGCAGGCACCGTCGTCCCACCAATCCGAACCCACGACCACCACCCCGCCCCGGCACCCCAGCCCCACTCCCCCACATTCAAACCCCACCGCAGTACGCCGCCCTCAAGTAGATCCCGTTCGGCGGCCGACGTGAGGGCACTGAGGGCGCGGTCAGCGCAGGGCCGTGGGAGCGCAGAGCCGCCGGAGCGCAAGGCCGACCGAGCGGCGTCATCGGACTGGCCTCGACCGCGGGTGGCAGCTGGATGGGCAGGCGGGGACGAGGAAGTGCTTGGCGTTGCGTTCGTAGTGCTCTGACCGCATAGGTTGGCCGGTTTGGTGATCGTGGCGGTTGGACCGGTGGTGACGTCCGATCCAACCGCTGGAGGTGCGGTGGCCGAGCCTGTCCGTGTGCGCAGACTGACCGACCAGGAGGGCAGAAGCTGCAGCAGATCGTGCGTCGGGGCAGCACCAGCTCGGTGCGCTATAGGCGCGCGATGATGCTGCCGGCCTCGGCCGACGGGAACCGGGTGTCCGTGATCGCCCAGCTGGTGCAGGCCGGCGAGGACACTGTCCGGGACGTGATCCACCGGTTCAACGAGATCGGCCTGGCCTGCCTGGACCCTAGGTGGGCGGGAGGCCGTCCCCGCCAACTCAGCCCTGACGACGAAGACTTCGTCATCCAGACGGCCATCACCCGCCCGGCCAAGCTCGGCCGGCCCTTCACCCGCTGGGCCCTGCGCAAGCTCGTCGCCTACCTGCGCAAAGCCCACGGCCACGTGATCCGCATCGGCCGCGAGGCGTTACGCCGCCTGCTCACCCGCCGCGGCATTACCTTCCAGCGCACTATGAACGGACCGGCTGTGGTCGGGCGACGGCACCTGGGAACGCCTGCTCCAGCAGGTCCGGGCCGAGGCCGACGCGGCGGGTGAGATCGACTGGGACATCTCGGTTAAGAACGCCCGAGCCGGCGCCACCCGATACGACAAGCACGGCTACGTCTACCTCGGCACGGCCACCGCAGCAGCCCTCGCCATCTGGCTCCGCACATGATCTCGCGGTTGCGCGACTGGACCGTGACCTGACCTCAGTGACGGACCAGGCAGAACGGATGCCCTGCGGGATCGGCATAGATACGCCAGCTCCGTCCCTCGGAACCGTCGTCCAATACGGTCGCAACCATGGCCAGCACCTGTTCTTGGGCTTGGTCCAGGTCCGCAACGCCGAAGTCCATGTGGAACTGCTGGGGACGGGCGGGGTCCGGCCACAGAGGCGGCCGATAGTCCACTGACCGTTGGAAGGCGAACACGAGACCGGAGGACGTGTGCAACGTCGCCCAGTCGTCGCCGACTGCCCACCGCCGATCCTGCTGATTGACGGTCCCGCCGAGCAACGATTGGTAGAACTCGGCGAGTCCCGCCGGATCCGAGCAGTCCATCACTACACATTGAAGACCAGCGATCATGCACAGATCCTAGGTGTCCGTCAGCGGGACCTGCCCCTCGGTATCCAAGATCGCCCGGACAAGTCCTAGCCGGGGAAACGGCCGCAGAGCCAGTTGCCAGGTTCCACCGGGTCGTCACTGATCCAGAACTGGCGCCACAGCAGCGCGAACTCCTCGCGGCTGAGGTGGCCGTCGCCGTTCAGGTCGAGTAGCTCGAAGATGCCCGTCATGTCCACGGGCTGCCCGTTCCAGGTCTCGACGAGCCTGCGGTGTTCCTCCGGGGAGATACGGCCGTCGCCGTTGGCGTCCACGGCGTCGAAGACGGTGTCGGCGGTCGCGGTGACGTCCGCGACCATGGTGGGCAGCCTGTCGACGAGCGAGAGCAGTTCGCTCATGTCGACCACACCGTCCCCGTTGGCGTCCCCGGCCTCCAGCAGCGCCGCCCACCAGCCCATCAGCAGCGTCTCCACCCGCGTGTGCAGCTCCGTCCCCGGGCCCACTCCCGGCAGCCGGCTCCAGCGGGCGACGAGCGCCCTGAAGTCCTCCTCGCACAGATAGCCGTCGCTGTCTGCGTCGAATGCGGCGAACATCCCCTTGAGCTTGCGCTCCTGAAACGCGCTGGCCATCAGCCGGCCTCCTCGACGCCGAACCGCACCATGAACCGCTGGCGACCGCCCTACCGGGTGGCGGACAGCGTGTCACTATAGGTCGGCGCGCGCCCCCGCCTCCACGGGTACATGTGCACGAACGGGCCCGCGACGCACGCCGGTTCGCGGAATCCCACGCCCGAAGCGGGGAACACCCACGTCGTCACGTCGTCACGTAGTCACGTAGTCACGTAGTCACGTAGTTCCGGGGCGCGGTCGCAGACGGGTTTGTCGGTGACGAGAGCGCACGCCTGAGAAGGGCAGCGGTATCGGACTGCACTCCCCGGCCGCCATGACCTGCGCCGGGTCATGGCCGCAGCCGGGCGGTCATCTTCGCGTCGGTATCGGCGGACCCGGGGCTGGGTTTGCAGGCGAACGCGAGTCCTTCAGACAGCTGATGACGTGCGGTCAGCGGATGCACACCACGCACAGCCGTCCCTCGATTCAGGCGCGGGGCTCCGTCGCCGTTGTCCCGGCCGTCTCGGTCGTCGCGGTCGTCGCGGTCGTCGCGGTTGCCTCGGTCGTCGCGGTCGGCTCGGTCGGCTCGAACGTCTCGCCGTTGCGCGGCACGCCGATGCCCCGCCAAGTGAAGGGAGTGCCGTTCGCGGTGTCCGGGTCGGCGCCGTCCATGAGCTGGAAGTGGACGTGCGGCTCGGTGCTGTTGCCGGAGTTGCCGCACCGGCCGACGATCTGTCCGGTGCGCACCCGGTCGCCCACGCCGACGGTGAGCGAACCGCGCTTCACGTGGGCGTAGAGCGCGTGCGTACCCTCGCCCAGGTCGAGGATCACATGGTTGCCGATCACCCGGCGGGCGCCGCCCAGTGAACGGACGATGGCCTCGACGACGAAGAAATAGAGAAGCGCGAACCAGGACGTCCGGCTGAGGTGGTCGCGCTGACGGTCGTCGGCGCGGACGACGGTGGCGTCGGCGACGGCGAGCAGCTCCGCTCCGAAGGCCGGGAATGCCTCACTGCGCCGGGCGAGGGGCCACCAGCCGAAACCGGGCCGGGCGCCCTCGTGCGGCTCCGCCGCGATGTCGATGGCGTACGCCTGACCGTAGGCCCGCGTGCCATGGCTGGGGACCTTGTCGGCGGGGCTGTTCAGCGCCCTCCAGCGGCCGGTGACTGGCACGTCGACCTCCACCGCTTCGGCGCCGGAGCCGGTCACCGGCCGGTCGTCCGCGCCGGCCTTCCGGCGGTTCACACCGAACCCGATCAGCACCCACAGGCCGAGCGGGATCCATGTCCACCAATAGGAAAAGTCGGCGAAGAAGCTCGCGACGAACATCACCAGGAACGCCAGCAGGCAGGTTCGGGCGGCAAGCTCGGATATCTTGCGCAGGGTCAGGGACCTGGGTTTCATTTCGTTTCCCCCTGGAGTCGGCCGGGCAGCGTCAGCGCCCGGCGGCGGTCAGCATCACCAGCAGCGGTACGACCCGGTCGGCCGGCACCTCGTAGCGGCCACGGGCAGCCGTGTGCAGCCAGCCGACGGCGGTCAGCTGCCGAAGATGGTGGTAGATCTGGCCGGTCGTGCCCATGCCGTCGAGCTCGGTGAGTTCGACGGCGGTGCAGCGGCCACCGAGGATCTCGCGCAGCAGCCGAAGCCGTACGGGCTGGCCGAGCGCCGCGAACGACTCGGCCGCATCCGCCCAGTCACCGTCCAGCACCGTGTCGGTGACCAGGCCGTACTGCCACTCGTAGCGCTTCCCGGACGGCGTCCGTACAGCGCCGGTGAACAGCACCCCGCCGTTGTCGGCGCCCAGCCCGGCGAGCTGGTCCTTGAGCCCGTGCAGGGCCCACAACTCGTCGTCGGGCTCGCGCTTCGGCGAGGGGACGGGCATCCCGCTTCCGGCCGCTTGCTCGGTCACCTGCTCCAGCGCGGCCAAGCGGCGTTCCAGCGCGGCAACGCGCCGCTCGAGATTCATGACTAGAGATTACGTAATTACGTAATCTCTAGCAAGCGGTCGGCCCCGTGGGCTTCCACGTTGAGTTCCTGCGCCGGCGCGAGCGGGATCGGCTGAGGGAAGACGGCTCGGAGGTGTCGCCGAAGGCCATGACCACCGGAGCGGGATGCTCACGCGTCACGCCGTGCGCGCCGTCTCCACCACATGCCCGACGCCGCCTCTGGCACAAGAGAAGATCGCCCAGCTCGACGCCCGTCAGGAGCGCAGGGCATCGGAGGCGTACCTCAAAGTCGCCTCGTTCGACCGGATCGAAGCTCGAACGGCGGTGAGCCCTGATCACGAATCGACGCCTGAAGCCTGACGGATCCCCGTCCGGCGGGTGGATGCGCTCATCCGTTCAGTGAGGCAGCCCCTGACTGGGCTTTGCGGGCGAGCAGTTGAATTTCCTTGAACTGCCGTCGGTCGGTGGGCTGAGGCTCGCGAACCATCCGGGCCACCTCGGCCAAGCCGGACGTGCGCAGCATTGCGGCGAGGTGATCGGGCCACCACCGATAGGCCGGCGCGACTGCGTGGTCGAAGACCTGCGTCGGGTGAGACGGATCATCGGTTGCCGAAAACCCGACCAGAAGGTGGCCGCCAGGTGCCAGCACACGATGGAACTCCGCGAGGATGACGGGCAGTTCCTGCGGCGGAGTGTGGATGACGGACCAACGTGAGAGTACGCCGCCCAGCGCGCCGTCAGCGATGTTCAACGCGGCCATCGAGCCCACGTCGAACCGCAGGCCCGGATAGGCCTGCCGAGCCAACTCGATCATCGCTGGAGAGGCATCAACACCGAACGCCGCCAGCCCCAACTCGCCCAGATGCGCGGTGATATGGCCAGGCCCGCACCCCAGGTCCGCGACCTCACCGTCCCCACTCGCATTTACCACCTCGGCGAAGGCACCCAGGATCGCGCGGTCCAGGGGACTGTCACGCAACGTGTCGCGGAACAGCTGCGCATAGGTGGGGGCGGCAGCGTCGTAGGCCTCGCGGGTGGCACCGAGGGCATCGTGTTCGACCATGCTCACGACAGTAGTTCCTGGCCCGAGGCGAGCCAAAGAATCACGGTCTTCCCTTCCCTTCCCTCCCCTCCCTCCCTCCCCTCCGCCCGCGTTCGCCCGGGCTGCCGCCGGTTCAGGGATGCCTGCGTCCGCTGTCCGGACTCGGGAGGGGTCGTCTCCGTAGGTGCGGGCCCCGGGTCGGCAGGCTGCCGTCAGGAAACGCGGTGAGGGTCCTGGCCGCGCTCTGGTCCGGAACGGCGGGCAACCGGTGTCATCGATCAAGCAGTTCCAAGTCACCTTCGACTGCGCAGAACCTGCGCGCCTCGCCGGCTTCTGGTGCGAGGTGTTGGGGTACGTCGTACTGCCGATCCCGAAGGGGTTTGCCACTTGGGAGGACTACGATCGCACGCTGCCGCCTGAGGAGCAGGTCACCCACTTCGCGTGCGGTGATCCCTCGAGTGTGGGCCCACGCCTGCTCTTCCAGCGCGTTCCCGAGGGGAACATCGTCAAGAATCGGGGGAATCTCTGTGTACGTCTCCTGAGAAAGTCCTCGGCTTCGTACGAGCAGCCTCCACCGCGGCGAACAGGCCCGGCACAAGGGGTTCCCTTGGGCGTTCCACGGTCGTGCTCGACCGTGCCGGCGTCTGTCACCCCTCCAGCAGCGGGCGCAACTGCGCATGAGCCCACCCACTGAGTGGGGTGGGGGTGGTGGTGAGCAGGTCGCGCGGCTGCTCGGGCACCAGGTCGCGCGATCCGGCGGTCATCCCGACGATGCCCTCCACCGCCGGGGGAGGCAGCCCGGCCGCGCGCAGAGCGTCCCGCACCGCGTCGTCGGTGACGAGATTGAGCCGGACCGGGTGCCCGAGCGCCTCGGTGAGGATCTGCGCGACCTGGTGGAAGGTGAGGTCTTGTGGCCCGTGGACGGCCTGCACCGACCGGCCCCGCCAGGTGTCGCTCAGCAGCCGGGCCGCGACCACGTCGCCGATGTCGCGCGGATCGACCCATGGCATCGGCTGTTCGGGATCGAACGCGGTGGTCAAGACGCCCTGGGAGAGCCCTTCGAGGTCCAACAACAGGTTGGTGAAGAAGTACGCGCACCGCAGGTGCAGCACATCCGCCCCGGTGGCATCGAGCCGTTCCTCGATCCCGGCCAGTGCGTCGATGTGGCCGACCCCGTGCCGCCTCTCCGCCCCGATACTGCTCAGCAGCACCACCCGCGCCACATCGCCGACCCGGGCGGCCTCCACCAACGGTGCCGCGGTCCGCAGCGAGATCTCGATCGGATCGGCCGCCGAGTGTGGAGTGGGATCGACCCACAGGACAGACCGCGCCCCCACCACCGCGTCGCGGACGAACCCGGCGTCTGTCAGGTCACCCCGGCACACATCGACCCGCGCACGGGTCGCCTCATCCAGGCGGGCCGGGTCACGGACCAGAACGCGGGGACGGACGCCGGCCTGGAGCAGCAGCCGCACCACGCGCGATCCCACGTGTCCGGTCGGTGTGGTGACCACGATGCTCATCGGGACCTCCCTTTCCTGCAGTTCACTGGCGTTCCACGCACTCTAGGGACCCGCGTGACCGACAGCAGTCGCCTCACCGCTCCCGGCACGCCCACACTCGCGAACCAGCCATTTCCCACACGGTCCAGCATTCCGGTGCGGCTTCCGCGGACGAGACTCGTGACCACGAGACTCGTGATCACCAGGCTCGTGACCACCAGGTCCGTGCCGTCGAACGTCGGGTGGCCGAGGGCCTTCGGTGCCAGGGGTGGCCGCTCGGCAGTGGACGTGCATGTCGTCGCGGTCCCCGCTGCGGCGCGGGAGGGAAGTCGCAGGTCAGGCGCTCATGTCACATTCTGCCGAGCTTCTCCGTCATAAGTGTGCAAGCACCGACAACGACAGAGGAGATTCACCATGAGTGCTCGTTTGGACGCCTTCGGCAGCCCGACCGTGGGCAAGGTCTTCAAGCACATCATCGCGGCGGGCAAGGTGCTCGAGGACTCGACGCTGCCGGCCGCGACGCAGGAGCTGGTGAAGCTCCGCGCCAGTCAGATCAACGGGTGCGGGTTCTGCACCGACATGCACAGCAAGGACGCCGCCGCGGCCGGTGAGACCTCGGTTCGTCTCCACCTGGTCGCGGCGTGGCGGGAGGCCACGGTCTTCACCGAGGCCGAACGGGCCGCGCTGGAACTGGCGGAGCAGGGCACCCGCATCGCGGATGCGGCCGGTGGGGTCACGGACGAGGCCTGGGCGAACGCCGCCAAGCACTATGACGAGGAGCAGTTGGCCGCCCTGGTGTGCGGGATCGCCCTGATCAACGCCTTCAACCGCGCGAACGTCATCATCCAGCAGCCCGCCGGCGACTACCAGCCCGGCCAATTCGCCTGACCCTGGGCGCCTGGCCGGACTGCTGGCGCCTTCGCGGCGGCAGCATCACACGCCCCGGGCGCCCCTCACCGGGGCCCGGGGCGTTGCGCCGCGCCGGGGCGGATGAACCCGCACGGCGGCTCGTTCGCCCTGGGGATCCCTACGGCGCGGCCGGGGCCCGGCTGACCACCACCGCACTGACCACCCTGCGCCACAGCGGCCGGCGCCTCAACCGCGCGGAGGTACGCCTCCAGCTCGGCGGCCCCGGTCAGCATCGCGCGCCCGCGGGCGGACAGCCGACTGTGCCAGTCGTGCAGGGGTCCCCGAGCAGGTCGGGGAGCCGCGCCCATCCCCTCGCGTCGGCGCCACTCCCCCGCGCGGCACGGGGTTCGTCAGTCTGCTTTCGGCCGGGGACGCCGGGCGTAGGCGCGGGCGGCGCGGGCGCGGTCGCCGCAGCGGGTGGAGCACCAGTGGCGGCGGCCGTGGCGCAGCAGGTAGCGGTTGCAGGGGGGAGAACCGCAGTCGGTGAGGCGTTCGGCGTCGGGGCCGGTGAGAAGGTCGGCTGCGTTGGCCGCGAGGTTCGCGAGAGCGCGGTCGAGGATCTCGTTGGTGGGGCAAGGCGCCGCGCGGTAGGGGCCGTTCCTCTCGTCCCAGTACAGCAGGGCGGCTGTGGGAGCTCTGCTCAGCGCGTCGTTAACGGCGGACAGTGCCGCGGGCAGGGCGGGCACGGCGGCGACGCGGGCGGCGAACAACGCCCTGAGGTGTTCGCGCAGGGAGCGCAGCTGCGTCGCGCACATCTCCTGCACCCCGGCGTCGGCCGGCGCGAGGCCGTGTTCGGTGAGCCACCGATTCGTGCCCTCGGGGGTGCCGAGGAAGTCGATGAAGTGCCCTCCGGGCAACGCGATGGCGCTGTTGACGAAGTCGAGGGCGAGGTAGTCCTCCGCCCCCGGCGCGGGCGGTGGCACGGATTCGGCGGTCGGGGTCTCGCTCATACCTGTCATGGTACGGCTTGCATCCATCCGTGAGACACCCGTAGTGTCCCTCACGAATAAAACGCTCTCTATCCGTGAGGTTTTGATGGCTGGTACCAGCACGACCACTGAGCAGATCCCCATTCGCGTCTTCGGCGGCCCGACCGCGCTTCTCGAATACGGGGGCCTGCGGTTCCTGACCGACCCGACCTTCGACACACCCCGCGAGTACCACGTGCCGGGTGGCCGGCTGACCAAGACGGCACCCGCCTCCGCCTCGCCGGCCGACCTTGGCCGTATCGACGTGGTCCTGCTCTCTCACGACGAGCACCCCGACAACCTCGACGAATCCGGCCGGGCGGTGCTCGCCGACGTCCCGCTGACCCTCACCACTCCTGGTGGTGGGCAGCGCCTGGGCGCGGGGGCCAGGGGGCTGGCCGACTGGGAGTCGATCGCGCTGGACCGCCCCGGTGGCGGCACGATCACCGTCACGGGCGTGCCGGCCGTCCACGGGCCCGGCGCGCGCGAGGAAGTCGAGCCGATCACCGGCCAGGTCGTCGGATTCGTTCTGACCGGTGAGGGTCTGCCCACGGTCTACGTCAGCGGCGACAACGCCTCGCTCGACCTGGTCGAGGAGATCGCCGAACGGTTCGGCCCGGTGGACACCGCCATCCTGTTCGCCGGGGCTCCCCGCTTCTCCGTCCTCTTCGACGGCGCGCTGATCGTCCTCGACAGCGCGCAGGCCGCCGACGCCGCCCAGATCCTCGGTGCCCGCAGGGTGGTTCCCGTCCACTACGACAGCTGGGCGCACTTCACCGAGGGCCGTGACGAACTGGTCGCCGCGTTCACCCGCGCCGGACTGCTCGACCGCCTGGACCTGGGTGACCGGGGCTGACGGCGCAGCGGGCAGACCGGACGCCGACCGATGCCCCGACAGGGCCGGTCGGCGTTGGCCGATTGCCGCCGAAGGGTGCCGCGGAGATCTCGGCTCTCGCCGCATCCGGCCCCCGAACGGTCATGGCCGCCATGGGTTTCTTCGACCCTGGACATGCTTATGGGAGAGACTGGTTCGCATGACCACTTGAAGAGCACATGCCGGGCGGCAGGGATGGGTGAAGGTCAGTACCTGGGAGACGGTATGGGACGGAGAGCAGCAACTCTGCGCGGATTGCGGGACGCCCGTCCGCTCGTACCAGTACCGCTTCCATCCGCCTGAGGACTCGGTGTTCGAGCGGCGCGTCGGCTTGGCTTGGTGTTCGGCATGCCGGATCTACGTGGGCGCGATGGTTCACGTTCCCCGGACGCGAGTCCTCGTCGACGCCTTGTCCGCGCTCCCCGAGGACCAACGGGACCGGCTGCGACGCAAAGAGGCAGCGCTGGTCGAATATCTGGACGGCCAGGTCGATGGAGAGCAGCCGCAACCGATCAGAGCGGGGCGAGGAGCATGAGGACCTCGTCACGGGTGTCGTCAGGAGCCAGGCGGAGGGCTCCTGGCCAGCGACCGATCTCACGCCACCCGAGCCGCCCGTAGAAGTCCTCCAACCCCTCGCCCGCCCGGGCCGCGAGATGCAGCTGTTCAAGGCCCAGCTCATCGCGGGCGACCCTCCGCAGCTCACGCATGAGGGCAGAGCCGATGCCCCGGCCGCGGAAGTCCGGGTGGGTCTGAAGGTGGTTCACCGTGCCCCAGTGCCCGATGAGCCGGTAGGGATCGCGGTGGAGGATGACCCATCCGGCCAGAACTCCGTCGCACTCAGCGGTGAGAAGACGGCTGTGCTGTGGGTCGAGGCGGTCGAGCAGCTTGTCGGCGACGGGCGCGACGTCCTCCTCTCGGACCGGCGGGAACGGGAATCCGGCGGCGCCACCGGAGTTGGTGACCGCGATCCAGCAGTCGATCACCTGGCGCCGCAGTTCGGGGGTGACCGTGTGCGGAGCGGTTGTCCGGCCGAGGTCCAGTGCGTTTTTGTGGGGCATGAGGGGGATCATGCCAGCGGTGTCCGACACCGTTGCAGGTGTCGGGCTTTCGCGTTGGGGGGCGAGGAACCGTCGTCGTCGGTCAGCTTGCGGTGGCCAGCTCGGCGAAGACCTCGACGGCGCGGTCGAGTTCGCTCTCGGTGTTGTAGTAGTGGGGCGAGAGCCGCACCAGCGGGTGGACTCCTCGCTCCTCGGTGTCGAGCTGGGTCTCCATCGGGAGGGTGACGCTGACGTTGATGTCGTGCGCGGCGAGCGCGGCGGCGACGTCCGCGGTGGGCATGGCGTCGACCTTGGCAGTGACGATCGCGCACCGCTGTCGACCGAGGTCGTACGTGGTGACGCCGGGTACGGCGTCCAGCCGGTCGCGCAGGGAGGTGCCGAGAGCGATGGCGCGTTGGCCGATGTCGTCCATGCCGATCTCCAGGGCCTGCTGGACGGCGGCGCTCAGGCCGAGCACGTTGGAGTAGCTGCGCTCCCAGGTCTCGAAGCGCCGGGCGCCGTCGTGCCAGGTGAAGCCCCGCCTGCCGTCCCAGGTCGACGCGGCGATCTCGTTGACGTACGGCTCCAGGTGATCGAGCGCCTCGGGGCGCACCCACAGAAGCCCGGTGCCGCGCGGGCCGCGCAGGAACTTGCGGCCGGTGGCGGTGAGCATGTCGCACGCCCGCGGCCCGGGTGATGCGGCCGATCTCGGCGGCGGGGTTGACCAGGCCGCCGCTGGTGGGGACATGGCTGATGCCGACCAGCCTGGTCCGGTCGTCGATGAGGTCGGCCAGGGCGGTGGTGTCGACCTGCCCGGACGCGTCGTTGGGGACGACGACGACCTCGGCGCCGGTGCGCTCGGCGATCTGCAGGTAGGCCAGGACGTTGCTGCCGTATTCGGCTCGGCCGGTGAGGATGCGGTCGCCCGCCCTGAACGTCATGGAGTAGAACGCGGCGTTCCAGGCATGGGTGGAATTGTCGAACAGCGCGATCTCGCCGGGCCCGCCTCCCACGAGCTGGGCGATGTGCGTGTGGGCGGCGTCGATGCGGTCCCGTTCCCGGGCCGCGGCCTCATAGCCGCCGATGGCAGCCTCCAGCTCCAGATGGGCGGTCACGGTCTCAAGGATCCGCCGGGACAGCAGGCCGGCCCCCGCGTTGTTGAGGTGGATCCGGTTCGCGGTGCCCGGGGTGTCCCGGCGGAGCGCTTCGATGTCCATGGCCTGTGTCCCGTCCGTAGGTTCTGCGCGCGCGGCGCTTCTCTGCTTCAACGCTCCCAAAACGCCGATTTTCAGAAAAGTGAATGCTTCTGGACTTGATAGGTCACAAAATTTGATGGATGGAGAGAGAGGCATGCACAACCTGCGCCGTCTGGAGGTGCTGCGCGAGCTGAAGCACCGCGGCACCCTGGCGGCCGTCGCGGCGGCCATGTCGTACAGCCCGTCCGCCGTCTCCCAACACCTGAGCCTGCTGGAGTCCGAGGTCGGCGCGCCGCTTCTGGAGCGGGACGGCCGCAGGGTGCGGCTGACGCCTCAGGCCGAGATCCTGGTCGCCCACACCGAAGCGGTGCTGCAACAGCTCGACCGGGCCCGGACGGAGATCGCCGCCTCCCTTCAGGAGCTGGCCGGCACGCTGCGAGTGGCCGCCTTCCAGACAGCGATGCTCACCCTGGTGCCCACCGCCCTGACCTGGCTGCGCGACACGCACCCGGGCGTACGCATCGAGGTGACCCAGGCCGAACCGGACACCGCACTGGCCGCTTTGCTGGCACGCGATGTCGACCTCGTCATCGACGAGACCTTCCCCGGCCATGCCCGCCCGCCGCAGCCCACCGAACTGAGCCATCACGTGCTGGGCGAAGACCGGATGCGCCTGGCCGTCCGCGACACCGCCGTGCGGTCACTGTCCGAACTGGCCCAGCATCCCTGGGCGATGGAACCCATCGGCACCCCGGCCAGACAGTGGGCCGTCTCCGTCTGTCACGCGGCCGGCTTCGAGCCCGACGTCGCCTTCGAGTCCGCCGACATGCTGGTACACGCCCGCCTGGCGGCACAGGGCCACGCCGCGGCCTTCCTGCCGGATCTCCTGTGGTTCGACCGCGCCCCCGACGTCACCCTGCTCGCCCCCGCGCCCACGCACCGGCGCGCGATCGTGGCCACGGTCCGCACCTCCGCGAACGACCATCCGCTGGTCCGCACGGTCCTGTTCAGCCTCCGCCACGCGGTGCAAGAAGCGACCACGGTCGTAGGCCGGCACCTGGGGAACGACCGCCCTGCGCCGCCTCCTCGCTGATCGACGGCAGGCTCGTCGTTCCGCGGCCACATCCGCAGGCCCAGGGAGGTGCTCCTCGCCGCCGGCATCCCCGTACGCGACGCGTCACCGCTTTGCGAACCCGGGAGGAGATCGTCCGTCCACAGCGGACGACAAACACAAAGGCAAGGAGTACTCACTCCTTGCCACTTTCAAGATATAGCGCACCGGGGGCCTTGCGACAAGGCCCGGGTCGTGCCGCAGAATGCTCGACCAAGGCCAGGACCTGCGGAAACAACAGATGTGCGAAGTACGTGTGGTGTTGTCGACGCAGGCGTTGCTCGCGAAGGTCGATGGGTTGCTCGCGAACGTCGAACCGCCGGTGGGCCGCGCGGTGCGGTTGCGCTGCGGGACTCGGCGCGGAGCTGCGGGTGCGCCCGCCGCCGGACTGCGCGCAGCGGCCGGCCGGATTCCCTTCTCGTTGAATGGGCGTTTTGATGATTGACGTGATCGTGGTCGGCGGCGGACCGACCGGCTTGATGCTGGCCTGCGAGTTGCGGCTGCACGGTGTGCAGGTGATCGTGCTGGAGAAGCTGGCCAACCCGACCGGGGAGTCCCGCGGGCAGGGCCTGCACGCGCGCAGCGTCGAGATGATGGACCAGCGCGGCCTGCTCGACCGGTTCCTCGCGGTGAGTGAGAAGTTCCAGGCCGGCGGTCTCTTCGGCGGCATCGTGAAGCCGTGGCCGGGCGGGTTGGACACGGCGCACCCGTACGGCGTCGCCACCCCGCAGCCGCTCACCGAGCGACTGCTCGACGAGCGCGCCGTCGAACTCGGTACCGAGATCCGGCGCGGTTGCGAAGTGGTCGGGCTGAGCCAGGACGAGGACGGGGTGACCGTCGAGCTGGCGAGTGGGGGCACCCCCGGCAATGAGGGCGTAGCCGACGAGGAGGGGGGCGGCACACAGCTGCGCTCGCGCTACCTCGTCGGGTGCGACGGCGGACGCAGTGCGGTGCGCAAGCTGCTCGGCGTCGGTTTCCCCGGCGAGCCCGCCACGGTCGAGACGCTCCTCGGCGAAATGGAGGTGACCGAGGATCCGGCGACGATCGCCGCCGTCGTCGAGGAGGTCCGCAAGACCCAACTGCGGTTCGGCGTCAGCCCCGGCGAGGACGGGGTGTGCCGTGTCGTGGTGCCCGCCGACGGCGTGGCCGAGGACCGTGCGACCGCGCCGACCCTCGAGGAGTTCAAGCAGCAGTTGCGGGCGGTGGCGGGCACCGACTTCGGCGTGCACTCGCCGCGCTGGCTGTCCCGGTTCGGCGACGCCACCCGGCAGGCCGAGCGCTACCGGGTCGGCCGGGTGCTGCTGGCCGGCGACGCGGCGCACATCCACCCGCCGACCGGCGGGCAGGGTCTCAACCTCGGCGTGCAGGACGCGTTCAACCTCGGCTGGAAGCTGGCCGCCGCGGTCAACGGCTGGGCACCGGAGGGGCTTCTGGACAGCTACCACGCCGAACGGCACCCGGTGGGCGCCGGCGTGCTGGACAACACCCGCGCGCAGATCACGCTGCTGGGGAGCGATCCGGGTGCGACCGCGCTGCGGGAGCTGTTCTCGAAGCTGATGGACTTCGAGGAGGTGAACCGGTACGTCACCGGGATCGTCACCGCGGTCGAGGTCCGCTACGACTTCGGCGAGGGGCACGAACTGCTCGGCCGTCGGATGCGGGACGTGGAGCTGCAGCGGGGGCGCCTCTACGAGCTGATGCACGACGGCCGCGGACTGCTGCTCGACCGGACCGGCCGGCTTTCGGTGGCGGGTTGGGCGGATCGGGTCGATCACATCGTCGACATCAGCGAGGAACTGGACGTGCCCGCGGCACTGCTGCGGCCGGACGGCCACGTGGCGTGGGTCGGTGACGACCAACAAGATCTGCTCGGCCAACTGCCCAGGTGGTTCGGTGCTGCCGTCAGCTGAGTGGTGCCGTACCGCCACGTCGTGCGCGACACCCGTACAAACCCGAGCGTTGTTGATGGACGACAACGCCGCAGATGTGCGTGCCAGACCTCGCGAGCCCGACGTGATCCACATGACACACCCTAGATCTATTGATCACGAGCGTTGTTAACGGTTGGGTCTTGATCACGGCGAAGGCCTCCGTGTGTGGTGGAGGTGTCGAATCTTCACCGCACGGAGGCCTT